>NZ_JBIVDE010000007.1:0-456505 GCF_044746945.1 Streptomyces sp. NPDC090127 | reverse complement strand
AACTAATCTGGCGTTGATTTTTGGCACGCTGTTGAGTTCTCAAGGAACGGACGCTTCCTTCGTACTCACCCTCTCGGGCTTTCCTCCGGGCTTTTCCCTTCGGTCTTTCGTGTTTCCAGCTTAGCAGATCCGATTTCCGTTTCTGCCACCCGCTGGAGCGGGCTGCCATTTCAGGAATTCGCTTTTCGCGCTTTCCCTTGCGGCGGGGTCAAACACTACCAGGCTTTTTCGCTCCCCCTGACCACGCGCTCCACAGGCATGCAGAGGTGTAGACCACTGGGGTTAGGATCTGGCTCGATAGGTGCTGCCGACCCACGACTCAAAGCCGCGTTGGGGCCAGGCAGGAGTACGACAGTACATCCCACCGCCAGCTGAGGCAAATCGTTTCCGTGTGGTCCCTAGGTCCGCCAACTGGTACGTCTCGTGCGGAACCGGGACTTCCTATGACTTACGCTTCTGAACAGTACGCCGTCCAGGACAGGCAGTGACGGCGCCACACAATCTCCGCCCCTGGGAGGCTTCCCATGACATCCGTGACGTCGCCGCTTGCCGGACGCGCCATCGGTCTCGCCGCTGTACCCGACCCGGTCTTCTCCGGTGCGATGGTCGGTCCCGGTACCGCCATCGACCCCGACCGTGACTCGACGGAGGCCGTCTCGCCGGTCGACGGCGTCATCGTCTCTCTGCACCCGCACGCCTTCGTCGTCGTCGACGCCGAAGGGCACGGTGTGCTGACGCACCTCGGCATCGACACCGTCCAGCTCAATGGCGAGGGCTTCGAGCTGCTCGTCAGCAAGGGCGACACCGTGCAGCGGGGCCAGGTCGTCGTCCGCTGGAACCCGGCCGCCGTCGAGGCCGCCGGCAAGTCCCCCATCTGTCCCGTCGTGGCCCTGGAGGCCACGGCCGACTCCCTCTCCGCGCTCAGCGAGGACGGCGACGTGAAGGCCGGCGACCAGCTTTTCCACTGGAGCTGACGCCTGCGTCGTCCACGTGACGACCACACGTTCGACATTCATCGCGGCGGCCGTGTGCCGTCGCTCTATCGGAGACGGTGAGATGGAGACAACGCTGCGAGGCGTCGGCGTCAGCCACGGAGTGGCGATCGGCGAGGTCCGGCACATGGGTACGGCGGTTCTCGAGCCGCCGGCCAAGCAGATTCCGGCCGAGGAGGCGGAGCGCGAACAGGGGCGCGCCCGTCAGGCCGTGGAAGCTGTGGCTGCCGACCTGATTGCGCGCGGCAATCTGGCCGGCGGTGAGGCTCAGCATGTGCTGGAGGCCCAGGCGATGATCGCCCAGGACCCCGAGCTCATCGCTGATGTCGACCGGCGGATCGCGGTCGGCAGCACTGCCGAGCGCGGTATCTACGACGCGTTCTCCCACTACCGCGAGCTGCTCGCGGGCGCGGGTGAGTACATGGCCGGGCGGGTGGCCGACCTCGACGACGTGCGGAACCGTATCGTCGCGCGGCTGCTCGGGGTGCCGATGCCGGGTGTGCCGGACAGTGACGAGCCGTACGTGCTGATCGCGCGGGACCTGGCTCCCGCCGACACGGCGCTGCTCGACCCGGCGCTGGTGCTCGGTTTCGTGACCGAGGAGGGCGGGCCCACCAGCCACAGCGCGATTCTCGCGCGGGCGCTGGGTGTTCCCGCCGTGGTGGCCCTGCCTGGTGCGGGGGAGATCGGCGAGGGGACGGTGATCGCCGTGGACGGGTCCACCGGTGAGCTCTTCGTGAACCCGACCGAGGAGAAGAAGGCACAGCTGACCGCTGCCGCCGCCGAGCGCAAGGCCGCGCTTGCCGCGTCCAGCGGTCCGGGCGCGACCTCGGACGGGCACAAGGTGCCGCTGCTCGCCAACGTCGGTGGTCCGGCGGATGTGCCGGCGGCGGTGGAGGCCGGTGCGGAGGGTGTCGGTCTCTTCCGTACGGAGTTCCTCTTCCTGGACGACAGCAAGAAGGCTCCGACCGAGGAGAAGCAGGTCGAGGCGTACCGCAAGGTGCTGGAGGCCTTCCCCGAGGGTCGTGTGGTCGTGCGGGTGCTGGATGCCGGCGCGGACAAGCCGCTCGACTTCCTGACGCCCGCGGACGAGCCGAACCCGGCGCTGGGTGTGCGGGGTCTGCGGTCGCTGCTCGACCACCCCGAGGTGCTCCGGACGCAGCTGACCGCGCTGGCGAAGGCCGTCGAGGGTCTGCCGGTGTACCTGGAGGTCATGGCGCCGATGGTGGCGGACCGTACGGACGCGAAGGCCTTCGCCGACGCGTGCCGTGAGGCGGGGCTGCAGGCCAAGTTCGGCGCGATGGTGGAGATTCCCTCCGCCGCTCTGCGGGCGCGTTCGATCCTGCAGGAGGTGGAGTTCCTGTCGCTGGGCACCAACGACCTGGCGCAGTACACCTTCGCCGCCGACCGTCAGGTCGGTGCGGTGTCGCGGCTGCAGGACCCGTGGCAGCCTGCGCTGCTCGACCTGGTGGCGCTGTCCGCGGAGGCGGCCAAGGCCGAGGGCAAGAGCTGTGGTGTCTGTGGTGAGGCCGCTGCGGATCCGCTGCTGGCCTGTGTGCTGACGGGTCTGGGGGTCACCTCTCTGTCGATGGGTGCCGCGTCCATTCCTTATGTGCGGGCGACGCTCGCCAAATACACGCTGGCGCAGTGCGAGCGGGCCGCTGCCGCGGCTCGGGCTGCGGACACGGCCGAGGAGGCCCGCGTGGCCGCGCAGGCGGTGCTTTCCGGGGAGTGATCCCTGCTCGTTCGTAGGTGTGGATCGGAGGGGCTTCCCGTCACGGGTGTGGCGGGGAGCCCCTTCGGCGTCGGTGGGCGTCAGTGGTGGGTGGGCCAGTCGTCCTCGTCCGGGGCGAGGGCGAAACCGGCGCGGTGGTCGACGCCTGGTTCGGGGGCGATCGGCTCTCCGGTGCGGGCGTCGGTGCAGTAGGCGCTGAAGACTTCGGCTTCGGTGAGGGGGCGCAGGTTTCCTCCGGTGAGGCGCCAGCCGTGGAGGCGGTCGCGCGTGCCGGGGAGGGTGGTGCGCAGGACGACTCCCCCGGGGCTGTCGAGGGCGATGCCGACGGCGAGGACGGTGGCGAACTCGGCTGCTTCGTCGCCGTCGAGGTGGGCCGGGCCGTCGCCGTCGCGGGTCGCCTGGAGGACGGCGAGGAGGTGTTCGTCGTCGGCGGGGACGCTGCACACGAGGTGGTGGTTCCCGGGGCCGGCGGCTTCGAGGAGTCGGGTGAGTTGGCGTGTGGCGTGCGCGAAGGCTTCTCGGCCGATGTCCTGGCCGCAGGTGGCGCAGTCGCCGGCGCCGGAGAGGAGCGTCGTGGCGTACTCCCAGGTGGCGTGGCGGACGGCGGTGTCGATGAGAGTGGGGACCAGGGTGGTCATGGGTTGGCCCGTGTACGCGACGAGGGCGCCGGCGGCGGCCAGTTCGGCGGTGTAGCGGCTGCGGCTGGCGGGGCGGTCGGGGTCGAGGCCGGTGTCCGCGCAGAACTGCTCGTACTCCTCGGGGTCGAAGAGGGCGACCGTGGTGTGACCGCCCTGGGTGGCGAGGGATTTGAGGAGGCCTTCGACCTGCCGGAGGTAGGCGGCGTGGTCGTCGAAGGCGAACGTGGCGTACCGGCGCATCGCGGTGAAGTCGTCCTCATCGGCGAGGAGGCCGACGGTGCTGGGGACTTCGCGGCGCAGGGCGCGGCGCAGGGATGTGGTGGTGCCGGGCTGGGTCATGTCTCCCCCTGAGCGCTGTCGATCAGTGCTCACTCACCGTAACCTTCGCCACTGACAGTGACGGTGACGGTGACGGCTGGGTGAGGCGGTCGCGGATCAGTCGGTGCTGTGCGGCGCCCGCCGCGACGAGGCCGAGGCCGAGCACGGGCCAGGCGAGCGCGCCCGCGGCCATGACGCCGGTGACGAGGAGGGGGCCTGCGAATCGCTGTGCGGACTGGGCGATTCCGTGGACTCCGAGGTAGGCGCCCTGAGCATGGGCGGGGGCCAGGGCGACGGAGAGTTCCCAGGAGGCGGTCGCGTGGATGATCTCGGCGAAGGTCAGCGCCACGACGGCGACGACCAGGGCCGTGACGGCGAGGGCGGTGCCGCCGGCCGCGGAGGCGGCAAGGGCCAGGGTGCCGGTGAGGAAGAGCCCGGCGAGGGGGACCAGGAGCCGGCGGGCGGCCTTCGTGGTGGCGCCGAACCGGGCGAGGGGGACCTGGAAGATCACGACGAGGACGGTGTTGAGGACCAGCAGGAGCGGGGCCAGCCCGACGGGTGCGCTGGTGGCGTGGACGATCCAGAGGGGGACGGCGACCTGAAGGATCGTGTCGTCGAGGAAGAGGGCGGCGTCGGTGGCGGTGTAGCCGAGGAAGGTGCGGTCGCGCCAGGGGGAGGTGGGGCGGGAGGGTGCCGGTTCGCCGGTGGTGGCGGGGGCCGGGGAGGTGGTGGAGGTCGCTGCGACGCGGGAGGGGGCCGGGGGTTCGGCGCAGCGGAGGGTGAGCGCGGCGATGACGACGTACGTGAGGACGTTGCCGATGAGGAGCAGGCCGTACGCGCGCGTGCTGCCGGTGGCGAGCGCGGCGGCGGCGCCGAGGCCGCCGATGGACCAGCCGATGTTGACGGTGGTGCGCTGGATCGCCTGGTAGCGGACCCGGTCGCGGCCGGCGAGGCGGGCCGCGTAGAGCTTGATGAGGACGCTGCCGGCGCGGTCGGGGAGGGCGCCGAGGGCGGAGTAGAGCGTGAGGAGGAGCAGGTTGTCGGTGGTGAGGAGGAGCAGGAGGGCGGCGCCGCGCATGAGTTGGGCGCCGACGATGATCGTGACGAGGGGGTAGCGGTCGGCGAGCCGGCCGGCGAGGGGGGATCCGGCGATGCCGACTCCCCCGGAGACGGTCATGAGGAGGCCGACCTGACCGAGGCCGAGGCCGGAGACGTAGGTGAAGTAGAGGACGGCGCAGCCGGCCCAGAGGCCGGTGCCGGTCTTGTCGATGATGCTGACGACGAGCATCCGGCGGCCGTCGCGGCCTCCGGGTATGCGCTCGCTGACGGCGCTGTGCCAGGAAGTCGTGCGGCTCAACTCGGTTCCCCCTTGACGCGAGTATTGTATTGATACATAGTTCAGTACGTGGTGACACAATATTCGATCCAGGGGACGACGGCCAAGGGGGTTGCCGCGTCCGTCGAGCGCGGCGTGGCCGAGGGCGAGCTCGCGCCTGGCGACGCGCTGCCTCCGGTGCGGCGCCTCGCCGACGAGTTGGGGATCAGTCCCGGCACGGTCGCGACGGCGTACAAGGAGCTGCGGGGGCGCGGTCTGGTGGTCACGCGGGGCCGGGGCGGCACGGTGGTCGCGGAGGCGCCCTCGGTCGCCTCGCGGCGGCCGCCGCGCGTGCCGCCGGGCGTGGTGGACCTCGCCAGTGGCCTGCCCGACCCGGCCTTCCTGCCGGTGCTGCGGCCGCCGAGCGAGGTCAGGCCCGTGTACGGGTCGCATCGCGCCGCGCCCCGGATCGCGGGCCTCGAGGAGCTGACCCGCGCCTGGTACGCCCGCGACGGCGTACCGGCGGAGCGGGTGACGTTCGCGCACGGGGCGCTCGACTGCATCGCCCGGCTGCTCGCCGTCGAGCTGCGGCCGGGGGACGCGGTGGCCGTGGAGGACCCCGGCTTCCACCATCTCCTGGACCTGGTGCCGGCCTTGGGCCTACGGACGGTGCCGGTGGCCGTGGACGGCGAGGGAATCACGCCCGAGGCGCTCCGGGGCGCGCTGCGGGCGGGGGCGCGGGCGGTGGTGTGCAGTCCGCGGGC
Source organism: Streptomyces sp. NPDC090127 (assembly GCF_044746945.1). Lineage (NCBI taxonomy): Bacteria > Bacillati > Actinomycetota > Actinomycetes > Kitasatosporales > Streptomycetaceae > Streptomyces > Streptomyces sp. NPDC090127. The sequence continues at coordinate 450,743 of NZ_JBIVDE010000007.1, read as the reverse complement.
CCAGTGCCCCACGGGGGCGTCGTTCTCCGTCGGGCGGCGGGACGAACTGGCCGCGATGCTGCGGGAGTTCCCCGACGTCCTGGTCGTCGAGGACGACTACCACGTGGAGATCGCGGGTCCGGTGGCCCCGACGCTGGCCGCGGCGGGGCTGGAGCGGTGGGCGCAGGTGCGGACGGTCTCCAAGCGTCTGGGGGTGGACCTGCGGTGGGCCGGGGTCGCAGGTGACCCGGTGACGCTCGCACGGCACGACGGACGGATGCTGATGACGTCCGGCTGGGTCAGCCATGTTCTTCAGGAGACGGTGCTCGGGCTGTTCTCCGACCCGGCGGTCGCGCGGCTGGTGGCGGCCGGAGAGGCGGCGTACGCGGAACGCCGGGCGGCGCTGGTCGACGCGCTGGACTCGTACGGTGTCCGGTCGGCCGGGGGCTCCGGTGCGGGCGGGCTGAATGTGTGGGTGCCCGTACGGGACGAGTCGGCGGTGGTCAACGGGCTGCGGACGCGCGGGTGGTGGGTGGCCGCGGGGGCGCGGTTCCGTATCGCGGCGCCCACGGCGGTGCGGATCACGACGGCGACCCTGGATGCGGCGGCGGCGCGGCGGCTGGCCTCGGACTTCGCCGACGTCCTGGGTGAGGCGCAGGCGACGTACGGGGGGTAGGGGGCTGCCGCCGCCCCGGAACCCGCGCGGCTGCTTCGCGTCGCGGGGCGGGCCGGGCGCCGGCCCGCCCCGCGGCGCGGGTGCGCGTCAGCGGGTGCGGGACCGGGCCAGGTGCTCGTAGAAGTCGAGCAGGCTCAGGTTGTCGACCGATCCCGGGTTGACCGCCTTGGCCATCGGGGTGCCCTGGAGGAGGCGTTTGACCGGGACCTCGATGCGCTTGCCGGTGAGGGTGTGGGGGATGCCGGGGACCTCGATGATGTCGTCGGGGACGTGGCGCGGGGAGAGTTCGGCGCGGATCGTCCGCTTGATGCGGGTGATCAGTGCCTCGTCCAGGGTCGCGCCGTCCGTGAGGTGGACGAAGAGCGGCATCCAGTAGCCGCCGTCCGGCTCTTCGAGGCCGATGACGAGGGACTCGCGGATCTCCGGGAGGCGTTCGACCGCCTCGTAGATGTCCGCGCTGCCCATCCGTACGCCCTGGCGGTTCAGGGTGGAGTCGGAGCGGCCGTGGATGACCACGGAGCCGTGATCGGTGATCGTGATCCAGTCGCCGTGGCGCCAGACGCCCGGGAACATCTCGAAGTAGCTGTCGTGGTAGCGGCTGCCGTCGGGGTCGTTCCAGAAACGGATCGGCATGGACGGCATGGGGTTGGTGACGACGAGTTCGCCGACCTCGCCGATCAGCGGTTTGCCGGACGGGTCCCAGGACTGCAGGTCGGTGCCGAGGCCGGCCGCCTGCAGTTCGCCGATGTGGACGGGGAGCGTGGGGACGGCTCCGGCGAAGCAGGAGCAGACGTCCGTGCCGCCGCTGACCGAGGCGATCCAGAGGTCCTCGCGGACCTCGTCGTGGAGCCAGCGGAAGCCGTCCGGCGGGAGCGGGGAGCCCGTGGTCGCGACGCAGTTGATCGCGGAGAGGTCGAAGTCCCGGCCCGGGTGGACATCCGCCTTGGCGCAGGCCATGACGTACGCGGCGGAGGTGCCGTACAGGGTGGCCCGGGTCCGTTCGGCGATGCGCCACTGGGCGGCCGTGTCGGGGTAGCCGGGGCTGCCGTCGTAGAGGACGACCGTGGTGCCGGTGAGCAGGCCGGAGACGAGGAAGTTCCACATCATCCAGCCGGTGGAGGTGTACCAGAAGAACACGTCCTGCGGGCCGAGGTCGCAGTGCAGGCCGAGCTGCTTCAGGTGCTCGACCAGGATGCCGCCCTGGGACTGCACGATCGCCTTGGGCAGGCCCGTCGTGCCGGAGGAGTACAGGACCCAGAGGGGGTGGGAGAAGTCCACCTCTTCGAAGAGCGGCTCCGTGTCCGCCGCCGTGAGGGCCGACCACGCGAGCGCTCCCTCGGGGGGCTCGGTGCCGAGGAGGGGGATGTGCACCACGGCGCGGAGCGTGGGGAGTTCGGCGCGGAGCTCGGCGACCGTCTCGCGGCGGTCGTGCTCCTTGCCGCCGTAGCGGTAGCCGTCGACGGTGAACAGGACGACCGGCTCGACCTGCTGGAAGCGGTCGAGGACACTGCGCGCCCCGAAGTCGGGCGCGCAGGAGGTCCATACGGCGCCGACGGCGGCGGTGGCGAGGAGGGCGACGACGGCCTCGGGGATGTTGGGGAGGTAGCCGCTGACGCGGTCGCCGGGTCGCACGCCGAGTGCGCGGAGTTCGGCGGAGAGGGAGCCGACCTGGCGGCGCAGCTCGGCCCAGGTGATCGGGCGTGGCTCATGTGTTTCGTCCACATGCAGCAGTGCCGTGTCATGGGGTCGCTCGGCGGCGGCGCGCAGGGCGTGCTCGGCGTAGTTGAGGGTGGCTCCCGGGAACCACTGGGCGCCCGGCATCGAACGGTCGCCGAGGACGCGCTCGTACGGTGTGGAGAAGCGGACGTCGAACCACTCGACGACGGCCTGCCAGAAGGACTCCAGGTCTTCGACGGACCAGCGGTGCAGGGCCGGGTATCCGCCTGCGGCCGGGGCTCCGTGACGCTCGGCGGCCCAGGCCTGGAAGCGGGTGACCGCTGCGGCGTCGATGCGGGGCTCGTCCGGCTGCCAGAGCGGCTCGGTGTGCGCTGATGTCATGTGGGGTGGCTCCCTGGGCGTACGCGGGGTCTGCGTGTGTCCCGCGCACGTGCTGGGGTGTGCGCGTGACGCGGCTGACACGGACGATGCCATGGGAGCGGCGTTCGCACCAGGGTTCCCCGCCCATGGTCGGGATGCTGAATATGTGCTCCCACCACGGGTGAACGGCAGTTGAACGAAGCTCGCCAAGGCCGGACCGACTGGCAGGCTGAGCAGCATGGACGGTCGTGAGCTGGTGCGTTCGGTGAGGGTGTTCGGTTCGGTGCAAGGGTTGCGGGCGGTGCGTTCGGCGTGGCGGCAGCGCAGGACGGACGCGTGGGGGCTGCCGCCGAGGGGTGCGGAGCGGGCACGGGTGCCGGGGCCGGTGGGCGAGGCGGAGCCGTCGCCGGGCGGCGGGATCGTCCGGTTCGCCCGCTCGGAGCTGCGGATCAGTGTGTCGGCCGGGGGCACGGTGTTCTGGGGCTGGGACGGGGCCGAGCAGCTGCCGTCGTACGCGTTGGCCGGACAGGCGCCGGACCCGGACCCCCGGGCCCGCCTCGAGCCGGACACCGACGGCGGGTGGCGGGTCGTCTCCGAACGGGTGACGGTCGCGGTGTCCCGGCACGGCGCGGTGGAGATCCGCACGCCCGGCGGGGTGGTCCTGCGCCGGGATCTGCCGCCGCGCTGGTGGGAGCCGGTCTCCGGCGGCCCCGCGCGGTGGGCGCAGCGCAGCGAGGTGCCCGCGGACGCGCGGTTCTTCGGCCTCGGTGGACGGTCGTCGGGTCCGCGGCTGCGCGACGGCACGTACCGGCTGTGGAACACCGATCCCAAGGGGAGCTTCTCCCCCGGGGACGATCCGCTGTACATCACGATGCCGGTGCAGTTCGTCGTCGCGGACGCGGGGACCCATCTGGCCTTCCACGACAACTCCTGGGAGGGGCGGGTCACCCTCACCGAAGGTGAGGAGGGGGCCGGGTCGGGGCACGACCGGCCGGGGACCAGCGAGGTCCGGATGGGCGGGGGGCCGTTGCGCTGCTGGGTGGTGGTCGGTACCCCCGCGCGCGTGCTGCACGGCTGGGCGGCGTTGACCGGGGCACCGGCGCTGCCGCCGTCCTGGGCACTGGGTCCGCAGCACGCGCGGTGGGGGTTCGGCAGCGAGCGGGAGGTGCGGCGCGTGGTGGCCGGCTACCGCGAGCGGGGCCTCCCCCTGTCGGTGCTCCACCTGGACATCGACCACTACGACGCGCACCAGGTGTTCACGGTGGACCGCGAGCGGTTCCCCGACCTGCCGGGGCTGGCGGGCGAGCTGCGGGAGCAGGGCGTACGGCTGGTGTCCATCGTCGATCCGGCGGTGAAGGCGGAGCCGGGGAACGCCGTGTACGACTCCGGGACCGCCTGCGGGGCCTTCATCCGCGACGGTCGGGGCAGCGAGGTGCACGGGGTGGTGTGGCCGGGCGAGTGCGCCTATCCGGACTTCACGGACGCGGCGGTACGGGAGTGGTGGGGCGGGCTGTACGAGGAGCGGCTCGCGCAGGGGTTCTCGGGTGTCTGGCACGACATGAACGAGCCGGTCTCCTTCGCCCCCTTCGGCGACCAGTCGCTGCCCCGCTCGGCGCGGCATGCCCTGGAGGGGCGCGGCGGCGACCATCGCGAGGGGCACAACGTGTACGGGCTGACGATGGCACGGGCCGGCTACGACGGGCTGCGCCGGCTACGTCCGGACGAACGGCCGTTCCTCTTCTCGCGCTCGGGGTGGGCCGGCATGCAGCGGTATGGAGGGACGTGGTCGGGGGATGTGGCGACCGGGTGGCCGGGGCTTCGTGCCTCCCTGTCGCTCGTCCTGGGGCTCGGGCTGTGCGGGGTGCCGTACTCGGGGCCGGACGTGGGCGGCTTCGACGGTAGCCCCTCGCCCGAGCTGTTCCTGCGTTGGTACCAGCTGGGGGCGTGGATGCCGCTGTTCCGCACGCACGCGGCGTTCGACGCGGGGCGACGCGAGCCGTGGGAGTTCGGCCCCGAGGTTCTGGAGCACGCGCGCGTGGCGCTCGCCGAACGGGAACGCATGCGGCCCTACTTCGTGACCCTCTCCCAGCTCGCACGGCTGACGGGTGCGCCGTACATCCGGCCCCTGTGGTGGGGGTCGCCGGAGGACCGGGTCCTTCGGGACTGCGACGACGCGTTCCTCGTGGGCGACGCGCTGCTCGTGGCCCCGGTGCTCGCCCGGGGGACCGACCGGCGGGCGGTGCGGCTGCCGCGCGGGCGCTGGTACGACACGGCGACGGGGCAGGCGTACGACGGGCCGGGGCAGGTGCTGCTCGACGCGCCCTGGTCCGGTATCCCGGTGCTCGCGCGGGCCGGGGCGGTGATTCCGGTGCGGGGTGAGGACGGGGAGCTCGAACTGGAGGTGTGGGCCCCGGCCGCCGGGCGGACCGGCGGTGGGCTCGTCGTACGGGACAGCGGTGACGGGTGGCAGGTCGGGGAGATCGAGCGGTACACGTCGCGGCTGGTGGACGGCCGGGTGGTCGTGGAGCGGGTGACGGACGACGGGGCGGTCGAGGTGGAGCTGCCGGTGCGGGTGCGGGGTGGTGGGGGGTAAGGGGGGCGCGGGGTGTCGGGGTCCGCTCCGGATCCTGGATATCTGGGCGGGGACATCGGATATTGCGTTTTGGATATTGGCTTTCGGATGTTGGATGTTGGATCCACTCTCCGGTATCCAGGATCCGCGCGTCGGCCGTCAGGCGTATCTCCCCGCGAACCAGCGTCGTACCGCCTCCGTGTGGAGCGGGAAGGCCAGTTCCGCCGGGGCGCGGAGCAGGTGGCTGCCGCTGGTCTCGTCCGTCGGGGCGGAGGGCGGCAGTTCGTCCGCCGCGCGGGTGGGGAGAAGGCCGAAGAGGAGCAGGTGGCCGCCCTGGGAGCTGAGCGCGTCGGCGAGCCGTACGTCCTCGGCCGACGCCTCGATCCAGGTCTCCTCGCGGAGTTCGCGGACCACGGCGTCCCGCCAGTCCTCGGACTGGTCGATGAACCCGCCGGGGAGGGCGACGCCGCCGAGGGCGGGTTCGATCGTGCGCGTGATGACGACGAGGCCGGTGCCCTGCGCGTCGGTGACGGGGAGCAGGGCGACGGCGACGGGGAGCGGGTTGCGGTAGACGACCGCGCCGCAGGCGGCGCAGGCGCGGGGCCAGTCGGCCGACTCGGAGTAGCGGGTGCCGCAGCTGGAGCAGTAGGTGTCCTTCACGTCAGGACCGTACGCGATCACTCTTTCCCGCGCCCCGGGAAACCTGATAGACGGTGGGCATGACAAGAGTTGCTTCCGCATTCCGTACGCTCGGTGTGCTCGCGGCCTCGGGCCTGCTGGCCGCCACCGCCGCCGTGCCGTCCGCGCAGGCCAGGTCGGAGCCGAAGGCGCCGAAGGCGCCGAAGGAGTTCGTGGCGCTGAGCTCCGTGGACCGGACGATCCTTCAGGAGATGCGCTACACCACGGCGCACAACTTCCTGGGCGAGCGGGTCGACGGCTATCGGCAGCCGGTCTGCATCCTGACCCGCCCCGCCGCCGAGGCGCTGCACCGTGCCCAGGTCAGGCTGCGGACGCAGGGGTACACCCTGAAGGTCTACGACTGCTACCGGCCGCAGCGGGCCGTCGACCACTTCGTGCGCTGGGCGAAGGACCTGGCCGACGAGCGGATGAAGAAGGAGTTCTATCCCCAGGTCGACAAGTCGAGGCTCTTCGCGGACGGTTACATCGCCGAGAAGTCGGGCCACAGTCGGGGCTCGACGCTCGACGTGACGATCGTGCGACTGCCCGCCCGGCCCACCCGCCCCTATGTGCCCGGCGAGAAGCTGGTGGAGTGCTTCAAGCCGCGAGCGGAGCGCTTTCCGGACAACTCCGTCGACATGGGTACCGGGTTCGACTGCTTCGACACGCTCTCGCACACCGACGACCCACGGATCCAGGGCGTCCAGCGGGCCAACCGGCAGCTCCTGAAGGAGACGCTGGCCGAGCAGGGCTTCGTGAACCTGCCCGAGGAGTGGTGGCACTTCACCTTCAAGCCGGAGCCGTTCCCGAGCACCTTCTTCGACTTCCCGGTGGCGCGCGGTTCGGTCGCGGGCCACCTGACACCCGGACGTACGGAACGGGCGGCCGGAACCACCCCCGTGGGCCCCGGCCACCCGTTCCGTACGTAGGGACGCGATAAGGGTGCGTACGGTTCTCAGCGCTCGACATCCGTGCCAGACTTCCTGACGCTTCGTCAGGTAAGGGTGATCTCGGGGTCGGGGAGGCCGTCGTGACACGGACGCGCAGGCCGGTGGTGGCCGGATGGTTCACGGGCGACAGCGGCGGGGCCGGGCCGGGCGGAGCGGGTGAACCGGAGGAAGCGGTGGAGTTCTCGCTCCTCGGCACCCGCTGTACGGCCTGTGCCTCCGTCTTCTTCCCGCGCGAGGACGGGTGGTGCCGTAACCCCGCCTGTCCGGGCGGCGGAACGATGGTCGAGACGCCGCTCTCGCGACGGGGCCGGGTGTGGTCGTACACCGACGGCCGCTACCGTCCGCCCGCGCCCTACGTCTCCGACCCGGAGGCGCCCTGGGAGCCGTACACCCTCGTCGCCGTCGAGCTGGCGGCCGAGGCGATGGTGGTGCTCGGCCAGGCGGCGCCCGGGGTGCGGACCACGGACCTGGCGATCGGCATGGAGGTCGAGGTGGTGCCGGGCGTCCTCTACGAGGACGACGAGCACATCTGGACCACCTGGCACTGGCGGCCCGTCCCCGCGCGCGTGGCGGCGCCGGAGGCGCGGCGGGCGGAGGAGCGGTCGTGAACGACATCGCCGTCCTCGGTGCCGGGATGCACCCCTGGGGCAAGTGGGGCCGCAGTTTCGTCGAGTACGGTACGGCGGCGGCGCGGGCGGCGCTCGCGGACGCCGGCATCGGCTGGCGGGACGTCGGCGCGGTGGTCGGGGCGGACACCGTGCGGTGCGGCTACCCGGGCTTCGTGGCCGGGGCGACCTTCGCCCAGGCGCTCGGCTGGCAGGGCGCCCGCGTCACCAGCGTGTACGCGGCCTGTGCCTCCGGCGCGCAGGCCGTCGGCGCGGCGCGGGCCCAGATCCTGGCCGGCCTCGCGGACGTGGTCCTCGTCGTCGGCGCGGACTCCGCGCCGAAGGGCTTCTTCGCCCCGGCGGGCGGGGAGCGGCCCGACGACCCCGACTGGCTCCGCTTCCGGGTGCTGGGGGCGACCAACCCCGCGTACTTCGCGCTCTACGCCCGCCGCCGGATGGGCCTGTACGGCGACACGGTGGACGACTTCGCCCAGGTCAAGGTGAAGAACGCGGCGGCAGGGGCGCTCAACCCGATGGCCCGCTACCGCAAGCCGGTCAGCGCCGAGGAGGTCGCGGCCTCGGCCGTCGTCGCCGATCCGCTGCGGCTGCTCGACATCTGCGCGACCTCGGACGGTGGCGCGGCGCTGGTGCTCTCCAGCATGGAGTTCGCCCGCCGGCACGGGCACCCGGACCCCGTCCGTATCCGGGCCGTCTCGACCGTCACGCCGACGTATCCGAAGGCCGTCCTCGATCTGCCCGACATCGCGACCGACTCGGCCGTCGCGGTCTCCCCGGCGCCGCACACCTTCCGCGCGTCGATCGCCCGCGCCGCGTACGAGGAGGCGGGGCTCGGGCCCGAGGACCTGTCGCTCGCCGAGGTGTACGACCTGTCGACCGCGCTGGAGCTGGAGTGGTACGAGGACATCGGCCTGTGCGGCGCCGGTGAGGGCGCGAAGCTGGTACGGGACGGGGTCACCGCCCTCGGGGGCCGGGTCCCGGTCAACACCAGCGGCGGCCTGGGGTCGTTCGGCGAGGCCGTGCCCGCCCAGGCCATCGCGCAGGTCTGCGAGCTCACCTGGCAGCTGCGGGGCACGGCCGGGGACCGGCAGGTGCCGGGCGCCCGGGCCGGGATCACCGCGAACCAGGGGCTGTTCGGGCACGGTTCGGCGGTCGTGGCGGTGCGCTGAGGCCGCCTGCGGCGCCGTCGGGACCGCACCGCCCGACGGCCGGATTCCCTCAGGTGGCACGACTCCGGTTGCCCGACTGCGTAAGGCTGCCCGACTCAGGGGAGCTGCCCGATTCCGTCAGGTGGCCACGGGCGCTCCCTGGTCGGCCAGGACGAGGGCGTGCTCGACGACCGCGACGAGGACGTTCTTCACCGACTCGCGGTCGCGCGCGTCGCACATCAGCAGCTCGACCTCGGGGTCGAGGTCGAGCGCGCCCCGGACGGTCTCGGTCGGGAACCGCTGGGCGCCCTCGAAGCAGTTGACCGCGACCGTGAACGGGATGCCGCGCCGTTCGAAGTAGTCGATCGCGGCGAAGCTGTCCTCCAGACGGCGGGTGTCCGCCAGGACGACCGCGCCGAGCGCGCCCTGCGCGAGCTCGTCCCAGAGGAACCAGAACCGGTCCTGGCCGGGCGTGCCGAACAGGTAGAGGACCAGGTCCTCGCGGAGCGTGATCCGGCCGAAGTCCATGGCGACCGTGGTGGTCGACTTGTTCTCCACGCCGTGCAGATCGTCCACGGGCCGGCCGGCCTCGCTGAGGATCTCCTCGGTGCGCAGCGGCCTGATCTCGCTGACGGCGCCGACCAGCGTCGTCTTGCCGACTCCGAAACCGCCCGCGACCAGGATCTTCAAGGTCACCGGTTCGACAAGCGGTTTCTTGCGGCTAGAGCGCCCGAAGGCCATTGATCACCTCGCGGAGAATGCTCACGTCCGGCAGCTCGGCCGGCGGAACGGGGCGGGTCACATGGACGAGTTCGTCCTCGACGAGATCGCCGACGAGGACCCGGACGACCCCGACGGGGAGGTCGAGTCCGGCGGCCAGTTCGGCGATCGACTGGGGTGTGTCCGAGCAGCGTTCGACGATCTCCACGTGTTCCGGGGAGAGCGTCTGGTCCCGGCCGGGGTCGTCGGCGGCGGGTTCGGGCACCACCAGGGCGATCAGGTCGAGACGGTGGCGGGTGGCGGCGCTGGTCCGGCCGCGGGTCATCGCGTACGGACGGACCACCGGTCCGGCGTCGTCGTCGAACCAGTGGTGGGCCGGCTGCGGACCCTGGTCCCACGGGCCCCCGGTGTCACGGGTGCCATCGAGAGCCGCGGGCCCGGCGGTGCCGTCGGTCGTGCCCTGCGTCGTGCCGTCAGTCATGGTCTCCCCCCACTCATCCTCCGGCGGAAAGACCGGAGCGAGGCGCCGTCCCCAGGTGGATGCCGACCCTCTTGACCATCAACGTCATCTCGTACGCGACCTGGCCGACGTCCGAGTCGGCGTCGGCGAGCACGGCGAGGCAGCTGCCGTCACCCGCCGCCGTGACGAAGAGGAACGCGTCCTCCAGTTCCACCACCGTCTGCCGGACCCGGCCCGCCTCGAAGTGGCGGCCGACGCCCTTGGCGAGGCTGTGGAAGCCGGAGGCGACGGCGGCGAGGTGCTCTCCGTCCTCACGGGTCAGGTCGGCGGACGCGCCGGTGGCGAGCCCGTCGCTGGAGAGCACCAAGGCCTTGCGGATGGACCCGACCCGCTGGACCAGCTCGTCGAGGAGCCAGTTCAGCTCGCCGTTGCCGTTTCCGGAGGTGTGGGTTCCTGCGGCGTTCGGTGCGGTCATCGACCGTCCCCCTCGGGTGTCGTTCCTGGTGCTGTCGTCTCGGCGTTCTGCCGTCGTCCGCGCTGCCAGCCCCGTTGCATCGAAGCCATGCGGTCGCGCACTTCCTCGGCGTCGCGCTCGAAGTCCTTGGCGGCCGGGGCGGTGGAGCCCGTGGAGGCCGTGGCGTCGGTGCGTTCGTCCGTCTCGCGCAGCTGGGGCGCGAGGCTCGCCTGCCGGACCCGGCGGGGCAGCCCGCCGAACGGCGCGGGGCCGTCGGGCGGTACGGGGACCAGCGTGGGCGGCAGCCCGGGGAGGCGGGTGCCGGAGCCCGGGCCGGTGCCGGACCCGGTGCGCCCGGCTGCGCCGGTGCCGGTGCCTGTACCGCTGGAGGTGCCGGTCCTGGCGCCCGGGCCGGAGCCCGAGCCGAAGTCGCCGCCCGAGCCCGAGCCGCCGCCCGCCGCGGCGCCCGAGCCGGTGTCCCGCGTCTCGGTGTCCTGGGCGGAGACCGGGTGGGCGCGGCCCGGCTCGTCGACGCGGCGGCCTCGGTCCACCACGAGCGTGGGCGGCCGGCGCCGGGGCAGCGGTACGGGTACGGCGTCCTGGGACCGGTCGGGCGACTGGTCCGGGGCCTGCTGGTGCTGCTCGCCGTCCGGCGCGGGGGCGGGGGCCAGGCCGCGGCGGCGACCCCGGGGGCGGAAGAGGCCGCCCCGCTCGCTCTCGGAGTCCTCCAGGTCGCCCGCGGAGGGGGTGAGCAGTTCGTCGAGGTGGGCCGGGCCCAGGGACGCTTCGAGCTCGACGGGCCCGTCGAGCGGCGCGCCCGGCGCGTCGTCGAGAACCCCGCCCGGCACCTTGGTGAGCGCGGGTCGGCGGCCCGAGGGGTCGCTCCCCACGCCGTTCGACCGGCCCTGGGGCGCGCGGCCCACCGTCGAGGTCCGGTCCAGGCGGAAGCCGCTGCCCTCGGTCTCGGGGGCGTCGGTGAGCAGCGCGGCCGGGATGAAGACGACCGCGGTGGTCCCTCCGTACGGCGAAGGTTGCAGCGAGACCCGGACGTTCTGGCGCTGGGCGAGGCGGCTCACCACGAACAGGCCGAGGCGGTCGGTGTCGGAGAGCTCGAACTCGGGCGTCTCGGCGAGACGGAGGTTCGCGTCGAGCAGCAGGTCGGGGTTCATCCCGAGGCCGCGGTCGTGGATCTCCAGCGTGAAGCCGTTCGCGACCCGCTCGCCGAGGACCTGCACGGCGGTGTGCGGGGGCGAGAACACCGTGGCGTTCTCCAGCAGTTCGGCGATGAGATGGGTGAGGTCGGCGACGGCGGGGCCGCCGACGCCGAGCCGGGGCAGTCGGCGTACCTCGATCCGCTCGTAGTCCTCGACCTCGGCGACGGCGGCCCGGACCACGTCCATGAGCTGGACGGGCTTGCGCCACTGGCGGGAGGGCGCGGCGCCGGAGAGGATCACCAGGCCCTCGGCGTGGCGGCGCATGCGGGTGGTCATGTGGTCGAGCCGGAACAGGTCGGCGAGTTCCTCGGTGTCCTCGGTGCGCCGTTCCATGGTGTCGAGCAGAGTCAGCTGGCGGTGCAGCAGGACCTGGTTGCGGCGGGCGAGGTTGACGAAGACCTCGGAGACACCGCGCCGGAGCTCGGCCTGCTTGACGGCGGCCTCGACGGCTGCCCGCTGGAGGGTGTTGAGGGCCTGCCCGACCTGGCCGACCTCGTCGTCCTCGTACCGCAGATGAGGCACCTCGGTCTCGACGTCGACGAGTTCTCCGGCGGCGAGGCGGCGCATCACGCTCGGCAGGCGGACGCCGGAGACCTCCTGGGCCTCCTTGCGGAGCCGCCGCAGGTCGCGGACGAGGTCACGGCCGACCCGGACGGAGACGACGACGGAGACGAGCAGAGCGAGGAAGCCGAGGACGCCGGCGACCCCGGCCTTGAGCAGCACGCTGTACGCGGCGGGCTGGACGCGGTCCTGGTAGCGGTCGCCGGCGGCGGTGTTCTCGCGGGCGAGGTCGTCGAGGACCGGGGTGGACCGCTCCTCCCAGCGGGCGGCGGTGACGGCGCGCGGGTTCTCGGTGGGACCCGCGGCGATCAGGTCCTCCTCCGCGCTGCGCAGCGGCTCGGTGTCGGGGCTGCCCCAGTACCGCTCGAACCGCTCGCGCTCGACGGTCGGCAGGACTTCGAGGTTCACCTCGTACAGGAGCTTGCGCTGGGCGACGAGATCGCTGACCGCGCGGATCTCCTCGGCCGTGACGCGCTCGGACTTGAGCGCGGAGAGGACGAGGGCGTCCTCGCGGGCGAGCATCTCGCGGCCACGGGTGACGCCGACGAGGGCGCGGCCCTGCTTGTCCATCTCCACGTTCTCCAGTGCGTGGAGGGTGGTGAGGAAGCTGTAGCAGGGGTCGACGAGGCGGTTGTAGAACTCCAGCGCCTGGATCCGGCCGATGCTGCGGTTCTCCACGGAGCGGCGCAGCGCGTCCAGACCGTCGAGGGCCGTGAGCAGCGAGTCGAGGCGCTGCGAGGCGACGGGCCGCATCTCGTCCCGGACGGCGGTCTCGGCGGCGTTCCGCCGGAGGAGGACGATCTGACGGTCGGTGGCCTCGCGCTGGGTGCGCAGGGTGGTGAGGGCGTCGGCGCCACGGGGGTCGGCGAGGTAGACGAGCGACTCGCGGCGTTCTTTCTGGATGACGCGCGCGGTGTCCTCGATCGGGTAGCCGACCTTGTCGACGATGTAGCCGACGTCGAGGAGTTGGTCGGCCTCGCGGCCCGTGAGCACGGTCGCGAAGCCCCAGAGGCCGGTCAGGGAGACGAGCGGTACGAGCAGCAACGCCACGATCTTCCGGCGGATGGACTTCCCGCGAAAGCGCATGGCCTCCCCCAGTTCGGCCGGCCTCCGCCCGGCGCGGAGACCTCCTGTGCGACGCGCGGCGTCAACACACAGCGTCAACACAGGGCGTCAACCCTCAGCTTCAACAATCGGCGGCGCGAGCCTACTACTGCATCACAGCCATCTCGAAGGTGCATCCCGGCGATTTTCAGCCTCCTGAGTGAGTGTTGATCAGGAGATGTCCCGCTATCCGAGGAGTTGGCGTTCCGGAGTGTGGCGCAGGACACCCGGTCGGACCTTGCGGTGGGCTGTCGAACGGATGGCTGGAATTTTTCGTTCCGGTACATACGTTTCGATACGTGAGTGGCGAAACCTTTTCCCCCTGTCGATCGTCTTTGGGTACGGGGAGGGGTGTGTCCGTGTAAAGCCACTCAAGGCGGGCAGCCACCCATGAGGACGTCAGTGGTGGGGAGTGACGAAACGATGGAGTACGAGGCAGGGTCCGCGCGGCAGTTGTGGGTGGAGGACGAGAGGGGCCGGCGCCGTATGCCGGACCCGGTGCGTACCGCCGCCGTACGGGCTGTGCTGATCACCTCGGTGACGGTGATACAGGCCATGGTGGCCTTCTTCTCCGCGGTCACGAGTTCGTGGCTCGCGTTCCCGATGCTGCTGTCCACGGTGGGCAGCACGGTCGTGGCGACCTGGAGCGTGCTCGATGTGTGGGTGACGCGTCAGGTGTGGCGGCAGCGGAACGGAGTGGTGTCCGAGCCGAGCAGCACGGCGCGTCCGTCGCGGCGCGAGCGGCGCCGGACGGAGAAGGCCGCACGGGCGGCGGAAGGCGACCCGGGCGCTCCCGGGGCCCGGGCGGAAGGCGACCCGAGCGTCCACGCGGCCCCGGCAGGCGCACGGCGCGCGGAAGCACCGGCGTTGACCGAGGCGGCCCGAGCGGCCTGAACCGGTCTGAGGAAGCGTGTACGGGAACGGCCCGACCCCTTGGGGTCGGGCCGTTCCCGTGAGCACCGCTCAGCGCGCGGCGGGCTCCTCCGTCTGCGAGCGGCGGTACATCCGGGTCGCCGTGATCTCGCCGTGCACGGCGGCGTTCTCGGCGGTCGGCTGCGGGAGGCCGGGGCGCAGATGCTCCTCCACGCTGATGTACTTCAGCCCTGCCCGCAGGTCCGCGTCGTTGCGCAGCCGGATGACCAGCGGGAACTCGGCGAGCGCGGTCGTGTCGAACAGGCCGGTCGTGTACAGCAGCTGGACGCCGAGCGCGTCCGAGACGGCCCGCTGGAGCTCCAGCAGGTACGTCGCGTTGGCGCGTCCGATCGGGTTGTCGAGGAACAGGGTGCCCGCGTGACGGTGCTTGTCGCGGCCGCGGTCGTTGGAGCGCAGGGCGGCCATCGTGCAGTAGAGGGCGATGGCGGCGGTGAGGAGCTGGCCGCCGGAGAAGACGTCGCCCATCTGGCCGACCGGTACGCGCTCGGCCCGCAGCACGGCGTCGGGCTTGAGGATCTCGACCGCGATGCCGCGCGGCTCCAGCGCCGCCTGAACTCCCCGCAGGAGCAGGGACATACCGTCCCGGCGCATGTCCGCGTTCTTCTTGACGGCGGCGCGGGTCGCCTCGTCGATGACCTCGCCGAGCCGCTCGGTGAGCGTGGCCTGGTCCGGCTCCTCGAAGCGGATGCGCAGGAACTCCTGGCCCGACCACTCCCCGAGGCCCTCCGGAAGGCGTGAGAGCCGCTGTGCGGAGCGGAGGGTGGTCAGCGCGGACTCCACGAGGCCGCGCAGCCGGTCGACGATGGAGTCGCGGTTGCGCTCCAGCTGCTCCAGCTCGTCGGTGAGGACTCGGAGCCGGGGCGCGAAGGCGTCGGCCCACTTCGCCGCGTGCTCGGGGAGCGCGGCGGCGGGCAGTTCGCGGATCTGCTGGCGGGCGGGGGTGCGGACCTGCTCGTAGCGGGTGGAGTTGGCGTGCCGGACGAGGATGTCGCTCGCCTCGCGGACGGCCGCGTCGGCCCCCGAGAGGTCGGCGGCGCAGCCGCGCAGCGAGCGACGGGCCTCCGCGGCGGTCTGCCGGGCCTCCTCCAGGGTCCCGGGGTACGGCTCCGGGCCGTCCTCCTCGTCCTCGGCGTGGTCGCGGAGCAGGTCGCGCAGGAGGGCGGCCGTCTCGTCGAAGCCGCCGGCCGCGTCCTCGGCGGCGCGGTGGGACCGCAGGAGGCCGGCGTGCGCGGTGCGGGCGGCTTCCAGGGCGTCGCTGCGGGCGGCGAGTTCGGTGGTCGCGGTACGGAGCAGGGTCTGGGCGTGCTCGGCGTCGGCGGGGACCAGTTCCTCGGGGAGCTCGGTGTGCGACGCGCCGTCCTCGGGGGCCAGCCGCTCGGACTCGCCGCGCAGCCTGCCGAGCTTCTCGCTCGCCTCGGTCGCGCGGGTCTCCAGCATCTGGACGAGGGACTCGGCGCGGGCGGCCGCGGCCTGGCGGGACGGTCCGTCGGCGCCGTCCGTCGACTCCAGGAGCTGTTCGGCGCGGACCCGGACCTTGTTGGTGAGGCGGTCCAGTTCGGCGAGGGCGGCGGACTCGTCACTCTCGGCGCGGGCCTGCTCGGCACGGAGGTCGGCGCCGACGCCGACCTTCTCGTACAGCTGGGACGCGGCGCGGTACGCCTCGCGCAGGGTGGGGAGCGCGGTGCGCGGGGCGTCCGCGTCCTCCTCGGGGAGCTGGTCGGGGGCGCCGGCGATCTCGGCGCGCTCGGCGCGCAGGGCGCGGGCGGTGCGGTGGGCGTCGTCGGCGGCGCGCTGGGCGGCCCGGCGGTCCTCGTCGGCGGCCCGGGCGCGCTCCAGGCAGGTCTGGGCGCGGGCCTCGGACTCGGTGGCGTCGTCGGCCAGTTCGCGCAGCTTGGCCTGCCAGGCGGAGCGCTCGCGCAGCCGGAACGCGAGGCCGGCCAGAGCGTCGGCGGCGCGGCGGGCGCGCTGGGCGGCCTCCTGCCGTTCGTCGCGTACGGAGGCGGCGTCGGCGGCGGCCTCGTCGGCCTCCGCCCGTACCGTACGGGCCTCGGTCAGGGTGGCCGCGGCCGTTTCGGCGCTCTCGCGGGCGGTGGCGGCGACGGCGGCCAGTTCGGCGAGCATGCCGGGCGGGCAGTCGGCGCGCCAGGAGCCGATCCGGGCGGCGAGCGAACGGTCGCCGGTGAGCCGGGCGGCGAGCGTGCGGATCTCCTCGTCGCGGGCGGCGGCGCGGGCGCGCAGGGCGTGGCGTTCCTCGTCGGCGGCGTGCTCGTCGTGCATGGCCGGGTTCGGCGGCACGAGGAAGACCCCGGTGTCGTCGCCGGACTCGGGGCTCGGCACGGGCGCGAGGAGCGCGGCGGCGGTGCCGACGGCGACGGCGGAGCGCGGCAGCAGAGCGGCGGTGGACAGCACCTCGCGGGCGCGGGCGTACGAGACGGGGTCGGTGATCACGACACCGTCGACCAGCTCGGGGCGGGCGGCGAGGACGGCTGCGTGGTCGGCGGGGTCGACGGCCTGGGCGAGGTAGCGCCAGCCGGGGAGGGCCGGGATGCCCTGCTCGCCGAGGTACTCGACGGTGGCGAGGACGTCCGGTCCGGGCGGCAGCAGGCCGCCGTCGCCGAGGGCGCCGAGGATGCGGGAGTCGTCGGCGGCGGCCGTGCGCAGGTCGAAGAGCTGGCGCTCGGCGGAGGCGATGGACTGGTCGAGCAGGCGCCGCAGTTCGTCCGCGTACCGGTCGAACTCGGTGACGGTGAGCGGGCCGTGGGCGCCTTCGGGGCCGGTGGCGCGCTCGAAGGCGGTGGTGCGGTGCGATCCGGTGGCGCGGTCGGTGCCGTTGGTAGCGGTGGTGCCGTCGGGGGCGGTGATGCCGCCGGGGGCGGGTTCGCGCGGCGGGAAGCCCTGGCCCGCTGCGACGGCGCCCTGGGAATCCGCTCCCCCGGCCTCGCCCGCGCGCTGGCCAGGAAGCGGCGACGGGGGCTGTGGGGGCAGGCTGAGGAGCTCGGCGAGACGCTCGTCGCCGGCGAGGGACTCCGCCGCGCGGCGCTCCGCGTCATAGGCGTTCTCGGCGGCGTCGGCCGCGTCCGTGGAGCGGGCCGCGGCGAGTTCGGCGCGGGACTCCGCGGCGGCCGCCTCGCGGGCGCGGTCGGCCGCCGCGCGGGCGGCGTCGCGGGCCGCGTCCCAGGCGGCGACCGCGGTCTTCTCGGCGTCGCTCGCGGCGAGGGCGGCGCGGGCCGGGTCGGCGTCCGGGGCCGAGTCGTCGAGCCAGCCCGCCCGTACCGCCTCGGCCGTCTCCTGCTCCACCTCGGCGAGGCGCTGGCGCAGGTGCCCGGCCTCGCTGCGGGCGCGCTGGGCCTCGGTCGCGGCGACGGTCGCGTCGCGGTGGGCGGTCTCGCCCGCCTCCTGGAGGGCGGCGGAGCGCTCCTCCTCCTCGGCGGCGTGGCGCGCGCCGTCCTCCGCGGCCGCGTGCAGGGCCCGTACGAGATCGGCGGCGGCCTTGGCGCGGGCGGCCAGCGCGGGGGCGGCGTCGATCTCGGCCTCGCGGATCGCGGCGGCCACGCGCGCGGAGCGGTCGCTCGCGGCCCGGTGGCGGAGCACGGCCTCCGCGGCCTGCCAGGCGGAGTGCAGGGTCCGGGCCTCGATGAGCTCGCGGCGCTGGGAGGCGGCGCCCTTCTCGGCGACCGTCAGGGCGAGCGAGGCGTGGCGGAAGGCGAGTTCGGCGGCGATGCGGGAGCTGCGACCGCGGGCGGTCTCCGCCTCGGAGACGGCGTGCGCGGCGGAGGTGACCTGCTGGGCGAGCTCTGCCGTACGGACGCGTTCCTCGGTGGCGCGGGCGGCGAGCCGGCGGGCGAGTGTGCGCGTACGGCGCTCGGCCCCGGCGTGCACCTCACGCGCGCGTGCCCGGGTGCTGGCGGCCTCGACGATGCGGCCGAGGAGGTCGACGGACCCGGCGGTGAAGTCGCGCTCGGCGGTGAGCTCGGCGCGCCGGCCGAGCTTGTTGCCGAAGCCGCTGACCAGGTCGGCGAGGCCGTCGGTGTCACGGGTGTCGGTGACGGCCCGCAGGAGCAGGTCGGTGAAGTCGGAGTCCTTCTTGACCGCGAAGAGGCCGGCGGCCTCGCCCTCGTCGGCGTTCATCTCCCGCTGGTAGCGGAAGAGTTCGGGGTCGAGGCCCAGATCGCCGAGGTGTTCGTTCCAGCGGTCGTGGATCTCCTCCCAGTACACCTCCAGGTGCGGGTACGCCTTGCCCGCCTCCGTCAGGGCGTCGCGGAAGCCCTTCATGGTGCGGCGGCGGCCCTGCGCGCCGGACGCGCCCTCGACGGGCGGGCGGACCGACGTGGCCTCCGCGACGGGCAGGTTGTCCAGGCTGAGGCCCGGTCCGGGGCGGAAGGAGTACCAGGCCTCGGCGAACTTCCGGGGGTCGTTGGAGACCTGGCGTCCACGCCACTCGCTGGCCTTGCCGACCACGACGAGCTCACCGGTGAGCGTGTGTTGCCACTCCAGGGCGACATGGCCGCAGTCGTCGGCGAGCAGGAACTTGCGCAGTACGCCGGAGCTGGCGCCGCCGAGGGTGTTGCGGTGGCCGGGGAGCATCACCGAGAAGATCAGCTTGAGGAGGACGGACTTGCCGCCGCCGTTCTCCAGGAAGAGCACGCCCGCGGGGGCGGGGCGGCGCGGCGGGCCGACCGGCTCCTCCTCGAAGAACTCCGCCTGTGTGGGGGCGGGGTGGGGCACGGGCGCGCCGACTCCGCGCAGGTCCAGGACGGTGTCGGCGTAGCGCGCACCGGCGGGGCCGATGGAGTAGAGACGGACCCGGGACAACTCGTACATGGCGGCGGTGCTCTCAGTCGTCTTCTGAAGCTGCTGAAGTCTGGCGGTTACGCGTGGAAGGGCAGGCCGGCGTCGGCGGCGAGCTCCAGGTCGTCGCCGTCGGGCGGCGGCAGGAGGGTCGCGCTGCCGTCGCTGACGGGGACGACGCCGAGGTCGATCAGTTCGGCCATGGCGGCGCTGCCGGCCATGTCGCGGACCTGGAGCTGGTAGCGGGCGGTGGTGCGGTAGGCACCGCCCGCGTCGTCGCCGGTGCGCTGGAGGAAGCCGGATTCGGTGAGGAAGGCGACGGCCTTGCCGACGATGCCGGTGGTGGAGCCGGCGAGGCGACGGGCGTCCTTGGTGGCGCCGGTGGCGCTGCGGCGGGCGTAGATCCGCCAGGCGGCCTCCAGGCCGGGGGCGTCGGAGGCCGGGTCGGTGTTCTCGCCCTGTTCCTCCGCGCGCTCTTCGAGGCGGCGGCAGGCCTGGCGTACGAAGGCGTCGACGCCGTTCACGGTGAGGCGGCCGATGTAGCCGTCGTCGGCGAGGTCCTCGGGGCGGGGGAAGGCCATGGCGGCCACGGCCAGGTGGGCGAGGCCGTGCAGGAAGCGGTCGGCCGAGTCGGTGTTGGCGCGGCGGGCGTAGTCGCCCATGCGGACGGCGAAGACGGAGTCCTCGCCCGCGGTGACGGCCATCCCCGCGCGCGGGGAGACCTCCAGGACGACGAGCCCGAGGCCGGTCGCGACGGCGTCGGCGAGGCGCGCGAAGGCGGCGTCCTCGCGGTAGCGCCGGAGGAGCTCGGTGTACTCGGCGTCGCGGGCGGGCAGCAGCTTGGGCTGCAGCCCGAACGACACGAGCCGGGCGGCGTCGGCCGCGTCGGCGGGGGTGACGGCGTGCGGTGCGGCGGGGGTGTGCGGGGGCTCCGGCTCGCTCCACGCGTCGGCGTGCTCGGCGTGGTGTTCGCTCACGGCTGGGGCTCCTCGGTGGGGACGGTCGGGTCCGTGGGGGCGGTGGGGGCGGTCAGGGGCGTGGTCGGGGGTGCGGCCGCTTCGGGGCCGGTCGGGGGCGCGGCCGGTTCGGGGCCGGTCGGGGGCGCGGCCGGTTCGGGGCTGGTCGGGTCGGTGGGGGCGGTCGGGGGCGTGGTCGGGGGCGCGGCCGGTTCGGGGCCGGTCGGGGGCGCGGCCGGTTCGGGGCTGGTCGGGGGCGCGGCCGGTTCGGGGCCGGTCGGGGGCGCGGCCGATTCGGGGCCGGTCGGGTCGGTGGGGGCGGTCGGGGGCGCGGCCGGTTCGGGGCGGGACAGCGGGAGGCGGACCGGGGTCACCCACACGGCGGGGCGGCGGGGCGGGGCCGCCCGGTCCGGCTCCGCCGGGCGCGTGACGGCGAGCCGCATGGCCCGTACGTACGGCGCGGGGCTCCGCCGGGCCGGCGCGGGCGGCGGCACGGGTACGACACCCAGGACCATGGCGACCTGGGCCGCCCCCGGGGCGGGCGCGGCGCCCAGGGCCCCGGGCGCCTCCGGGCCCGCGGGGAGCGGGCCCTCGGAGTCGACCGGCCGGGCGGGCAGGGCCGGGACCTCGGTGTCCGGCTCCCGGTCGGGCAGGGCCGGCATCTCGGGGTCGGCCGGCCGGTCGGGCCGGGGCTCGGGGGTCGTTCGGGGGACCGTCTGGCCGGTGGTCATGAGGCCTCCGAGCGGTCCGCCGCCATGCCGAGTGCGTCGAGGAGCGCCGTACCCACTATCAGGTCGGCGCCGCCGAACTCCGGGTCGTCCAGCTGCGTGCCGTCGTCCACCGCGAAGAGCAGGCGCTCCTCGCCCTGGCGGTACGCCGTGCCGACCGGGGGGCTCGCGGCGTGCACGGCGAGGAGAGCGACCAGGTACGGGAGGTCGGTGTCGCCGGGGTCGCGGAGGCGGGCCTCGGCGAGCAGGCCGGAGAGGCGGCGCGGGGCGTCGTGCTCCAGGTCGAGCAGCTCCCGCGCGGTCGCGAGCTGCTCCTCGCTGAAGCGGCTGTCGTCGGGCGTGGCGATCAGGTCGGGCTCGGGCATCTCGGCGCCCAGGTGCTCGCGCTCGACGGGCGGCGTGAGGAGCATGTCGACGAGGTCGCCGACGCGCACGGACGCGGGGGTGCGCAGCCCGGTGCCCCGGGCGAAGAACGCGTCCGTGACCCTGGTCGCCTGCTCGACGGGGAGCGGCAGGATCGGTGCGACCAGCTGCCCGTAGAGGTCTATCCCGGTGTACGAGGTCGGGGCGGCGAAGGCCTGCCGGTCCTGCTCCGCGCGGAAGAGCGGGCCCGCCTCCAGGAGGCGGGACTGGAGCTGGGTGTGGCGGCGGATGCAGTCCTTGACGATGTCGACGAGCTCGGCGGCGCGGCGCTTGTGCTCGGGGTCCTCGGCCTCGTCACGGGCCTTGCGGATGTTGGTGAGGATCGCGTTCTCGTGGCGGTAGCGGTCGGCCACGTGGTCGAGGGCCTCGGCGATCATGTCCGGTACGGCCTGGAGCCAGTCCACCGCGCGCACGTTGCGGCGGGTCGCCTCCAGGGTCTTGCGGAGGGTCTCGGCGTACTGCACGGTGCGGTACCGCGCCTGCTCGGCGGCGAGCTGGGCGTCGGCGAGCCGGCCCCGGTTGATCAGCACCTCCAGCTTGACCTCGGCGGCGATCTGGGCGCTGGTGACATCGGTGTCGAGGGCGCCGACGAGGACGTTGACCGCCTCGTCGGTCGTCCGGAGGTAGACCCCGCCGCCGTAGCCGGGGACCTCTTCGAGCAGTTTGAAGTCGTAGTCGCGGCGGGTGTAGACGCCGTCCGCACCGAAGGTGCCGTAGACGGCGCGGAAGCCGCGGTCCACGCTGCCGACGTTGATCAGGTTCTCCAGGACCCAGCGGGCGACCCGCTCGTGCTCGGCGGCGGGTCGGGCCGGTGCCTGGGCGGCGACGCGGGGCAGCAGGCGGGCGACGATCTGCTCGTGGTCGGCGCCCGTGTCGAAGTCCATGTTGAGCGTGACGAGGTCGATGGCGGAGAGGGCGACCTCGGCCATCGCGTAGACCGAGTACTCACCGGCCAGGTTCGCCTTGCGGGTGTCCAGGTCGTGCAGCGGGGCGGTGCAGGCGAGCGCGCGGAGGCGCCGCGCGAGCCCTTCGTCGGCGGCCGGGCCCGGTGCGGGCCGCGGCCCCGCGCTGAGCTGGGGCGGAACGAGGTCCGTCGAGGCAGGCGAAGTCACGGTGCACAGATTAGGTCCTCGAACTGACAACGGTCGAAACGGCGCAGATACCACCCGTCGGGCAGGACCCGCGAGGACGCGTCGGCCGCGGCGAACGGCGGGACCGGACCGTCGTGCGGCCGCTCTCAGGCCTCCGCGCGCTCCGGTTCGTCGACGGCCTTCGCGTACACCTCGACGATCCGGGTGCGGGAGTCGTCGAGGTAGCGGGCCAGGAGGCGTTCCGCCGTCGCCCGTTCACCGGCGCGCAGAGCGTCCAGAATCTCCCGGTTTCGCACGAGATAAGGCTCGTGCAGGCCGCGCGGGTCGGCCACGATGTGGAAGGCGAGCCGGAGTTCGGCGAGGACGCCCCGCATCAGCTCGTCCGTGCGCGCGCTGCCCGCCAGGGCGACCAGTTCGCGGTGGAAGTGGATGTTGGCGGTGGCGACACCCTTCCAGTCCTCCGCGCGGGCCGCCGCCGCACCCTCCTCGACCGCCGCCATGAGACCGTCGACCGCGAACGGTGGCTCCCCCAGGGCGTGGACGACGGCGCACTCGACGAGTCGGCGGGTGCGGTAGATGTCGGCGACGTCCTCGACGGCCAGGACCCGGACGAAGACGCCCCGGTTGAGTTCGTGGACGAGCAGCCGCTCGTGCGTGAGCAGACGGAACGCCTCGCGCAGGGTGTTGCGGGACACCTTGAGCGCGCCGCCGATGCCGTCCTCGGAGAGCCGGGTGCCGGGCGGGAAGAAGCCCTCGGCGATCCGGGTGCGCAGGATGTCCGCCACCCGCTCCGCCGTGCTGGTGCGCCCGAGCAGCGCCCGGTCGTCAGCGAGTTCGCCGATCGCGCCGATTTCGCCCACCGTGCCTCGTTCCTCTCGTCGTACGCGGCCGAGTCAATCGCAGGTCCTCTCCGGAAACAAGAACATGACGACACGCCTCTTGTCGGATCGTTCAACAATCCCCTACCTTGGCGACACCGCACGGTCCTCCGGTACGTCTCTCCGGCACGCTCCTCCCCCACTGCGAGGTGCAGATGAGCACGACACAGACCCAGCAGCAGACCCAGGGCGAACAGCCCGACGACACGGGTGCGTTCGCCTGGCTGCGCGCCCTCGGGCCGCGCGGCCGCCGCGCGTTCGGCGGCGCGTTCGGCGGATACGCCCTGGATTCCTACGACTTCTTCACCCTGCCGCTCTCGATGGTGGCCATCGCCGCCTACTTCAGCCTGGACAAGGGCCAGACCGGCCTGCTGACCACCGTCACCCTCGTCGTCTCGGCGATCGGCGGCGCGCTGGCCGGCGTCCTGGCCGACCGCATCGGCCGGGTGAAGGCGCTGATGATCACGGTCGTCACCTACGCGCTCTTCACCGTTCTGTGCGGCTTCGCGCCCAACTACGAGACTCTGATGGTCTTCCGGGCTCTCCAGGGCCTCGGGTTCGGCGGCGAGTGGGCGGTCGGGGCGATCCTGGTCGCCGAGTACGCCTCCGCCAAGCACCGGGGGCGTACGCTCGGTGGCATCCAGAGCGCGTGGGCGGCCGGCTGGGCGCTCGCGGTGATCGTGTACACCCTGGTCTTCGCGTTCGTCGACGCCGACACCGCCTGGCGGGTCATGTTCTGGACCGGCGCTCTGCCCGCGCTCCTGGTCGTCTACGTCCGGCGGAACGTCGAGGACGCCCCGCAGGCCGCCGAGATCCGGCGCAGCTCGGCCGAACGCGGTTCGTTCACCGCGATCTTCAAGGGTCCGCTGCTGCGCACCACGCTCTTCGCGGTGCTGCTCTCGACCGGTGTGCAGGGCGGCTACTACACCCTCGCGACCTGGGTGCCGACCTTCCTGAAGACCGAGCGGGGGCTCACGGTGGTCGGCACCGGCGGCTATCTGACGTTCCTCATCTCGGGCGCCTTCATCGGCTATCTGACCGGCGGGTACCTCACGGACCGGCTCGGCCGGAAGAAGAACATCGCGCTCTTCGCCGCCCTGTCGGCGCTCTCCGTCCTCGCGTACACGAACATCCCGTCCGGGGCGAACACGCTCCTCCTCGTCCTCGGATTCCCGCTCGGCTTCTGCATGTCGGCCATCTTCAGCGGCTTCGGCTCCTTCCTCGCCGAGCTGTACCCGACGGCGGTACGGGGCACGGGCCAGGGCTTCACGTACAACACCGGGCGCGCGGTGGGCGCGATCTTCCCGACCCTGGTGGGCTTCCTCGCCGAGAGCTGGGGCGTCGGCGGCGCGCTGGTCTTCGGGGCGATCGGTTACGGACTCGCGGTCATCGCCCTGCTCGGACTGCCGGAGACCCGCGGGAAGGAACTGGTATGACCTGGGCCTCGATCGACCTCAACGCCGACCTCGGCGAGGGCTTCGGCCGTTGGGCGCTCACCGACGACGAGGAGCTGCTCTCCGTCGTCACCAGCGCCAACGTGGCCTGCGGCTTTCACGCGGGTGACGCGGTCACCATGCGCCGCGTCTGCGAGCTGGCGGCGGCGAGGGGCGTACGGATCGGGGCCCAGGTGTCCTACCGGGACCTGGCCGGATTCGGCCGCCGCTCGATGGACGTTCCTGCGGACGAGCTGGCGGCCGAGGTCGCGTACCAGATCGGCGCGCTCGACGTCTTCGCGCGGGCGGCCGGGTCGCGGGTCGCGTACGTCAAGCCGCACGGCGCGCTCTACAACCGGGTGGTGCGCGACGAGGTCCAGGCGGCGGCGGTCGTCGACGGGGTGCTGCTGGCGGGCGGGGGGCTGCCGGTCCTCGGGCTGCCCGGCTCACGGCTCCACGAGGCGGCCGGGAGCGCGGGGCTGCCGGTGGTGCCCGAGGCGTTCGGCGACCGGGCGTACACGGCGGACGGTTCCCTGCTGCCACGGGGGCAGGAGGGGGCCGTCGTCACCGATCCGGCCGAGGTCGTCGAACGGTCGGTGTCCATGGCCCGGTTCGGGGTGGTCACCGCGCACTGCGGCCGTTCCGTCGCCGTACGGGCGCGCTCGCTCTGCCTGCACGGCGACACCCCGGGCGCGGTGGGCCTCGCCCGCCGGGTGCGGGCCGAACTGGAGGCCGCCGGAGTCCGGGTGGAGGCCTTCCTGTGAAGGCGCGGCGGGTGTACCGGGTGGGCGAGCGGGCGCTGCTCGTCGAGCTGGGGAGCGGCTCGGAGACCGAGGCGTTCCACGCGGAGCTGATGCGGCGACGCGCGGGCGGTGCCCTGCCGTCCGTACGGGAGATCGTCCCGGCGGCGCGGACGGTGCTCCTGGAC
The DNA here is from genome assembly GCF_044746945.1 of Streptomyces sp. NPDC090127. Lineage (NCBI taxonomy): Bacteria > Bacillati > Actinomycetota > Actinomycetes > Kitasatosporales > Streptomycetaceae > Streptomyces > Streptomyces sp. NPDC090127. The sequence continues at coordinate 425,409 of NZ_JBIVDE010000007.1, read as the reverse complement.
GGCGTCGACGCGCCGGACCTGCTGGCGGGGCAGCTGCGGGAGTGGACGATCGCGCCGCTCCACGCGCGCGTGGAGCGGGCGGTCGAGGTGCCGGTCCGCTACGACGGTCCCGACCTCGCCGAGGTCGCCGCGCTCTGGGGGGTGTCCGTGGAGACGGCGGTCCGGATCCACTCGGCCACCGACTTCCGGGTCGCCTTCTGCGGGTTCGCGCCGGGCTTCGGCTATCTGACCGGGCTCGCCGAGCAGTACCAGGTGCCGCGCAGGGCGACTCCGCGGACGTCCGTCCCGGCGGGTTCGGTCGCGCTCGCGGGGCCGTACACGGGGGTGTACCCGCGTTCCTCCCCCGGCGGCTGGCAGCTGATCGGCTCCACGGACGCGGTGCTGTGGAACGCGAACCGCGAGCCCGCCGCGCTGCTGACGCCCGGCGCGCGGGTGCGCTTCGTGGTGGAGAGCCGGTGACCGATCGTGCTCTCGCGGTGGTACGGGCGGGAGCGCTCACCACCGTCCAGGACCTGGGGCGGACCGGGTACGCGCATCTGGGCGTGCCCCGCTCCGGGGCGCTGGATCCGGGCGCGGCCCGCCTGCTGAACCGGCTGGTGGGCAACCCGGAGGGCGCGGCGGTCCTGGAGACCACGGTCAACGGGTGCGCGGTGCGGCCCCGTTGCCCGGTCACGGTGGCGGTGGGCGGCGCGCCCTGCCCGGTCACCGTCGACGGCCGGCCGACCGCCTGGGGCACGGCGGTACGGGTTCCGGCGGGGGCGCTCCTGGAGGTCGGTCCGGCCACCCGTGGCCTGCGCGCGTACGTGGGCTTCGGCGGCGGGATCGCCGTCGAACCCGTCCTCGGCAGCCGCTCCACCGACCTGCTGTCCGGGCTCGGCCCGGCGCCGCTGACGGAAGGGGCCGTGCTGCCGCTGGGCGCGGAGTCGGCCCCGCGGGGGTGGGTCGACGCTCCTCCCTGGCCGGGTCCGGTGGACGAACTCGTCCTCCGGGTCCGGCTGGGCCCGCGTGACGACTGGTTCGCCCCGTCGGCGCTGCGCACCCTGGCCACGCGCGCGTACCGGGTCTCGCCGGCGTCGAACCGGATCGGTCTGCGCACCGAGGGCCCGCCCCTCACGCGGCTGGTGACGGCCGAACTCCCCAGTGAGGGCATGGTCCTGGGCGCGGTCCAGGTGCCTCCGGACGGCCGGCCGGTGGTCTTCCTCGCCGACCACCCCACGACCGGGGGCTATCCGGTGGTGGCGGTGGTCCGGGAGGCGGACCTGGCGGCCGCGGCGCAGGCCGTCCCGGGGACGGTGGTCCGGTTCGTCCCGACGGGCTGACGGGCTGACGGGCTGACGGGCGCCGGTACTCAGCGCGTGCCGTAGCCCCCGCCGCCCGGCGTCCGCAGGACGAGGACGTCGTCGGGGGCGACGTCGGTGCTGTCGACCCCGTCGAGACGCTCGACCGTGCCGTCGGCGCGTTCGACGAGGTTCTCGCCGAGGGCGCCCGGCTGCCCGCCGGCCATTCCGTACGGCGGTACGCGGCGGTGGCCGGTCAGCAGGGTCACGGTCATCGGCTCCAGGAACCGGATCCGGCGTTCGACGCCGTCGCCGCCGTGCCACCGGCCGTCGCCGCCGCTGTCCGTCCGTACGGCGAAGGAGTCCACCCGGACGGGGTGGCGCCACTCCAGGATCTCCGGGTCGGTGAGCCGGGAGTTGGTCATGTGGGTCTGCACGGCGTCGGCCCCGTCGAAGCCGTCGCCCGCGCCGGAGCCGCTCGCGACCGTCTCGTAGTACTGCACGCGCGCGTTGCCGAACGTCACGTTGTTCATCGTGCCCGAACCCTCGGCCTGGACGCCGAGGGCCGCGTAGAGGGCCCCGGTGACCGCCTGGGAGGTCTCCACGTTCCCGGCGACGGTCGCCGCCGGGTAGCGGGGCGCGAGCATCGAGCCGGGCGGGACGCGGACGTCCAGGGGCTCCAGACAGCCGCTGTTGAGGGGGATGTCGTCGTCGACCAGGGTCCGGAAGATGTACAGGACGGCGGCCATGACGACGGAGGTGGGCGCGTTGGCGTTGCCGGGCAGCTGCGGTGAGGTGCCGGTGAAGTCGAGGACGGCGGAGCGACGTGCGCGGTCGACCCGGACGGCCACCTGGACGACCGCGCCGCCGTCCGTCTCGTAGCGGTACGAACCGTCCTGGAGGCCGGCCACGATCCGCCGGACGGACTCCTCGGCGTTGGCCCGCACGTGACGCATGTAGGCGTGGACGACGTCCAGGCCGAACTGGTCCACCATGGCGCGCAGTTCCTCGATGCCCTTCTCGTTGGCGGCGATCTGGGCGCGGAGGTCGGCGAGGTTGGTGTCGGGGTCGCGGGAGGGGTACCGGGCGCCGGTGAGCAGCTCCCGCGTCTCGTCCTCACGCAGCCGGCCGTCCCGGACGAGCAGCCAGTTGTCGAACAGGACGCCCTCCTCGTGGACGGTCTCGCTGAAGGCGGGCATGGAGCCGGGGGTGATGCCGCCGATCTCGGCGTGGTGGCCGCGCGAGGCGACGAGGAAGAGCAGCTCGCGGCCCGCTTCGTCGAAGACCGGGGTCACCACGGTCACGTCGGGCAGGTGGGTGCCGCCGTGGTACGGGTCGTTGATGGCGTAGACGTCGCCGGGGCGCAGGGTGTCGCCGCCGCGCCGCAGCACTTCCTTGATGGACTCGCCCATGGAACCGAGGTGGACGGGGATGTGGGGCGCGTTGGCGATGAGGTTGCCCTCGGGGTCGAACAGGGCGCAGGAGAAGTCGAGCCGCTCCTTGATGTTGACGGAGTGGGCGGTGTTCTCCAGGCGTACGCCCATCTGCTCGGCGATCCCCATGAAGAGGTTGTTGAAGACCTCCAGGAGGACCGGGTCGACGTCCGTGCCGACCGCCACGCGCGCGGGGCGGGGTGTGGCGCGGGTGAGGACGAGGTGGCCGCCGTCGCCGGCCTCGGCCCGCCAGCCGGGGTCGACGACGGTGGTGGAGTCGGCCTCGGCGAGGATCGCGGGGCCGGTGACGGTGGTACCGGGGCGGAGGTCCTCCCGTCGGTGCAGCGGGGTGTCGGCGACGGTGCGGCCACTGTGCATCCGTACGGTCGCGCGAGGGGCGGTCCGGCCGGCGCTGTCACCCGTCTCGACGAGCACGGGGCCGTGCGGTCCGGTGGTCCCCACGGCCTCCACGGAGACGGCCTCCACGACGAGCGGCCGGTCCATGGTGAAGGCGTACCGCGCGCGGTGGACCGTCTCGAAGGCCCCGCGCATCCGCTCGGCGTCGGCGAGGTCGACCTGAAGGCCGGCGTCGGTGCCGGCGTAGCGAAGGAGCACGCGTGCGTGCGTGGTGATCGCGCGGTCGGGCAGGCCGTCGGCGCGCAGTTCCTCCGTGGTCCGCTCGGCGAGTTCGGCGCAGAGTTCCGTCACGCGCGCGTGCGTCCCTGCCGCGTCGAGCTCGGCCTCGACCGACTGCTCGCGCATGGCGGTGGCGTCGGCGAGCCCGATGCCGTACGCGGACAGGACACCCGCCAGGGGCGGTACGAGGACGGTGTCGACGCCCAGGGCGTCGGCGACGGCGCAGGCGTGCTGGCCGCCGGCGCCGCCGAAGCTGGTGAGGGCGTAGCGGGTGATGTCGTGGCCGCGCTGGACGGAGATCTTCTTGACCGCGTTGGCCATGTTGAGAACGGCGATCTCCAGGAAGCCGGCGGCGACCTCCTCGGGGGTGCGGCCGTCGCCGATCTCCCGGGCGAGGGCGGCGAACCCCTCACGGACGACGGTCTCGTCGAGCGGCCGGTCGCCGTCGGGTCCGAACAGGGCGGGGAAGTGGGCGGGCTGGACGCGGCCGAGCATCACGTTGGCATCGGTGACCGTCAGCGGCCCGCCCCGGCCGTAGCAGGCGGGGCCGGGGACGGCGCCCGCCGAGTCGGGCCCGACGCGGAAGCGGCGGCCGTCGTAGTGGAGGACGGAGCCGCCGCCCGCCGCGACGGTGTGGATGTTCATCATCGGGGCGCGCATCCGGACGCCTGCGACCTGTGTACCCAGTTCACGCTCGAACTCGCCCGCGTAGTGCGACACATCGGTGGAGGTGCCCCCCATGTCGAAGCCGATGACCCGGTCGAACCCGGCCTGCCCCGAGGTGCGGGCCATGCCGACGACACCACCGGCCGGTCCGGACAGGACGGCGTCCTTGCCGCGGAAGTGGGCGGCCTCCCGCAGACCGCCGTTGGACTGCATGAACATGAGTCGGATGCCGGCGAGTTCGCGGGCTACCTCGTCGACGTACCGGCGCAGGATCGGGGAGAGGTAGGCGTCGACGACGGTGGTGTCGCCGCGCGGGACGAGCTTGATCAGCGGGCTGACCTCGTGCGAGCAGCTGACCTGGGTGAAGCCGAGTTCGCGGGCGCGGGCGGCGACACGGCTCTCGTGGGCGGGGTCGCGGTAGCCGTGCAGGAGGACGACGGCGGCGGAGCGGTAGCCGTCACGGTGGGCGGCCCTCAACTCCTCGGCGACGGCGTCCTCGTCGAGGGGCCGTACGGTCCTGCCCTGGGCGTCGACCCGTTCGGGCACCTCGATGACGCGTTCGTGGACGGCCTCGGGGAGCACGATGTGGCGGTCGAAGAGCCGGGGCCGGTTCTGGTAGGCGATGCGCAGGGCGTCCCGGAAGCCCTCGGTGACGAGGAGGACCGTCGGTTCCCCGCGCCGCTCCAGGAGGGCGTTGGTGGCAACGGTCGTACCCATCTTGACGACGGCGACCCGGTCGGCGGGGACCGGCTCGTCGGGGCCGAGCCCGAGAAGCAGGCGGATCCCGGCGACGGCCGCGTCGTGGGGGCGGGCGGGGTCGTGGGAGAGCAGCTTGCGGGTGACGAGCCGCCCGTCGGGCCGTCGGCCCACGATGTCGGTGAACGTGCCGCCTCGGTCGATCCAGAACTCCCAGCGCCCGGTCATTCCCCCATTGTGGCCACCGGAGCGTCCAGGGACACGGCCGCGAGCGCGGCCGCGAGCGCGTGTTCGGCCTTCCGGTCCAGGCGCGTGTCGGTGCCCCTCGCCCGGTGCCGCAGTTCCGCGCCGGCCAGGTGGAGCAGCTGGGGCAGCAGGTCGTGGCAGCGCCGGAGCACCCAGCCGGTCCCGGCGGTGGCGAGCCAGACCACCGCTTCCGCACGGGTGGGCGGCGGCTGCCGTGGGTCGGGCGAGGGCGGTGTGCCGTGGGCGAGGTCCCGGGCGACCAGGAGGTCGTGGAAGCGCGCGGCGATCGCCCGGTGGCCACGCTCGCCGGGGTGGAGCCGGTCGGCGCTCCACAGGGTCCGGTCGTCGGTCCAGGTGGTGTCGGCGAGGTGGAGGTGGACGGCGTCGTAACGGGCGGAGAGCGCGTGGACGAGGCTGTTCAGGGCGTGCTGGCGCCGGGCGAGCGGGCGGGCGAGCGGCGCCGGGAGCGCGAGCATCCGGCCGGGGTCGGGCAGGCAGGCGGTGAGGAGGACGGCTCCGCTCGCCGTGAGGTCGGCGCAGACGCGGTCGAGGCGGTGGGCGAGCTGTTCGATGTCGAAGGTGCGCCGGAGGGTGTCGTTGACGCCGACGACGACGGAGGCGAGGTCGGGCCGGAACTCCACCGCCTCGGGGGCCTGGTGCTCGGCGACCTCCCGGCTCTGGGCCCCGCTGACGGCGAGGTTCCGGAACTCCAGGCGCCGGCCGGGCCCCGCCAGGCCCTCGGCGAGCAGGGCCGCCCAGCCGCGCCAGGCACCGTCGACCCGGTCCCCGACTCCCTCGCTGAGGGAGTCGCCGAGCACGGCGAACCGAACCGGTGGGGGCATCGGCGGGTCGGCTTCGGCGTCGGCTGCCCGGCGTGGGGCGGGGATGGCATCGCGGCGTGGGGCGGAGGTGTCGGGGGCGAGGGCCGCCGAATCAGATATTGGATCCGATGTCCAGGACACTGGATCCAATATCCCGCGCGCGGGATCCAGTATCCGAGGGGACGGCTCCACTGTCCGAGGGGATGGATCCATAGTCCGGTCGGCGACCGGGACCGGGGCGCGGTTCGGGGCGGGCGCCGGACCGGTCGTCAGGTCCGCGCCTCCGGTCGTCATGTCCGCACCTCCTGCGGCGGGACGAGGACCGGGGCCGGGACCGCGTCGTGGGCGTGGAGGAAGGCGGCGATCGAGCGGTCCCAGCCGAAGAGTTCGGCACGCGCGCGTGCCGCCTCGCGGCGGAGCGGCTCCGGGCGGTCGAGCAGGGCGCGCACGGCCGCGGCGAAGTCGGCCCCGTCGTCCGCGGCGGACGCGCCCGCGTCGCCGATGACCTCCGGGAGCGCCGAGGAGGCGCTGACCACCACCGGAGTTCCGCAGGCGAGCGCCTCCAGGGCGGAGAGCCCGAAGGTCTCGGCGGGGCCGGGGGCCAGGCACAGGTCGGCGGAGGCCTGGAGGTCGGCCAGGGCCTCGCGGTCGGCCACGTGTCCCAGGAAGCGGACCGGGAGCCGTTCCTCCCGGGCCCGACGCTCCAACGCGCCCCGCAGCGGCCCCTCGCCGGCCACCGCGAGCGTGGCCCTGATCCCGAGGCCCCGCAGGTGGGCGAGGGCGTCGAGGGCCGTTCCCGGGCGCTTCTCGACGGAGAGCCGTGAGCACATCAGTAGCAGCACCCCCTCGCCGGCGGCGTGCCGGTCCCGCAGGTCGGCGCTGTGCCGTCCCGGCCGGCAGCGCGCCAGGTCCACGCCGAGCGGGGCGCGCAGGACGTTGCTCGCCCCGATCCGTACGAACTCCCGCTCCGCCCACTCCGTCGTGCAGACGATCCGCGCGTACGCCCACGCGGTACGGCGGTTGAGCCGGTCGGCGGCGCGGGAGGCGGCGGCCGTCGGCACGCCCCAGGTCCGCAGGACGCCGTCGGTGGTCTCGTGGGAGACCATCACCGAGGGCACCCGTGCGCGGCGGGCCCACTCCCCCGTCCAGCGCAGGGTCGTGCGGTCGGAGACCTCGATGCGGTCCGGGGCGAGTCGCTCCAGGATCCGGCGGACGCGGCGCCGGTCGGCGAGCACGCGGTAGCCGCCCGTGCCGGGCAGGACGGGCCCGGGCAGCGTGATGACCCGGCCCTGGTCGGTGATCCGGTCGCTCTCCTCGTCGCCGGGGACGATGAGGACGGGCTCGTGCCCGGCGGCGAGGTAGCCGCGACCGAGTTGTTCGAGGGCGGTGCGCAGGCCCCCCGAGGTGGGGGTGACGAAGTTGGCGAGCCGGACGATGCGCAGCGGGCGGGCTGTCGCGGGGCCTCTCATGCCGCCACCGCCGTCCGCTCGCGCAGGACCTCCAGATAGTGGCCGATCAGCTCGTCGCCGACGGCCTCCCAGGTCCGGCCCTCGACGGCCGTCCGGCCCGCCCGCCCGTAGGCGCCGCGCAGGGCCGGTGCCTCCGCGAGGGAGGCCACCGCGTCCCGTAGGGCCGTGATGTCGTCCGGCGGGACCAGGAGACCGGTCCTGCGGTGGTCGACCAGGTCGAGCGGACCGCCGGCGGCGGGCGCGACGACCGGAACGCCACTGGCCATGGCCTCCTGGACGGTCTGGCAGAAGGTCTCGTACGGGCCGGTGTGGGCGAACACGTCGAGCGAGGCGAAGATCCGCGCCAGGTCGTCGCCCGTGCGGCGGCCGAGGAAGACGGCGCCGGGCAGGGCGACACGCAGGGCGGGTTCGCTCGGGCCGTCGCCCACGACCACGACCCGGATGCCGGGGAGTCCGCAGACCCCGGAGAGCAGTTCGACGTGCTTCTCGGGGGCGAGGCGGCCGATGTAGCCGACGAGGAGTTCGCCGTTCGGGGCGAGTTCGCGTCGCAGGGCCTCGTCGCGCAGGTCGGGGCGGAAGCGGACGGTGTCGACGCCGCGCCGCCAGAGGCGGATGCGTCCGATGCCGTGCGTCTCCAGGTCGCGGGCGGCGGCGGTGGACGGCGCGAGGGTGCGGTCGGCGGCGCCGTGGACGGCCCGGAGCCGGCGCCAGGCGGCCCCTTCCCCGGTGCCCACGTAGGTGCGGGCGTATCCGGCGAGGTCGGTCTGGTAGACGGCCACGGCGGGCAGTCCGAGGCGGGTCGCGGCCGCCATGCCGCGCACCCCGAGCACGAAGGGGCCGGCGAGGTGGACGACGTCGGCCCGGTGCGCGGCGATGGCCGTGGCGAGGCGGCGGCTGGGAAGCGCGACGCGCACCTGGGGGTAGCCGGGGAGGGGGAGGGAGGGGACGCGTACGACGGGGCAGGGCGCGTCGGCGTCCGGGGTGTCGGTGGCTCCGGCGCCGGCCGGGGCGATGACGAGCGGGTCATGTCCGCGGCGTACGAGGTGGCGCGCGGTCTGCTGGGCGCAGTGCGCCACACCATTGACATCGGGTGGGAAGGATTCGGTGACGATGACGACACGCATACCCGTGTTGTCGTCGCGCCCGGCGTGTTCCCGCCGACGAGGATCTGGACGGCCGGGGAACGTCCCATGAGCGTTTGCCCCCGGCCCGGCGGGCCGCCCGTGGCCCGGTGCCGAGCCGGCTCGTAGGGAGCCGGGGACCCCCGTCCGCCGGACCGCCCCTCGGCGCTCCGCGCGAGCCTCACCCAGCCCGCCGAGCCACCGCCCGACCGACCCGGCGCCCGACCGACGCCGGCGCCCGACCGACGCCGGCGCCCGACCGGCCCGGCGCCCGCCGTGCACCGACGGGCGCCGTCCACCAGCCCCGCCCACCAGCCCCGCCCACCGATGGGCCCCGCCCGCCGACGGGCGCCGTCCGCCGGCCGGTTCAGACCTGGAGGTCCGGCCCTATCCGGTTGCGTACCGCGGTCTGCACCTCGGCCTCCTCGGCCGGGTCGGCGGCCAGCCGGCGCAGGCGGTCCGCGACGCGGACGTCACCCGTCTCGGCGTGCAGGGCCGCGACCTCGCGCGTGGTCTCCTCGCAGTCCCAGAGGCACTCGACGGCGAAGCCCGTCGGAAAGGTCGGGTCGGTGGCCGCGAGGGCGCGGGCCGTCCTGCCGCGGAGCTGGGAGGAGGCGGTCTCCCGGTAGACGTGGCGCAGCACGGGCGCGGCGCAGCCGATGCCGAGCCGTCCGGCGCCGTCGACCAGGGTGTAGAGGGCGGTCGCGTCGGGGCCCTCGGCCCGGACGGTCTCGCGGAGCGCGCCGAGGACGAGGAGCGAGTCCTGGACCCCGCCCCGGCAGGCGAGGACGGCACCGGCGGCGGCGCCGAGCGCGTCGGGCCGGTGGACCCAGCCCCGGGCGCGGTCGACGGCGGCCTCGCCGCACATCCGCTCGAACGCGGCGACGGCGACCTCGGCGACGGTACGGGAGTCACTGCCGGCCGCGGCCTCGATCAGGTCGAGGACGGCGGGGTCCCGTGCCTCCGCGAGGTAGTGCAGGGCGGCGCAGCGCGCGCCGTCGGGTCCGCTGCGGGCGGCCTCGACGATCCGCGGCCGGTCCTCGGGGCCGGCGACGGCGGTCAGGCAGCGCGCGGCGGGGCCGTGCAGCGCGGCGCCGCGCTCCAGGCCCTCCTGGGCCCAGTCGAAGACCGCCTGGACGCTCCAGCCGGGCCGGGGGCCGCTCGGTCGCATCTGGCGCTGCCAGCGGTCGAAGGAGCCCTGTTCCTGGGCGGCCCTGACCCGGGCGCCCACGGCGTCCCGCTGGTCCTCCGCCCACAACCGCCACGGCCGGGGCTCGAAGGCGTCCCGTACGGCGGTGGCCAGCTCGGCGTCGCCCTCCGGGTCGGCCGGGAAGCGGGCGAGGACGGGGAGGGCGAGCGAGCGCAGCCCGGTGTCGTCGTCGCGCAGGGCGAGCTCGTCGAGCGCCCACGCCCAGTTGGTGCCGGTCGCGGCGTACCGCCGGAGCAGCGTCAGGGCGTCCCGGCGGCCGTAGGAGGCGAGGTGCCCGAGGACGGCGAGCGCGAGGCCGGTCCGGTTCTCCTCGGTGTCGAGGTGGTCCTCGGCCCCGAAGAGGTGGCCCTCGATCTCGTCGAGCCCGCCGGCGAGGTCGAGGTAGAGCCGTGCGTAGTAGAGGGAGCGGTTCTCGACCTGCCAGTCGTGGCGGGGGTCGCTGAGAACGCAGTGGTTCAGGGCCGCGAGGGCCTCGGCACGTGGCGCGGCGAGCGCGTGCAGGGTGCCGTCGCCGCGGCCCCTCTGCAGCAGACCGAGCAGGGTGCCGCTCGGCGCTATGACTGGATCGAACATGGAAGACGCCTCACATCAAGCTGTCGACACGACCGGGGAGTACCGGGTGGATACCGGGAACTGGTGATCGCCTACGCCGCACAGCAACATGTGGGGCCGCCCGTCGTCCTTCGCTTGGTGTTGACCATCTTCCTCTGCCTCTCGTCGGTGGCCCGCTGCGGGCCCGACGTCATGATGACCCAGCCATTTCGCCACCGCGACCACATTTACGACACCGCTCTCACCTGGGGTTCAGTGCCCGTTCACCCGGATCTTCACCGGAATGCTCACGAGGCGCCGAAGAGCTCCAGGAGTTCTGCCTTCCCAAACATCCGAGCAGTATCCACGGCAGACGGAGTCCCCGCTTCCGGATTTGCGCCGCCGGCGAGCAGCGCACGCACGACGGCGTCCTCGCCCTTGAAGACCGCACCCGCGAGGGGGGTCTGGCCCCGGTCGTTGGCACGGTCCGCGTCGGCGCCACGGGCCAGCAGGGCGGTGACCGCGTCGGCGTGGCCGTGATAGGCAGCGAGCATGACGAGCGAGTCACCCCGGTCGTTGGTGAGGTTCGCCGGGACGCCCGCGTCGACATAGGCGGCCAGCGCCTCCGCGTCCCCGGTGCGCGCCAGGTCGAAGACCTTGCTCGCCAGCTCGATGACCTCGGGGTCCGGAGTCTCGCTCATCCCGACCTACCCGCCTTTCGTTCCTCGGAACCCTGGACGTTCCACCTTGATCTGCGCACGGCAATCGGAGCCGTACGAGTGAATCGACAGGGTACTGCCCGTCCGCCGACATGACGTGAGGCGTCCAAGGCAAAGATCACCGAAGATCACCGCAGCTCACCCGGGCGGAAAGGTCGCTCGCGCTAGCGCGCTCCGCGCGTATCGCCACTCGGGCGACCCCTCCACGTCGGCCAGTCAAGTGAAATCGCCCGACTTTCACCCGTATGCACCTTTAATCGCATAGATACTTGCTGTGAACCTGGAAGGACTCATGGTGACTGTCCCCTCACCCAGGAGAACACCTCATGATCCTGTCCATCTCAGGCGTGGTCCTGCTCGGCATCATCTGCTTCCTGTTCTTCAAGAAGGACGGGATGAAGGCCTCCCACGCCCTCGTCAGCGCGCTGTTCGGCTTCTACCTCGCGGGCACCGCCATCGCACCGAGCATCACCGCGGGCGGCCAGAGCCTGGCCAGCCTCTTGGGCGGGATCAACTTCTGACGCTCCACTGCCCCTTCCACAACTCCAGGAGTACGACGTGGCCCGGCGACCACTCCCCCGCATTCTGACCAGCGGCAGCGACCGGATCGCTCGCAGTCGAGAGATCGCGCGCACGGCCGCCGACAGCGCCACCGATGTGCTCCATCCGCTGATCACCATCTCGCGTGGTCTGCGGAAGCTGGCCGCGCTCGCGCGCGCCAAGTGGGCCGCGACCCCCAAGGAACGGCGCGGTCCCACGCTGCTCCTGGTCGCGGCCTGCGTCCTGGTCGTCGCCCTCGCTCCGTACGGGCCGCTCCTCGCGCTCGTCTCGGTGATGGCAGCGGCCGCGTGGAAGGGGCGTGAGCGTCCGGTCGTGAAGACCGGGCCCGACGACGCCGAGGTCGAGCGGCTCAAGGGCCTCTACGAGGCGCTGGTGCCGTACTTCGCCGTCCCCGAGGACCCCGCCCCCCTCTTCGCCCACGGGGGCGACTGGAACGCCGCCTTCGGGGACTTCACCTTCGACGAGGGCGGGCGCCTCACCCAGCTGCGCATCCGGTACCCCGCGTACTTCACGGACGGCGAGGCGGACTCCCGGGCCCGGATCGAACAGCTGCTGCACGCCAAGTCCGGCCGTGGTCGCGAGTACCTCTTCGACTGGGACGAGGAGGGCAACCAGCTCGTCATGAGCGTGCTGCCCGCCCTGCCCACCACGATCGCCGCCCAGCGTTTCGTCACCGTGCCCGGCGAGACGGTCCTCGGCTTCACCGACGCGGACGCCGTCCAGCGGACGGTGCCGGTCGTCGCCGCCGACGGAGAGTCGGACGCGCCCCCGGTGCTCTGGCGGACGGGCCCGCGCGCCACCGAACCCCATCTGCTCGCCGTCGGCCAGCCCGGCAGCGGCACGACCTCGCTGCTGCGCTCCCTCGCCCTGCAGACCCTCCCGTACGGCGACGTGCTGGTCATCGAGGGCAGCGGCACCGGCGAGTACGCCTGCCTGACCGGCCGTACGGGCGTCCTGGCCGTCGAGTGCGGACTCGCGGGCGCGCTGGCGAGCCTGGAGTGGGCGGCGCACGAGACCGAGCGGCGGCTGATCGCCGCGAACCGGGCCCGGCAGGCGGGCCGTCCCGCGCCCGACGACACCCGGCGCCCGCTCTGGATCCTGCTCGACCGGCCGAGCATCCTCGGTCACCTGGCCGCGGCCGACGGGCGTCCCGACCCGCAGGACCTGCTCCAGGTGCCGCTGCGGCACGGCAGGGCCGCGCAGGTCACGGTGGTGGTGGCGGAGCAGTTCGACGGCGTCGACACGCTCGGCGAGACGGTACGGACGCACACCCGCGCCCGGGTCGTGCTCGGTCCCGCGTCGCCCGCGCAGATCGAGGCGGTCCTCGGCGTCCCGCCGCACACGACCCCGACCCCGGCCGTCCCGCCGGGACGCGGGTACGCCCGCCTCGGTACGGGGCCGGTGCTGCGGCTCCAGGTGCCGGCGACGCCGGATCCGTACGACGAGGCGACGAGCGAGGCGCACCGGCAGGCGGTGCTGGCCCTGCTCCCGGAGCCCCAGAACGCCTCGGCGGCGACGGTCCCCCCGGCCCCGGGCTCAGCCCCGGACCCGGCCCCGGACCAGGTCCCGGCACCGGCCCCGGCCCCTGCCTCAGCTGCGGGGGTGCCCCCGGCCCAGACCCCGCCCCCGCCCCCGGCCGCGGCCCAGGCGCCGGCACCGGCACCGGCCGCAGCGGCGCCCCCGGCGCCGGCCCAGCCTCCGCTTCTGCCCCAGGCCCCGGCCCCGGCCCAAGCGCCTGCCCAGGCGCCTTCACTGCCCCCGGCGCCGACCCAGGCACCCGCCCAGGCACCGCCTCCGCCCCCGGCACCGACCCAGGCACCGGACCCGAGGCCCGGCTCGACCCTGGACCTCGGCCACGCCCCGGTCCCCGCAGAGGGCTGACCGACCGCCGGGCCCCCGCGCGGGGGCCGGCAAGGCGCCATCCACCCACGCCGGAAGCCCACCCGGACGCGCCCCCATCGATGCCGGAAGCCCACCCGGACAGGCCCGCCCCCTCCCCCGGTCACCTGCCTCCCCCGGGTCACCCGTTACGCCACGAACGCCCGCGCCTGTTCGTTGCCCGTGCCCGCGCCCGACTCCACCAGGCGGGCCGCTGCCGCCAGGCGGGTCGCGGCCTCCTCGGCGACCGGGCCGCCGACCGTGAACGGCAGCCGCACGTACCCCTCGAAGGCGCCGTCGACGCCGAACCGCGGCCCCGAGGGCACCCGGACGCCGACGCGCTCGCCGACCTCCGCGATCCGCGAGCCGGAGAGCCCGCCCGTGCGGACCCAGAGCGTGAGTCCACCCGCCGGGACGTCGAACTCCCACTCCGGCAGCTGCGTCCGCACCGCCGCCACCAGCGCGTCGCGGTTCTCGCGCGCCTGGGTCCGGCGGATGGCGACCGCCTGCTCCCAGCCGCCGGTGCGCATCAGCCAGTTGACGCCGAGCTGCTCCAGGACCGGGGTGCCGAGGTCCGCGTAGGCCCGCGCGGCCACCAGTGACCGGATCACGTCGGGCGCGGCCCGGACCCAGCCGATCCGCATGCCCGCCCAGAACGCCTTGCTGGCCGAACCGACCGTGAGCACGGTGGCGCCCGACGGGTCGAAGGAGCAGACCGGCGGGGGCATCGTCAGACCGTCGTCCAGGCTCAGTTCGGACATGGTCTCGTCGACGACGAGGACCGTGCCGGCCGAGCGCGCCGCGTCCACCAGCTGCCGTCGCTGGTCCTCGTCGGCCAGGGCACCGGTCGGGTTGTGGAAGTCGGCGACGACGTACGCGAGGCGGGGCGCCGCGTCCCGCAGGACCTGGCGCCAGCGGTTCAGGTCCCAGCCGGCCAGCCCCTCGGCCATGGCGACCGACACCAGACGGGCGCCCGCCTCCCGCATGAGCTGGAGGATGTTGGCGTACGAGGGCGACTCGACCGCGATCCGCTCGCCGCGCCCCGCGAAGAGGTGGCAGATGGCGTCGATCGCGCCCATGGCGCCGGTGGTGACCATGATCTGCTCGGGCATCGTCGGGATGCCGCGCCGGGTGTACCGGTCGGCGAGCATCTGCCGGAGCGCGGGCAGCCCCGCCGGGTAGTCGCCGTGCGTGTGGGCATAGGGCGCCAGCTCCTCCAGGGCGCCCTGCACGCTCCGGGTCAGCCACGGCTCGGGGGCCGGCAGCGCCGCGCAGCCGAGGTCGATCATCGAGCCGAGCGACTCCGGGGGCAGCGGTTCAAGGCCGCGCGCGGGCAGCGGGTTCCCGGCAGGTACGGCGGTCCAGCTGCCGGCCCCGCGCCGCGACTCCAGGAACCCTTCGGCGCGCAGCGCCTCGTAGGCCGCCGCCACCGTCGTACGGCTGACCGTCAGGGCGACCGCGAGCTCGCGCTCGGCGGGCAGCCGGGCCGCGACCGGCACCCGTCCCTCCAGCACGAGGAGGCGGATCCCGTCGGCCAGCGCGCGGTAGGCGGGCGGCTTGCGGGTGCCCGGTCCGGCCGGGCGGGGCTGCTGCGCCTGAAGCTGTCGGGCGAGCTGAGCCGGCCCGACGGCCGAGGTCCACTGAGCCATGGAATTCAGTCCACCTTCCTCGAATTGGCCATGGTTGGCATCCGATCCCCCGCCACAGAGTGTCATGAGTCAGTCCACCACCACCACAGGGGGCACCACCTTGTCCATCGCCACCGGCCTCCGCGGCCGGCTCACCGCCCGCCATCTGCCGCGCCGGCTCACCCAGCTGTACGTCGGACTGACGCTGTACGGGATCAGCTCGGCGCTTCTTGTGCGCGGCGGGCTCGGCCTGGAACCGTGGGGCGTCCTCCACCAGGGTCTCGCCGAGCGGACCGGGCTGACCATCGGAGTCGTCTCGATCATCGTCGGGGCGGCCGTCCTGCTCCTGTGGGTTCCCCTACGGCAGCGGCCCGGCCTCGGCACGGTCTCGAACGTCTTCGTGATCGGCGTGGCCATGGACGGGACCCTCGCCATGGTCCCGGAGGTCCAGGCCTTCGCCGTGCGGATCCCCCTCCTCGCCCTCGGCATCGTCCTCAACGGGGTGGCGACCGGGCTGTACATCGCCGCCCGCTTCGGCCCCGGCCCCCGCGACGGCCTGATGACCGGGCTGCACCGGCTCACCGGCCGCTCGATCCGACTGGTGCGGACGGCGATCGAGATCGCCGTCGTCGCCACCGGCTTCCTGCTGGGCGGCTCGGTCGGCGTCGGCACGGTCCTGTACGCGCTGGCCATCGGCCCCCTCGCGCAGTTCTTCCTGCGCCGGTTCGCCGTCCCCGAGGAGGACGCGAGCAGCACCGTCGTCGCCTCCGGGACACCGGAACAGGCGATACTGCGGCCGTGACTCGCGTACGCCATCCCTACCTGGACCACCCGTCCACCATCCCGTTCGCCCACCGCGGCGGCACGGCGGACGGCCTGGAGAACACCGCTGCCGCCTTCCGGCGGGCGACGGAGGCCGGTTACCGGTACTTCGAGACCGATGTGCACACCACCGCGGACGGCGCCCTGGTCGCCTTCCACGACTCCACGCTCGACCGCGTGACGGACGCCACCGGCCGGATCCGCGACCTCCCCTGGGACGCCGTCCGCGAGGCGCGCGTCGCGGGCAAGGAACCGCTGGCGCTCTTCGAGGAGCTGCTGGAGGAGTTCCCCGAGGCCCGCTGGAACGTGGACCTGAAGGCCGAGTCGTCCCTGGTGCCGCTGGTCGACCTGATCCACCGGACCGGCGCGTGGGACCGGGTCTGCGTCGGCTCCTTCACCGAGAGCCGGGTGGCCCGCGCGCAGCGCCTCGCCGGGCCGCGGCTCGCGACCTCGTACGGCGTCAGGGGCGTCCTCGGGCTGCGGCTGCGGTCGCTCGGCATTCCGGCGGCGGTTCGCGCGGGCGCGGTCGCGGCGCAGGTCCCGGAGAGCCAGGGCGGAATCCCGGTGGTGGACCGCCGTTTCGTCCGCGAGGCCCATGCCCGGGGGCTCCAGGTGCACGTGTGGACGGTCAACGATCCGGAGCGGATGAACACTCTCCTGGACCTCGGGGTGGATGGCATCATGACCGATCATCTGGAGACGCTGCGCACAGTCCTGACCGAGCGGGGCGTGTGGGTCTGAGCGGGCGTCCCGCCACGGGGACGAACGAGGGGGCCGCGGTCTTGACTGCCGACACCACCGAGCCGGAGCGGTCCGCAGCCGATCCGGCCGACCGCAGGCGCGAGCAGCGCGGCTGGTACTTCTACGACTTCGCCTGCTCGGTCTACTCGACGAGCGTGCTCACGGTGTTCCTCGGCCCCTATCTGACGTCGGTCGCCGACGCGGCGGCGGACGCGGAGGGTTTCGTCCATCCGCTGGGCATACCGGTGCGCTCCGGCTCCCTCTTCGCGTACGCCGTCTCGGCCTCGATCATCGTGGCGGTCCTGGTGATGCCACTGGTGGGTGCGGTGGCGGACCGGACGGGCCGCAAGAAGCCGCTGCTCGCCGTCGCCGCGTACACGGGCGCGGCGGCGACCGGGGGCATGTTCTTCCTGAGCGGCGACCGGTATCTGCTGGGCGCGTTCCTGCTCATCGTGGCGAACGCCTCGCTGGCGGTCTCGATGGTGCTGTACAACGCGTACCTGCCGCAGATCGCCGGGCCCGAGGAGCGCGACGCGGTCTCCTCGCGCGGCTGGGCGTTCGGCTACACCTCGGGGGCCCTGGTCCTCATCCTCAACCTGGTCCTGTACTCGGGGCACGCATCCTTCGGGCTCTCCGAGGGGGCCGCGGTGCGGATCTGCCTGGCCTCGGCCGGACTGTGGTGGGGCGCCTTCACCCTCGTACCGCTGCGGCGGCTGCGCGACCGGCGGGTGGAGCCGCGCGGCGAGGGGGCGGTCGGCGGTGGCTGGCGGCAGCTGATCGCGACGCTGCGGGACATGCGCCGCCATCCGCTGACGCTGTCGTTCCTGCTCGCGTACCTCGTCTACAACGACGGGGTGCAGACGGTGATCTCGCAGGCCTCGATCTACGGCTCCAAGGAGCTGGGGCTCGACCAGACGACGCTGATCGTGGCCGTGCTGCTGGTCCAGGTGCTCGCGGTGGCCGGCGCCCTCGGCATGGGCCGGCTGGCCCGCTCGTACGGTGCCCAGCGCACGATCCTGGGGTCGCTGGCGGTCTGGACCCTGATCCTGGCCGCCGGGTACTTCCTGCCGGCCGGCGCGCCGGTGGCGTTCTTCTGTCTGGCGGCGGCGATCGGCCTGGTGCTGGGCGGCAGCCAGGCGCTGTCGCGTTCGCTGTTCTCACATCTGGTGCCGCGAGGCAAGGAGGCGGAGTACTTCTCGGCCTACGAGATGAGCGACCGGGGCCTGAGCTGGCTGGGGCCGCTCGTGTTCGGTCTCGCGTATCAGCTGACCGGCAGCTATCGGGATGCCATCATCTCTCTGGTGATCTTCTTCGCGGCCGGTTTCATCCTGCTCGCGCGGGTACCCGTACGGCGTGCGGTGGCGGCCGCGGGCAACCCGGTTCCGGAGCGGATTTAGACCTGGAAGTGAAAGGCCGGTAGTGTACGCCTTTGGCCTGCCAGGCGGACCGTTACTGCGTGCTGCTTCGGTGAAGACGCTGGGTGACATCTCATGCCAGATGTGACAAACCGGGCACTGGTGGGTAGAACAAGGGGCGGCACGACGGGCGACGCACTGACCCGGAACGGGAATCTTTACCGCCGACCGGACGTTGACCGGATGACGACGACAGCGACACCTGTCCTGTGGGCGACAAGCCCGGGAGGCACGATTCATGAGTGAGCGAGCTCTTCGCGGCACGCGCCTCGTGGTGACCAGCTACGAGACCGACCGCGGCATCGATCTGGCCCCGCGCCAGGCCGTGGAGTACGCATGCGAGAAGGGCCATCGTTTTGAGATGCCCTTCTCGGTGGAAGCGGAAATTCCGCCGGAGTGGGAGTGCAAGGTCTGCGGCAGCCAGGCACTCCTGGTGGACGGGGACGGCCCCGAGGAGAAGAAGGGCAAGCCGGCGCGCACGCACTGGGACATGCTGATGGAGCGGCGCACCCGCGAGGAGCTGGAGGAGGTCCTGGCCGAGAGGCTGGCGGTCCTTCGTTCCGGCGCCATGAACATCGCCGTGCATCCGCGAGACAGCCGCAAGTCCGCCTGACGGACGGCGCGGCCGACACGACGCCGCGGGGCCCGGTACACATCTTGTGTACCGGGCCCCGCGGCGTTTCTCGTTCCTCGTTCCCCATTCCTCGTCCGGTTTCCGGCTGCGGTTCGAGGGGGTCGCGGGATCTGCGCCGTTCAGTGCGTCAACGGGGGGCGGGGCTCCTGCGGGCCCTGAGGGGCGTCCTCGCGGATGACCTCACCCTGGACGACCTTGCCGTCCGGCCGGTGCATACGGGCCTGCTGGAAGGCGTCCTGGAGGCTGCCGGGAGGAGCCGCGGCCATGCGCCGCTCGGCGAGCTTGTCCGCGTACCGGCCGAGGACGGAGCGGACCGGCGGGACGAGCAGCAGCAGACCGGCCGCGTCCGAGATCAGGCCGGGGATCATCAGCAGCAGGCCGCCGAGCATCAGGAAGCCGTTGCGGTCGCCCGCGCCGGCCCGCTCGGTGGCGGTCGGCGCGACCCCCGTCCGCGCCGCCGCCTGCGCCTGCTGGAAGGTCTCGGTGAGGTTCTTGAAGGCACGGCGCCCGGCGCGCTTGATCACCACGGCGCCGAGGACGGCGCCACCGACCAGCAGGCCGAGGACGGTCAGTCCGCCCGCCGCGTCCGCCACCACGATGAGCAGCCAGATCTCCAGGACCATCCAGACGGCCAGGGCCGGCGGGAGGAACGTACGCGCGCGTGAGCGCTTGGGGGCGAGGGGAGGCGGTGCGCCGGTCGTCATGCCCCCAGTGTGCCTGGCGCCCCGCCGGAACGTCGTAAAGAAATGATCAGCCGGAACGGTCGGTCGTACCGGACGTGTTCAGCGCGCGGATCCGCGGCCGAGGATCTTGCCGACCTTGTTCGCACGGGCCGTCAGACCCCAGCCGGTGACCCGCCACAGCGCCTCGACGACGATGTTGCGGCTCATCTTGGAGTCGCCGATCTCGCGCTCCACGAAGGTGATCGGGACCTCGACGACATGGAAGCCGGCGGCGACCGCGCGCCGGGCCAGGTCGACCTGGAAGCAGTAGCCGGCCGAGGCCACGTCCTCCAGGCCCAGGCCCTCCAGGGTCTCCTTGCGGAAGGCCCGGTAGCCGCCGGTGACGTCGCGGATCGGCACGTCGAGCATGACGCGCGAGTAGAGGCTGCCGCCGCGGGAGATGATCTCGCGGGACTTGGGCCAGTTCACGATGCGGCCGCCGGGGACCCAGCGGGAGCCGAGCACGAGGTCGGCGCCCTTGAGGGCGGTCAGCAGCCGGGGCAGCTCCTCGGGCTGGTGCGAGCCGTCGGCGTCCATCTCGACGAGGACGCCGTAGCCGTTCTCGATGCCCCAGCGGAAGCCGGCGAGGTAGGCGGCGCCGAGCCCCTCCTTGCCCTTGCGGTGCAGCACGTGGACGTGGTCGTCCTCGGCGGCGATCTCGTCGGCGAACTTGCCCGTGCCGTCGGGGCTGTTGTCGTCGGCGACGAGGATGTGCGCCTCCGGTACGGCCTCCCGTACACGCGAGACGATCGGCTTGATGTTCTCCGCCTCGTTGTAGGTCGGAATGATCACCAAGGCTCTGCCGAGCGGGCCGTAACGCCTCTGGCCACCGTCGTTCACTACTGCCCCTTCGGATACCTACGCGAACCCCCACCATAGCGAGCCCGTCCCGCGGCTCGGTCGCGGCGGGGCTCGTCGCGCGTCGGGGGGACGCCTTCGGGACAGCCTGGACGGCTCCACGCGTGGCGTGCGGATCGGGGCCCGGCGCCCTTCGGGCCGACCTGGAACCCGCTGGCTGCGGGTCGACCGAGAGCCGTTGTCTACTGGACGTCCGGGCCCCACCCGGGTCGCACCCTCCGCCGGAAAAAACCTTCCCTCGCCCCCGAGGCGCGGGTGCAGAACCTGAGGTTTGAAACCGGTCGGACGTCCTGTGGTGGACGCGGAGAACCTACCCGCCCCCCGAGGCTCACTGTCAACACCCGCTTGAGCTGGGAGGATGACCGATACCGGCAGGTCAGTGGGGAAGGTGGCGAGCTGCCCGACCCGCCGGATGATCATCGATCGGCGGTACGGAATGTCCGGACGTCACGCATTCGGGCGCACGAAAACCGATTGTCCGAAGACCACCGTGCGCAGACAGACCGGCAGCTCGCCGCCCGGGGTCAGATCGGGCAGACCGGGCGTTCCGGAGCGCGGGTCGGTCGACCAGCGGGCCACCCGGTCGTCCGGCGCCTGGACCACCAGCTCGTCGGCCCGCCAGATCGCGTAGTCGGCCGGGGCGCCGGGCACGAGGGTGCCGGCGTCGTCGCGCCCGACGGCCCGCCAGCCACCCCGCGTGTGGGCGGTGAAGGCGGCGCGGACGGAGATCCGGTGCTCGGGCGTGCGGTGGAAGGCGGCGGCCCGGACGGTGCCCCAGGGGTCCAGCGGGGTGACCGGGCTGTCGGAGCCGAAGGCCAGCGGCACACCGGCGCGCAGCAGGGCGGCGTACGGGTTGAGGGTGCGGGCCCGCTCGGCGCCGAGGCGCTCGGCGTACATGCCGCCCTCGCCGCCCCAGGCCGCGTCGAAGGCGGGCTGGACGGAGGCGGTCAGCCCGAGTTCGGCGAAGGCGGCGATCGTCTCGGGGGTGAGCATCTCGGCGTGTTCGACGCGGTGGCGGGCTGCGCGGATCCGGGCGAGGCCGAGCTTCTCGGCGGCGGCCCGGACACCGTCGACCACGGCGCCGACGGCGGCGTCCCCGATGGCGTGGAAGCCGGCCTGGAGGCCCGCCTCGGTGGCGGCGACGACATGGGCGGCGACCGCGGCCGCGTCGAGGTGTGCGACGCCCCGGTGGGCGCCGTCGGCGTACGCCTCGTGGAGACAGGCGGTGTGGGAGCCGAGCGAGCCGTCGGCGAAGAGGTCGCCGGCCGCGCCGACGGCTCCGAGGGCGCGGGCCCGTGCGACGTCGAGGTCGGCCCAGTAGCCGACGACGCGCGGGCCGGGCTCGGAGCGGGCGAGGTCGAGGAGGCCGGTGAAGTCGTCCTCGGAGGAGATCTCGGGCCCGCCGCACTCGTGCAGGGTGCCGATGCCGAGCGAGGCGGCGTGGGCGCGGGCGGCGCGCTGGGCCTCGGTGCGCTGCGCGGGCGAGAGGGCGGCGTAGGCGGCGGCGCGGACGGCGTGGTGGGCGTCGCCGGTGAGCGGTTCGCCGTCGCGGAAGCCGGTGCGGTCGCGGACGCCGGGGACGAGGTCCAGCAGGGCGGTGGTGACGACGGCCGAGTGGACGTCGATCCGCGTGAGGTAGAGCGGGCGGCCGCCGGTCAGCTCGTCCAGCTCCTCGCGGCGCGGCGCCCGCCGCTCGGGCCAGCGCGCGGCGTCCCAGCCGTGTCCGATCAGGATGCGGTCGGCGGGCCGGGCGGCGGCGTACGCGCGGATCAGGTCGGCCGCCTCGGCGAGCGAGCCGGCCGAGGACAGGTCGAGGCCGGTCAGCGCGAGACCGGTGGCCGTGGTGTGCACATGGGCGTCGACGAACGCCGGGGTCACGAGGGCGCCTTCGAGGTCGACGACCTCGTCCACCCCGGAGGCGAAGGCGTCGGCGGCCCCCTCCGAGCCCACCCAGGCGACGTGTCCGCGCTCCACCACCATGGCGGTGGCGAAGGGGTCGGCGGGGCTGTGGACGTCTCCGCCGCGCAGCAGGACGGTACGGTGCTCGGTCTCGATGGAGGTCTCGCTCATGGTGACCAGGCTAGATGCGCGCCGGCGCCCGACCGGACGCCGGGCCCGCGGTGAGCTCGTCCGCCGCACCCTGGGGCCGCCCACGGATCAGGTCCTAGACGCGCGGCGGCCTGGCTTCGTACGGGGTCGAGAGGACGACCGTCGTCCGACTGGAGACGCCCGCCTGGGTGCGGATGCGGGTGAGCAGGTGCTCCAGCTCCAGCGGGGTCGCGACGCGCACCTTGAGGATGTAGTTCTCGTCGCCCGCGACGCTGTGGCAGGCCTCGATCTCCGGGATGTCCGCCAGCCGGTCCGGGGTGTCGTCCGGTGCGCTGGGGTCGAAGGGTTTGACCGAGATGAAGGCGGTCAGCGGAAGGCCGACGGCCTCCGGGTCGACCACGGCGGCGTAGCCGCGGATGACCCCACGCTGCTCCAGTCGGCGGACGCGCTGATGTACGGCCGAGGTGGACAGGCCGGTGGCCTTGCCCAGGTCGGTGTAGCTCATGCGCCCGTCCCTGACGAGCAATTCGACGATCTGACGATCCAGCTCCTCCATGCGGTCAACCTATTGCCCCGGGGGTCCTTCGGCACAGCGGGGGTACGTCGCCGTCTCGTCTCCGCCCTGTCGCTATAGACGGCTATGGGCATCCTCGGGGCACCTGCGAAGGGCATGTGACGAACGCCACAGGTTCGTGGCGGGCTCGATCGAGACCTCACGGTTATGCGGGCGGCCGTATGGGAATTGCTTGCTGTGGTCGAGGCCATACGTACTTCGGTCGACCCACCCGAGGGGGAGATTCTCCATGCAGGAGCCTGTTGATTCGGTCGAGACGACCGACGAGCTCGACGCGTACGACACATTCGAGATGTACCGCGTCATCTGCCCGGACTGTGTCCAGCCGATCGCGCTGCTCGCGGACGAGGACACGCTGCCGGAGCACGCGCTGTGCCCGTCACCCTGGAACCCGTTCGTGCTGACGGTCTGCCCGGGCACGGGTCGCGCCGCCTCGGACGCGCGCCCCGCCGACGAGACGCTGGAGGTCCAGGAGCAGGACACCGCCCTGCTCCTGACGCTCCCCCAGGGGCTCGACTGGCGGACGCAGCCCTTCTCGCACGTCGGCGGTCCGGGCTCGCGTCCGATCAAGGTGCCGCAGATGCGGCGCGCGGCCTGACGGCCGACGCCGCCACCGACGCCCCGCCGGCCGCCGGTGGTGGTGGCTACCAGTAGTCCCCTCGCACCATCGCCTCCAGCGAGGCGTGGTGCAGGATGAGACCGTCCGGATTCTCCGGCACCTGGACCTCTCCGAAGTGCGCCTGGCGGTACGCGACTCTGAGCATCACGATCGCGTGCCGCAGCGCCGCGTAGAGGGTGTGGAAGTCCATGTCGCGCGGCGTGTGCCCGGTGAGGGCCGCGTACCGCCGCTCGACCGCGTCGCGGCGCAGGAAGCCGGGCAGCCCGGGCTGGCCGAAGCCGACGGTCAGGTCCTGGAAGAACCGGTGCAGATAGACGGTCCAGCCGAGGTCGACCTCGCGCGGGGCGAAGCCGGCCATCTCCCAGTCGAGGACGGCCGCCGGCCGGAACCCGTCGTAGACGATGTTCCCGATGCGCGCGTCGCCCCAGCTGAGGGCGGCGGGCCCCTCGTCGGTGGGCCAGAGCGCCTCCAGCCGGTCGAAGGCAGACTCAATCAGCGGGGAGCGCGCGAGGTCCCGCACGACCCAGGCGTAGTAGGCGCGTTGGGCGTCGACATGGCGCCGCAGCGGGCTTCCCGGGCCGTCGGGCAGCAGGAACTCGGCCTCCTTCACGGGGAACTGGTCGTGCAGCCGGGCGAGTACGGAGACGGACTCGGCCTCCAGACGGGCGCGTTCGGCGTCGGTGGCGGCGTGCAGCCAGTTGCCCTCGTACGTGTAGGGCATGACGTCCGGCGGGACCCGGCCCTCGGCGCGCGCCATCACGAAGAACGGGGCGCCGAGCGGTTCCGGGTCGCTCTCCAGCCACAGGACGCGCGGGACGGGTACGTCGGTGTGCTCCCCGACCAGGCGCATGACCCGGTGCTGCCGCTCCATGTCGTAGACCGGGAAGATCGTGTACGCGGCGGGGTCGGCGGCCAGCCGCAGGGCACAGCCGCGTACGGGGGCTTCGGGGTGCTCGATGTCGAAGAGCAGGGTCTCGCTGGACATGCCGTTGGAGCCGGGGACGGCGAGCCCGGTGATCCGGGCGCCGGGCAGCCGGGGGTCGAGCCAGCGGGTGAGCCGGTCGCCCAGCTCCTCGGGGTCGCGGGTGCTGGTGCGCGGACGGGGGGCGGTGGCCATGGACGCACTCCCTTCTTCTGGGCGGTTCGGTGCGCCTGCGGGCGGTTCGGTGCGCCTGTGGGGGCCGGCTGCCGGGCGGTTCGGTGCGCCTGCGGGCGCCGGCTGCCGGGCGGTTCGGTCGCCTGCGGGACGGGTCAGTCGGCGGTGGAGGTGTGGTCCGTGAAGCCGCTCGGGTCGTGGCGGCCGAAGGAGCCGTGCTCGAAGATCCCGTAGCCGGTGCGGCCTTCGAGCGTGAAGCGGGCCGCGTGGTCGGTCACCCCGTAGGCGGCCATGGGGTGGGCGGCGGGGTCGGAGAGGTCGTAGACCCTGCGGTCGGTCCAGTCGCGGCCCTGCCAGGTGCCGTGCTGCCAGTCCGTGGCGGGCGGGTAGCCCGCGCCGACGGCGAGCGGCGAGGAGGCGAGGATCTCGACCTCGACCTCCAGGGGCTTCCCGGCCGGGTCGGCGAGGTGGACGACGGCTCGTTCGGGGTGACGGGTACCGGGTCGGTAGGTGATGTCGGTGCGGGGCCAGCCCAGTTGGGCGTCGCGCTGCCCGTTGCGTACCAGTAGGGCCTCGCTCAGGGTGCGGTAGCCGTCGGCGTCCTCCTGCGCGATGACCATGAGGAAGCGGTCGTCGAACCGCATGGGTATCCAGAGCCAGTGGAAGCCCTCGGGCCGGAACTCGTCGGCCCGGCCGGGCTCCTCGCCGGGGAGGGGCCGGACGCCCCAGCTGCGGTCGCGGGTGCCGGTCCACTCCCCCGCCGTGACGGCGAACTCCTCACCGCCCGCGCGGACGGTGCCGACGCAGTGGCCCGCCTGGACGAAGCGGCGGCCCTCCAGGGTGAGCCGGTCGCCACGGCGCTGGGTGTGGTGGGGCTCCCAGACGGGTGGGAAGTCGCCGGTCCAGGTGAGGTCGAAGGAGAGCCCCTCGGGGTCCGCCGGGTCGGGGTCGCAGCGCAGGGTGAGGGTCCTCAGGGGTTCGTCCACGGTGATGCGGAGCGGGCCGACGGCGAGGTTGGTCCGGTCGTCGCCGAGGGCGTCGGAGGCGCGGACGGCGTGCAGCCGGTCGCCGGTGCGGAGGGTCGCGTAGGCGTCCACGACCCCGGCGTTGGGGTAGACGCCGAGGCCGGCGATGAGCAGGGCGCGGCCCTGGTGGTCGAAGACGTGGAAGATGCACCGGTCGTAGGCGTTGCGGTCACCGCTGACGTGGTGCTTCATCGAGAGCGGTGCCTGATGCACGGGGTACTCGTCGAGCGGGACGGGCCGGTCGTCTGACACGTGTGACCTCCTGGTCGACAGCGAAATCTGACGGTAAGTCAGAAGTCCTGTCGGAGACCAGAGTCGTGCGGGCCCGATCGCACGCGCCCGCCCGGCGGCGCGGCGGGCGCGGGGCTCGCCCCCGGGCCCGGGTAGCCCTCGAACGCCTCCTCGAATTCGCCCGCCGGTGACCCGGGCCCGGCGGGGCGCGTTGGGAGAGGCATGACGACGCTGTACACCGCCCCCATCGGCAGCGGACGGCGGCGCCTCGCCGAGCCGCGCTATGAAGAATCGGTTCCGCAGCCGCCGCCGCTCCTCGCCGACCCGCCCATCTACAAGGCCCTGATCAGCCAGTGGGCCAGCCACGGCAGGACCCTGCCGGGCCGCGCCGACCACGAGTGGAACCGGCTGACCGCCGCACCCGTGTGGGCGGACCGGACGGTGCGGGCGAGCGGCGTGAGCGGGACCCTGGTCAGTGGGACTCTGGTCCGACAAGGTGGCGTGCGATGACCATCCGCTGGATCTGATTCGTCCCCTCGACGATCTGCAGCACCTTCGCCTCCCGCATGTACCGCTCGACCGGGAAGTCCGCCGTGTAGCCGTAGCCGCCGAGCACCTGCACAGCGTCCGTGGTGACCTGCATCGCCGCGTCCGAGCAGAAGAGCTTCGCCATCGCCGCGCCGCGCCCGAAGGGCCGCCCCTCGTCGCGCAGGCGCGCCGCCTCCAGATAGAGCGCGCGGCCCGCCTCGATCCGGGTGGCCATGTCCGCGAGCTGGAAGCGGAGCCCCTGGAAGTCGGCGATCGGCCGGCCGAACTGACGCCGCTCGCGGGCGTACGCCACGGCGACGTCCAGCGCCGCCTGTGCGACCCCGACCGCGCACGCGGCGATGCCGAGCCGCCCCGAGTCCAGGGCGGAGAGCGCGATCGCGAACCCCTCCCCCTCCGCGCCGATCCGCCGCGCGTCGGGGACCCGTACCCCGTCGAGGTGGAGCTGGGCGGTGGGCGAGCCCTTCATCCCCATCTTCCGCTCGGGCGGGGCCGCGCTCAGCCCCTGCGCGTCCCCGGGGACCAGGAACGCGGTGATCCCTTTCGGGCCCTCTCCGCCGGTGCGGGCCATGACCGTGCAGAAGTCGGCGACCCCGCCGTGGGTGATCCACGCCTTGGTGCCGGTGAGCACCCAGTCGTCGCCGTCGCGTTCCGCCGTGGTGCGCAGCGAGGCCGCGTCGGAGCCGGAGGCCGGTTCGGAGAGGCAGTACGCCCCGAGGAGGCCGCCGCCGAGCATCGCCGGGAGATGGGCGGCCCGCTGCTCGTCCGTACCGAACCGCGCGAGGGCGTGACAGGACAGCGAGTGGACGCTGACGCCGAGCCCGACGGTGAGGCGCGCGGCGGCCAGCTCTTCGAGGACCTGGAGGTGGACGGCGTACGGCTGGTCGCCGCCGCCGTACGCGGAGTCGTACGGCAGGCCGAGCAGACCGGAGTCGGAGAGCAGCGAGAACAGCTCGCGCGGGAAGTGACCCTCGGCCTCCTCCTCGGCGGCGCGCGGCGCGATCTCCCGCGCGGCGATCTCCCGGACCAGGGCGAGCAGCTCCCGGGCCTCGTCGGTCGGCAGCCTGCGTTCCACTCCCTGCGGTTCGCGGTCGGGCATGGCGGCGCACTCCTCCCTCTCGGGCAGTGCGGCGGTGCGCGCGGGTCACGCGGCGCCACCGGTGATCACTGCTGCGCCGATGCTGCCCCCGACGGTTCGCGCGCGGGGACGCCCGGCGCCCGTGGCGCGGGGAGTATGCCCGTTCGGCGGCGCCCGGTCACCCCGGGCGACGCCCTGGAGCGTCAGCGGCGCCGAGAGGACGGGGTCAGATCAGGCCGACCTGGGTGACAAACATGGCGAGGACGACGACGAGGGTCCAGCCGAGGACGTGCTCCAGGATCTTGGGGCCGTCCTCCTTGGGGCCTCCGGTGCGGGCACGGGAGCGGGTGGCGGAATGGGTGAAAGCGGTCATGGCGACCACAGTGCCAGCCGGGTACGGCCCCGGAGTAGGACGTCGGTCACGCTCCCGGGGCCGTACGGCGCGCGTCAGCGGACGCCGACGGCCGCCAGGGCCTTGCGCTGCGCGGCTGTGGGGCGCTCGGGGAAGTAGAGGTAGCAGACCCCTCCTGTGCCGGAGACCACAGCGCCGCTCGCGTTGTACCGCTTGGTACGGAGCCAGATGTTCTCCCACTCGCGCCGCGGGTAGACCCGGCGGACGGCCTCGTTGCTGGGCGAGGCGGGGTCGTTGGCGATCACGTCGCCGGCCTCGGTGAAGCCGATCACGGTCATCAGATGGCCGGAGGTGCCGTAGCCGGCGCCGGTCAGCTCCTCCTTGCGGAAGGACTGCGACGTTATGGCCGGGATGCCCGCGCGGATCAGGGTCTCCAGCTCCGTGAGCGAGCGGAGCCGGGTGACCACCGCGTTCATGGCGGGGTAGGTGGCGGCGTAGGCGGCGTTGAAGGGCCAGTTACCGCAGCCGTCGTACTGGTGGTCGAAGGTGAAGCGGGCCGCGTGGCAGACCTGGGGGTCGGCGAAGTCCGGGTTCACCCAGGCCAGGTCCTCGGCGCTCGGCCGGCGCCCCCAGTACTCGACGATCATCTGCGAGGAGGTCGGGCTGCACCAGGCCTCGCCGCCGTTGTCGTACTCCGGGTACTGGCCGACGTGGGTGTTCTGCGAGTAGCGCGGCACCGCCAGCTCGCGGGCGAGGCGGGGCGTGGAGGCGGGCACGGTGAAGCGGTCGGGGAGGTCGGAGGCCATCGCGCCGAGCCGCCACACGGTGGGCGTGAGCCGGGTGCCGGGGGTGCGGTGGAGAGTCAGCCGGAGCTGGTACGCGGTCAGCCGGAGCCCGCTCGCGGGGTCGTCCACGGCGCAGGTGTCGGTCCAGACCGAGCTCCTGCCGTCGCTCTGGTCGTCGACCGAGGTGCGCCGGATGTCCCCGTCGCCGGACGCCCAGCGCCCCATCACGTACCAGGGCGTGGTGGTGGCGTCGCTGTAGGTGCCCCGTAGCTCGATCTGGATCCAGGTGCCGGGCGGGGTCGCCGCGTTCCAGGAGGCGATGACCTCGGTGGCGGGGACCGCGGAGGTGTGGACCGGGGAGGTCCAGCTCGCGTACTCCCAGGTGGAGGTCGTGCCGGTGTGCGGGTCGGTGTAGTCGGTGAGCCCGGCGGGGGTGGCGATGACCAGACCGGGACGGGACGCGAGGACGGCCCGGGTGCCGGTGCGGGTGCCGGACCGCCAGTCGGCCCAGGAGACCCAGAAGCGGTTGTCGACGAGCTCGGGCTGCGGCGCGTGGCCGCGGTCGCCCGCGACGGCGGCCGGCGCGGCGGATGCCACGGCCGTCCCCGCGACGGCGGCGAGAGCGGCTGCGAGGACGGTTCTGCGCGGAGCGGAGTCGGTCATGAGCGGTGACGACCTCCAGTCGGGAGCGAAGCATCGAGAGCGGCGAGCGATCAGCGAGAGCGGCGAGCGACGGTTGACCACGGTGGACGACGGCAGTGCCGCACGAAGACAGTGACGACGGCGACGGACGGGAGCGACTGCGACGGGCGGGAGCGACTGCGACGGGCGGGAGCGTGGGTCCACTATCGCGGCTCCCTGGGCGCTTCGGCCAGCGATTCGGCACGCGTCGCCGCACCGATATGGGTCTCTACCAATGGCATCGCGACGCCCCTGACCTGCGGCGCCGCCACGCGGAATCGTTACGCTTGGCCCATGACCGACGGGACTGACGTGACCGGCCTCGACCGCGCCGCCGCCGCGCTGCGCGCGCTGCCGCCCTCCGTGGGGCCCGTCCGGCTGATCGCGGTCGACGGTCACGCGGGCTCGGGCAAGTCGACCTTCGCCGCGCGCCTCGCCGCCCGGCTCGACGCCCCCGTCCTCCACCTCGACGACCTCGCCAGCCACGAGGAGCTCTTCGCCTGGACGGAGCGGATGCGGGACCAGGTGATCCTGCCCCTCTCCCGGGGCGAGGTCGCGCGCTATCACCCGTACGACTGGAATCTGCGGACCTTCGGCGCGCACCGGGAGCTGCCGCCTGCTCCGGTCGTCCTGGTCGAGGGCGTCGGGGCGGGGCGACGGGCGCTGCGGCCGTTCCTCGCGGCGCTGCTCTGGATGGAGCGGGGCCCGGAAGAGTCCTGGCTGCGCGGCCGGAGGCGGGACGGGCCCGCGCAGGCGGCCTTCTGGGACGGGTGGACGATGGCGGAGACTCGCCACTTCTCCACGGACCCCTCGCGACCCTTCGCCGACACCCTGATACGGGAGTGTCCAGGGGGTTACGAATGGCTTCCTGGGCCGTCGGTGACAGCGGGCTCGGACCAGTCCATCACGGAACGTGACGGCTCCCGTACGCGGAATTGAGCAGCCGAAAGTCGACTTCCGCAAGTGCCTCAACTCCGCTTGACCCCGGGGGCGTACAGGTCTTACGTTTCCAATGTGCGGCTTTTCGGAGCCGCCGCGGACACGAAGCCCCCGGTTGTTCCCCCGTGATCGGGGGCTTCGTTCTGCCCCGATCATCCCTTTCTCCGAGCCGTCGACGACCTTGATGCTCACCCAGGGTCACGGCTACCGGATCATGCGCTTCTCCTTAGTGGCGCCCCCTCTGCGCAGGTACGATGCCCCTCGGTGGGGTCAATTCCCGTCCACGAGAAGGCGGTTCTGTACGGCTTCCGGCGGGCGCCCGCCCGCCGGGACAGCAACGGGGGCACGTTTTGTGGGGGACCCGATGGACATCGGCACGCAGGGCGGACCGGCCCCGGCCGAGCTCGCCTGGCTGCGGGGAGTCGACGCCTACACGATGGGCGCCTATCCGCAGGCGGAGGAGGAGTTCCGGGCGGCGGTACGGATCGACCCCGCCATGGCGGACGCCTGGCTCGGGCTGCACGCGCTGCGGGTGGACACCACGACCGCCCTGCTGCGCATGTACCGCAACCGCGACCGGTTCGGCGAACAGCGCGCACGCCACCGCCGCACCCTGAACTCCTGGTACTGGCTGGGCTGGTGGGTCCAGCCCGTCCTGGAGACCCCGCGCGACCTGCTCCTCGCGCACGCCTCGCACTGGCTCGACGGCCGCCATGTGCCGGAGCTGGACCGGGCGTTGGCCGGGCTGCCGCCGGTCGACACCGATCCGCAGGTCCGCTTCCTGCACGCCTGCCGGTCCTATCTGGTCAAGGACTGGGACCAGTTGGTCCGGCACACCGAGACCCTGGTGGACGATCCCCTGCTGGGCATCGAGGCGGGCCTCTTCGGCGGGATGGCCCGGGTCCGGCTGGAGATGTACACCCAGGCCGAGCCGCTGCTCTCGGCGGCCCTGATGCGCTGTCGCAGCGAACAGCCGCAGCGCAAGGAGCTGCGCTACTGGCTGGCCAGGGCCCACGAGGGCACCGGCCGTAGCGCCGCGGCCCTCCCCCTCTACCGGGCGGTGCACCGGATCGACCCCGCTTTCATGGACACGGCCGCCCGGCTGGCCGCGATCACCGAGTACGACGGGTTCGAGGGGCCGGACGAGGCAGCGGGGCTCGCGACCGTGGTCCTCGGCGGGATCGGCCAGGACACCGCCGCCGACGCCGCGCAGACCGACGTCGACGGCCCCGCCCCCGACGGCCTCCGGCTCGGCACGGAACCCCCGGCGCCGGCCCCGACCGCCCCCGCGGGGCCGCCCGAGCCCCCCGACGTCGTACGCCAGAAGGCCGCGGCCCCCGCCCAGCCCGCGCCCCCGCGCTTCCCCGCCAGCCCCACCGACCCCGCCCTGCTCGCCGAGGCGCTCGCCGAGCTGGAGCGCATGGTCGGGATGGACCCGGTGAAGCGGCAGGTCAAGGCCTTGTCGGCGCAGCTGGAGATGGCTCGGCTGCGCGCCGGGGAGGGCCTGCCCGTCCAGCCGCCGAAACGTCACTTTGTCTTCTCCGGGCCCTCGGGCACCGGGAAGACCACGGTCGCCCGCATCCTCGGCCGGGTCTTCTACGCGCTCGGGCTCCTCGGCGGCGACCACCTGGTCGAGGCCCAACGGGCGGACATGGTGGGCGAGTTCCTGGGCCAGACCGCCGTGAAGGCGAACGAGCTGATCGACTCGGCGATCGGCGGCGTCCTCTTCGTGGACGAGGCGTACTCGCTCTCCAACACGGGCTACAGCAAGGGCGACGCGTACGGCGACGAGGCGCTCCAGGTCCTGCTCAAGCGCGCCGAGGACAACCGGGACCACCTGGTGGTGATCCTGGCGGGCTATCCGGAGGGCATGGACCGGCTGCTCGCCACCAACCCGGGGCTCTCCTCCCGCTTCACGACCCGGGTCGACTTCCCCTCGTACCGCCCGCTCGAACTCACGGCCATCGGCGAGGTCCTCGCGGCGACGAACCGGGACCGCTGGGACGAGGAGGCGCTCGACGAGTTGCGCTCGATCAGCGGGCACGTGGTCGAGCAGGGCTGGATCGACGAGCTGGGCAACGGCCGCTTCCTGCGCACGCTGTACGAGAAGTCGTGCGCGTACCGCGATCTCCGGCTCGCGGGATACCCGGGCACGCCCACCCGTGACGACCTGGCCACGCTGCGCCTCGCCGACCTGATGCAGGCGTACGGAGAGGTGCTGTCGGGCCGTCGAGGGCCGCAGGGCCCTTCGGTGTGACCGGGGCGGGCGCAGCGCACCCCGGTCCTCCGGCCCCGGTCCTCCGGCCCCGGCTCCGGCCCCGGTCCCGGTCCCGGATCCGGATCACGCCGTCAGTACCTGCTCCGGGGCGCGGTGCGCCGGGTCGCGGACCTCGCCCACCAGTTTCTCCAGGACGTCCTCCAGGGCGACCAGGCCGAGCACCCGGCCCGACCCGTCCACCACCTGGGCGAGGTGCGTCGCCGCGCGGCGCATCACGGTGAGCGCGTCGTCGAGCGGCAGCTCGGAGCGGACCGTGGCCATGGGGCGCCAGATGTGCTGCGGCACCGCCCGCTCCCGCTCCTCCAGTTCCAGGACGTCCTTGACGTGCACGAAGCCCATGAACGTCCCGCGTCCCTCGGCGCACACCGGGAAGCGTGAGTAGCCGGTGCGGACGGTCAGCTCCTCGATCTCCCGGGGAGTGACCGCCGGCGTGACCGTCACCAGCCCGGACGGGACGATCAGGACGTCCGTGACAGGGCGGCTGCCCAGCTCCAGGGCGTCCTCCAGGCGCTCCTGCTCGACCGGGTCGAGCAGGCCCGCCTGGCCCGCGTCCTCGACGAGCCGACCGAGCTGGGCGCTGGTGAACACGGCCTCCACCTCGTCCTTGGGCTCGACGCGGAAGGCCCGCAGCACCAGCCTGGCGCACGCGCCCAGCGCCCGGGTGACCGGCCGACAGACCCGGGCGAAGCCGACGAGGCCGGGTCCGAGCAGGAGCGCGGTCCGCTCCGGGGCGGCCATCGCGAGGTTCTTCGGCACCATCTCGCCGATGACGAGGTGGAGGGAGACGACCGCGGCGAGCGCCAGCACGTAGCCCAGCGGGTGGACGAGCCCGGCCGGTACGCCGACGGCGTGGAAGACCGGCTCCAGAAGGTGCGCCACGGTCGGCTCGGCCACCGCGCCCAGGGTCAGCGAGCAGACCGTGATGCCGAACTGGGCGGCCGCCATCATCTGCGGCAGGTTCTCCAGGCCGTACAGGACCTGCCGGGCCCGCTTGCCGGCGAGCGGCTCGATCTGGCTGCGGCGTACGGAGACGAGCGCGAACTCGGCGCCGACGAAGAAGCCGTTGGCCACCACCAGGAGGACGGCGAACAGCAGGGGGATCAGGCTCATCGGACCGCCTCCGGCACGGCGGCCACATCGCTCGTCCGGACGATCCGGACCCGCTCGGCGCGGTAGCGGTCGACCTGGCGCACCAGGAGCCGCCAGCCCGGGAGTTCGGCCCGGTCGCCGGGGGCCGGGATGCGGCCGAGGAGGTCGGCGACGAGCCCGGCGACCGTCTCGTACGGCCCGTCGGGCACGTCGAGACCTATCCGGTGCAGGGTGTGCACGCGGCAGGAGCCGTCCGCCTCCCAGGCAGGGTGGCCGTCCTCGGCGGCGACGGCGGCCAGCTCGGGCCGCGCGTCGGCCGCGGTGTCGTGCTCGTCGCGGACCTCGCCGACGAGCTCCTCCACGATGTCCTCCAGGGTCACGACCCCGGCCGTGCCGCCGTACTCGTCGACGACCACGGCGATCGGCTGCTCGCGCCGCAGCCGCTCCAGGAGCGCCTGGGCGGGCAGGGTCTCGGGGACGAGCAACGGCGGGACGGCGATCCGGCCGACGGTGGTGCGGTGGCGCTCCTCGGGCCGGACGGCGAGGGCGTCCTTGAGGTGGACCATGCCGATGATCTCGTCGATCCGCTCGCGGTAGACGGGGAAGCGCGAAAGTCCGGTCGCGCGGGTGAGGTTGAGGACGTCGGCCGCGGTGGCGTCCGACTGGAGGGCGCTCACCTTCACCCGCGGGGTCATGGCCTGCTGCGCGGTCAGTCCGCCCAGCGTGAGGGTCCGGACGAAGAGGTCGGCGGTGTCCTGTTCCAGGGCGCCGGCCCGGGCCGAGTGCCGGGCCAGGGCGACCAGCTCGCCGGGGGTGCGGACGGAGTCGAGCTCGTCGGTGGGCTCGACTCCCAGCAGCCGTACGAGCCGGTTGGCGACCCGGTTGAGCAGGGTGATCACCGGGCGGAACACCGTCGCGAAGAGGTGCTGCGGCCCGGCGACGAACCGGGCCACCTGGAGCGGCCGGGAGACCGCCCAGTTCTTCGGGACGAGTTCGCCGACCACCATCTGCACGGCGGAGGCGAGGAGCATCCCGATCGCGACCGCGATCCCGGAGACGGCGCCGTCGGGCAGGCCGGTGGAGGTGAGCGGGCCGTCGAGGAGCTGGGCGAGCGCGGGCTCCGCGAGCATGCCGACGACGAGGGAGGTGATCGTGATGCCGAGCTGGGTGCCGGAGAGCTGGAAGGACAGCTCGCCGAGCGCCTTGACGACGGTGCGGGCGCGCCGGTCGCCGGCGGCCGCGGCCCGTTCGGCCTCACGGCGTTCGACGGTGACCAGGCCGAACTCGGCCGCCACGAAGAAGCCGTTGGCGAGGATCAGGAGGAAGGCCGCGGCGAGCAGGAGAAGAGGGATGATCATGCCGCCGCCTCCGTGGAGGGGGCGGCGCAGGTACTACCGGACGATCCGTCCATTGCCGGAGGGAGTCACTCCTCGGGTCGCAGGGTGCCTCGCGGGCCGCGGCGGCGGCCCTGCACGTGCGAGGCGGTGGTGCCGCTCGGCACCACCGCCTCCAGAGTAGTCACGCGGACCCCGCGTGGGGCAGGGGGTCGGCCCCGTATGGGGGATCTGTCGGGTTCAGCCGGCGTCCTGGCCGGTGCCGCGGCTGTCGGCCAGGGCCCGCAGCGCGCGGGCGTCCCGGATGGCCTGCTCCTTGGCGATGCCGGGCTGGATGCCGAGCACCGGCATGCTCGTGCCGTCGCTCAGGTCCAGGAAGACCCAGGGGTCGCCGGGGCGCAGATTGACCTGGAGGATCTCCGCCCAGGCGAGCCGGCGGGTCCGGGTGATGTTCACGACCGTGACCCCGCTGTCGTCGGCGACGACCTTGGGGCGGCTCAGCATCACGAGGATGCCGAGGAACAGCGCCGCCGTGAAGATGAAGCTGACCCGCTCCCCCGGGCTGAGCCGCTCCAGCATCAGCGTGACGGCGGTGATGACGGCGAACATCACCGTCCCGATCGTCAGCAGGACCGCGCGGGTGCGGCCCGGCCGGAAGGTGACCGGGAGGGTGGGCGTCGGGGCGTCGGACATCGCGGTTCCTCGGTACGTCGGTGTGCCGGGCGGTCAGAGACGACAGGCGTGGATGGCCGTCGTCAGGATGGCGCGGGCACCCAGTTCGTACAGGTCGTCCATGATCCGCTGCGCGTCCTTGGCCGGGACCATGGCGCGGACGGCGACCCAGCCCTCGTTGTGCAGGGGCGAGATGGTCGGCGACTCCAGGCCCGGGGTGAGGGCGACGGCCTCTTCCAGGTGCTCGGCGCGGCAGTCGTAGTCCATCATCACGTAGCTACGGGCCACCAGGACGCCCTGGAGGCGGCGCAGGAAGGTCTGGACCCGGGCGTCCTCGGTGCCGGCCCCGGACTGCCGGATCACGACGGCCTCGGAGGTGAGGATCGGGTCGCCGATGACCTCAAGGCCGGCGTTGCGCAGGCTGGTGCCGGTCTCGACGACGTCCGCGATGATCTGGGCGACGCCGAGCTTGATGGCGGTCTCGACGGCGCCGTCGAGGTGGACGACGGAGGCGTCGATGCCCTGGTCGGCGAGGTGCTTGGCGACGATGCCCTCGTAGGAGGTGGCGATCGTCATGCCGTTGAAGTCGGCGGGGCCCTTCGCGGTGCCGGGCCTGGTGGCGTAGCGGAAGGTCGACCGGCCGAAGTTCAGCGGCAGGATCTCCTCGGCGTTGGCCCCGGAGTCGAGCAGCAGGTCACGGCCGGTGATGCCGATGTCCAGCTTGCCGGAGGCCACGTAGATCGCGATGTCCTTGGGGCGCAGGTAGAAGAACTCGACCTCGTTCTCGGGGTCGATGACCACGAGCTCCTTGGACTCCTTGCGCTGGCGGTAGCCGGCCTCATGGAGCATCGCCGACGCAGGTCCGGACAGTGAACCCTTGTTGGGGACGGCGATGCGCAGCATGGGGAGAGCTTCCTTTGCCTGGGAGTTTTCGGGGAGGGTGTGCGGTGCGTTCGGGCAGGGCGCGCTCGGCGGAGACGGGCCCGAGGCGGTGTGCCGGAGGCCGGGTGCAGGAGGCGGCCTGTCAGAGATGGGCGTAGACGTCGTCGAGCGAGATCCCGCGGGCGACCATCATCACCTGGACGTGGTACAGCAGCTGCGAGATCTCCTCGGCGGCGGCTTCCTTGCCCTCGTACTCGGCGGCCATCCAGACCTCGGCGGCCTCCTCGACGACCTTCTTGCCGATGGCATGGACGCCCTTGTCCACCAGTTCCGCGGTGCGGGAGGTGGCCGGGTCGCCGTTCTCGGCCTTGAGCTTGAGCTCGGCGAAGAGCTCTTCGAAGGTTTTGTTCGCCATGATGGTCCTAAGAGTACGGGGTAAGGGTCACGTACCTAGCGCCAGGGTTCGCTGACCGTGCGCAGCGTGGTCGCGGTGGCGACGGCGGCGGTGACGGCCTCGTGGCCCTTGTCCTCGCGGGATCCTTCGAGGCCCGCCCGGTCCAGGGCCTGCTCCTCGTCGTCCACGGTCAGGACGCCGAATCCGACGGGTACGCCGGTGTCGATCGAGACCTGGGTGAGGCCGTGGGTGACGCCCTGGCACACGTACTCGAAGTGCGGCGTTCCGCCGCGGATGACGACGCCGAGCGCCACGATGGCATCGTAGCCGCGCCCGGCGAGGACCTTCGCCACCACCGGCAGCTCGAAGCTGCCGGGGACGCGCAGCAGGGTGGGCTCGTCGATGCCGAGCTCGTGCAGGGCGCGCAGCGCGCCGTCCACGAGGCCGTCCATGATCTTCTCGTGCCACTGGGCCGCGATGACGGCCACCCGCAGGTCGCCGCAGTTCTTCACGCTGAGGACGGGTGCGCCCTTGCCGCTCATGTCGCTCCTTGCTCGGTACGGGGAGGTGCTGGGGTTGCTGGACGTGCTGGGGGTTACTGGACGTGCTGGGGTTACTGGTTCGCGCAGGTGGACGCGGAGCTCGC
Source organism: Streptomyces sp. NPDC090127 (assembly GCF_044746945.1). Lineage (NCBI taxonomy): Bacteria > Bacillati > Actinomycetota > Actinomycetes > Kitasatosporales > Streptomycetaceae > Streptomyces > Streptomyces sp. NPDC090127. The sequence goes on along the minus strand of NZ_JBIVDE010000007.1, from coordinate 388,055 downwards.
GTCCAGCCAGGGCAGGTCGTGGCCCATCCGGTCCCGCTTGGTGCGCAGGTAGCGGAGGTTGTGCTCGCCCGCCTGGACCGGCATGGGCTCGCGGCCCTCGACCCGGAGGCCGTGCCGGACGAGGGCGTCGATCTTGTCGGGGTTGTTGGTCATCAGGCGCAGGCTGCGGACGCCGAGGTCGCCGAGGATCTGGGCGCCGGCCGCGTAGTCGCGGGCGTCGGCGGGCAGCCCCAGCTCCAGGTTGGCGTCGAGGGTGTCGCGGCCTCGTTCCTGGAGCTCGTACGCGCGCAGCTTGGACAGCAGGCCGATGCCGCGCCCCTCGTGGCCGCGCAGGTAGACCACGACGCCGCGGCCGGCCTCGGTGACTCGGTCCATGGAGGCCTGGAGCTGGGGGCCGCAGTCGCAGCGCAGCGAGTGGAAGATGTCGCCGGTCAGGCACTCGGAGTGGACCCGGACGAGGACGTCCTCGCCGTCGCCGATCTCGCCGTGGACGAGGGCGACGTGCTCGACGCCGTCGACGGTGGAGCGGTAGCCGTAGGCGGTGAAGTCGCCGTGGGCCGTCGGCAGCCGGACCTCGGCCTCGCGCCGTACGGTCGGCTCGGCGGAGCGGCGGTAGGCGACGAGGTCCTCGATCGAGATGATCGTGAGGCCGTGCTTGCGGGCGAACGGGACGAGCTCGGGCAGCCGCAGCATGACCCCGTCCTCGCCCGCGATCTCCACGATGGCGCCGGCCGGGCGCAGTCCCGCCAGGCGGGCGAGGTCGACGGCGGCCTCGGTGTGGCCGTTGCGGGCCAGGACGCCGCCGGGCTTGGCGCGCAGCGGGAAGATGTGGCCGGGGCGGACGAAGTCGGACGGCTCGTGGGCGCCGCTCGCCAGCATCCGCAGGGTGGTGGCGCGGTCGGCGGCGGAGATGCCGGTGGTGACGCCGTGGGCGGGCGCCGCGTCGACGGAGACGGTGAAGGCCGTCCGCATCGACTCGGTGTTGTGCTCGACCATCTGCGGGAGCTGGAGTCGCTCCAGCTCGTCGCCCTCCATGGGCGCGCAGATCAGGCCGCGGCACTCGCTCATCATGAAGGCGACGACCTCGGGGGTCGCCATCTCGGCGGCGATGACGAGGTCGCCCTCGTTCTCGCGGTCCTCGTCGTCCACGACGACGACGGGCCGGCCGGCGGCGATGTCACGGATGGCCTGCTCGACGGGGTCGAGGGAGAGGTCGGTGGCGTCCCAGGGCGGAAGGGCGCTGACGGGGTGGCTCATGCGTGTGCTCCTTCCAGAGCCGCGGGAGCGGTGCGCGTCCGGAGCCACCAGTCGCGCATGCCCCAGATGACGAGGGCGAAGTAGATGACGTAGACCAGGCCGGAGAAGGCGAGGCCGCTGTTGAAGGCGAGGGGGACGCCCACGAGGTCCACGAGGAGCCAGGCGAACCAGAACTCGACCAGGCCGCGGGCCTGGGCGACCATCGCGACGAGCGTGCCGACGAAGATGTACGCGTCGGCCCACGGGCTCCAGGAGAGCGACGGGTAGAGCGTGAACAGGCCGCCGACCGCCAGGGTGCCGAGGACGGCGCCGGCCAGCAGGTAGCCGCGCTCCTTCCAGCTCGCGAAGCGGACGGCGATGGAGCCGTCCTGGGCCTGCTGCCGGCCGCGGTTCCACTGCCACCAGCCCCAGGCGGCGACGCCGATGACGAGGAGCTGCTTGCCGACGCCGCCGCTGAGGTGGGCGGAGGCGTAGGCGCCGACGAGGATGACGCCGGAGAGCAGCTGCGCGGGCCAGGTGAGGATGGAGCGCCGCCAGCCGAGCGCGAGGGCGACCAGGCCGATGGTGTTGCCGATCATGTCGGACCACAGGATGTGCTGGTCGAGGACGGTGAACGCCTCGGAGTTGAGCCAGTTCACTTGACGTTCCCCTTCGGCGTGGGGCCGAGCAGCCGCTCGACGTACTTGGCGATGACGTCCACTTCGAGGTTGACCGGGTCGCCGCTCTTCTTGATGCCGAGCGTGGTCAGCGCGAGCGTGGTGGGGATGAGGCTGACGGTGAACCAGTCGTCGGCGGCCTCGACGACGGTCAGGCTGACGCCGTCGACGGTGATGGAGCCCTTCTCGACGACGTACCGCGCGAGGTGCGCGGGCAGGGCGATCTTGACGATCTCCCAGTTCTCGGACGGGGTCCGGTCGAGGACGGTGCCCGTGCCGTCGACATGGCCCTGGACGATGTGGCCGCCGAGGCGCTCGCCGACCGCCATGGGGCGCTCCAGGTTGACCCGGGAGCCGATGTCGAGCGCGCCGAGGGAGGAGCGGTGGAGGGTCTCGGCCATCACGTCGGCGGTGAACTCGCCGTCGCCGTGCTCCACGACCGTGAGACAGACACCGTTGACGGCGATGGAGTCGCCGTGCTTGGCGCCTTCCGTGACCAGGGGACCGCGCAGGCGGAAGCGGGAGGCGTCGGCCAGCTTCTCGACGGCGGTGACCTCGCCCAGTTCTTCGACGATTCCGGTGAACACGGTCAGGCTCCCTTGAGGGTCGCGGTGATACGCAGGTCGGGTCCGATGCGGGCGGTCTCGGTGACGTCGAGCCGCAACGCTTCGGTGAGGGTGGTGATTCCGGCGTCGGCGAGGGCGTGCGGGCCCGCGCCGAGGAGGACCGGGGCGAGGTAGCCGACGATCTGGTCGACGGCGCCCGCGCGGACGAAGGCGCCGGCCAGGGTCGGCCCGCCTTCGAGGAGGACGGAGCGGACGCCCTGCTGGTGGAGCGCCGCGAGGAGTTCGGGGATGTCGAGGCCGCCGCCGGGGGCGCGGGAGAGCCGCCAGGTCTCGGGGAAGTGGACGGTCTCCTCCACCAGGAGGTCCTCGGCCACGGCGATCACGGTGCGCGCCGCGTCGTCGAGGACCCGGGCGCCCGGCTTCACGGCGCTCGCCTCGGTGTCGACGACGACCCGCAGCGGCTGGACGGCGCCCTCGACGCCGCGTACCGCGAGGTGCGGGTCGTCGGTGCGGGCGGTGCCGGAGCCGACGACGACGGCGTCGGCCTCGGCGCGCAGGCGGTGGACGTCGGCGCGGGACTCGGCGGAGGTGATCCAGCGGGAGGTGCCGTCGGCCGCGGCGATCCGGCCGTCGAGGGTGGCGGCGTACTTCCACCGGACGAAGGGGCGGTGGAGGCGTACGGAGGTGAGCCAGGCGATGTTGCCGGCCTCGGCCTCGTCCGCGAGGAGCCCGCCCTCGACCTCGATCCCGGCGGCGCGCAGGGTGTCCGCACCGCCTGTGGCCTGCGGGTTCGGGTCGCCGACCGCGTACACGACACGCCGGACGCCGGCCTCGATCAGCGCCTGGGCGCAGGGGCCGGTGCGGCCGGTGTGGTTGCAGGGTTCGAGGGTGACGTAGGCCGTCGCGCCGTGGGCGAGGTCGCCGGCCGCGCGCAGGGCGTGGATCTCGGCGTGCGGCCCGCCGGCCCGCTGGTGGTGGCCCTCGCCGACCGGCACTCCGGAGGCGTCGAGGAGGACGCAGCCGACGACCGGGTTGGGGCTCGTGGCGCCGAGACCGCGGGCGGCGAGCGCGACGGCGCGTCGCATGGCGGTGATGTCGGCGTGGTTCGCCACCGGGTCCTCCTGCCTCTTCGGGCACGGACTCCGGGGCCTGTCGATGACGACAGAGAGCGGGTACGACGCTTCGCACAGGGATGCCGAGGCCGGACACACCGGTCGCCGAGGACGGCGACCAGCGGCGATACGGCCGACAGCGCCCCGAGAAGGGTCGCCCGCCGCGCACTGCCTCCCATCCGGACTTTCACCGTCGGTCCAGGAATCTCACCTGGTCAACCGGCCGCTGGCTGCGGACGGGTCGCGGACTATACCGCCGGTTCGGAATTACACCGACCCCGGAGTGCGCTGCTGCTGATACAGGGCCAGTGTGCCACGGCCGGTGGTCGGCCATGCGGGGGGCGCTCTGTGGGCTGGCTCACAGGGCCCTCTTCTTCCCTTCTTTGGTCCAGACCTATTGACGCACTGGTCTAGTCCTCTTAATCTCCGTGTCACCTCCGAGGTACGGCCCGCCGGTGTGCGCACTCCACGGGCCCAACACGACCCACCGCCTTGTTCGTTGTGTTTTTCGACCTCCCCTGGAGGAACCGATCGTGTTGTCCCCCACGAAGACGAGGGTGTCGCTGCTCGCGTCCGGCGCGGCCGTCGCCGGTCTGTTGATCAGCTCCCTCGCCGGCGGTGTCTCGTACGCCGCCGACAACGAGAGCTGCCGCCCGGACGGGCTGTACAAGACTCCCGGCGTCGACGTCCCGTACTGCTCGGTCTACGACACCGAGGGCCGCGAGAAGATGGGCGCCGACCACCAGCGCCGTGTCATCGGCTACTTCACCGGCTGGCGCACCGGCAAGAACGGCGAGCCCGCCTACCTCGCCAACAACATCCCGTGGGAGAAGATCACCCACATCAACTACGCCTTCGGACACGTCGGTTCCGACAACAAGCTGTCGGTCGGGGCGGACGGGCCGAACAACGCGGCCACCGGGATGACCTGGCCCGGCGTCGCGGGCGCGGAGATGGACCCGGGCCTCGCCTACAAGGGCCACTTCAACCTGCTCAACAAGTTCAAGAAGCAGCACCCGAACGTCAAGACGCTGATCTCGGTCGGCGGCTGGGCGGAGACCGGCGGCTACTTCGACGACAACGGCGCCCGGGTGAACTCCGGCGGCTTCTACTCGATGGCCACCAACGCCGACGGTTCCGTCAACCAGGCCGGCATCGACACGTTCGCCGACTCGGCCGTCTCCTTCATCAAGAAGTACGGGTTCAACGGCGTCGACATCGACTACGAGTACCCGACGACGATGAAGGACGCGGGCAACCCGCTCGACTGGCAGCTCGCCAACGCCCGCCGCGCGGGCCTGGTCAAGGGCTACGACGCCCTGATGAAGTCGCTGCGCGAGAAGCTCGACCGGGCCGGCGCCGCCGACGGCAAGCACTACCTGCTGACCGTCGCCGCGCCCTCCTCCGGCTACCTGCTGCGCGGCATGGAGACCTTCCAGATGCAGAAGTATCTGGACTACGTCAACATCATGTCCTACGACCTGCACGGCGCCTGGAACGAGTACGTCGGCCCCAACGCCTCGCTCTTCGACGACGGCAAGGACGCCGAGCTGGCCGCCGCGGGCGTCTACGGCTCCGCGCAGTACGGCGGTGTCGGGTACCTCAACACCGACTGGGCGTACCACTACTTCCGCGGCTCGATGCCGGCCGGCCGGATCAACATCGGCCTGCCGTACTACACCCGCGGCCACAAGAACGTGCAGGGCGGCACCGACGGACTGTGGGGCAAGGCGGCCGCGACCACCTGCCCGGCCGGCGCCGGTCTGACCAAGTGCGGTGACGGCGCCGTCGGCATCGACAACCTGTGGCACGACAAGGACACCAACGGCGCCGAGTCGCCCGCGGGCTCCAACCCGATGTGGCACGCCAAGAACCTGGAGAAGGGGATCGTCGGCGACTACGTCACGCGGTACGGCTTCCCCGCCAACACCACGCTGACCGGCACCTACGCCCGCAAGTACGACTCGACCCTGGTCGCGCCGTGGCTGTGGAACGCGCAGAAGAAGGTCTTCCTCTCCACCGAGGACGAGCAGTCGGTGGCCGCCAAGGCCGACTACGTGGTCGCCAAGGGCATCGGCGGCACGATGGTCTGGGAGATGGCCGGCGACTACGACTGGAACGCCACCAAGGGCCAGTACGAGATGGGTGACACGCTCACCTCGCTGATGTACGACAAGTTCAAGGCGGCCACCCCGTACGGCGCGAAGAAGTCCAACGCGGCGCTGCCGGCCCAGGCCGTGAAGGTGGCCACGGAGTTCACCGAGTTCAAGCTGGGCGACTCCAACTACCCGCTCACGCCCAAGCTGAAGATCACCAACAACACCGCCACCACGCTGCCGGGCGGCACGGAGTTCCAGTTCGACTACGCGACCGCCGCTCCGGGCAACGCCTCCGACCAGTCCGGCTTCGGTACGAAGGTGATCAGCAGCGACCACACGGGCGGCAACGTGGGAGGCCTGAAGGGCGACTTCCACCGGGTGTCGCTGAAGCTCCCGGCCTGGCAGACGCTGGCCCCGGGCGCCTCGGTGGACCTGGCGTTCAACTACTACCTGCCGGTGTCCACGCCGTCGAACTGGACGGTCACCGTCAACGGCACGCGGTACGCGCTCGCCGGCGACCTGGCGCGCGGTACGACGGTGGTGGAGCCGGGCACGACGACCCCGCCCACGACGCCACCGACCACGCCGCCCACCACCCCGCCCACCACGCCCCCGACCACGCCCCCGACCACGCCGCCGACGACGCCGCCGGGCGGCACCTGCACCGCGCCGGCGTACGTGGCCGGCACGGTCTACAACGCGGGCAACGAGGTCTCCCACAACGGCCGCAAGTGGAAGGCCCAGTGGTGGACGCAGAACGAGGCGCCGGGCACGACCGGCGAGTGGGGCGTCTGGAAGGACCTCGGCGCCTGCTGACCCCCGAAGGGCTCGGCGCGCGCTGACGGCCTGAGCCCTCCCGAGAACGCCCGGCGGCGGAATTCACAGGCCCTTGCCGTCGCCGGGTCCCTCCCCCCTTCGCCGCGGCCCGCACGTGCGGGCCGCGGCGAAGGCGTTCACCCTGGAGGCATGACGACCTTCCTGGTGACCGGAGGCACGGGGACGCTCGGCCACCCCGTCTGCGAACGTCTGCGCACGGCCGGACACGAGGTGCGCGTCCTCAGCCGGCACGCCCCGCCGTACGCGGTCGACCTGCGCGAGGGCGGCCCGCTCCTGGACCGGGCGCTGCGGGGCGTGGACACGATCGTCCACTGCGCCAACATCATGCGCGGCGACGACCAGGGCCTACGGAATCTGCTCGACGCCGCGCGCCGGGCGGGGATCCCGCACCTGGTCTACATCTCGATCGTCGGCGTGGACCGCGTACCGCTGCCCTACTACAAGGCGAAGTACGCCGCCGAGGGGATGATCGAGCAGTCCGGCGTCGGCTGGACGCTCCTGCGGACCACGCAGTTCCACGACCTGGTCCTGCGGCTCCTGGCCGGCCTGGCGAAGCCGCCGGTGATGCTGATCCCGAAGGACGTGCCGGACCAGCCGATCGAGGTCACCGAGGTCGCCGAGCGGCTCGCGGAGCTGGCGACGGGCGCGCCCGCCGGGCGGGTGGCGGACATGGGCGGCCCCGAGGTCCGTACGCTCGCCGAACTGGCGACCGCCTACCGGAGGGCGACCGGCATCGCGCGCCGCGTCGTGGAGGTCCCCCTGCCGGGCAGGATCTACCAGGGTCTGCGCGACGGCGGCCACCTCGCGCCCGAGCAGGCGGTGGGGCGCGTGACGTTCGAGCAGTTCCTGAACGCCCGGTTCGGGACCGGCGCCGGTCTGTAGACGAGTCCGGCTCCGGCCTGTGGTCGGGACCGCCCCCCGGTCTGCAGTCGCCTGCTCCGACCGGCTCCGGCTGTGGTCGAAACCGCCCCCGGCCCTGTGGACGGTCTACGGGAAGAGCGCGTCCTGGGCCGCGTCGCGGGCGGCCAGCAGGGCGCCGCGCAGCACCGCCGTGTCGCCGAGGGCGGTCGCGCGGACCTCCGTACGGAGCGGGGAGAGCGCGGCGAGCTCGGCCTCCACGCGGGCGGCGAGGCCCGGTCCGCCCAGGTGTCCCGTCTCGCCCCCGAGGACCACGCAGCCCGGGTCCAGGACCGAGGCGACGGCCGCCGCGCCCACGGCGAGGCGACGGGCCAGGGCGTCGAGGAAGGGGCCGTGCCCGGAGCCGAGGGCACCGGCCGGGTCGAGCCCGTACTCCACGGCGAGGGCGTCCACCGCCGCCGCGCAGGCCAGTTCGTGGAAACCGCCGTCGCAGCCGGTGGCCGAGGGCAGCCCGGAGGTGCCCGGCACCGGCAGGAAGCCGAGTTCGCCCGCTCCGCCCGAGGCGCCACGGCGCAGCCGGCCGTCCAGGACGACGGCCGCGCCGACGCCCTGGCCGAGCCAGATCAGGACGAAGGTGTCGTGGTCGCGGGCGGCTCCGACCCGCTGCTCCGCGACGGCCGCGAGGTTGGTCTCGTTCTCCACGAGCACGGTCGCGGGCAGGCGTTCCTGGAGCGTGGCGATCAGCCGCCGGTGCCATTCGGGCAGTCCGGTGGAGTCGCGCAGCTCGCCGGTGGACGGGTCGATCAGACCGGGCGCGCCGACGGCGACGCTGTGCAGGCCCTCCACCCCGGCCGACTTCGCGGTCCGCTCCAGGAGCGAGACCGCCTTCTCGACGGCGGGCCCGGTCCCGTCCTCCCCGCCGATCGGGGCGGAGGCCTCGGCGAGCGTGGCGCCGAGGAAGTCGGCGACGGTGAGCGAGAGGGAGTCCGTGCGCACGTCGAGCGCGGCGAGATGGGCGCGGTCGGCGACGATCCCGTACAGCTTGGCGTTGGGGCCGCGCCGCTCCGCGCCGGACTCCCCGACGACCCGGACGAGCCCGGAGCCCTTGAGTCGCTCGACGAGGTCGGCGACGGTGGGACGGGAGAGTCCGGTCAGTGTCTTCAGCTGGGTCGCCGTCAACGGCCCCTCGTCCTGGAGCAGTCGCAGGGCGAGCCGGTCGTTGATGGCTCGGGCGGTGCTCGGGGATGCGGCCATGCCGGGATCCTCTCAGACGCGTGCCGACGGTTCGCGGCGTCCCACTATTTATCAGGCAGGGTTCCTGATAGTTTACCGCCCACCAACCGAGGGAGGGCACATGGCGGGCGAGACCGTCTTCAGTACCGAGCGACTGCGGCGGGCCCGGTTCGCCGTCGCGGCCGTCTTCTGCGTCCACGGCGCGGTCACCGGCAGCTTCGCCACCCGGATCCCGTGGATCCAGGACCACGCGGGCGTCAGCGCGGGCCAACTCGGCCTGGCCCTGGCCTTCCCCGCGATCGGCGCCTCGCTCGCGATGCCGCTGGCCGGCGCGATCAGCCACCGCTTCGGCGCCCGCACGGCGCTGCGCGGGCTGCTCGCGCTCTGGACGATGGCCCTCACCCTGCCGTCGCTCGCCCCCCACATCTACGGGCTCTGTGCGGCGCTCCTCGTCTTCGGCGCCACGGCCGGCATGTCCGACGTGGCGATGAACGCCCTCGGCGTCGAGACCGAGAGCCGGCTGGGCAAGTCGATCATGTCGAGCCTGCACGGCATGTGGAGCGTCGGCGCGCTGATCGGCTCCGCGGCGGGGACCGTCGCCGCCCACTTCGGCGGGGACGCCCGGCTCCACCACCTGGTCGCGGCCCTCGTTCTGACGGCGCTCGGCCTGGTCTTCTGCCAGGGCGTACTCGATCTGCAGAGCGCCCCCGACGAGGAGGCCCCACCGCGCTTCTCGCTGCCCCCGAAGTCCGCGCTGATCATCGGCGCGATCGGGTTCTGCGGCGTCTTCGCGGAGGGCGCCAGCCTGGACTGGTCGGCGGTCTACCTGCGGGACGAGCTCGGTTCGTCGGCGGGTGTCGCGGCGGCCTCCACCACCGCCTTCGCCCTGACGATGGCCGTCGCCCGGCTGGTCGGCGACCGGGTGGTGGACCGGTTCGGCGCCGTACGGACGGTACGGGTCGGTGGCGTCGCGGCGACCGCCGGCGGTCTCCTCGTGGTCCTCGCCCCGCACGCCGCCGTGGCGATGGCCGGATTCGGACTCATCGGCCTCGGGGTCGCCGTCGTCGTCCCGCTGGCCTTCGCGGCGGCCGGGCGCAGCGGCCCGAACCCCAGCCAGGCCATCGCGGGCGTCGCCACCATCACGTACACCTCGGGCCTCATCGCCCCCTCCGCGATCGGCGGAATCGCGGACGCCACCTCGCTGGTGTTCTCCTTCGGGCTGGTCACCGTGCTCACCTTCGGCCTGGTGATCGGCGCCGGCGTGCTCCGCCAGGCCTCCCGGCCCACGAGCACCACACCGCCCGTGAGCAGCGGCGCGGCCGGCGCGGCGAACCCGGGGAAGGTCTCCTAGGGCTTCCTAGGGCTTCCTAGGACTTCCTCCGGCTTCTTCGGGCTTCTTCGGGCTTCCTCGGGCACGGTCCGGGAGCGCCCCGACCTCCCGTCGGGGCCCCGGTGACCAGCGGCGCCTTACCATGTGTCTGATCTTTTTCGGCCATGACTCGGCCACCGTCACCGGAGAACTGGAGCGACCTCATGAACCTCGGCGTGCGCTGGACCTTGCACGGCGACGGACGAACACCCGCTCCAGGAGCCGTCGTCCGGCCGGACGAACGGCTCTCCTGGCCCCGTACGGCCGGCCTCGGCGCCCAGCACGTGGTGGCGATGTTCGGCGCCTCCTTCGTGGCGCCCGTCCTGATGGGGCTCGACCCGAACCTCGCCATCATGATGTCCGGCGTCGCGACGGTGATCTTCCTGCTCGCGACGCGCGGCACGGTCCCCAGCTACCTGGGCTGCTCGCTCTCCTTCGTCGGTGTCGCCGCGGCCATCCGGGCCTCCGGCGGCACCAGCGCGACCGTGACCGGTGCGGTGTTCGTCGTCGGCGGCGTGCTGTTCCTGGCGGGTCTGGCGGTACGGAAGTTCGGCGCGCGGATCATCCACGCGGCGATGCCCCCGATCGTCACGGGCGCCGTGGTCATGCTGATCGGCTTCAACCTCGCCCCGGTGACCGCCGCCACCTACTGGCCGCAGGACCAGTGGACGGCGCTGCTCGTGATGCTCTTCACCGGTCTCGCCGTGGTCTGCCTGCGCGGCTTCTGGTCGCGCATCGCGATCTTCCTCGGCCTGATCTTCGGCTACGCCATCTCCTGGATCTTCGACCTGGTCTTCGGCAAGATCCACTCGACGGGTCCCGGCGGTGAGGTCACCGACCACTGGCGGCTCGACCTCTCCGGCGTCTCCCAGGCCGACTGGGTCGGCCTGCCGTCCTTCCACGGTCCCAGCTTCGAGTGGTCGGCGATCCTCGTCGCGCTCCCCGTCGTCATCGCCCTGATCGCGGAGAACGCCGGGCACGTCAAGGCCGTCGGCGAGATGACCGGCGACCCGCTCGACGACAAGCTCGGCACCGCCATCGCCGCCGACGGCGCCGCCTCGATGCTGTCGACCGCCGTGGGCGGCCCGCCGAACACCACGTACTCCGAGAACATCGGCGTCATGGCGGCCACCCGGGTCTACTCCACCGCCGCCTACTGGGCCGCGGCCGGCTTCGCGCTGCTCTTCGGCCTCTGCCCCAAGTTCGGCGCGGTCGTGGCGGCGATCCCGGGCGGCGTTCTCGGCGGTATCACGGTGATCCTCTACGGCATGATCGGCCTGCTCGGCGCCCAGATCTGGATCAACGCCAAGGTCGACCTGCGCAACCCGCTCAACCTGGTGCCGGCCGCGGCGGGCATCATCATCGGCGTCGGCGGGGTCAAGCTGACCTTCACCGACACCTTCGAGCTCGGCGGCATCGCGCTCGGCACGATCGTGGTGATCACCGGCTACCACGTGCTGCGGGCCTTCGCCCCGGCGCACCTGAAGCGGCAGGAGCCCCTGCTCGACTCCGGCACCAGCTCGTACGAGGGCGGCCCGACCGACGACACGAACGGCACGGCTGACGGTACGGGTGGCCGCACGGGTGGCGGTGCGGGCAACGGCACCGATGGCGGTTCCCGGGGTCCCGACACCAAGAACGGCGGGCCCACCACCCGGTCCTAGCCACATTCGCCCGTTCTGGGGAAGCCGGGCCGAGGGAGTTCCCTCCCGGGCCCGGCGCCTGGGACGCTGCTGCTCATGGCGCAGACCACGCAGATCGGGCAGTTCACCGCCGTCGACCCGGTGGTGGAGCGGATGCGGACCATCCGCTCGGGCTGGCATCCCGCCGACGGCGTCGCCGTCTTCAACCGGGTCTATCTGACCGTGACGGAGGAGATCGGCCGGGCCATCGACTCCGGCACGTTCACCGACCGGCGGGCCGCCGCGACCCTCGACGTGCGCTTCGCGGAGCGCTACCTCTCGGTCGTCGACGCGGTGGCCACCGGCTCCCCCGCCCCGGCCTGCTGGCGGCCGCTCTTCCACTACCGGCGCCATCCCGGCGTACGGCCGCTGCAGTTCGCGCTGGCCGGGATCAACGCGCACATCGGCCACGACCTGGCCCTCGCCGTGGTCGACACCTGCCGGGCCCTGGAGTGCGAGCCGGCCGACCTGGAGGACGAGTTCGAGCGCGTCGGCGACATCCTCGTCCTCCTGGAGGAGCGCATCCGCGAGGAGGTGATGCCGGGCCCGGACCTGCTGGAGATCACGGACCCGCTGACCCATCTGCTGGGCTGCTGGAGCCTGGACCGGGCCCGCGACGGAGCGTGGCTCGCCGCCCGCTCGCTCTGGCAGCTGCGCGAACTGCCCGAGCTGGCCGAGGAGTTCACCGAACGCCTCGACCTGTCGGTGGGTCTGGTGGGGCGGATGCTGCTCACCCCACTGGCCCCGCGCGGCTGACCGAGCCGGCCGAGGCCGACCGGTCCGGGCAAGCCGACCGGGCCGGCACAGGCCGACAGAGCCGGCCGAAGGCGGCCCGCCTCGGCCGCCGGCCGGTCGGGTCAGTCCTCCGGGAGCTCGACCGGGGCGATCTCGTCGTAGACGTCGCCCGGGCCCGGGTTGGTGGCGTCGGTCGAGCCGCCGAAGTGGTGCATCACGCCCCACACGGCGTTGAGCGCGGTCTGCACGGCGCCCTCGGCCCAGCCGGCCGTCCAGGAGATGTCGTCGCCCGCGAGGAAGATGCCCCGCTTGTCCTCGGGCAGCCGGTCCTGCATGAAGTGCGTGAACAGGCGGCGCTGGTAGCGGTAGTGGCCCGGCAGGTTCGCCTTGAAGGCGCCCATGAAGTAGGGCTCGTTCTCCCAGGAGACCGTCACCGGGTTGCCGATGATGTGCTTCCGGATGTCGACCTTCGGGTAGATCTCGCCGAGCGACTTCAGCATGACCTCCATCCGCTCGTTCGCGGACAGCGGCAGCCACTTCAGGCTGTCGTCGCACCAGGTGTACGACAGGCAGATGACGGCCGGCTTGTCCGGGCCGTCGTCCAGCAGGTACGTGCCGCGGGTCATCCGGTCGGTCAGCGTCATCGACATGACGTCCCGCCCGGTCTCCTCGTCCTTGTCCAGCCAGAACGGCCGGTCCACCGGCACGAAGAGCTTGGAGCTCTCCATGTAGTGGGTGCGCTCGATCGCCGTCCAGTGGTCGATCGGGAAGAGCGCGTCGTCGCACGCGATCTTGGAGAGCAGCATCCAGGACTGCGCGGTGAAGATCGCCGCCTGGTACGTACGGATGTCATCGGAGGCGTCCGTGACCGTGATCCGGTTGCCGGCGGTGCGGTTCAGCCGGGTCACGGCCGGCTTCGGGTCGCCCCCGTGCAGGGACATCAGGGAGGTGCCCTGGGCCCAGTGGACGATCTTCTCCGGCTCGCGCTCCCACAGGCGCAGCGGCAGCTGCTGCGAGCCGCCCACGATGCCGCGGTGGTGATCGTCGGCCTCGGTGTAGACGACCCGCAGGATCTCCAGGATCGAGTTGGGGAAGTCGGTGTCCCAGCCGCCCGTGCCGAAGCCGACCTGGCCGAAGATCTCGCGGTGCCGGAAGGACTTGAACGACTCCGACTCGCAGAGGAAGCCGTAGAAGGTCTGGTTGTCGAGCTTCTCGACGAGCTTCGACCAGATCTCGCGGATGCGCGGGACGTCGCGCTCGCGCATGGCCTGGTTCATGTCGGAGAAGTCGGCGCCCTCGTCGAGGCAGGCGTTCCAGGCGTTCATCACGTCGCGGTAGACCTGCGGGAGGTCGTCGACGGTCTGCGCGTAGTGCGACTCGCCCTTCAGGTCGACCACGGTCGACGGGGTGGACTCGGCGAGCGGGTTGGGGAACGCCTGCGTCTCCAGGCCCACCAGGTCGATGTAGTGCTGGAAGGCGGTGGAGGAGGGCGGGAAGCGCATGGCGCCCATCTCGGCGGTCAGGCCCTCGGTGCCGGTGCCCTCGAAGCCGACGGTGCGCAGCCGGCCGCCGATCTGGTCGGCCTCGTAGACGACGGGCTTGAGGCCCATCTTCATCAGCTCGTAGGCGGCGATGACGCCCGAGAGACCGCCGCCGATGACGGCGACCTCGGTGCCGTGCTCGGTCGCGGGTATCTGACCGAGACCGGCCGGGTGGGCCAGGAAGTCGTCGTAGGCGTACGGGAAGTCCGGACCGAACATGGTGATCGGCGGCTGGCCGTCGCTGTGCGGGACGGCGGTCGTGGGCACCGTGGACGTCATGGGGTACGGACTCCTTGCACGGAAGAACAACGGGGAGGTCGGGGGGGGAGGCGACGGCTCAGCCGAGGGAGCCGTAGAGGCCGGGGCGCCGGTCGCGGAGGTACGGGTTGTCCTTGCGGGAGGCCGCGAGGAGGGCCGGGTCGACGTCGCCGAAGACGAGGTCCTCGCCGCGGCCGGCCCGGACCCGGGCGGTGCCGTCGGGTGCGGCGAGCGTGGAGAGGCCGACGAACTCGAAGTCACCCTCGCGCCCGGCCCGGTTGGCGTACGCGATGTAGAGCTGGTTCTCGAAGGCGCGCACGGGGACGACGGACTCCGGCACGACCTCGGCGGGGTGCATGAGCGCGGTCGGAACGAGCAGGAGGTCCGTACCGGCCAGCGCCTGCGCCCGTACGTTCTCCGGGAACTCGACGTCGTAGCAGATCATCAGGCCGACGGTGAGGCCGCCGAGCTCGGCCTGGACGACGGGGTCCTCGCCCGGGGTGAACCAGCGGCTCTCGAAGGCGCCGAAGAGGTGGGTCTTGCGGTAGCGCGCGAGCGTGGCGCCGTCGGCGCCGATCAGCTGGGCGGCGTTGTACAGGACGCCGTGCCGCTCGGTGTCCCGCTCCGGGTAGCCGTAACCGATGGCGAGGCCGTGACGGGCGGCGAGGGCGGCGACGGCCTGGGCGGAGGGGCCGTCGGCCGGTTCGGCCAGGCGCGCGATGTCGGCGCCGATCGCGTACCCGGTGAGGAAGAGCTCGGGGGCGAGCAGCACCCCGGCGCCTGCCTCGGCCGCGCGGGCGGCGGCCTCGTCGAGGATCTTGAGGTTGGCGGCCACGTCGCCGAGCTCACCGGAGCTCTGGAGCAGGGCGGTGCGCAGCGCGGGCATGGGCCATCCTCGGGGGGATCGGAGTGCGGGGGGAAGACGTCAAAAACGGTACGGTTTCGCGCTCGATCGGGACAAGGCGCGACCGTTGCGGACCGACCGTCGAACCGTTGCGCGATCTGCGACGACGACGGCGATTCGTTGCGTACGGCTCCGACGGGGGTCCGGCGCGGGTCGCAGACCCCCTCCGCCGCGTGGCGGAGAGAGAACCCTTCCGTGGCGCGACGCCCCGCGGCGGCGCCGGCGGAAGAGTGGTGGTCGTCCGGTTGACCTGCCGAAAGGACCGCCATGAACCACCGTACGAAGATCGCCTCGCTGGCCGCCGCCCTGCTGATCACGGCCGGGGCCGCGGGCTCCGCCGTCGCCTCCGGGGACGGCCGGGGCGGCAGCCGCGAGGCGGCCGCGCTGACCGGCAGCGCGAAGATCTACCGGGTGGCGAGCGACGACATCACGTTCTCCTTCGACGCCCATCTCGCGTCGAAGGACAACATGAGCCCGGAGGCGGCGACCGGCACCTTCCGGTTCAGCCACTACAGGGACGGCAAGGGCGGCTACGCCGTGGTGAAGGTGGACTGTCTGGTCACGGGCGGCAAGGTGGCCACCGTGACGGGCAGGGTCATCGAGACCGACCTGGGGGTGTTCCGGGACCGCCGGGTGGGAGTCTCCGTGCACGACCTGGGCAGGCACGACCGCCTGGGCTACAACTGGGTGACCCAGGACCCCGAGCAGGGCGATGTGCCTCCGTGCCACACGCCGGCCCCGTTCGAGAGGACGAAGGCCGGAACGGGCGACTTCAAGGTGCTGCCCTGGCAGCCGGAGTACCCGACCGAATAGCCCGAGGGGCGGTGCGGGAACCACGGCCCGCACCGCCCTTCGTCCCGACACCCCCTAGGCGGGCGAGCCGGAGGAGAAGCGGCGCAGCAGCGGCGAGAGCACCAGGACGGACTTGGTGCGCTCCACGAACGGCTCGCCCGCGATCCGCTCGAGGACGCGCTCGAAGTGGCGCATGTCGGAGGCGAAGACCTGCACGACGGCGTCCGCGTCGCCGGTGACGGTCGACGCGGACACCACCTCGGGGTACCGCTCCAGACCTCGCCGGATGTCGTTCGGCGAGGTGTTGTGGCGACAGTAGATCTCGACGAAGCCCTCGGTCTCCCAGCCGAGCGCCGCCGGGTCCACCCGTACGGTGAATCCGGTGATGGCGCCCTCGGCCCGCAGCCGGTCCACCCGCCGCTTGACAGCGGGCGCGGACAGTCCGACGAGCGAGCCGATGTCGGCGTACGAGCGGCGGGCGTCCTCCGCGAGGGCGTGGACGATGCGTTCGTCGAGGTCGTTGAGTCGCACTACGGGTGGATCACTTCTCTGTCTCGGTCGCCACCGGCGTCTCGGTGGCCAGGCGGGAGCGGCGCATGCCGTACAGGAAGTAGAACACGAGGCCCGCGGCCATCCAGCAACCGAAGACCACCCAGGTGATCGAGTCCAGGCTGAACATGTTGTACACGCAGAACAGGAAGCCGAGGATCGGGAAGGTCCAGCCGAGCGGCACGCGGAAGGTGCGGTCCATGGTCGGGCGGGTGCGGCGCAGCACGATGACCGCGATGTTGACCAGGGCGAAGGCGAACAGGGTGCCGATGCTGGTGGCGTCGACGAGCTTGCCCAGCGGGATGACGGAGGCGAGGGCGCCGCAGAAGAGCGAGACGATCACGGTGTTCACGCGCGGGGTGCCGGTCTTGCCGCTGACCTTGGCGAAGACCTTCGGCACGAGGCCGTCGCGGGACATCGCGAAGAGGACGCGGGTCTGGCCGTAGAGGACGGTCAGGACGACGCTGGCGATGGAGATGACGGCGCCGGCGGCGAGCAGCGTGCCCCAGAAGGCCTGGCCGCTGACGTCGTTCATGATCGCGGCGAGGGTGGCCTCGGAGCCCTCGAAGTCCTTCCAGTTCCACGCGCCGACGGCGACGGCCGCGACGAGGACGTAGAGGACGGTGACGATGAGGAGCGACAGCATGATCGCGCGGGGCAGGTCGCGCTTCGGGTCCTTCGCCTCCTCACCTGCGGTGGAGGCGGCGTCGAAGCCGATGTACGAGAAGAAGAGGCTCGCTCCGGCGGCGCTGACGCCCGCCATGCCCAGCGGCATGAAGTCGGCGTAGTTGCCGGACTTGAAGCCCATGAAGCCGATGGCGCAGAAGAGCACCAGGGCGGCGATCTTCACGAAGACCATGACGGTGTTGACGACGGCCGACTCGCGGGCGCCGCCGAGCAGGAAGACCATCGCGAGCAGGACGACGATCAGGCCCGGCAGGTTGATGATGCCGCCCTCACCGGGGGCCGAGGACAGCACCTCGGGGATGGTGACGCCGATCGTGCCGTCGAGCAGTTCGTTGAGGTACTCGCCCCAGCCGACCGCCACGGCGGCGACGGACACGCCGTACTCCAGGACCAGACACCAGCCGCAGACCCACGCGACAAGTTCACCCATCGTTGCGTACGCATACGAATAGGAGGAGCCGGCGACCGGTATCGAACCCGCCAGCTCGGCGTACGAGAGGGCGGAGAAGAGCGCGGTGAGGCCGGCGAGGACGAAGGCGATCGTGACCGCGGGGCCGGCCTTCGGGACGGTGTCGCCGAGGACCACGAAGATGCCGGTGCCGAGCGTCGCACCGATGCTGATCATGGTCAGCTGCCACATCGAGAGGGTGCGCCGCAGCGTGCCGCCCTCGCCCTGGCCACCCTCGGCGACCAGGCGTTCTACCGGCTTGCGCCGGGTCAGGGCGGAGAGCCCGGAGGTCTTGGGGACGGACGGCTCGACGGCCGGTGAGGCCGTGCCTTGATCCAGCACTGCGGAGGCTCCTTGATCGCTGCCTGTCGAAATGCGACGACCACGGCGGTACGCGGACATGACGCAGAGGCCCGCGAGGGAAGGGGGAACCGCCGAGCAGGCGGTCGCCGCCACTCCTGGTACGAGGCACGAGCCTAAGCCCCGAGGCTTCGCGCTCGTAATGCAGGGTTGTTGCGCACCCGCAGATGATCATTGCGCGCTGGGGGCCCAGACGGGGAAACATTGCGCCCCACCGCATGAATCGGCACATTGGGGTGAGAACGGGGGTGTGAAGCACCCTCTGCGTGCGCATTGACTCCTGATGCGCGATGAACGACTCTGCGGGCCCCCTGCGTCCCCTCGATCGGAGGCTTCGGTGGGCTGGCTGGAACCCACACCCTTCCTGCGCGGCACGGCCTGGCTCGACGGCGGCCGGGCCGTCCGCGCCGACCCCGCCGACCTGTCCCGGCTGCCCTGGGACACCGCCGAGCGGGCGGCGCTGCCGATCGGCGTACGGGTGGAGTTCACGGCCGCCCCCGGCACGCGCGCGGTCGAGCTGCGCTACCGCGCGGCGGTGCCCGGCAGCGGGGACGCGATGCGGGCCCTACGGCACTGCTTCGCGCTCTGGCGGGGCGGGCGCGGCGGGCGGTGCGTGGGCGAGAGCTTCACGGCCCCGGCCGAGGAGGCGACGGTCACACTGGAACTCCCGCCGGAAGGAGGGACGTTCGTGGTCCATCTGCCGGAGAGTCAGGCGCCGGTGATCCTCGGGCTGCGGGCGCGTGACGGCATGCTCTCCCCCGCCCCGAGGCAACCGCGCTGGCTGGTGCACGGGGACTCGATCACCGAGGGCTGGTGGTCGACCCGGCCCGCGCACTCCTGGCCGGCGACGGCGGGGCGGGCGCTGGGTCTGGACACGGTCAACCTGGGGTTCGCGGGCGGGGCGCGCGGCGAGCTGCCCCTCGCCGAACAGCTCGCGAGCCTCCAGGGCGAGCTCGTCACCCTGGCGTTCGGCACCAACTGCTGGTCCAAGGCGCCCAGTTCGGCCGGGCTGCTGTACGAGACGGTGCGGGCCTACGTGGGTCTGGTGCGCGGGGGCCACCCGGACGCCCCGCTGCTGGTCCTCTCCCCCGTGCTCCGCCCCGAGGCCGAGACCACCCGCAACGCCCTGGGCGCCACCCTGGCGGACCTGCGCACGGCCATGGAGGAGGCGGGCCGGGATCTGGCGGCGGAGGGCGACGAGCGGCTCCTCGTCCTCTCCGGCCGCCCGCTGCTCGACCCGGACGACCTGGCGGACGGCCTGCACCCGAACGACCGGGGCCACGCCCGGATGGCGGCGGCGGTCACGGAGGCGCTGGGTCCGTACGTACGGGAGGCGGGCTCGGGCGACTGAGTACGCCGAAGGCCCCCACGAGTCGGGGCTCGTGGGGGCCTTCGTACGACGGACGTCCGGCTGTCCAGCTGCCCTGCGACTAGCTCCAGCTGGCGTGCAGCGGCTTGCCCTCGGCGTAACCGGCGGCGCTCTGGATGCCGACCACGGCGTTCTCCTCGAACTCGGCCAGCGAGCCGGCACCGGCGTAGGTGCAGGAGGAGCGGACACCCGCGATGATCGAGTCGATCAGGTCCTCGACGCCCGGACGGGTCGGGTCGAGGAACATCCGGGAGGTCGAGATGCCCTCCTCGAAGAGCGCCTTGCGTGCCCGGTCGTACGCCGACTCCTCGCTCGTGCGGTTGCGCACGGCGCGGGCCGACGCCATGCCGAACGACTCCTTGTAGAGCCGGCCGTTGGCGTCCTGCTGGAGGTCGCCCGGGGACTCGTAGGTCCCCGCGAACCAGGAGCCGATCATCACGTTGGACGCGCCGGCGGCCAGCGCCATGGCGACGTCGCGCGGGTGACGGACACCGCCGTCGGCCCAGACGTGCTTGCCGTACTTCTTCGCCTCGGCGGCGCACTCCAGGACGGCGGAGAACTGCGGGCGGCCGACACCGGTCATCATGCGCGTGGTGCACATGGCGCCGGGGCCCACGCCGACCTTGATGATGTCCGCGCCGGCGTCGATGAGGTCCTTGACGCCCTCGGCGGCGACGATGTTGCCGGCGACGATCGGGACGTGCGGGTCGAGGCCCCTGACGGCCTTGATCGCGGCGATCATCGACTCCTGGTGGCCGTGCGCGGTGTCCACGACGAGGGTGTCCACACCGGCGTCGAGGAGCTGCTTGGCCTTGCCCGCCACGTCGCCGTTGATGCCGACGGCGGCGGCTATGCGCAGCTTGCCCTGGGCGTCGGTCGCGGGGGTGTACAGGGTCGCGCGCAGGGCGCCCTTGCGGGTCAGGATGCCGACGAGTCGGCCGTCCTTGTCCACGGCCGGGGCGTAGCGGCGGTTGGCGTGGTCGAGCGTGTTGAACGCGTCGCGCGGGTCGATGTCGGCGTCGAGGAGCAGCAGGTCCCGCGACATGACCTCGGAGAGCTGCGTGAAGCGGTCCACGCCCGACAGGTCCGCGTCGGTGACGACGCCGACCGGACGGCGGTCCTCGTCCACGACGACGCCGGCGTCGTGCGCGCGCTTGGGCAACAGCGAGAGCGCGTCGGCGACGGTCTGGTGGGGGGCCAGGACGATGGGGGTGTCCAGGACGTGGTGGCGGCTCTTGACCCACGCGATGACGTCGGTGACGACCTCGATCGGGATGTCCTGGGGAATGACGACCAGTCCGCCCCGGCGGGCGACGGTCTCGGCCATACGGCGGCCGGCGATCGCGGTCATGTTGGCGACGACCAGCGGGATCGTCGTACCGGAACCGTCCGGCGAGGAGAGGTCCACGGCCTGGCGGGAACCCACCGCCGAGCGGCTCGGCACCATGAACACATCGTCGTACGTCAGGTCGTAGGGCGGCTTGACGTCATTGAGGAAACGCACGTGCTGACATCCCAGTCGTTCGGATCGGCCCCTAGGCATTTCAGCCAGGGGAAAAAGCACGTAGTTCATTGTCCCACGCCGGTTCGGTTTCCCGACCCGGGCTAATCATCCGAGGCTTGCCGGACCCTCCTCGTCCGATCCTCCAAGGGCGGTCCCCTGCGGGGTCCCCAGGGCGAGGAGGACGGTGAGGCCCGTGGTGCTCGTCTCGGCGGCCGTGGCGAAGACGTCCTGGGCGGTCTCCCAGTCGCTCGGCCTGGCCGTGGCATAAGCCTGCCAGCCCGTGACGACGAGGGCCACCGGGCCGGGGAGATCGGTCAGGCAGTCGGCGAGGGCGTCCCAGTTGCGGCCGAACCAGCGCGGCAGCGCGAGGGCGCGGGCGCAGCGGTCCATGAAGGCGACCTTGTCCACGACCCCGCGCAGATCGAGGACGACGGGGTCGCGCAGCGCCTCAGCGAGCTTCATCGGGCAGGACCTCCCGGAAGGTCTCGTAGTGGTCGTCGGTGTAGTAGACCTCGCCGCCCCGGCCGGTGACGAGACGCCGGGCGCCCCGGTCGCCTTCGCCGGGGGTGCGGACGGTGTACTCGCGGTACCAGCCGCGCTCGTGCCGGGGCAGGACGCGCTCGAAGTTGCCGAACGTCGCGCCGTCCTTCTCGTACGGGAAGGGCCCACCGCGCTCGATGAGCCGGAGGGTCGCCCGCGCCTCGCCCGGCAGCTCCGCGACGCGGACGCTCTCCAGGCCGGAGGTGCCGGTGGGGGCGGGTTCCGCGCCGGTGGGGGCGGGTTCCGCGCCGCCCCCGGCGTTCGAGCAGCCGACGCCCCCGACCAGGACGCCGACGCAGAGGAAGAGCGCGAGGAGGGCGCGCAGGGGCCGCAGCGACATGCCCCGACGGTATGCCGGTCGTCCTCGCGCCGCGCGCGGGGCGGCGGACGGGGGTCGCCCTGCGCCGTCCCGTTCCGTCAGACGCCGTCCGGGTCCGCGCGTTCCAGTGCGGGGCGGGGGCCCGGGACGGACTCGGCGAGGAGGTAGTCGGCCGCCGCCCGGTCGGTCACGAGGCTGGTGACGAGCCCGGAGCGCAGGACCGCCCCGATCGCGGCCGCCTTGCGCTGGCCGCCGGCGATCGCCACGACCTCGGGGATCCGGCGCAGCCGGTCCGCCTCGACCGTGATGCAGCGCTCGCCCAGGTCGCGGCCGACCCGGCGGCCCTCGGAGTCGAAGAGGTGCGCGGACATCTCGGCGGCGACGCCGAGGGAGGCGTAGTGGGCGCGCTCCTCGTCCGTGAGCATGTCGTGCACGGTGGAGATGCCCGGCTCCCAGGAGCCGATGGAGACACAGGCGACGGTGACCTTGTCGAAGTACTCGAAGGCGCGCGCGATGCCCGTCTGGTTGCGCAGCGCGGCCGCCGTGGCGGGGTCGGGGAGGAGCATCGGCGCGTAGATGGGGTGCGCTTCGCCGCCGGAGACCTGGGCGGCCCGCCGGACGGCCTCGACCGAGCCGCGCTCGGCGGTCCCGGCGTCGTACACGCCGGTGAGCTGGACGACCGTGCACGGGGGCAGCCGGTCGAGGGCGGCGGCCATGTGGATGGTCGAGCGGCCCCAGGCCAGGCCGAGGACGTCGCCCTCGTTGACCAGTTCGCCGAGCAGGTCGGCGGCGACCTCGCCGAGGTTCTCCGGGTCGGGGGATTCGTCCTCGCCCTCTGCCGGGGACTCGACGACGACGGCGTGGCGGAGCCCGTAGCGGGCGCGGAGCGCGTCGGAGCGCTCGGCGTCCAGCTCGGCCGGGACGCGGATCTCGATCCGTACGAGGTCGCGTTCGAGCGCGGTCTCCAGGACCCGGGCCACCTTGAAGCGGCTCACGCCGAACTCCTCGGCGATCTGGATCTTGGACTTGCCCTCGAGGTAGAAACGACGCGCCATCGCCGCCGCCTGCACCAGCTCCGCGGGTCCCATCCGCAGGGCTGAGCGTCCCGCCGAGATTCCCGCCACCGCGATCTCCTTAGCTCTGTTCACGTACCGCTGCTCACGCGCCGCGTCGTGGTGCTGGTCGTGTGGGTTTTCGTACTGCCGTCGTTCACACTCTGGACTCGCCGTTCATCCTGTCAGATCCGGCGGGTCCCGATCGGTCCTGTCGGTGCTCCGACGGACCGCGTTCATCTGCCGGAGGTTCAGTGGCCACACGCCCACGCCGCCGTGGCCGTGGCGGCGTCGGCCTGGGCACGCAGCGAGCGGACGGCCGCGGCCGGGTCCTGGGCGCCGTAGACGGCCGAGCCGGCGACGAAGACGTCGGCGCCGGCCTCGGCGCACCGCTCGATGGTCGACTCGGAGACACCGCCGTCGATCTGGAGCCACAGGTCGAGACCGTGCTTGGAGATCAGCTCACGGGTGCGGCGGATCTTGGGCAGCATGATGTCGAGGAAGGCCTGGCCGCCGAAGCCCGGCTCGACGGTCATGATCAGCAGCATGTCGAGCTCGGGGAGCAGGTCCTCGTACGGCTCGATGGGCGTCGCGGGCTTCAGCGCCATCGACGCCCGCGCCCCCTTCGCCCGGATCTCGCGCGCGAGCCGCACGGGGGCGGCCGCCGCCTCGACGTGGAAGGTGACGGACCCGGCTCCGGCCTCCACGTACTGCGGTGCCCAGCGGTCCGGGTCCTCGATCATCAGGTGGCAGTCGAGGGGGGTCCCCGTGGCCCGGGCCAGCGACTCGACGATCGGCACGCCGAGGGTCAGGTTGGGGACGAAGTGGTTGTCCATGACATCGACGTGCAACCAGTCGGCACCGTCGACGGCCCGCGCCTCCTCGGCGAGGCGGGCGAAGTCTGCGGACAGGATGCTGGGGTTGATCTGCGCCATGTGCCAAGCCTGCCATGCTCTTGGGCACTTCTTTGCCGCGAAGCCGTTTCGGACCGGGATCTGGTCCTTCCCGGCCCGGATCCGGGCCGGGAAGGACCAGACGTAACCGGCCAATCCGCTCAGGCGGTACGGCGGAGCAGCGCGAGGTACATCGCGTCGGTGCCGTGCAGGTGCGGCCACAGCTGGACGTCCGGGCCGTCGCCGAGCGCGGGGACGCCGGGCATCAGCGGGCGGACGTCGATCCACTCGGCCTCGACCGCCGGACCGCCGTGGCCCTTGAGGACGTCCTCGACGACCACGCGCGTCTCGGCGAGGTGCGGCGAGCAGGTCGCGTACCCGACGACGCCTCCGACGCGGACCGCCGAGAGCGCCTCGCGCAGCAGACCGCGCTGGAGCGGGGCGAAGCCGTCCAGGTCCTCCGGGCGGCGACGCCAGCGGGCCTCGGGGCGGCGGCGCAGGGCGCCGAGGCCCGAGCAGGGCACGTCCATCAGGACCCGGTCGAAGGAGCCGGGCCGCCACGGCGGGCGGGTGCCGTCGGCGGCGATGACCTGGTACGGGCCGGGGTTGCCGGCCAGCGCGCGCTCGACGAGCCGGGCGCGGTGGGGCTGCTTCTCGGAGGCGAGCAGGGTGGCGCCGCGCTGGGCGGCGAGCGCGGCGAGGAGGGCCGCCTTGCCGCCGGGGCCCGCGCAGCCGTCGAGCCAGCGCTCGTCGCGACCTTCCAGGGGCGCGGCGGCGAGGGCGAGGGCGACCAGCTGGCTGCCCTCGTCCTGGACGCCGGCCCGGCCCTCCTTCACGGCCTCGACGGCGCCGGGCTCGCCGCCCTCGGACATCCGTACCGCGTACGGCGACCAGCGCCCGGGCAGGGTGTCCTCGCCGGTCAGCTCGTCGGTGGTGGCGCGCCCGGGGCGGGCCACGAGCGTGACCTCGGGCCGCTCGTTGTCGGCCTCCAGGAGGTCCTCGATACCGGCCCGGCCGCCGCCGAGGGCGTCCCAGAGCGCGGAGACGACCCAGCGGGGGTGGGAGTGGACGACGGCGAGGTGGTCCTCGGCGTCGTCCTCGTAGGGCGGGGCGACCTGCTCGACCCAGGCGTCGAGGTCGTGCTGCGAGATCTTCCGCAGCACGGCGTTCACGAACTTGGCCCGGCCGTCGCCGAGCACCACCCGCGCGAGCTCCACACTGGCCGAGACGGCGGCGTGGGTCGGGATGCGGGTGCCGAGCAGCTGGTGCGCGCCGAGCGACAGCACGTCGAGCACCGGCGGGTCGACCTCGCGCAGCGGCCGGTCGATGCAGGCCGAGACGATGGCGTCGTACGTCCCCTGCCGCCGCAGGGTCCCGTAGACGAGCTCGGTGGCGAGCGCCGCGTCCCGCCCGTCGAAGTCCCCCTGCTCCCGGGCCTTCTTCAACAGCGGGGGCAGCACGAGATTCGCGTACGCGTCCCGCTCGTCGACCGCCCGCAACGCCTCGAAGGCCAGGATCCGAACGGGATCCTTCTTGGGACGCCGGTACGGCTTGGGGGGACGGCGACGTGCCTGCTCGCTCAAAAGGTGCTCCGCGTGAGAAATGACGAGGTCGAACCTGTTCAGCCTAATCCCTACGCGGCGGCAGGCACGGAGCGGCGGGATCTCCTCCGACCCGCGCGGACTCCTTGGCCGGCGCCGCGGGCGCGGTTCACCCCGTGCTCATCGGCCAGGAGGCCGCACCCACGGAGCGAAGCGCTGGCCGGCGGCCAGGCTTTCGCGCCAGTGCCGCACGACGATGCCTTCGACGACGTCCAGGCCTTCCGCGGCGATCAGGCAGGAGGACCGTTCGGGCCCGTGCGCATCGGCCTCGAAAGCCACCAGCACCGGTGGCCTCTCGCCCACCTGACGCATGATCATCTCCGCTTCGTCCGACGTGGGGGCACGGAACACGGGGTCGTGGAACGCCGTCGGACAGATGACGAAGAGAGGATCGCTGAAGACCAGTTCGAGGCCGTGGGAGTAGGTGATGTCGTGTCCGGCCCCCAGGCGGAGTTCACCGCCGTTCCAGGCGACGACGTCCCAGTCCCACCAGGGCCCGTCCGGGAGCTTGACCGCGCCGTGTCGCGGCTTCCGCGGTTCCCGCGGCTCTGCCGTCATCCGGGGGCCACCAGCCGAGCTCGCGCAGCCGGGGTGGGCCCACCGGCGGCAGGAGAGTTCACACCCCGTTCGGCCGGCTCTTCCACGAACCCCCCTAGAAGCCGACCCGCTCGCCCGGGGTGATGCGGACGCCTCGGGCCCAGTCGGCGGCCTTCATCGGCTTCTTGCCCTGCGGCTGGACCCAGAGCAGTTCCACGGCGTGCGAGCCGGTGCCGACGTACACGTTGTTCTTGCCGGCCGCGAGCTCGCCGGGAGTGAGGTCCGTGCGGTCCGCGAGCAGCGCCGTCTGGATCAGCTTGAGGCGCTCGCCGCGGAAGACGGTCCAGGCGCCCGGGGCGGGCGTGCAGCCGCGCACGACGCGGTCCACCCGGAGCGCGGGGGCCTTCCAGTCCACGTGCGCGTCCTCGACCTGGATCTTGGGCGCGAGGGTGATCCCGTCGGCGGGCTGCGGTACGGCCTTCAGGGTGCCGTCCTCGATGCCGTCCATGGTCGCGGAGAGCAGCCCGGCGCCCGCGAAGGCCAGCCGGGTGAGCAGGTCACCGCTGGTGTCGGTGGGGCGGACGTCCTCGGTGATCACGCCGTAGACCGGGCCGGAGTCGAGCCCCTCCTCGATCTGGAACGTCGACGCGCCCGTGACCTCGTCGCCCGCCATCACGGCGTGCTGCACGGGCGCCGCGCCGCGCCAGGCCGGCAGCAGCGAGAAGTGCAGGTTGACCCAGCCGTGGGCGGGGATGTCGAGAGCCGCCTTGGGCAGCAGCGCGCCGTACGCGACGACCGGGCAGCAGTCCGGCGCGATCTCGCGCAGTCGGGCGAGGAACGCCTCGTCGCGCGGCTTCGTCGGCCTGAGGATCTCGATCCCGGCCTCCTCCGCCCGCTCGGCGACGGGGCTCGCCACCATCCGGCGGCCACGCCCCGCGGGAGCGTCGGGGCGGGTGACGACGGCGGCCACCTCGTGCCGACCAGAGGCGAGCAGGGCGTCCAGGGCGGGCACGGCGACCTCGGGGGTGCCTGCGAAGACCAGCTTCACTAGGAAAACCTCGCATCTCGGGGCGACGGGGGTACCCCCTGCTCGAGCGCAGCCGAGAGCTTGGGGGAGGGCAGCGCACCAGTCTAGGGGCCGGGGCGCGAGGGGGCGTACGTGACGGCGAGCGCCCCGCGCATATGCGTGTACGCCCCCGCAGCGTGACCCAACCCCGCGTAGCGCGTTGGTCAAGAGAGATTGACCGAATCGGGCCCGCCCTCGTCGTGGCCCGGCCCACTTCCACGACGGTTCGAGAGGCTTCCACATGGCCGACCACGCAACCCACGACGCCCAAGCCCGGGCGAGTCTGCACCTGTTGGTGCGGGACATCGAGCGGGTCCGGCGACAGGTGGACGCACTGCGCACGCTCACGGCCCAGTTGGGCAACGTCTACCGCCCGCGCCGCTCCGGCCCGTCGACGGGCTTCGTCGTCTACGGGCGGGCGCCCGCCCCGACCGTCCGGCTCGCCCAGGAGCTGCGGGACAGCGTCGAGACGCTGGTGACGGCGGCGGTCGACTTCGACCGCTCGCTCGGGTTCTCGTGGGACGCGGTGGGCTCGGCGCTCGGGGTCACGAAGCAGGCCGTGCACCGCCGTTACGGCGCGCGGCGCGCGCCCCAGCCTGGCGTCGTGGTGGAGCAGGAGCACGCGCCGGAGCCGGGCACGACGCGCACGCTTCCGGTGGTCCCGCCGGCCCGGACGATGCCGCCGCAGCCGATCCCTGCGGCGCACTCCCTCCGCGAGGACCCCCGCCCGCCGGCCTTCCCGGGCCCCCGCAACGGCTGACCCCCGCCCGCCTTCCCGGCCCCCGCAACGGCTGAGCCCCGCACTACGCCCCGCCCGCCAGAACCGTGGTCGGTCGTGTCCAGCCCCCCGGTTGCGGGCAGGTGTTCCGCACGGCGGAACGGGTGGGCACAACCCACGACGGCGCCGCGCCTGGGGTGAACGCGAGGGCCTGGGAGCCTGGGCCCGGCAAGGACACCGTCCCGTGTGCCCACCCGTCCCGCCCAGCGGGACGATGGCCCACACGGGCGGGTGAACGTCCTCGCACGCGGCGTCCCGCCCCCTCACCGGCGCCGACCAGGGCCCCAGGCGTCAGCCGATGTCCGGAGGGTCCACGCGGATGCGGATCGGGTCCGGGCCGCCTCGGGCCAGGCGGGACGCCTGGGTCTTCTTGAGGGACGCGGCCAGGGCCGCGCCGTGGCCCGGTCGGACGCGGATCAGGGCCCGCTCCCACTGCTCCCCCGGCGGCGCGTCACCCGGCCGCCGGGGCCCGCCGGGCCGGGCGACCGGCAGCGGCACCGGGCCCAGCACCTCCGCGTCGTCCGGCAGCTCCGCTGCGGACAGGAACGTCTCGACCGCCGCCGGCGGACCGGAGACCGCGGCCATCCGCGACACCGGCGGAAAGCCGAGCTCCGCCCGCTCCGCCAGCTCCCGCTGCGCGTGGCCGACCGGGTCCCACCGCACCAGCGCCTGCACCGGCCGCAGCGTCGGCTCGGCGACGATCACGACGGTGCCGCCCTCCCCCTGGCCCCGCACCAGCGAGGACGCGTCGATCCAGCGCCGTAGCGCCTCCTCGCCCGCCCGCAGGTCGGGGCGGCCGAGCATCGCCCAGCCGTCGAGGAGCAGCGCCGCCGCGTAGCCGCCCTCCGCGACGGGTTCGGCGCCCGGGGTGGACACGACGAGGGCGGGGCGGCCGGGCACGCTGTCCAGGACGTGGTCCCGGCCCGACGTCCGTACCGGCACCGCGGGGAACGCCCGGCCCAGCTCCTCCGCCGTCCGCCGCGCGCCCACGACCTGGGCCCGCAGCCGTGTCGCGCCGCACTCCACGCAGTGCCAGTCCGGCGCGCCCCGCCCGCACCAGCCACACCGCAGCTCCTGCTGCTCGGGCGCCTCCAGCGGGCCCGCGCAGTGCCGGCAGCGGGCGGGCGTCCGGCACCGCTCGCACGCGAGCCTCGGTACGTAGCCCCGGCGCGGCACCTGCACGAGGACGGGGCCCGTCTTCAGGCCCTCCCGTACGGCCTGCCACGCCAGTGAGGGCAGCCGTGCGGCCCGGGCGGCCTCGTCGCGGGCCAGCTCGCCGTCCCCCACGGTCCGTACGAGCGGGGCGGCGAGCCGCACCTGGTCGCGTCCGGCGGCCAGCGGGGCGGCCCAGCCGGACTCCACGAGCTGCGCGGCCTCGACCGTGCAGCTCGTGGAGCCGAGCAGGAAGGCGCAGTGGTCGTGCGCGGCGCGCAGCAGCAGGACGTCGCGCGCGTGGGGCTGCGGGGCGTGGAGCTCGCTGTGGCTGCCGTCTCCGTCGTCCCAGATCGCGACGAGCCCGAGATCCTGGACGGGCGCGAACATCGCGGCCCGGGTGCCCACGACCGCGCGCACGGAGCCGCGTCGTACCGCGAGCCACTGGGCGTACCGCTTCTCCGGCCCGGCCTCGGCGGTGAGCAGGGCGTGCCGTCCGGCCCCCAGGAGTGCCGTCAGCGCCGCGTCGACCCGCGCCGCCGCCCGCCCGTCGGGGACGACGACGAGCGCGCCGCGCCCGGAGGCGAGGGTGGCGCCCACCGCGCGGGCCAGTTCCTCGGCCCAGTGGGGGCCGGGCAGAGCGTTCCAGACCGCCCGGGGGGCCGCGCCCCGGGCCAGGGCGTCCAGGAAGCCGGGGCCGCGTGCGTACCGCGTCCAGCTGCCCGCATCGGGCGCCTCGGGCGGCGGCAGCGGCTCCGGCGAGGCCTTCCCCTCGGCCCGGGCGTTCCGGGGCGGCACGGCCAGCTGGAGCACGTCGGCGAGGCTTCCCGCGTACCGGTCGGCGACCGCCCGTGCGAGCCCCAGCAGCTCGGCGCTGAGCACCGGCTCGGGCGAGACGACGTCCGCGAGCGCGGCCAGCGCGCCCTTGTAGTCGGACTCGGCGCGCCGCTCGACGAGGAAGCCGTCGATCAGCCGCCCGCCCTCGCGTCGGCCGTCCCTGACCTGGTGCGCCCCGGCACCGAACCGCACCCGGACCCGGACCCCCGGCTGGGCGACGGCGTCCAGCTCCTCGGGCACGGCGTAGTCGAAGAACTGGTCCAGGTGGAGGACGCCCTTGTTGACCACCACCCGGGCCACCGGCAGCTCCTTGGCCAGCGCGGCCCCCCGCCACGTCCGGGGCTTGGCCCGGGGCACCTTCGCCTTGCGCACGCTCTCCCGAATGAGCGCGAGCTGCTCGTGCGGCTCACCGGCCGCACCCTCGGGCGTCTCGTTCTCGCTGCTCACAGCCTCATACCTACCAGAACGCACTGACAGCCGGACATGCGGAAGCCCGGCGCCCCCGAGGGGTGCCGGGCTTTCCACCAGGGAACAGCAGGTGGAGCAGATGGAGCGGTGAGCAGGCGGGGGCTAGAGGCCCGCGGCCTTCTTCAGCGCGTCCACGCGGTCCGTGCGCTCCCAGGTGAAGTCGGGGAGCTCGCGGCCGAAGTGGCCGTACGCCGCCGTCTGGGAGTAGATCGGGCGGAGCAGGTCGAGGTCGCGGATGATCGCGGCCGGGCGGAGGTCGAAGACCTCGCCGATGGCGTTCTCGATCTTCTCGTTCTCGACCGTGTTGGTGCCGAAGGTCTCGACGAAGAGGCCGACGGGCTCCGCCTTGCCGATCGCGTACGCGACCTGGACCTCGCAGCGCGAGGCGAGGCCCGCGGCCACGACGTTCTTGGCGACCCAGCGCATGGCGTAGGCGGCCGAGCGGTCGACCTTGGACGGGTCCTTGCCGGAGAAGGCGCCGCCACCGTGGCGAGCCATGCCGCCGTAGGTGTCGATGATGATCTTGCGGCCGGTGAGGCCGGCGTCGCCCATCGGGCCGCCGATCTCGAAGCGGCCGGTCGGGTTGACCAGCAGGCGGTAGCCGTCGGTGTCCAGCTTGATGCCGTCCTCGACGAGCTGCTTCAGCACGTGCTCGACGACGAACTCGCGGATGTCGGGCGCGAGCAGCGACTCCAGGTCGATGTCGGAGGCGTGCTGCGAGGAGACCACGACGGTGTCGAGGCGGACGGCCTTGTCGCCGTCGTACTCGATGGTGACCTGGGTCTTGCCGTCGGGGCGCAGATACGGGATGGTCCCGTTCTTGCGGACCTCGGTCAGCCGGCGGGAGAGCCGGTGCGCCAGGTAGATCGGGAGCGGCATGAGCTCGGGGGTCTCGTCCGACGCGTAGCCGAACATCAGGCCCTGGTCGCCGGCGCCCTGCTTGTCCAGCTCGTCCTCGTCGCCCTCGACGCGCTTCTCGTACGCCGTGTCGACGCCCTGCGCGATGTCCGGGGACTGCGACCCGATGGAGACCGAGACGCCGCAGGACGCGCCGTCGAAGCCCTTCTTCGAGGAGTCGTACCCGATCTCGAGGATCTTGTTCCGTACGAGGGTGGGGATGTCGGCCCACGCCTTCGTGGTGACCTCACCGGCGACGTGCACGAGGCCGGTGGTGATCAGCGTCTCGACGGCGACGCGGGACGTGGGGTCCTCGCGCAGCAGCGCGTCGAGAATGGTGTCGCTGATCTGGTCAGCGATCTTGTCGGGGTGACCTTCGGTCACGGACTCCGAAGTGAACAGACGACGGGACACAATGCTCCCTGGGGTTGCAGCGGCTGCTGGCTGAACAATGTCGGACGGCAGGGGGCTGCGCCCCGCGTCGTACCAAGAACAGTCTATCGGGCGTCATCGGGCATTGGGCCAGGTGTCTCGCAAGGTGGGAGCCCTGAGCTCGCCGGATCCGGCCCCGCCCGTCCCGCCCGCACCGATGTCCCTCGCCCGGAAGGACGGGATTCCCGGGGCGTTCACTCGGCCGGGACGGTGAAATCCGGCCCGGCGTGAGATTTCCCCGAATTCTCCGTGGGAAGAGTCCGCAGACGAGGTGTGACGAGGTCCCAGACCGTTTCGGCGAGGGCTTCCTTCGGCCCGTACGGTACGGGCGTGTCGGAGCCGTCGGCCGCCAGGACCACGGCCTCGTTCTCCTCGGAGCCGAAGGTCTTGTGTTCGCCCACCTCGTTGACCACGAGCAGGTCGCAGCCCTTGCGGCGGAGCTTCTCGCGGCCGTGGACGAGCACGTCGTCCGTCTCGGCGGCGAAGCCCACGACGACCTGGCCCGGCAGGGCCCGGTCGGCGGAGATCTCGGCGAGGATGTCGGGGTTGCGGACCAGCTCCACCACCGGCGCCTCGACGTCGTCGCGCTTCTTGATCTTGCCGGTCGCGTACGTGGCGGGGCGGAAGTCCGCCACGGCGGCCGCCATCACCACGGCGTCCGCGTCGGCGGCCGCCTTCAGGACGGCCTCGCGCAGCTGTACGGCGGTGCCGACGTGGACCACGTCGACCCCGGCCGGGTCGGCCATGCCGGTGTTGGCCTCGACGACGGTGACCCGAGCGCCCCGGGCGGCGGCGGCCTTCGCCAGGGCGTAGCCCTGCTTCCCGGAGGACCGGTTGCCGAGGTAGCGGACCGGGTCGAGGGGCTCGCGGGTGCCGCCCGCGCTGACCACGACATGGCGGCCGGCGAGGTCGGGGGCGACGGCGCCCCGGGCCAGGACCCGTCGGCAGACCTCGAAGATCTCGCCGGGGTCCGGCAGCCGGCCCTTGCCGGTGTCGACGCCGGTCAGCCGGCCGACGGCGGGCTCGATGACGACGGCGCCGCGACGGCGCAGGGTGGCGACGTTCTCCTGGGTGGCGGGGTGCTCCCACATCTCGGTGTGCATCGCCGGGGCGAAGACGACCGGACAGCGGGCGGTGAGCAGGGTGTTCGTCAGCAGGTCGTCGGCGAGGCCGTGGGCGGCCTTGGCGAGCATGTCGGCGGTGGCGGGGGCGACGACGACGAGGTCGGCGCCCTGACCGATCCGTACGTGCGGGACCTCGTGGACGGTCTCCCACACCTCGGTGGAGACGGGGTTGCCGGAGAGCGCGGACCAGGTGGCGGCGCCGACGAAGTTCAGGGCGGCGTCCGTCGGTACGACCCGTACGTCGTGGCCCGACTCGGTCAGCCGCCGCAGCAGCTCACAGGCCTTGTAGGCGGCGATGCCGCCGCTGACGCCCAGAACGACCTTCGGCTTGGTCACCACTGCCACTCCCCGCACTCGACGCGTACGCGGACGCGTACGCATCCATGAGACACCACAGGCCCGGCGGATGTTCCGCCGGGCCTGAAGTGACGAACGTTACGTGCTTACTGCGCCGGGCCCTCGATGGCCTCGGAGGTCAGCAGACCCGCGTTGATCTCGCGCAGGGCGATCGAGAGCGGCTTCTCGTGGACGTGGGTGTCGACGAGCGGACCGACGTACTCGAGCAGGCCCTCTCCGAGCTGCGAGTAGTACGCGTTGATCTGGCGCGCGCGCTTGGCCGCGTAGATCACGAGGCTGTACTTCGAGTCGGTGGCCTCGAGCAGCTCGTCGATCGGCGGGTTGATGATGCCCTCGGGCGCGGTGATGGAAGAGGACACGCTCTAGCCTTCCGAAGAAACTTCTGGGTGAGCTGATCGGGGTGATCAGATCCAGGTGATCAGAAAAAGATCAAACAACGTTCATCAAGGCTAGCAGCTCACGGGCCACGTCCTCGACGGAGGTGTTGACCAGGGTGGTGTCGAACTCGGTCTCGGCGGCCAGTTCGATCTTGGCGGCCTCCAGCCGGCGCTCGATGACCTCGGGCGACTCGGTGCCGCGGCCGGTGAGCCGGCGGACCAGTTCGTCCCAGCTCGGCGGGGCGAGGAAGACCAGCTGGGAGTCCTTCATGGAGTCCTTGACCTGGCGGGCGCCCTGGAGGTCGATCTCCAGGAGGACCGGCTCGCCGGCCTCCAGCCGCTCCAGGACGGCCTGACGCGGCGTGCCGTAGCGGTTGCCCGCGAACTCGGCCCATTCGAGGAGTTCCCCGTTGGCGACCAGCTTGTCGAATTCGTCGTCCGTGACGAAGAAGTACTGGACGCCGTGCTTCTCGCCGGGGCGCGGCTTTCGTGTCGTGGCCGACACCGAGAGCCAGACCTCGGGGTGGACCTTGCGCATATGAGCGACGACCGTGCTCTTACCCACCCCGGAGGGGCCGGAGAGCACGGTCAGCCGCGGACGTACCTCTGCTGCCATGCAGCGATTATTCCAGCTTTACGGGGGTGCCTGGGACGGCGGTCCCGTCTCAGGCGCCGGTGCTGCCGAACTCGCGCTCCAGGGAGGCGATCTGGTTGGAGCCGAGCCCGCGCACGCGCCGGCTCTCGGAGATGCCGAGTCGCTCCATGATCTGCTTGGCGCGGACCTTGCCCACGCCGGGCAGGGACTCCAGCAGTGCGGAGACCTTCATCTTGCCGATGACGTCGTTCTCCTGGCCCTGCTTGATGACCTCGTGGAGGGAGGCGCCGGAGTGCTTGAGTCGATTCTTGACCTCGGCCCGCTCCCGGCGAGCCGCGGCGGCCTTTTCGAGCGCGGCTGCGCGCTGTTCAGGGGTAAGGGGCGGAAGAGCCACGCCTACGTCACCTCGGATGTCGAACTGTCGGATACGGACCGGTGAGGAACCTGTTCGCCCCACACCACTGGAGCAACGACCAACGCGGAAGGGCCGTTGAACGCTGACTCTGCCCCGGAGACTAGCGGCCAATGCCTCTCCAGTCAGCGAGAA
Source organism: Streptomyces sp. NPDC090127 (assembly GCF_044746945.1). Lineage (NCBI taxonomy): Bacteria > Bacillati > Actinomycetota > Actinomycetes > Kitasatosporales > Streptomycetaceae > Streptomyces > Streptomyces sp. NPDC090127. Next base: position 353,667 of record NZ_JBIVDE010000007.1, on the reverse strand, counting down.
CAAGCGAAAAGTCCTGGTCAGCATCGACCGACCAGGACTTTTCCGGCATTTCGACCGGGTTTTGGCTAAGGAACTTGTCAAGGAGTGAGACGGCCCTCACCTGCGGATTGGTCCCGCGGGGGTCCTCAGGGCGGTCAGACGGCGACGGCCGCCCGGATTTCGGTCGCGTAGCGCTCCGCCGAGGCGCGCAGGGCGGCGGCGTCCGGACCGTGCTTCAGGACGCCCCGGCTGACGTTCGGGACCACGTTGCGGACCGCCGCGCCGAAGACGGCGGGCAGGTCGGCGGGGCTCGCGCCCTGGGCGCCGAGGCCGGGGGCCAGGAGCGGTCCGTTGATGTCCAGGTCGAAGGAGGACAGGTCGCCCAGCGTGGCGCCGACGACCGCGCCGAAGGAGCCCATGGGGGTCTCCCCCGCGTTCTCCTCGGCGAGGTGGGCCAGCATGGTCGCGCCGACGGTCCGGCCGTCCTCGCGGACCGCCCGCTGGACCTCGGCCCCCTCCGGGTTGGAGGTCAGCGCGAGGACGAAGAGACCGGCGCCGCTCTCCCGGGCCAGGTCGACGGCCGGCTTGAGGGAGCCGTAGCCGAGGTACGGCGAGACCGTGAGCGCGTCCGAGAAGAGCGGCGAGTCCTTGCGCAGGAACGCCTCGGCGTACGCGGCCATGGTGGAGCCGATGTCGCCGCGCTTGGCGTCCATGACGACCAGCGTGCCCGCCGCCCGCGCGTCCGCGACGGTCCGCTCCAGGACGGCGAGGCCCCTGGAGCCGAAGCGCTCGAAGAAGGCGGCCTGCGGCTTGAAGACGGCGACCTGGTCCGCCAGGGCCTCGACGACCGTACGGGAGAAGCGCTCCAGGCCCGCGATGTCGTCGTCCAGGCCCCAGGAGGCCAGCAGGGCGGCGTGCGGGTCGATGCCCACGCAGAGGGGGCCCCGCTCGTCCATGGCGGCGCGCAGACGGGTTCCGAAGGAAAGGGTCACTGGTCGGCAGCCTTTCGGGTGTCGGCAGGGCGGTTGGCGGCGCCGACGGCCTCGGCGAGGGTGGCGTACGGGGAGGCGGCGAGCCGCGCCGCGAGGCCCTTGTGGATCGCGCGGGCGTAGAACGGGCCCTCGTAGACGAAGGCGCTGTAGCCCTGGACCAGCGTGGCGCCGGCCAGGATGCGCTGCCAGGCGTCCTCGGCGTTCTCGATGCCGCCGACGCCCACGAGGACGAGCCGGTCGCCCACGCGCGCGTGGAGGCGCCTCAGCACGGCGAGGGAGCGCTCCTTGACGGGGGCGCCGGAGAGCCCGCCGGCCTCCTGGACCAGGGCCGGGTCGGACGTCAGGCCGAGGCCCTCGCGGGCGATGGTGGTGTTGGTGGCGATGATGCCGTCGAGGCCGAGCTCCAGGGCCAGGTCGGCGACGGCGTCGACGTCCTCGTCGGCCAGGTCGGGGGCGATCTTGACCAGGAGCGGGACCCGGCGGTCGGTGACGGACCGGTCGGCCGCCTCACGTACCGCCGTGAGCAGCGGGCGCAGGGACTCGGTGGCCTGGAGGTTGCGCAGGCCCGGGGTGTTCGGCGAGGAGACGTTGACGACCAGGTAGTCGGCGTGCCGGGCGAGGCGCTCGGTGGACTTCACGTAGTCGGCGGCGGCCTCGGCCTCCGGGACGACCTTGGTCTTGCCGATGTTGACGCCGACGACGGTCCGGAAGACCGGCACGCGCGCGTGGAGCCGCTCGGCGACGGCGGCGGAGCCCTCGTTGTTGAAGCCCATGCGGTTGATGAGCGCGCGGTCCGGGACCAGCCGGAAGAGGCGCTTCTTGGGGTTGCCGGGCTGGGCCTCGCCGGTGACCGTACCGATCTCGACGTGGTCGAAGCCGACCATCGCCATGCCGTCGATGGCGACGGCGTTCTTGTCGAAGCCGGCGGCGAGGCCGAAGGGGCCGTGCATGCGCAGGCCGAGGGCCTCGGTGCGCAGCTCCTTGTACCGGGGCGCGAGCACGGCGGCGACGAAGGTGCGGAGCACGGGGACGCGGGCGGCCAGGCGGATCCAGCGGAAGGCCAGGTGGTGGGCCTGCTCCGGGTCCATCCGCGTGAAGACCAGGCGGAAGAAGAACGTGTACATGTGGGTGTCCTCAGCACGAGGGGGACACCGTTTCCGGTGTCCCCCTCGTGGGTTGCTAGTCGCGGGCCGCGGTCAGGTGCTCCGCGTGTTCCTGGAGCGAGCGGACGCCGACGTCGCCGTGGCCGAGCGCCTCGATGCCCTGGACGGCGGCGGCGAGCGCCTGGACCGTGGTGAGGCACGGGACGGAGCGGGCCACCGCCGCCGTACGGATCTCGTAGCCGTCGAGGCGGCCGCCGGTGCCGTACGGGGTGTTGACGATGAGGTCGACCTGGCCGTCGTGGATCAGCTGGACGATCGTCTTCTCGCCGTTCGGGCCCTCGCCGTCGCTGAGCTTGCGTACGACGGTGGCGTTGATGCCGTTGCGGCGCAGCACCTCCGCCGTGCCCGAGGTGGCCATCAGCTCGAAGCCGTGGGCGACCAGCTCGCGCGCCGGGAAGATCATCGAGCGCTTGTCGCGGTTGGCGACGGAGATGAAGGCGCGGCCCTTGGTGGGCAGCGGGCCGTAGGCGCCGGCCTGCGACTTGGCGTAGGCCGTGCCGAAGACGGAGTCGATGCCCATGACCTCGCCGGTGGAGCGCATCTCCGGGCCGAGGACGGTGTCCACGCCGCGGCCCTGGATGTCGCGGAAGCGGGTCCACGGCATCACGGCCTCCTTGACGGAGATCGGCGCGTCGAGCGGCAGGGTGCCGCCGTCGCCGCTCTTCGGCAGCAGGCCCTCGGCGCGCAGTTCGGCGATGGTGGCGCCCAGCGAGATGCGGGCGGCGGCCTTCGCGAGCGGCACGGCGGTCGCCTTCGAGGTGAAGGGGACGGTCCGGGAGGCGCGCGGGTTGGCCTCCAGGACGTAGAGGATGTCGCCGGCCATGGCGAACTGGATGTTGATCAGACCGCGCACGCCGACGCCCTTGGCGATGGCCTCCGTGGAGGTGCGCAGGCGCTTGATGTCGTGGCCGCCGAGGGTGATCGGGGGCAGGGCGCAGGCCGAGTCGCCGGAGTGGATACCGGCCTCCTCGATGTGCTCCATGACGCCGCCGAGGTAGAGCTCCTGGCCGTCGTAGAGGGCGTCGACGTCGATCTCGATGGCGTCGTCGAGGAAGCGGTCGACCAGGACCGGCCGGGTGGGGCTGATCTCGGTCGACTCGGCGATGTACGACTCCAGGCGGGTCTCGTCGTAGACGATCTCCATGCCGCGGCCGCCGAGCACGTACGAGGGGCGTACGAGGACGGGGTAGCCGATCTCGTCGGCGATGGCCTTGGCCCCGGCGAAGGTGGTCGCGGTGCCGTGCTTGGGGGCGGGGAGGCCCGCCTCGGCGAGGACCTGGCCGAAGGCGCCGCGGTCCTCGGCGGCGTGGATGGCCTCCGGGGAGGTGCCGACGACCGGCACGCCGTTGTCCTTCAGGGCCTGGGAGAGACCCAGCGGGGTCTGGCCGCCGAGCTGGACGACGACACCGGCGACGGGGCCGGCCAGCGTCTCGGCGTGGACGATCTCCAGCACGTCCTCGAGCGTCAGCGGCTCGAAGTACAGGCGGTCGGAGGTGTCGTAGTCGGTGGAGACGGTCTCCGGGTTGCAGTTGACCATCACGGTCTCGTAGCCGGCGTCGCTGAGCGCGAAGGAGGCGTGGACGCAGGAGTAGTCGAACTCGATGCCCTGGCCGATGCGGTTCGGGCCGGAGCCCAGGATGATCACGGCGGGCTTGGTGCGCGGCGCGACCTCGGTCTCCTCGTCGTACGAGGAGTAGAAGTACGGGGTCTTCGCGGCGAACTCGGCGGCGCAGGTGTCGACCGTCTTGTAGACCGGGCGGACGCCGAGCGCGTGCCGGACCTCGCGGACGACGTCCTCGCGCAGGCCGCGGATGTCGGCGATCTGGGCGTCGGAGAAGCCGTGGCGCTTGGCCTCGGCGAGCAGCTCGGGCTCCAGCTTCTCGGCGGCGGCGAGCTCGTCGGCGATCTCCTTGATGAGGAAGAGCTGGTCGACGAACCAGGGGTCGATCTTGGTCGCCTCGAAGACCTCCTCCGGGGTGGCCCCGGCGCGGATGGCCTGCATGACGGTGTTGATGCGGCCGTCGGTCGGGCGGACCGCCTCGCGCAGCAGCTCGTCCTTGTCGCCGGGCTCGCCGGTGAAGGCGAACTGCGAGCCCTTCTTCTCCAGCGAGCGCAGGGCCTTCTGCAGCGCCTCGGTGAAGTTGCGGCCGATGGCCATGGCCTCGCCGACCGACTTCATGGTGGTGGTGAGGGTGGAGTCGGCCTGCGGGAACTTCTCGAAGGCGAAGCGCGGGGCCTTGACCACGACGTAGTCGAGCGTGGGCTCGAAGGACGCCGGGGTCTTCTCCGTGATGTCGTTCGGGATCTCGTCCAGCGTGTAGCCGACGGCGAGACGGGCCGCGATCTTCGCGATCGGGAAGCCGGTCGCCTTGGAGGCGAGGGCGGAGGACCGGGAGACGCGCGGGTTCATCTCGATGACGATGATCCGGCCGTCGTCCGGATTGACCGCGAACTGGATGTTGCAGCCGCCGGTGTCGACGCCGACCTCGCGGATGATCGCGATGCCGATGTCGCGCAGCCGCTGGTACTCGCGGTCGGTCAGGGTCATCGACGGGGCGACGGTGATGGAGTCGCCGGTGTGGACGCCCATCGGGTCGAAGTTCTCGATGGAGCAGACGACCACGACGTTGTCGGCCTTGTCGCGCATCAGCTCCAGCTCGTACTCCTTCCAGCCGAGGATGGACTCCTCCAGGAGCACCTCGGTGGTCGGGGAGAGCGTCAGGCCCTGGCCGGCGATGCGGCGCAGCTCGTCCTCGTCGTGGGCGAAGCCGGAGCCGGCGCCGCCCATGGTGAAGGAGGGGCGGACGACGACGGGGTAGCCGCCGAGGGTCTCCACACCGGCGATGACGTCGTCCATGGTGTGGCAGATGACCGAGCGGGCGGACTCGCCGTAGCCGATCTTGGCCTTGACGGCCTCGACGACGCCCTTGAAGAGGTCGCGGTCCTCGCCCTTGTGGATGGCCTCGACGTTGGCGCCGATGAGCTCGACGCCGTACTTCTCCAGGACGCCCTGCTCGTGCATGGAGATCGCGGTGTTCAGCGCGGTCTGGCCGCCGAGGGTGGGCAGGAGGGCGTCGGGGCGCTCCTTGGCGATGATCTTCTCGACGAACTCGGGGGTGATCGGCTCGACGTACGTGGCGTCGGCGATCTCCGGGTCGGTCATGATCGTGGCCGGGTTGGAGTTGACCAGGATGACCCGCAGGCCCTCGGCCTTGAGGATGCGGCAGGCCTGGGTTCCGGAGTAGTCGAACTCGGCGGCCTGGCCGATGACGATCGGGCCGGAGCCGATGACCAGGACGGACTGGATATCGGTGCGCTTAGGCACGCTCGGCCTCCATCAGGGATACGAAGCGGTCGAAGAGGTACGCGGCGTCGTGCGGGCCGGCGGCCGCCTCGGGGTGGTACTGGACGGAGAAGGCCGGCTGGTCGAGCAGCTGGAGGCCTTCCACGACGTTGTCGTTCAGGCAGACGTGCGAGACCTCGGCGCGGCCGTAGGGGGTCTCGGAGGCCTGGTCGAGGGGCGCGTCGACGGCGAAGCCGTGGTTGTGCGCGGTGACCTCGACCTTGCCGGTCGTCCGGTCCTGCACGGGCTGGTTGATGCCCCGGTGGCCGTACTTCAGCTTGTAGGTGCCGAAGCCGAGGGCGCGGCCGAGGATCTGGTTGCCGAAGCAGATGCCGAAGAGCGGCGTCCTGCGCTCCAGGACGGCCCGCATGACGGAGACCGGGTGGTCGGCGGTGGCCGGGTCGCCCGGGCCGTTGGAGAAGAACACGCCGTCCGGCTGGACCGCGTACACGTCCTCGACGGTGGCGGTGGCGGGCAGCACGTGCACCTCGATGCCGCGCTCGGCCATCCGGTGCGGGGTCATGCCCTTGATGCCGAGGTCGACGGCGGCGACGGTGAACTTCCTGGTCCCGATCGCGGGGACGACGTACGCCTCCTTGGTGGCGACCTCGGCGGAGAGGTCGGCGCCCTTCATCTCGGGGGCCTGGCGGACCTCGGCGAGCATGGTGCCCTCGTCGGGCAGCGAGTTGCCGGAGAAGATGCCGACGCGCATGGCGCCGCTCTCGCGCAGGTGGCGGGTGAGGGCGCGGGTGTCGATGCCGGAGATGCCGACGACGCCCTGGGCGGCGAGCTCCTCGTCCAGCGAGCGCGTGGCGCGCCAGTTGGAGGAGACCCGGGCGGGGTCGCGGACGACGTAGCCGGAGACCCAGATGCGGCCGGACTCGGGGTCGTCGTCGTTGACGCCGGTGTTGCCCACGTGCGGGGCGGTCATCACGACGACCTGGCGGTGGTACGACGGGTCGGTGAGGGTCTCCTGGTAGCCGGTCATGCCGGTGGAGAACACGGCCTCGCCGAAGGTCTCCCCCACGGCCCCGTAGGCACGGCCGCGGAAGATGCGGCCGTCCTCCAGGACGAGTACGGCGGGAACCTTTTCAGTTCCCCTGGTGGAGGTCGTCATCGTGCGGTGCCTTCCGTCGTCTTGATCATGCTGTTCAGGGCCTCGACCCAGGCGGCGTGTTCGGCCGCCCGGTCGGACCGGAAGCCGGAGTCGAGGAGCTTCTCGCCGTGCGCCCACGTGACGATCAGCAGCCCGCCCTCGGCGAGGACCTTGCCCGCGATGCCCTTGTCGAGCCTGGCCTCGCGGAGGGCCTGGGCCGGGATGAAGAAGTCGTTCGCCCCGGGGCGTACGACCGCGATCCCCGCGTCCGTGAGGGTGAGCTCGACGCGACTGCGGGTGCCGAGGCCGTGGGCGACGATCCGGTCGAGCCACTGCCCGGCCGTGGTCGACCCGTGGTAGCGCCCGCTCAGGGCCAGTGTGGGCGCGTCGGCGGTCTCGGGCATGTCCGGCAGTTCGGGCAGGTCCGACTGGAGGCTGCCCCGCCACTTCCATCCCTGGCGCATCAGCCAGTAGACGAAGGCGATGAAGAGCAGCAGTCCGGCGACCCAGCCGAGCCGTCCGGCCCAGTCGGTCACCTCCGCCGACTTCTGTTCCGCGGCCCATTCGATGAGTGTCACGCCAGCTTCCCGTCCACGACCGTCGCCCGGCCCCGCAGGAAGGTGTGGGTGACGCGTCCCGGCAGTTCGCGGCCCTCGTACGGGGTGTTGCGGCTGCGGGAGGCGAAGCCCGCGGGGTCCACGAGTCCACGGTATGCCGGATCGACCAGGGTCAGGTTGGCGGGCTCACCTGCCGAGACGGGCCGGCCGTGGTCCTTGGCCTGCCCGATCCGCGCCGGCGCGACGGACATCCGGTCGGCGACGCCGGCCCAGTCGAGCAGTCCGGTCTCGACCATCGTCTGCTGGACGACGGAGAGCGCGGTCTCCAGGCCGACCATGCCCATGGCGGCCGCGGCCCACTCGCAGTCCTTGTCCTCGTGCGGGTGCGGGGCGTGGTCGGTGGCGACGATGTCGATCGTGCCGTCGGCCAGGGCCTCGCGGAGCGCCATCACGTCACGCTCGGTGCGCAGCGGCGGGTTGACCTTGTAGACGGGGTTGTACGAGCGCACCATCTCGTCGGTCAGGAGCAGGTGGTGCGGGGTGACCTCGGCGGTGACGTCGATGCCGCGGGACTTGGCCCAGCGGACGATCTCGACGGAGCCGGCGGTCGACAGGTGGCAGATGTGGACCCGGGAGCCGACGTGCTCGGCGAGCAGCACGTCGCGGGCGATGATCGACTCCTCGGCCACCGCGGGCCAGCCGCCGAGGCCCAGCTCGGCGGAGACGACGCCCTCGTTCATCTGGGCGCCCTCGGTGAGGCGGGGCTCCTGGGCGTGCTGGGCGACGACGCCGCCGAAGGCCTTCACGTACTCCAGGGCGCGGCGCATCATCACGGCGTCGTCCACGCACTTGCCGTCGTCGGAGAAGACAGTGACGCCGGCGGCGGAGTCGTGCATGGCGCCGAGCTCGGCGAGCTTCTTGCCCTCCAGGCCGACGGTGACGGCGCCGATGGGCTGCACGTCGCAGTAGCCGGACTCCTTGCCGAGCCGGTAGACCTGCTCGACGACGCCGGCGGTGTCGGCGACCGGGAAGGTGTTGGCCATGGCGAACACGGCGGTGTAGCCGCCGGAGGCGGCCGCGCGGGTGCCGGTGAGGACGGTCTCGGAGTCCTCGCGGCCGGGCTCGCGCAGGTGGGTGTGGAGGTCGACCAGGCCGGGCAGCAGGATCTGGCCCTCGGCCTCGATCACGGTCGCGCCCTCGGCCGACAGGCCGGTGCCCACCTCGGCGACGGTCTCGCCGTCGATCAGGACGTCCTGGGCCTCGCCGCCCAGCACCTTGGCACCGCGGATAAGGATCTTGCTCATGGTTACTTGCTCTCCTCGGTGGCAGAGGTGCGCGCGGGGCGCTCGTCTGCGGGGTTGCGGTGGGCGACGGGCGGGGCGACGGCGGGCTCGTTGCCGCCCAGCAGCAGGTACAGCACGGCCATCCGGACGGAGACGCCGTTGGCGACCTGCTCGACGACCGTGCAGCGGTCGGAGTCGGCGACCTCGGCGGTGATCTCCATGCCGCGCACCATCGGGCCGGGGTGCATCACGATGGCGTGCTCGGGCATCCGCGCCATCCGCTCGCCGTCGAGCCCGTACCGGCGCGAGTACTCGCGCTCGGTCGGGAAGAAGGCCGCGTTCATCCGCTCGCGCTGCACACGCAGCATCATGACCGCGTCCGACTTCGGCAGCACGCTGTCGAGGTCGTAGCTGACGTCGCAGGGCCAGGTCTCGACGCCGACGGGGACGAGGGTCGGCGGGGCCACCAGGGTGACCTCGGCGCCGAGGGTGTGCAGCAGGTCGACGTTGGAGCGGGCGACGCGGCTGTGCAGGACGTCGCCGACGAGCGTGATGCGCTTGCCCGCGAGGTCCTGGCCGAGGCCGGCGTCGCGGCCGACGAGCCGGCGGCGCATGGTGAAGGCGTCCAGCAGGGCCTGGGTGGGGTGCTGGTGGGTGCCGTCGCCGGCGTTGATGACGGGGGCGTCGATCCAGCCGGAGGTGGCGAGCCGGTACGGGGCGCCGGAGGCGCCGTGGCGGATGACGACGGCGTCGACGCCCATCGCCTCCAGGGTCTGGGCGGTGTCCTTGAGCGACTCGCCCTTGGAGACGCTGGAGCCCTTGGCCGCGAAGTTGATCACGTCGGCGGAGAGGCGCTTCTCGGCGGCCTCGAAGGAGATCCGGGTGCGGGTGGAGTCCTCGAAGAAGAGGTTGCAGATGGTCCGGCCGCGCAGGGTGGGCAGCTTCTTGATCGGACGGTCGGCCACCCGGGCCATCTCCTCGGCGGTGTCGAGGATGAGGACGGCGTCGTCGCGGGTGAGGTCGGCGGCCGAGATGAGGTGACGCATCATCGGGGGTGTGCTCCGTGGTCGGGAGGTGTGGGGCCTGGGGGTGTCCCCGGGGGCCCGTCGGGTCGCGGGCACGCAGGGGTGTGCCCTGGACCCGTCGGGATGCCGGACCGGCTAGTCGGTGGCCTTGCCACCGAGCAGCACGGTGTCGCGACCGTCCTCCTCGGCGAGCTGCACCTTGACCGTCTCGCGCAGCGACGTGGGGAGGTTCTTGCCGACGTAGTCCGCGCGGATCGGCAGCTCGCGGTGGCCGCGGTCGACGAGGACCGCGAGCTGCACGGCGCGCGGGCGGCCGATGTCGCCGAGCGCGTCGAGCGCGGCGCGGATGGTGCGGCCGGAGAAGAGCACGTCGTCGACCAGGACGACCAGGCGGCCGTCGACGCCGTCGGCGGGGATCTCGGTGCGGCCGAGGGCGCGGGCCGGCTTCATCCGCAGGTCGTCGCGGTACATGGTGATGTCGAGGGAGCCGACCGGGATCTTGCGGCCGGTGATCTCGGCGAGCTTGTCGGCCAGCCGGCGGGCGAGGAAGACGCCGCGCGTCGGGATGCCGAGGAGGACCACGTCGTCGGCGCCCTTGGCGCGCTCGACGATCTCGTGGGCGATGCGGGTCAGGACCCGCGCGATGTCGGGGCCCTCGAGAACCGGGCGTGCCGCATCGGAGTGCTGCTGTGTGTCCATATGAAACGGACCTCCTTCTCCGCCTCACGGGACGGTTCTTAAAGGACGTCGGATTTGCGCCATCGACTCTACCAGGGGCGGGCGACTCCCCTGCTCACCACCCCGGCGCCACTCCGGGCGCCGTCCCCCGAGAGGGGGCGGTATGGACCATTCGGCTTGACGGGGGAGAGTAACGCTGCGTAACCTCACAGTGAGTTACCAGCCACGCGGCGGAGCCGCACGTTGTCTACAGCGTCCAGCGTCCGGGGAGCTATATGTCCAGCGAATACGCAAAGCAGCTCGGGGCCAAGCTCCGTGCCATCCGCACCCAGCAGGGCCTTTCCCTCCACGGTGTGGAAGAGAAGTCCCAGGGCCGCTGGAAGGCCGTCGTGGTCGGCTCGTACGAGCGCGGTGACCGCGCCGTGACGGTGCAGCGCCTCGCCGAGCTGGCGGACTTCTACGGCGTCCCGGTGCAGGAGCTCCTGCCCGGCACGACCCCGGGCGGGGCCGCCGAGCCGCCGCCGAAGCTCGTCCTCGACCTGGAGCGCCTGGCGCACGTCCCGCAGGAGAAGGCGGGCCCCCTCCAGCGCTACGCGGCGACGATCCAGTCGCAGCGCGGCGACTACAACGGCAAGGTGCTGTCGATCCGCCAGGACGACCTGCGCACGCTCGCCGTCATCTACGACCAGTCGCCCTCGGTCCTGACCGAGCAGCTGATCAGCTGGGGCGTCCTGGACGCCGACGCGCGCCGCGCGGTCGCGCACGAGGACAGCTGAACCAGAACCCAGCAGAAACGTTGCCGCCGGGGCGGGACGGTCTTCGGACCGTCCCGCCTCGGCCGTTTCCGGCCCTCCAGGGGGTGCCTGGAGACGCCGAAGGGGCCCACGGCACAGAATGTGCTGCGGGCCCCTTCGGCGTGTCTGCGGGCCGCTCAGGCGTCCCGGCGCAGGCGCGGCTTCAGGTCCTTGAAGCGGGCCAGCAGGCCGTTGACGAAGGTCGGCGACTCGTCCGTGGAGAACTCCTTGGCGAGCTGCACGGCCTCGTCGATCGCCACGGCGTCCGGGGTCTCGTCCAGCCAGATCAGTTCGTACGCGCCGAGGCGCACGATGTTCCGGTCGGCGACCGGCATCCGGTCCAGGTCCCAGTCCACCGCGTAGGTCGCGATGAGCTCGTCGATGCGGTCCACGTGGTCCGCGTACCCCTCGACCAGCTGCATCGTGAACTCGCTGACCGCCGGCTGGCGGTCGTCGGACCGGGCGTGCCGGACCCAGTCCGCGAGGACCTGCTGCACGGAGGCGCCGCGCTGGTCGGCCTCGAAGAGGATCTGGAAGGCGCGCTTACGGGCGTTGCTGCGGGCAGCCACGGTTAGCTGTTCACCCGGCCGAGGTAGTCGCTCGTGCGGGTGTCGACCTTGATCTTCTCACCGGTGGTGATGAAGAGCGGGACCTGGATCTCGTGACCGGTCTCCAGCTTCGCCGGCTTGGTGCCGCCGGTGGAGCGGTCGCCCTGGACGCCCGGGTCGGTGTGCTCGATGGTCAGCTCGACGGCGGCCGGGAGCTCGACGTAGAGCACCGAGCCCTCGTGCTGCGCGACCGAGGCGGTGAAGCCCTCGATCAGGAAGTTGGCGGCGTCGCCGACGGCCTTGCGCTCGACCATCAGCTGGTCGTAGGTCTGCATGTCCATGAAGACGAAGTAGTCGCCGTCCATGTACGAGAACTGCATGTCGCGGCGGTCGATGGTGGCCGTCTCGACCTTCGTGCCAGCGTTGAAGGTCTTGTCGACGACCTTGCCGGACATCACGCTCTTCAGCTTGGTGCGCACGAAGGCCGGGCCCTTGCCGGGCTTGACGTGCTGGAACTCGACGACGGACCAGAGCTGGCCGCCTTCGAGCTTGAGCACCATGCCGTTCTTGAGGTCGTTCGTGGAAGCCACGGTTGCGGAATCTCCTGGACTGACGTGGGACCAGGGAGGCGTACGCGCCTTACAGCGCGAGCAGCTCCTTGGTCGTAATGGTGAGTAGCTCGGGTCCGCCGTCCGCCTCCTGGCGCACGACGAGCGTGTCATCGATCCGGACCCCGCCCCGGCCCGGGAGGTGGACCCCCGGTTCGACGGTGACCGGCACACAAGCGTCCAGTTTACCCATGGCCGCGGGTGCGAGCTGCGGGTCCTCGTCGATTTCGAGGCCCACACCGTGCCCGGTGGCCGGCGGAACGGCCTCGCCGTGGCCCGCCGCGTCGAGGATCTGGCGGGCGGCGCGGTCCACGTCGCGGTACTCGGCGCCGGGCACGAGCGCCTCCCGGCCGGCCCGCTGAGCGGCGAAGACGACGTCGTACAGCTCGATCTGCCAGTCCGCCGGGGTGGTCCCGATGACGAACGTACGGCCGATCTCGCACCGGTAGCCGCGGTAGCTGGCGCCCAGACAGACGGAGAGGAAATCTCCCTCCTCGACCCGGCGGTCCGAGGGCTTGTGGCCGACGCGGCCGGAGTTCGGGCCGGTGCCGACGGAGGTGGGGAACGCGGCGCCGTCCGCGCCGTGGTCGACGAGCCGGCGCTCCAGCTCCAGGGCGAGGTGCCGCTCGGTCCGGCCCACCAGGATGGACTCCAGGAGCTCCCCCAGGGCCTGGTCGGCGATCTCGGCGGCGATCCGCAGGCAGGCGATCTCGTCCTCGTCCTTGACGATCCTCAGCTGCTCGACGGCGCCGCCGAGGTCGGCGAGGTGGAGCTGCGGCGCGACCGAGCCCATCGCGCGGTGCCGGGCCACGGTCAGATGGTGCTCCTCGACGGCGAGGGCCTCCGCACCCGCCTTGCGGGCGAAGCCGACGGCGGCGACCGCGGGATCCCCGCCGGCCGCGGGCAGCACCGCCTGCCGGAGCAGTTCGTCGAGCCGCCCGTCGGCCGGGTCCGCGCCGGGCGCGGTGGGACAGAGCAGCACGTCCTCGGCCGGCCCGATCAGGAGGACCGCGCCGGCGGGCGAACCGCCCGCGAGATAGCGGACGTTGGCGGGGCGGGAGACCAGGGCCGCCGTACTGCCGGCCGCCGCGCACCGGTCACGCAGCCTCGCTCGGCGGTCCGCAAACACCTCTGACATGTTCCGAGCCTACGAGGGGCCGGGCGTCCTGGCCTGCTCAGCACGGCCGACCGGGCCACCGGCGGCCCCTTCCGGCCACGACGGCCTCGGGTCGCCGCCGCTCACGTCCTCACCACGCGGGCGGGCTCGCCAGCGAACGGGCCAGCACCTCGTCGAGGACGCGGGCGGTGGTCTCGACGTCGTACGTCGAGTTGTCGATGATCGGCAGCCCGGAGCCGTACCAGCCGGCCATCCGGCCGTGGATGGAGGCGACCTCCTCGTCCGAGAGCCGCCGGTTCCCGCTGCGTTCGGCGTTCCGCTCCAGGACGATCTCCAGACCCGGCAGCAGAACGACCGGAAGCAGCCCCGGGCCCACATGACGCTTCCAGCCGCCGAGGCCGACGACGGGACGGTCGGGGAAGACGGCGTCGTCGAGGATGCAGGAGATGCCGTTGGCCAGGAAGTTGCGGGCCGCGAAGCCGCAGGTGCGGCGGGCGAGGCGATACTGCGCCTCGGAGTGCTCGTTCCATCCCGACTGGGGGTCGGCGAAGCCGGAGCAGACCCATTCGCGGACGTCGTCCAGGCTGATGTGCGCCGTGGGCACGCGGCGGCGCGCGGCCCAGTGGCGTGCGACGGTCGTCTTGCCCGCGCCCGCGGGGCCGATCAGCAGCACGGCCAGTGTCGCCGCGCCGGTGCCGGGCTCGGCCTGCGGTGGCGTGGGGATCGCGACGGGCGGCAGCGGCACGTGTCCGGTGGTGTCCTGCGGCGCGGGCACGGACGGGCCGGGGTGCCCGGGTATCCCCGGACCGCCCCAGCCGGGGGCGGGCGGCGAGGAGTACGGAGCGGCCGCGCCGGGGTCCGGCGGGGCGACCGGGGGCGCGCCCGGCGGGCCGGGGTGCGAGGGGGAATGAGGGTGCGGGTGCGGGTGCGGCGCCTGGTGGCCGCCCTGCGCCATGGGTGGCGCGGGGGGTACGGGAGGTCGGCCGGCGGCGGGCGTCCAGCCCGAGGGGTCGGGCGGCGGCAACGGAGCCCCCATCGCGTGCTGCATCCGGTGCCACTCCGTCTCGTACGGCCGATACTTCCGGGTACGTTACCGCCCCCGGCCCCCGCAGGGGGAACGGCCGGGGGCGGTCGGGAGTGCCCCTGCGGGGCACGGTGTCCGGATGTCGTCCGTGGGCTCGGACGTCGGCAGTCGGCTCCGGACGTCGTCCGAGGGCTCCGGGCGTCGTTCGAGGGCTCCGGGCGTCGTTCGTGGGCTCCGGGCGTCGTCAGTCGGCGAGTTCCTCGGCGAGCGCCCGCAGGGCGAGCCGGTAGGAGCCGATGCCGAAGCCCGCCACGGTCCCGGTCGCCACGGCGGCGACGACGGAGGTGTGCCGGAACTCCTCCCGGGTGTACGGGTTCGAGATGTGCACCTCGATCAGCGGGGCGGTCCGCTGGGCGGCCGCGTCGCGCATCCCGTAGGAGTAGTGGGTGAACGCGCCGGGGTTCATGACGACCGGCACCGATCCGTCGGCCGCCTCGTGCAGCCAGCGGATCATCTCGCCCTCGTCGTTGGTCTCCCTGACCTCGACGTCGAAGCCGAGCTCCTCGCCGAGGCTCCGGCAGGACTCCACCAGGCCCTTGTACGACGTGGCGCCGTAGATGTCGGGCTCGCGGGAGCCGAGGCGGCCGAGGTTCGGGCCGTTCAGGACGAGGACGTGGCGCAGATCGCTCACGCGGACACCTCGCCGTAGGCGGCGACGAGGACGGCGGGGTCGGGGCCTTCGAGGACGGTGGGCTTGCCGAGACCGTCCAGGACGATGAAGCGGAGCAGGTCGCCCCGCGACTTCTTGTCGACCTTCATGGTCTCCAGCAGCTTGGGCCACTGGTCGCCCCGGTAGGTCAGCGGCAGACCGACCGACTCCAGAACCGTGCGGTGCCGGTCGGCGGTCGCGTCGTCGAGGCGGCCGGCCAGCCGGCCCAGTTCGGCGGCGAAGACCATGCCGACGGAGACGGCGGCGCCGTGCCGCCACTTGTACCGCTCGTTCTTCTCGATGGCGTGCGCCAGGGTGTGGCCGTAGTTCAGGATCTCCCGGCGGCCCGACTCCTTCAGGTCACCGGAGACGACCTCGGCCTTGACCCGGATCGAGCGCACCAGCAGCTCCGCGGTGTGCGGACCGGCCGGCGTACGGGCGGCCTGCGGGTCGGCCTCGATCAGGTCCAGGATCACCGGGTCGACGATGAAGCCGGCCTTGATGATCTCGGCGAGACCGCTGACGTAGTCGTGGACCGGCAGCGAGTCCAGCGCCGCGAGGTCGCACAGCACCCCGGCGGGCGGATGGAAGGCGCCGACGAGGTTCTTGCCCTCGGCGGTGTTGATCCCGGTCTTCCCACCGACGGCCGCGTCGACCATGGCGAGGACCGTGGTCGGTACGGCGATCCAGCGGACGCCGCGCAGCCAGGTCGCGGCCACGAACCCGGCCAGGTCGGTGGTCGCGCCCCCGCCCACGCCGACGATGACGTCGGTGCGGGTGAAGCCGGTCTGGCCGAGCGCCTTCCAGCAGTACGCGGCGACCTCGACGGTCTTGGCCTCCTCGGCGTTCGGCACCTGGATGGCGACGGCCTCGAAGCCCTGCTCGGCGAGGTCGGCCCGCAGCGCCTCCCCGGTCTCCGCGAGCGCCTCGGGGTGGATCACGGCGACGCGCTTGGCCCTGGTCCCGATCAGGGTCGGCAGCTCACCCAGCAGCTGCCGCCCGACCAGTACCTCGTACGGATCCGTGCCCGCCGAACCGCCGACCTGGATTCGGGTCACTTCCTGGTCCGTCATACGTCCTTCTTCAACTCCAGAGCGTCGAGGACCGCGTCGGCGACCTCTTCGGGCGTGCGCCCCTCGGTGGCCACGACCACCCGTGCGACTTCGGTGTAGAGGTGGCGGCGCGCTTCCATCATCTCGCGCCACTGGCGGCGCGGGTTGACGGCGAGCAGCGGCCGCGCGGTGTTTAGGCCGACGCGTCGCACGGCCTCTTCGACATCCATCGAGAGGTAGGCGACGGGCAGCCCGGCGAGCAGTTCGCGGGTGCCCGCGTCGAGGATCGCGCCGCCGCCGAGCGCGAGGACGCCCTCGTGCTCGGCGACCGCGGTCCGAACGGCGTCCCGTTCGAGGGCGCGGAAGTGCTCCTCGCCGTCCTCGATGAAGATGTCGGAGATCTCGCGACCCTCGGCGGCGACGATGTCGGCGTCGGTGTCCCGGTAGGGCGCGCCGGCCAGCTCGGCCAGGAGCGCGCCCACCGTGGACTTGCCGGACCCCATCGGTCCGACGAGGACGACCAGAGGTCCGGTCACCGGATCTGGAGGTTGTCGAGGTAGGACCGGACGTTGCGGCGGGTCTCCGGGACGCTGTCGCCGCCGAACTTCTCGACCACGGCGTCCGCGAGGACGAGCGCGACCATGGCCTCGGCGACGATCCCGGCGGCCGGGACGGCGCAGACGTCGGAGCGCTGGTGGTGCGCCTGCGTCGCCTCGCCCGTGACGACGTCGACCGTGGCCAGCGCGCGCGGCACGGTCGCGATCGGCTTCATCGCGGCGCGGACGCGCAGCAGCTCACCGGTGGTCAGGCCGCCCTCCGTACCGCCCGAGCGGCCGGAGGTGCGCTTGATGCCGTCCTCGGTCCGCACGATCTCGTCGTGGGCCTGCGAGCCGGGGACCCGGGCGAGCTCGAAGCCGTCGCCGACCTCGACGCCCTTGATCGCCTGGATGCCCATCAGCGCGGCGGCCAGCCGCGCGTCGAGACGGCGGTCCCAGTGCACGTGCGAACCGAGCCCGACCGGGACGCCGTAGGCGAGGACCTCGACCACACCGCCCAGGGTGTCGCCGTCCTTGTGCGCCTGGTCGATCTCGGCGACCATCGCCTTCGACGCGTCCGCGTCCAGGCAGCGGACCGGGTCGGCGTCCAGGTACTCGACGTCGCCGGGCTTCGGGAGGACCCCGTAGGGCGCCTTGGCCGCGGCCAGCTCGACCACGTGGGAGACGATCTCGATGCCCGCGGCCTCCTTGAGGAAGGACCGGGCGACGGCGCCGAGGGCGACGCGGGCGGCGGTCTCCCGGGCGCTGGCGCGCTCCAGGATCGGCCGGGCCTCGTCGAAGCCGTATTTCTGCATGCCGGCGAGGTCGGCGTGACCGGGACGCGGCCGGGTCAGCGGCGCGTTACGACCGGTCTCCTTGAGCTCCGCGGGGTCGACGGGGTCGGCCGACATGACCTTCTCCCACTTCGGCCACTCCGTGTTGCCCACCATCACGGCGATCGGCGAGCCGAGCGAGAGCCCGTGCCGGACACCGCCCAGGAACGTCACCTCGTCCTGCTCGAACTTCATCCGCGCACCACGCCCATAGCCGAGGCGGCGCCGCGCAAGATGGTCCGCCACCAGCTCGGTGGTGACCGGAACGCCGGCGGGAAGCCCCTCCAGCGTCGCGACCAGCGCGGGTCCGTGGGACTCCCCAGCGGTCAGCCAACGCAACCTGCTCAACGATGCTCCTCATGCTCGCGCCTGGAACTGCTGCGGCGCGACCGGGTGCGCGGCCCTGGCCCGCCGCTACCGATCCTCCCACGTCCGGGGGCGGAACCTGGCCGTCGGTCCAACTGTCGGACGCGGACAATGTCAGATCGGGTGGGCCCGAGGTGTCTCGGCAGCGGTCCGGAGGTCTGCGCGAGGCCCGCCGTTCACGCGGTCGCGAGCGCCTTCTCGCCGGCCGCGCGCATCGCGGCCAGCGGCGCCCGGGCGACGCCCGTCATCTGCTCGACCTGGAGAACGGCCTGATGGACGAGGAGGTCGAGGCCGCCGAGGACGGCGCCGCCGCGCTGCGACCAGGCGGCGGCGAGCGGTGTCGGCCACGGGTGGTACAGCACGTCGAAGAGGGTGCCGGGGGCGTCGGGGACCGCCGCGGCGAGCGCGTCGGTGCTGCCGGCCGGGGTGGTCGCGATGACGAGAGGGGTGGTGAACGCCCGGTGCGCGTCCGCCCAGTCGGCGGTCCGTACGTCCACGCCGAGCCGATCGCCCCAGCCCCGCATCTCCTCGGCGCGCGCCTCGCTCCGTACGTAGGCGGTGACCGGGCCCGCGCAGATCCGCGCGAGCGCGGCGAGCGCGGAGGAGGCGGTGGCACCGGCGCCGAGGACCGCCGCCGACTCGACCTTCTCGACGCCCCGCTCGCGCAGGGCCGCGATCAGTCCGGGGATGTCGGTGTTGTCGCCGACCCGTCGGCCGTCCTCGGTGAGGACGACGGTGTTGACGGCCTCGACCGAGGCGGCCGTGCCGCTGATCTCGTCGAGCAGCGGGATGATCGCCCGCTTCAGCGGCATGGTCAGCGAGAGGCCGGCCCACGTGTCGTCGAGCCCGGCGACGAACGCGGGCAGCCCGGCCTCGTCGACCTCGAACCGGTCGTACGACCAGGTGTCGAGGCCGAGCGCCGCGTACGCAGCCCGGTGCAGGACCGGGGAGAGCGAGTGGGCGATGGGCGACCCGAGGACGGCCGCCCGGCGAGGGGTCCCCATCAGTTCTTCCTCGACTCGTTGAACTTCTCGACGAGCTTCTGGTGCTCGGCGTTGGTCTTCGTGAACTGCGACGTCTTGCCGTCCAGCGAGATGAAGTAGTACCAGCCGTCGCTGGTCGGGTCGACCACGCCCCTGAGCGCCTCGGCACCGGGGTTGCCGATCGGCCCGGGCGGCAGGCCCTTGTGGAAGTACGTGTTGTAGACGTTGTCGTACTTCCGCAGCTCTTCGAGCGTGAGGTCGATCTTGCTCTGGTTCTTGATGTAGTTGTACGTCGAGTCGAACTCGAGCTTGCCGTACGTCTGCGGGTTGTTGGTCTTGAGGCGGTTGTAGACGACCTCGGCCATCTTGCGGAAGTCGTCGTGCGAGGTGCCTTCGGCCTGGACGAGGCTGGCGATCGTGATCAGCTGCCAGGGGCTCTCGACACCGAGCTCCTTCGCCTTGGCCTCCAGCTCGAACTTGGCGTACTCCGCGTTCGAACGCGCGACCATCTTGCGCAGCACGTCCTCGGGCTTCTGCCCCTTGGCCACGGGATAGCTCGCCGGGAAGAGGAAGCCCTCCAGCGGGTCCTTGAGGTTGGAGTGGCCGGTCGCCCAGTCGGGCAGACCGAGGTTCTTGGCCTGGGCCTGGGCCACGCCCTGCGTCGTACCGGCCTTGAGCTCCAGCTTCTTGTCGATCTCCCCGTAGATCCAGACGTTCCGCCGGCCCTCGGGGATGACGAAGTTCGCCTGACTCGCCGGGCTGAGCATCAGGGCGACCGCGCTGTCCGCCGACATCTCCTTCTTCAGCGTGTAGACGCCGGCCTGGATCGACAGGCCCTTGGGGTGCTTGCCCTGCGCCGAGACGAAGGCGTCGACGCTCTTGACGACACCCGCCTTCTTCAGGATGTTGCCGATCTGGTAGCCGCCGGAGTCCTTCGGGATCTCCACGGTGACCGTGCCGCTGCCGTCACCCGCGTAGTCGGGCGACGCGCCGAACTGGCCCTGCCAGAACTGGTAGCCGAAGTAGCCGATGCCGCCCACGCCGCCCGCGAGGACGAGCGCCACGACGAGGCACGCCACGCCGTTCTTGCTCTTCTTCTTGCCCTTGCCGCCACGCCGGTCACGGCCGCCGCGCGACGAGCGCCGGTCGGCCGGTTCGTCGTCGTCGCCGTCGTCGGAGTCGTCCGCACCGGTGAAGAAGGGGTGCCGCTCCTCTTCCTCCGGCTCCGCCTCCCAGTCGGTGACGGGCTCCGGCGGCGCCTGCCGCCGGCCCGGGGGCTGCGGCGGCGGGTACGCGTCGGGGGTGCCGTAGAGGTCCGGGTCCTGGCCGCCGTACGGATCCGCGGGGGTGGTGCCGTACGGCATGGACGCCTGGCCGGTCTCCCAGCTGGGGTCGTACTGCTGTCCGGGATACCCGGGCGTGTCGTAGCCCTGGCCCGACCCGCCCTGCTGGTAGCCGCCGCCGTACGCCGCCGGATCGACGTACTGCTGCGGGTGCTGGGCGTGCTGCTGCTGACCCTGGTGACCCTGGACCTGCGGGTGCTGCTGGGTGTGCTGCTGGTACTGCGACTGCTGGTACTGAGGGTCCTGCTGGTACTGGGGGTCGTAACCCTGCGCCTGGCCCTGGCCGTGCCCGTACGCGGCCTGGCCGTACGGGTCCTGCCCGTAGCTCTGGTCCTGCTGCGCGTACTGCTGCTCCTGGTGGCCGTACTGCTGGTCCTGCTGCGGGTACTGCTGCTGACCTCCCCATCCCTGGTCCCCGTACAACGGGTCCGTGGGATGCCACGGTTCGGAGCCGGAGCCCCGGCCATACTCAGTCATCGATCCCCAACCAGCCGCGAGGCTTCCGGACGGTCCGCCTCTACGTTGTGCGGCAGCTGTTCGAACACCGCCGCATCGCGCGGAACGTTACCGTATCGCGATCAGATGACCACTTCGACGCCCTCACCGGGCGGATTACCTGATACCCGTTCGGACTCAAGAGCGTTCTGAAGGATGATCACAGCGGCGGCCTGGTCGATGACGGACCGCCCCTTCTTGGACTTCACGCCGGAGGCCCGCAGCCCCTGAGTGGCCGTCACCGTCGTCATCCGTTCGTCGACCAGCCGGACCGGCACCGGTGCGATGCCCTTGGCCAGCTCGCCCGCGAAGCGCCGGACCTTCACCGCGGCCGGGCCCTCGCCCCCGGAGAGGGAGCGCGGGAGGCCGACCACGACCTCGATCGGTTCGTACTCCTCGACGATCTGGCGCAGCCGCCGGTGGGCGGCCGGGACGTCACGTCCCGGCACGGTCTCCACCGGGGTGGCGAGGACCCCGTCGGGGTCGCACGAGGCGACCCCGATCCGGGCGTCCCCGACGTCGACCGCGAGTCGACGGCCGCGGCGCATCGTCACACCGTCTCCAGGACGACGCGCTCGACGGCGTCGATGGCCTCGCCCACGGCCTGGGGGTTCTGGCCGCCGCCCTGGGCGACGTCCGGCTTGCCGCCACCGCCGCCGCCGAGGGTCTTGGCGGCCGTGCGGACGAGGTCACCGGCCTTGAGCCCGCGCTCGCGGGCGGCCTCGTTGGTGGCGATGACCGTCAGCGGGCGCCCGTTGGCCGTGGTGAACAGGGCCACGACGGCGGGGCGGTCGGAGGAGATGCGGCCGCGCACGTCCAGGACGAGCTTGCGCAGGTCGTCGGCGGAGGTGCCGTCGGCCACCTGCCCGGTGACGAGCGCGACGCCACGGATGTCCTTGGCGGTGTCGACCAGCCCGGCGGCGGCCTGCAGCACCTTCTCGGCGCGGAACTTCTCGATCTCCTTCTCGGCGTCCTTCAGCTTGCCGAGCATGGAGGAGATCTTCTCCGGCAGCTCCTCGGGACGGCCCTTGACCAGCTCCTGGAGCTGGGCGACGACCGTGTGCTCCCGGGCGAGGAAGTTGTACGCGTCGACACCGACGAGGGCCTCGACCCGGCGCACGCCGCTGCCGATCGACGACTCGCCGAGCAGCTTCACCAGACCCAGCTGGGCGGTGTTGTGGACGTGCGTACCGCCGCACAGCTCCTTGGAGAAGTCGCCGATGGTGACGACGCGGACCTTCTCGCCGTACTTCTCGCCGAACTCGGCGATGGCGCCCTGGCGCTTGGCCTCGTCGATCGGCATGACCTCGGCGTGCACGTCGAGCTCGCGGGAGAGGACCTCGTTGATCTTCTGCTCGACGTCCGTGAGGACCGTGCCGGGCACCGCGTTGGGCGAGCCGAAGTCGAAGCGGAAGCGGCCGGGCGAGTTCTCCGAACCGGCCTGGGCGGCCGTCGGGCCGAGGGCGTCCCGCAGGGCCTGGTGGGTCAGGTGCGTGGCCGAGTGGGCGCGGGCGATGGCCCGGCGGCGGCGGACGTCGATGGCGGCGTAGGCGGTGGCGCCGACCGTCACCTCGCCGACCTGGACCGAACCCTTGTGCACGGAGACACCGGGGACCGGCTGCTGGACGTCGCGGATGTCGATGACGGCGCCGCTGTGCAGCTTGATCCGACCGTGGTCGGCGAGCTGGCCGCCGCCCTCGGCGTAGAAGGGGGTGCGGTCGAGGACGACCTCGACCTCGTCGCCCTCGGAGGCGGCCGGCGACGGCACACCGTTGACCAGCAGGCCGACGACGGTGGACTCGCCCTCGGTGTTGGTGTAGCCGGTGAACTCGGTGGCGCCGCTGCCGTCGGCGATCTCGCGGTAGGCGGCGACGTCGGCGTGGCCGGTCTTCTTGGCCTTCGCGTCGGCCTTGGCCTTGTCCCGCTGCTCCTGCATCAGGCGGCGGAAGCCGGCCTCGTCCACGGAGAGCCCCTGCTCGGCGGCGATCTCCAGGGTGAGGTCGATCGGGAAGCCCCAGGTGTCGTGGAGCAGGAACGCCTTGTCGCCGGGGAGCACGGTGGAGCCGGCGGCCTTCGTCTCGGTGACGGCGCCGTCCAGGACGTTCGAGCCGGCGTTGAGCGTCTTGAGGAAGCGGGCCTCCTCGGCGAGGGCGACGGTCTCGATCCGCTTGCGGTCGGTGACCAGCTCCGGGTACTGCTCGCCCATCGTGTCGATGACGACGTCGACGAGGTCCTTGACCACGACGCCGGTGGCGCCGAGCAGGCGCATGTTGCGGATGGCGCGGCGCATGATGCGGCGCAGCACATAGCCGCGGCCCTCGTTGCCCGGGGTGACGCCGTCGCCGATGAGCATCACGGACGTGCGCATGTGGTCGGCGACCACACGCAGCGAGACGTCGCTGTCGTGGGCCTTGCCGTAGGCGACGCCGGTGAGCGCGGTGGCCTTGTCGATGACGACCTGGAGGGTGTCGGTCTCGTACATGTTCTGTACGCCCTGCAGGATCATGGCGAGGCGCTCGAGACCGAGACCGGTGTCGATGTTCTTCGACGGCAGGTCGCCGAGGATCTCGAAGTCCTCCTTCGAGGTGCCCTCGCCCCGCTCGTACTGCATGAAGACCAGGTTCCAGATCTCCACGTACCGCTCGTCGTTGACGGCCGGGCCGCCCTCGACGCCGAACTCGGGGCCGCGGTCGTAGTTGATCTCGGAACACGGGCCGCAGGGGCCGGGGACGCCCATCGACCAGTAGTTGTCCTTCTTGCCGAGGCGCTGGATGCGCTCGGCGGGGACACCGACGACGTCGCGCCAGATCTGCTCGGCCTCGTCGTCCTCCTGGTAGACGGTGATCCAGAGCTTCTCCGGGTCGAGGCCGTAGCCGCCGTGCTCCACCGAGGAGGTCAGCAGCTCCCAGGCCAGCTTGATGGCGCCTTCCTTGAAGTAGTCGCCGAAGGAGAAGTTGCCGCACATCTGGAAGAACGTGCCGTGGCGGGTGGTCTTGCCGACCTCTTCGATGTCCGGGGTACGCACGCACTTCTGCACGCTGGAGGCGCGCGGGAACGGCGGCTTCACCTCGCCGAGGAAGTACGGCTTGAAGGGAACCATGCCGGCGGGGACCAGAAGCAGAGTCGGGTCGTCCGCGATGAGCGACGCCGAAGGCACGACGGTGTGCCCGCGCTCCTCGAAGAAGCTCAGCCAGCGGCGGCGGATTTCAGCCGACTCCATCAGTGGTCCTCATTCCGGTTGTACGAGATCGTGCGGTACGGATACGTGGTCGTGGGGTGCTGGGCAGTCGCGTCGAGCCCTGCCCTGCGGCGCGGCCCCGGGAGTTCGCGGTCGGCTGAGGCGTCCACGGAGGCCTCCAGGCCGAGCGCCTCACCGAGTTCGGCCTCGCGCTGGACCATGCCCGACCTGACGTCCAGGGCGAAGTCCTTGAGCCGGTGGCCGGTCTCGATCGCCTTGTTCGCCGCCTGCGCGGCGAGGCTCTCCGGGGTCAGCTGCTTGAGCTTCCGGTTGACCTTGGTGGTGGCCCACACGCCGGCTGCGGCGCCTGCGGTGAACCAGAACGTACGGCGGAACATCGGCGGCTCAGCCTTTCTGCTTCCGGCGCCGCGCGGACGGCACGGTGCGACCGACGACGGTACGGCGGGCGGGGGCGGGCGCCGACGGCGCCTGGTCCCTGCCGCGGCCGAGGGCCTTGCGCACTCCGTAGCCGAAGGCCGCGACCTTGACGAGCGGTCCACCGAAGGTCGAGGCGACCGTGGTGGAGAGCGCGGAGGCGTTGGAGGTGACCTCCTGGACGTCCGAGGCGATGGCGTCGACCCGGTCCAGCTGGGTCTGCGCCGCGCGCACGGTGGCGGAGGCGTCACTGAGCAACGGGACTGCCTGTTCGGTCACGTCCGCCACCAGCTTGGTGGTCGCTCTGAGCGTCTGTGCCAGCCTCACCAGAACCACCGCGAGGAAGGAGACGAGAATCGCCCAGAACACGGCCACCAGAATCCCGGCAACCTCTCCACCGGTCACTCCGCACCGCTCTCTGCTGTCGTTGGGCCCTTGCCAAAAGTCGTCCTCCGACCCTATCGCGCCCGGGCTCTTTCCCCGTACCGCATTCGCCGTCGCGACGCGGCTCCCCGCCGGGATTCGCCCCGGCGGATTGTACGGAGCGCGCGCGGGTGGGTACGCTCCGTGTCCCATGCGAAGGAGCAATCTCCCGGCCGAGCTGAACCGGTTCGTCGGACGGACCTCGGAGCAGCGGGAACTGGCCCGGCTCCTGGGCGAATCCCGCCTGGTCACGGTCGTCGGGATGGGCGGCGTGGGCAAGTCACGGCTCGCCCTGCGGGCCGCGTCCGCCGCGGAGAAACGCTACGCCGACGGCGCGTGGCTGGCCGACTTCTCGGTGCTGCGCGACCCCGAACTCGTGGCCCTCGCGCTGGCCGAGGCGCTGGGGCTGACCGATCACTCGCTGCGGCCGCCGGAAGAGACGCTGATCGACCATCTGTCCGAGCGGCGGACCCTGCTCGTGGTGGACGGCTTCGAGCAGCTCGTCGAGGAGTGCGCCCCGCTGCTGCGACAGCTCCTCGAGCGCTGCCCCGGGCTCACCGTGCTCGCGGTGGGGCGGCGCCCGCTACGCGTGGCCGGGGAGACGGTGTTCGCGCTGGCGCCGATGGGCGCGGACGACGCCGAGCGGCTGTTCCTGGCGAGGGCGGCGGCGGCCGGCGCGCCCGGGAGCGACCCGGACGCTCCGGGACCCGCCTTCGACCCGGCGGCCGTGCGGGAGTTGTGCCGGCGGCTCGACGGGATTCCGCTGGCCCTGGAGCTGGCGGCCGCCCGGATGCCGCTGCTCACCGTGGAGCAGGTTCTGCACCGGCTCGACGACCGGTTCCGGCTCCTCGCGAACGGGGCGCGGGGCACGCTCCCCCGGCACCAGACGCTGCGGACGGCGATCGGCTGGAGCCATGAACTGTGCACGCCGGAGGAGCGGCTGCTCTGGGCGCGGCTCTCGGTCTTCGCCGGGCCGTTCGACCTGGAGGCGGTGGAGTACGTCTGCGCCGGCCGGGAGCTGCCGCCGGAGCGGGTCCTGGACGTGCTGGATGGCCTGCTCGCCCAGTCGCTCGTCGTACGGGAGGTCACGCCCGCCGGACCGAGATTTCGGATATTGGACACCGTATCCGTTTATGGGGCGGAGTGGCTGGCCGCGCTCGGGGACGCCGAGCGCATGCGCCGCCGCCATCGCGACTGGTACATGGGCCTGGCCACCTGGTGCGAGCTGGAGTGGTTCAGCCCCCGCCAGGCCGAGGTCGCGGTCTGCGTGGACGCGGCCCTGCCGAATCTGCGGGCGGCGCTCGAACTCTGCCTGGAGGAGCCGGACGAGGCGCATCTGGCGCAGCAGCTGGCGGGGACGCTCTGGTTCGCCTGGGTGGGCTGCGGGCGGCTGGCCGAGGGTCGGCACTGGCTGGACCGGGCCCTCGCGTCCGGCCCGGTCCACCCCGACCACACCGACCACACCTCCGCCCGGCTCAAGGCGCTGTGGGTCCTCGGCTATGTGGCGATCCTGCAGGGCGACGGCACGGCCGGGGTGGCGGCGCTGCACGAGTGCGGGAAGCGCGCCCGCGCGACCGGCAACGCCCTGGCGCAGGCGTACGCGACGCATCGGATGGGCTGCCTGGCGCTGCTCTCGGACGACATGCCGCGCGCGGAGGAGCTGATCGACCGCGCCCTGGTGGCGTACCGGGAGCTCGGCGAGCTGAACAGCAACGTGCTGATGGCCCAGGTCGAGCTGGCGATGGCCCGGGGCTTCCTGGGCGATCTGGAGGGCGCGGTCGCGCTCTGCGTCGACGTGCGCGAGATCTGCGAGGAGCGCGGCGAACGCTGGACCCGGGCGTACGCGCTCTACGTGCTGGCCTACGCGGCCTGGGCCAGGGGCGATCACCCGGAGGCGCGGGCCCTGCTGACCGAGTGCGTGACGATCAACCACACCTTCCACGATCTCGTGGGTCTGGTGCTGGCGATCGAGCTGCTCGCACTGGTGACGGCGAGCGAGGGCGATCCCTCGGAGGCGGCCGTCCTGCAGGGTGCGGCGCTGCCCGTGTGGGACGTGGTGGGCCTGCAGCTGTTCGGCTCGGGACACTTCAACGGGCCGCGGGCGCTCTGTGCGCGGGAGGCGGGCGAGCTGCTGGGTGCGGAGCGTTACGGGGCGTCGGTGCGGGAGGGCCAGGGGCTCTCGCTGGACGCGGCGGTGGACCGGGCGCTCAGCGTGCGTCGGCATCCGGCCGCCCGCGTGAGTGGCTCCCCGGCGCCGCGCCCGTTCCGTACGAAGGCCCCGGAGAACGCGGAAGCCCGCCGGCTCCCCCACTGGTAGGAGCGGGGAAGCGGCGGGCTGAACACCGCGGGGGTGGTACTACGGCGCCTGGATCAGCGGGCGTAGTACTCGACGACCAGCTGCTCGTCGCAGATGACCGGGATTTCCTTGCGGTTCGGGTCGCGGTCGAGGCGGAAGGCCAGGGCCTTCAGGTTGACCTGCAGGTAGCGCGGGGTCTCACCGTCGGGGGCGAAGCCACCCTCGCGGGCGACCTGGAACAGCGCCTTGTCGCGGGAGCGCTCGCGGACCATCACGACGTCGTCGGGACGGACACGGAACGACGGCTTGTCGACCTTGCCACCGTTGACCTGGATGTGACCGTGCACGACCATCTGGCGGGCCTGGTAGATGGTGCGGGCGATGCCCGAACGCAGGACCAGGGCGTCGAGGCGACGCTCGAGCTCGACGACCAGCGCCTCGCCCGTCTTGCCCTCGGCCTTCTTGGCGCGGTCGTAGGCGCGCGCCATCTGGCGCTCGCTGATGTCGTACTGCGCACGCAGACGCTGCTTCTCGAGCAGACGGACCTTGTAGTCCGAGTTCTGCTTGCGGCCACGGCCGTGCTCGCCCGGCGGGTAGGGGCGGGCCTCGAAGTACTTGACGGCCTTCGGCGTCAGCGCGATACCGAGCGCACGCGACTTCTTGACCTTGGGACGGGACTGGTTCGGCATGAACCAACCTCTCTATCTGTACGTATACGGCTTCACCAGGGTTAGAGGAGGTCGCATCCGCAGCCGGGGAAACCCGAACAGTCATCAAGGACCTGTCGGGCAGCCGCTCCCTGGTCTGGGCACATACGTGCAGCACGCGAACGGCCCATCGCCTGGTCCCGGGGGTCCGGGGAGGTGATGGGTTGCCCGCGACACCTTCGAAGGTGCGCGACACTCCTGGAGATCCCGCCTGAGGCGGGGCTCCGGCTGCATGTCCCGTTCTGGTGGCGCCGGCCTAAGCCGGACACGGGACGCAGCACTCCGCACGAGTGTACCGGGTCGAACGGGGGGTCCGTGCACGCGCCCGGTCCTGCCGTCAGCCGTCGCCGCGCAGCCGCTCCCGCACCTTCTCCACTACGTCCGCGTACCGCGCCTCGGCGCCGTAGCGGGTCGGTTCGTAGTAGCGCCTGCCGTGGACCTCGTCCGGGGCGTACTGCTGGGCCGCGATGCCGCCCGGGACGTCGTGCGGATAGACGTACCCCTGGGCGTGGCCGAGCTTGGCCGCGCCCTTGTAGTGGCCGTCGCGCAGATGCGGTGGGACCTGGCCCGCCAGACCGTTCCGCACGTCGGCCTGGGCGGCGGAGATCGCGAGGGTCGCCGCGTTCGACTTGGGGGCGAGGGCCAGGGCGATCGTGGCGTGGCTCAGGGTCAGCGCGGCCTCGGGGAAGCCGATCATCGCGACGGCCTGGGCGGCCGCCACGGCCGTCGGCAGGGCGGTCGGGTCGGCGAGGCCGATGTCCTCGCTCGCGGAGATCATCAGACGGCGGGCGATGAACCGGGGGTCCTCCCCCGCCTCGATCATCCGGGCCAGATAGTGCAGCGCCGCGTCCACGTCGGAGCCCCGGATGGACTTGATGAGCGCGCTGGCGACGTCGTAGTGCTGGTCGCCGGCCCGGTCGTACTTCACCGCCGCGCGGTCGACCGTCTCCTCCACCGTCGAGAGGGTGATCTCCGGCTCGCCCTTGGCGATGGCCGCGCCCGCCGCCGCCTCCAGCGCGGTGAGCGCCCGCCGGGCGTCGCCGCCGGCGATCCGCAGCAGATGGGCCTCGGCGTCCTCGGGCAGCGTGACCGCGCCGCCGAGACCCCGCTCCTCGGTGAGGGCCCGCTCCAGCAGGTTCCGCAGGTCGTCGTCGGTGAGCGGTTCGAGCGTGAGCAGGAGGGAGCGGGAGAGCAGCGGGGAGATGATCGAGAAGTACGGGTTCTCCGTCGTGGCCGCGATCAGCGTCACCCAGCGATTCTCCACCGCGGGGAGCAGGGAGTCCTGCTGGGCCTTGGAGAAGCGGTGGATCTCGTCCAGGAAGAGGACGGTCTCCTTGCCGAAGCCGCCGGCCGCGCGCCGTGCGCCCTCGATGACGGCACGGACCTCCTTGACGCCCGCCGTGATCGCGGAGAGCTCCACGAAGCGCTTGTTGGTCGCCTTGGAGACGACGTACGCCAGGGTGGTCTTGCCGATGCCGGGCGGACCCCAGAGGATCACGGACGAGGAGCCCGCCGGGCCCCCGCCGCCCTCGCCGACGAGCCGACGCAGCGGCGATCCCGGCTTGAGCAGGTGCTGCTGGCCGAGGACCTCGTCCAGGGTGCGCGGACGCATCCGTACGGCCAGGGGGCTGCTGGACGGGTCCTTCTCCTGGCGTTCTTCGGCGGCTGCGGTAAAGAGGTCGGGCTCCACAGTCATGAAGCCTAAGTCAGAGCACTGACAGCGCCGTCCACGCCCGCCCTCGCCCGCGCCCCCGGCGCGGCCGCCCGGGCCGTCAGCTGGTCCAGAAGTCCCACCAGCGCGTCAGGATCAGCATGCCGATGATCCCGATGTGCAGCACGGGCAGCACCCAGGTGAACTCGTCGAAGAAGGTCCGCAGGCCGCGCGGGGCGGGGATGACGCCGCTGCGGACGTTGTGCGAGGTCACGTACCAGAACATGAGGATGGTGGCGACCCAGGCGAGGCAGCACCAGAGACAGAGCGCGTTGATCTCGTACAGCGACTGCTGCATGAGCCAGGTGCAGAAGCCGACGCCGAACAGCGTGCCGGCGTTCAGGCCGAGCCAGTACCAGCGGCGGTAGCGGGCGCCCGCGAGGAGGGCCACGCCGATCGCGATCACCATCGCGTACGTCACGAGGCCGAGCATGGGGTTCGGGAAGCCGAAGACCGACGCCTGGTCGCTCTTCATGATGTTGCCGCAGGAGACGACGGGGTTGAGGCTGCACCCGGGGGTGAAGTTCGGGTCTTCCAGCAGCTTGAACTTGTCGATCGTGATCACCCAGGCGGCGAGCAGTCCCGCGGCGCCGGTGATCACGAGCAGCCAGGCGAGGGCGCGGCTCGCGCCGATCGTGTCGCGCGCCGGCTCGTCAACCGCGGTGTTCGTCATATCCCCGATCCATCACTTCGCTCGCCTGATTCCGGGCACGGTCATTGTGCCGCACACGGGCCGCCGCCCACCGTTCGGTGGAGATAAGGAAGGGCCCCGGCGGGTGCGCCGGGGCCCTTCCTGGACGAGCCGATCAGGCCAGCTTGGCCCGGACGGTGTCGACCAGCGCGTCCAGGGCCACCGGCTCCTGCTCGCCGGCCTGCATGTCCTTGAGCTGGACGACGCCCTCGGCGAGGTCACGCTCGCCGGCGACGATCGCGAAGCGGGCGCCGGACCGGTTGGCGTCCTTCATCGAGCCCTTCAGGCCCTTGCCGCCGAAGGAGAAGTCCGCCGCGATGCCGGCCTTGCGCAGCTCGGTGACCTTGCCGAAGAGGACCCGGCGGGCCTCCTCGCCGAGGGCCACCGCGAAGACGCTGGTGGTCGCCGGGATGTCGAGCTCGACGCCCTCCGCCTCCAGGGCCAGCACCGTGCGGTCCACACCGAGCGCCCAGCCGACGGACGGCAGCGCCGGGCCACCGATCATCTCGGAGAGGCCGTCGTAGCGCCCGCCGCCGCCGACCGCGGACTGCGAGCCCAGGCCGTCGTGGACGAACTCGAAGGTCGTGCGCGTGTAGTAGTCCAGGCCGCGCACCAGCTTGGCGTCGTCCTCGAAGACCACGCCCGCCGCGGTGATCAGCGCGCGCACCTCCTCGTGGTACGCCGTGCACGCGTCGCACAGGTAGTCCCGCAGCAGCGGGGCGCCGACGAGCTGCTTCTGCACGGCCTCGCGCTTGTCGTCGAGGACGCGCAGCGGGTTGATCTCGGCCCGGCGGAGCGTGTCCTCGTCCAGGTCGAGGCCGCGCAGGAAGGTCTGCAGCGCCTCGCGGTAGACGGGACGGCACTCCTTGTCGCCCAGCGAGTTCAGCAGGATGCGGAAGTTCCGCAGGCCGAGCGAGCGGTACGCCTGGTCGGCCAGGATGATCAGTTCGGCGTCGAGCGCCGGGTCCTCGGCGCCGATGGCCTCGGCACCGACCTGCGAGAAGTGGCGGTAGCGGCCCTTCTGCGGGCGCTCGTAGCGGTAGTACGAGCCGGAGTACCAGAGCTTGACGGGCAGGTTGCCCTGCTTGTGCAGGCTGGCCTCCAGGGCCGCGCGCAGCACGGAGGCGGTGCCCTCGGGACGCAGGGCGAGCTTGTCGCCGCCCTTGGTCTCGAAGGCGTACATCTCCTTGGTGACGATGTCGGTGGACTCGCCGACTCCGCGCGCGAAGAGGTTGACGTCCTCGAAGCCGGGGGTCTCGACGTAGCCGTAGCCCGACGTCCGCAGGGGTCCGGAGATGGCGTCCCGGACCGCCAGGTACGTCGCGGAGTACGGCGGGATCAGGTCGTACGTGCCCTTGGGGGCCTTGAAGGTGCTCACTGCGTTCTCGTCACATTCCTCGTCGGGGAGCCTTCGTGCTCCCGAGGCCGGCCGCCACGTCCCGCAGGTAGGGGTTGGTGGCGCGCTCCTGGCCGATGGTCGTCTGGGGACCGTGCCCCGACAGCACCACGGTCGAGTTGTCGAGCGGCAGGCATACGCGAGCCAGCGATTCGAGCATCTCGTCCATGTCACCGCCGGGCAGGTCGGTGCGTCCGATGGAGCCGGCGAACAGCAGGTCGCCCGAGAAGAACACGGAGGGGATCTCCGGGTTCGCGGGCATCCGGAAGGTCACCGACCCCTTGGTATGGCCGGGCGCGTGGGCGACGGAGAACTCGAGTCCGGCGAGCTCCAGCTTCGCGCCGTCGGAGAGCTCGTGCACGTCGTCCGGCTCGCCCACGGTCAGCTCGCCCATGAGCGGCATCCCGATGGAGCGGCCGAGGGCCTTCTCCGGGTCGCTCATCATGTACCGGTCGGCGGGATGGATCCACGCGGGTACGTCATGGGCGCCGCAGACCGGGACGACGGAGGCGACGTGGTCGATGTGGCCATGGGTGAGGACCACCGCGACGGGCTTGAGCCGATGCTTCTTCAGCGTCTCCTCGACTCCCTGGGCCGCCTGGTGGCCCGGGTCGATGATCACGCACTCCTCGCCTGCGGCGGGGGCGACCAGATAGCAGTTGGTCCCCCAGGCCCCGGCGGGGAACCCGGCAATCAGCACGATCGTCCTTAATTGTCGTCCGGCACGGAGTGCGGCGGAGCGGAAGCGGCAGATCAGAGCCTACCGGCGCTGCGTATTCCACAGCCAACCCGTATACGGTACGGGCACATCCGGCCAGGACAGGAACAGACGAGCGACAAGGAGCAGACCCGGTGGTCAGCAGCGATCAGCGGCGGCGGCAGCTCGCCAGGGAGAAGTACGCGCGACAGCAGCAGCGGCGGCAGGAGGCGCATCAGAAGGCCAGGCGCCGCAACACCGTGATCGCCGCCTCGCTCGCCGTGGTGCTGGCCGCCGGTGGAGCGGTGTACGCCTCGGTCGCGCTGACCGACGGCGAGGACAAGGGCTCCGACAACGCGGCGGCGAGCGACACCCCGTCGAACTCGGCCGCCCCGACGCCCTCGGCGAGCGAGCCGAAGACGCCGGAGCCGGCGATGGCCATCGACAAGAAGGCCACGTACACGATGTCCCTGAAGACGACCAGGGGCGACATCGGGATCGCGATGGACGCCGCGAAGACCCCGCACACGGTGAACTCGTTCAAGCACCTGGCGGACAAGAAGTACTTCGACGGCACCAAGTGCCACCGGCTGACCACCGAGGGCATCTTCGTCCTCCAGTGCGGTGACCCGAAGGGCGACGGCACCGGCGGCCCGGGGTACACGATCCCGGACGAGAATCTGGACGCGCTCGGCAAGGCCGGCGCGAACGGCACGGTGACCTTCCCCGCGGGCACGGTCGCGATGGCCAACACCGGCCAGCCGGGCTCCGGCGGAAGCCAGTTCTTCCTCGTCTACAAGGACACCAAACTTCCGCCGAGCTACACCCCCTTCGGCACGATCGACCCGGCCGGTCTCCAGGTCGTCAAGGACGTCGCGGCGGGCGGGGTCGAGGGCGGCGCCAAGGACGGCGCGCCGAAGTCGGCCGTCACGATCGAGAAGGGCACGGTCACCAAGAAGTGACACGCCGCGTGACCGCCCAATTTCGGTCGCGCGGAGAGCGGACAGCCGGGCGGCCGGTCGCCTAGATTGGCGTTGTGCAGCGCGGTCCTGTATCCGCGTTGTTGAGGGCGGGCGAGGCCCGCCGGGAAACTGTGGACGATGCCCAGGGGGTGAGAGCCCCCTCGTCGGCATCATGTGGAGGAGGCGCTGTGAGCAGCGACCCGTGGGGCCGCGTCGACGAGACGGGCACCGTGTACGTGCGTACTGCCGAGGGCGAGAAGGTCGTCGGATCGTGGCAGGCCGGCACTCCCGAGGAGGCACTGGCCTACTTCGAGCGCAAGTACGAGGGCCTGGTTGTCGAG
Source organism: Streptomyces sp. NPDC090127 (assembly GCF_044746945.1). Taxonomy (NCBI): domain Bacteria; kingdom Bacillati; phylum Actinomycetota; class Actinomycetes; order Kitasatosporales; family Streptomycetaceae; genus Streptomyces; species Streptomyces sp. NPDC090127. Next base: position 320,306 of record NZ_JBIVDE010000007.1, on the reverse strand, counting down.
ATCGGCCTCCTCGAGAAGAGGGTGAAGACCACCGACCTCTCGGCGAAGGACGCCACTGCCGCGATCGGCCACATCCGGCAGCAGGTGGACGAGCATCACGCCGTGGGTGACCTCGCCGCGCTGGCGACGCGTCTCGACAAGCTGGTCGAGACCGTGGAGTCGCGCCGCGAGGAGCGCAAGGTCCAGAAGGCCAAGCAGGCCGACGAGGCGCGCGGCGCCAAGGAGGCGCTGGTCAAGGAGGCCGAGGAGCTGGCGCAGAGCGAGCAGTGGCGGTCCGCCGGTGAGCGGCTGCGCGCGCTCGTGGACACCTGGAAGGGCCTGCCGAGGCTCGACCGGAAGTCCGACGACGAGCTGTGGCACCGCTTCTCGCACGCCCGCTCGGCGTTCTCCAAGCGCCGCAAGGCGCATTTCGCCTCGCTGGACGCGCAGCGCGAGGACGCCCGCAAGGCGAAGGAGAAGCTGGTCGCCGAGGCGGAGTCGCTGTCGAACTCCACCGACTGGGGTGGCACGGCCGCCCGCTACCGCGAGCTGATGGCGGAGTGGAAGGCCGTGGGCCGCGCCCAGCGCGAGCACGAGGACGACCTGTGGAACCGCTTCCGCGGCGCCCAGGACGTGTTCTTCGCGGCGCGCGGCGGCGTCTTCGCCGAGCGGGACGCGGAGCAGACCGAGAACCTCAAGCTGAAGGAGGATCTCGCGGTCGAGGCCGAGAAGCTGGTGCCCGTGGGGGACCTGAAGGCGGCACGTGCGGCCTTCCGCTCCATCAACGAGCGCTGGGAGGCCATCGGCCACGTTCCGCGCGACGCCCGGCCCAAGGTCGAGGGCCGGATGCACGCGGTGGAGCGGGCGATCCAGGAGGCCGAGGAGTCGGAGTGGCGCCGGACGAACCCGGAGGCACGCGCGCGTGCCGCGGGTCTGACGGGCCAGCTGCAGGACGCGGTCGACAAGCTCCAGAAGCAGATCGACGCGGCTCGCGCGGCCGGCAACGACAGCAAGGCCGACAAGCTGGCGCGTGAGCTGGAGGGCCGCCAGGCGCTCCTCGACCAGGCCCTGAAGGGCCTGGAGGAGTTCGGCGGCCGGTAGGTTCGGCGGTCGGCGATGTGTCCCGCCGGTGCGACGAGAAGGGCCCCGGTACCTGGAACAGGTACCGGGGCCCTTCTCGTCGTGTCCCCTACGGGTGTCTTCGTGCCCCTACGGGCGGCGGGCCGAGGTGACGCGGTAGACGTCGTAGACGCCCTCCACCCCCCGGACGGCCTTCAGGACGTGGCCGAGGTGCTTCGGGTCGCCCATCTCGAAGGTGAAGCGCGAGGTGGCGACCCGGTCGCGGGAGGTCTGGACGGCCGCCGACAGGATGTTGACGTGTTGGTCGGACAGGACGCGGGTGACGTCCGAGAGCAGCCGGGACCGGTCCAGGGCCTCGACCTGGATGGCGACCAGGAAGACCGAGGACTGGGTCGGCGCCCACTCGACCTCGAGGATGCGCTCCGGCTCGCGGGAGAGCGAGTCGACGTTGACGCAGTCGCTGCGGTGCACCGAGACGCCGCTGCCCCGGGTGACGAAGCCGATGATCGGGTCGCCGGGTACGGGCGTGCAGCAGCGGGCCAGCTTGACCCAGACGTCCTCGACACCCTTGACGACGACACCGGGGTCGGCGCTGGAGCGGCGCTTGGAACGTCCGCGCGTGGGCGGCGCGGTCTCGGCGATGTCCTCGTTGGCGGCTTCCTCGCCGCCGAGCGCCTGGACCAGCTTCTGGACGATGGACTGGGCCGTGACGTGGCCCTCGCCGATCGCCGCGTACAGCGAGGAGATGTCGCTGTAGCGCATCTCGTGGGCGAGGGTGACGAGCGAGTCGCCGGTGAGGATCCGCTGGATCGGCAGGTTCTGCTTGCGCATGGCCCGCGCGATGGCGTCCTTGCCCTGCTCGATCGCCTCGTCGCGGCGCTCCTTGGAGAACCAGGCGCGGATCTTGTTGCGGGCGCGCGGCGACTTGACGAAGCCCAGCCAGTCGCGGGAGGGACCCGCGCCGGATGCCTTGGAGGTGAAGACCTCGACCAGGTCGCCGTTGTCGAGCGTCGACTCCAGCGGCACGAGCCGCCCGTTGACCCGGGCCCCTATGGTGCGGTGGCCGACCTCGGTGTGGACGGCGTAGGAGAAGTCGACGGGGGTGGCGCCGGCGGGCAGCGCTATGACGTCACCCTTGGGGGTGAAGACGAAGACCTCGTTGCGCGACAGGTCGAAACGCAGGGACTCCAGGAACTCGCCCGGGTCCTCGGTCTCCTTCTGCCAGTCGAGCAGCTGACGCAGCCACGCCATGTCGTTGAGGTGGTCGTCCTTGCCGACGCTCCTGGGCACGTCGGTGCGCACCTTGGAGGCGCCGGCGACGGCCTCCTGCTTGTACTTCCAGTGCGCGGCGATGCCGTACTCGGCGCGGCGGTGCATGTCGAACGTACGGATCTGGAGCTCGACGGGCTTGCCGTTGGGGCCGATGACCGTGGTGTGCAGCGACTGGTACATGTTGAACTTCGGCATCGCGATGTAGTCCTTGAACCGGCCGGGGACCGGGTTCCATCGCGCGTGGACGGTGCCGAGCGCCGCGTAGCAGTCGCGGACGGTGTCCACGAGGACGCGGATGCCGACCAGGTCGTAGATCTCCGCGAAGTCACGGCCGCGGACGATCATCTTCTGGTAGACGCTGTAGTAGTGCTTCGGCCGGCCGGTGACGGTGGCCTTGATGCGGGCGGCGCGCAGGTCGGTCTGGACCTCGTCGGTCACTATGGCGAGGTACTCGTCGCGCTTGGGGGCGCGCTCGGCGACGAGCCGGACGATCTCGTCGTACATCTTGGGGTAGAGGATCGCGAAGGCGAGGTCCTCCAGCTCCCACTTGATGGTGTTCATGCCCAGGCGGTGGGCGAGCGGCGCGTAGATCTCCAGGGTCTCGCGCGCCTTCTTCTCCTGCTTCTCCCGCTTGAGGTAGCGCATGGTGCGCATGTTGTGCAGGCGGTCGGCGAGCTTGATGACCAGGACGCGGGGGTCCTTGGCCATGGCGACGACCATCTTGCGGACCGTCTCGGCCTGCGCGGCCTCGCCGAACTTGACCTTGTCGAGCTTGGTGACGCCGTCGACGAGCAGCGCGACCTGGTCGCCGAAGTCGCGGCGCAGGGTGTCGAGGCCGTACTCGGTGTCCTCGACGGTGTCGTGCAGGAGTCCGGCCATCAGCGTCGCCGGGTCCATGCCGAGCTCGGCGAGGATGGTGGTGACGGCGAGCGGGTGGGTGATGTACGGGTCGCCGCTCTTGCGCTTCTGGCCGCGGTGCCAGCGCTCGGCGACCTGGTAGGCCCGCTCGACCTGGCGCAGGGTCGCCGTCTCGATCTTCGGGTCGTTGGAGCGGACGATCCGGAGCAGCGGTTCGAGGACCGGGTTGTACGGGGAGGAGCGCTGGACGCCCAGCCGGGCGAGGCGGGCGCGGACACGGTTGGACGAGCCGCCCGAGCGGGTGGCGGGGGTGGGCGCGGGCTTCGGCGTGGGGGTCTTCGGCGTGGGTGCCGGGGCCGGGGCCGGGGCCTCTGCCGGGGCGGGGGCCACGGGCGTGGGCGTGCTCTCCGCAGGCTTGTTCGGGGGCGTCGCGGGCTCCGCCGCAAGGGCCTTGTCGGCCTGCGGGTCGGGCTGCGCGGCGGAGAGTGGCTGGGCCTCGTCTGGCAAGAGCGCTCCTCGTGCGGTACCGGGTCCCCCGGTCAGGCCCGGAAAGGCCATGGTATCGACCCCGGAGCCGCCGTGCTCACGCGTGCGGGTGGTGAGACGGGCGCCACGCGCGCGTGGGCCCCGTTCCGGGACATACCGGGACAACGACAGGGGGCGCCCCGGGGATTCCCCGGGGCGCCCCTCACCGCAGGCGGGTGCGGTGTCGACGTGGTGCGGTGCCGACCGACAGCTGTCGACGTGCGCGGTCCGACGTGCGGTGTCAGACCGTGATCAGTGCCTCCAGCGGAGCGCCGCGCAGGGCGGGCTCCAGACGGGCACGGCCGGGCAGGAAGCCGAGCTCCATGAGGACCGCGACGCCCGCGACCTCGGCCCCGGCACGCCGGATGAGCTCGATGGAGGCCTCGGCGGTCCCGCCGGTGGCGAGGACGTCGTCGATGACCATGACGCGGTCGCCCGCGGCCAGGTCCTCGGCGTGCACCTCGATCTCGGCGGTGCCGTACTCCAGCTCGTAGGCCTGCCGCAGCGTCGCACCGGGGAGCTTGCCGGCCTTGCGGACCGGGACGAAGCCCAGGCCCGCGCGGACGGCGACCGGTGCGGCGAGGATGAAGCCACGCGCCTCTAGCCCGACGATCTTCGTCGCACCGTGCGTGGCGCACAGCGCGGCGAGGCTGTCGGTCAGCGCGGTGAACGCCACCGGGTCCGCGAGCAGCGGGGTGATGTCCTTGAACAGCACGCCCGGCTTCGGATAGTCGGGGACGTCCCGGATCCGACTGAGGAGCAGGGCCGTGGTGTCCTGGGTCCCGGCGGTCATCCGCGCTGCTCCGACGCCCGCCCGCCGCGGCCGCGCTGGCCCACGACGGCGGCGCGGTCGTCGTCTTCGTCGAAGCCGTCCCCGTGGTCCTCCGAGTCGGCGCCGTCCAGGCTCTCGCCCTTGGCTGCCGCCGCCGCGCGCTTGGCGAGCACGCGCTTGCGCAGGGCCTTGATCGCCGGCTCGCGCTCCTTGAGGTCGGCGACGAGCGGGGTGGCGATGAAGATCGAGGAGTAGGCGCCGGCGGCGAGGCCGACGAAGAGCGACAGCGAGATGTCGTTCAGCATGCCGGCGCCGAGGACGCCGCCACCGATGAAGAGCAGGCCGGCGACCGGCAGCAGGGCCACGACGGTGGTGTTGATCGAACGGATCAGCGTGCCGTTGATCGAACGGTTGGCCAGATCGCTGTAGGTGTAGCGGGTCTGTTTCGTGATGTCCTTCGTTCCCTCCTTGAGGGAGTCGAAGACGACGACCGTGTCGTACAGCGAATATCCGAGGATCGTCAGCAGACCGATGACCGTACCGACCGTGACCTCGAAGCCCACGAGTGAGTAGATGCCGACGGTGATGGTCAGGTCATGGATCAGGGCGATGAGCGCCGCTACCGCCATTCTCCATTCGAAGGCGATGGCCAGATAGATCACCACGAGGATCATGAAGACCGCGAGACCGGTCCATGCCTTGTTGGCGATCTGCTCACCCCAGCTCGGACCGACCAGCTCCGCCGCGATCTTGCTCTCGGCGATGCCGAGGTCCTTGGCGAGCTCGGAGCGGACCTGGTCGGACTTCTCGGTGTCGAGGCCGCCGACCTGGATGCGCAGCGCGCCGCTGCCGAGCTTCTGGACCAGCGCGTCGTGGCCGGAGGCCTCTTCCGCGTACTCCTGGGCCTGGGAGACCGAGACCTCGGACTTGGGAGTGGTGAAGACGGCACCGCCCTGGAACTCGATGCCCATGTTCAGGCCTCGGACGGCCAGCGCCACGATCGCCGTGATGGTGATCAGGATGGACAGGCCGTACCAGAGCTTGCGGTTCCCGATGAAGTCGTAGGCGACCTCACCGCGGTTGAGCCGGGCGCCGAGACTGTCGCGCTTCTTCGCCATCTCACGCCTCCTTCGGGTGGTCGGCGGGGGCGGAGACACGGCGGGAGCGGCGCAGCGGCGGCTTGGCGCCGAGGCGCTTCGGGTCCAGCCCGGACCAGGCGTGGCCTTCGCCGTAGAACTTGGTACGGGCGAGCAGCGTCATCAGCGGCTTGGTGAAGAGGAACACCACGACCACGTCGAGCAGGGTGGTCAGACCGAGGGTGAACGCGAAGCCCTGGACCTTGCCGACCGTGACCACGAAGAGCACCGCGGCGGCGAGGAACGACACGAAGTCGGAGACCAGGATCGTGCGACGGGCGCGCGGCCAGGCGCGCTCGACGGCCGGGCGGAGCGAACGGCCCTCGCGGACCTCGTCGCGGATGCGTTCGAAGTAGACGATGAACGAGTCCGCGGTGATACCGATGGCCACGATGGCGCCACAGACGGCCGGCAGGTTCAGCGCGAAGCCGATGGCCGGGCCGAGCAGGGCCATGAGCACGTACGTCAGCAGGGCCGAGGCACCGAGGCTGAGCAGCGCGATCAGGGAGAGGCCGCGGTAGTAGACGATCAGGTAGAGGACGACCAGGGCGAGGCCGATGGCGCCGGCGATCAGACCGGCCTCCAGCTGCTCGCCACCGAGCGCGGCGGTGACGGTGTCGACGCTCTGGGTGTCGAAGGAGAGCGGCAGGGCGCCGTAGGACAGGATGTTGCCGAGGTCCTGGGCGGACTGCTGGTTGAAGCTGCCGGAGATCTCCGCGTTGGCGCTCAGCACCGTGCGCACGGAGGGCGCCGAGACGACCTCACCGTCCAGGACAATCGCGAACTGGTTCTGCGGCTCCTGCTGCTGCGACAGCTTGCTGGTGATCTTCGAGAACTTCTTGGCACCGGCGTCCGTGAACTCCATGTTCACGATCCACATGCCGCGCTGCTGGTCGAAGGTGCCCTGCGCGTCGTCGACGTCCTTGCCGTCCACCTCGGCCGGGCCGAGGAGGTACTTCTCCCACTGGCCGACCGAGTTCTTGCCGCAGGCGACGATGGAGTCGGTGGGCTTGGAGCCCTGGGCGGCGGCGGCCCGCTGCTTCGGGTCGAGGCAGTTCAGGGCGGCGAACTTCTGCTCCAGGGCAGAGGTCGCCGGGTCGGCACTCGGGGTGCCGGAGGGCTTCGGGGCGGTGGAGCCGCTCGGCGTGGGCGTCGGGCTCGGGGCCTTCAGGGCCTCGGAGACCGCGCGGCCCTGGGTGGAGGCGCTCGCCGACGGCGTGGCCGACTTCCCGTCCTTGCCCTGGTCCGCGGTCGCGCCGGACGCCGAGGGCTTCGGCGCCGTCGAGGAGCTGGCGCTCGGCGCGGGCTGCTCGGCGGGGGCGGACGGCGCGTAGGTCACCACGGGCCGGAAGTAGAGCTGGGCGGTGGTGCCGACCTGCTCACGGGCCTGCTTCTCGTTCACACCCCGGGGGATGTTGACGATGATGTTCTCGCGGCCCTGCGTCTGGACCTCGGCCTCGGAGACACCCAGACCGTTGACACGGCGCTCGATGATGCCGACCGCGGTGTTCATGTTGGTCTCGTTGACGGCGTCTTCCTGGCCGGGGTCGGCCTTCGCCTTCAGCGTGATCGACGTACCGCCGGCGAGGTCGATGCCCAGCCGCGGCGTGGTGTGACCGGACCAGAACATGCCGCCCGTGAGCGCGACCATGGCGATCAGGATCAGTGCCAGGGCACGCCCCGGCCTGCTCTGGCCCCCCGGGCCCCCCGCCGGCCTTCGGCCCTTCTTCGGTGCTGCCACCTTGTCGTTTCTCCCTGTCCAACCGTCCCGCGCCGGGTGTGCGCGGTGCGGCCACGAAGTGTGTGTGGGGACCTGCCCCCGCAGACGTGGAATCGTGCCGGGGACCGCGGACGCCGGTGGGCGTACCGCGGTCCCCGGTCGCGACTACTTCGCCTCGGTCTCGCCGTCCGTGGTGCCGTCCTTCTTGGCCTCGGCCTTGACCTCGGCGTCGGCCTCGACGGCCTGCGCCTTCTTGGTCAGGTCGGGCTTGGCGTCCTCGACGACTTCGTCCGACGCGCCGGCCTCGGCCGGCTCCCCCGCCTCGGACGACTCGGTCAGCGAGGAGGCGTCGTCCGGGACGACCGCCTCGGTGTCCGGCTCGTCACCGTGGACGATGCGGTTGTACTCGTCGTCCGAGAGGACCGCGCCGATGGCGTTCTTCGCGTAGACGGCGTGGACGCCGGGCGCGACCTCGAGGAGGACGGTCTCGTCGGCGATCTCCTTGACGGTGGCGTACATCCCCCCGATCGTGCGCACGCCGGTACCGGGCTGCATCTCGTCGCGCATCTGCGCGGCCGCCTGCTGCTTCTTCTTCGCAGAGCGGGTCATCAGGAACATGGCCCCGATGAGGACGATGAAGGGGAGGAGGGTCACGATACTCACGGGACGGGTTTCCTTCGCACGGACGCGGAGAACCCGCGGCCTGATCTTCGGGGGTGGGCGCGCCGACCAGAAAGGTCGGCATCGGCGGAGTCTAGGCGAGTCCGCATCATTGGAACAACGTCCAGCATCGCACCGTGGTTCCTCGTCCGACCAGTCTCCGCGCCGTCACCGCGCCGTCACGCCCCGAAGAGCCCCTGTTGTCCGCTTCCGGGCGCGCCCGGGGCCGCTGCCTGCGGCGGAACGAGTCCGAGATGCGCCCATGCCGCGGGAGTGGCGACCCGACCACGCGGAGTACGGGCCAGGAGTCCCTCGCGTACGAGGAAGGGCTCGGCGACCTCCTCGACGGTCTCCCGCTCCTCCCCCACGGCGACGGCGAGGGTCGACAGGCCGACGGGTCCGCCGCCGAAGAGCTTGAGGAGGGCCTCCAGGACGCCCCGGTCGAGCCGGTCGAGACCGCGGCTGTCCACCTCGTAGACGCCGAGGGCGGCGGCGGCGATCTCGCGGGTGATCACGCCGTCCGCCCTGACCTGGGCGTAGTCGCGGACACGGCGCAGGAGGCGGTTGGCGATCCGGGGGGTGCCCCGGGAGCGGCCGGCGATCTCGGCGGCTCCGGCGGTGTCGATCTCGACGTCGAGGAGGCCGGCGGAGCGGTGGATGACCCGCTCCAGCTCGCCGGGGTCGTAGAACTCCATGTGGCCGGTGAAGCCGAAGCGGTCCCGGAGCGGGGGCGGCAGGAGTCCGGCCCGGGTGGTGGCGCCGACCAGGGTGAAGGGCGGCAGTTCCAGGGGGATGGCGGTGGCGCCGGGACCCTTGCCGACGATGACGTCGACGCGGAAATCCTCCATGGCCATGTAGAGCATTTCCTCGGCGGGCCGGGACATCCGGTGGATCTCGTCGAGGAAGAGGATCTCGCCCTCCTGGAGGGAGGAGAGGATGGCGGCCAGGTCGCCGGCGTGCTGGATGGCGGGGCCCGACGTGATCCGGATCGGGGCGTTCATCTCCGCCGCGATGATCATCGAGAGGGTCGTCTTGCCGAGGCCGGGGGCGCCGGAGAGCAGGACGTGGTCGGCGGTGGCGCCGCGCTGGCGGGCGGCCCTGAGGACGAGGTCGAGCTGCTGGCGGACCTTCTCCTGGCCGACGAACTCGGTGAGGTCCTTGGGGCGCAGCGCCGCCTCGACGGCCTGCTCGTCGCCGTCGGCGGAGGCGCCGACGATACGGTCCTCGACCTCCGGTGCGGTGTCGTCGTCCCAGTTCACGTGGTCTGCCTTCGTGGTGTGGTGCGGGCGTCTGTACGGGCGGGGCGCCTACGGCGGGAGGAGGCTCCGCGCGGCGGACGTCTCAGCGGGCGCGGTTCAGGGTCTGCAGGGCCGCCCGCAGCAGCTGCGGGACGGGCGCCGCGCCGGACTCCGCAATCGCCGCCTCGGCCTGCGGGGTCACCGCAGAGACCGCCTCCTCCGCCTCGCGGCTCGCGTAGCCGAGGCCGATCAGGGCGGCGGAGAGCTGCTCCGTCCACGGGGCGGGGCCGGAGGCCACCACGCGCTGGGCGCCGAGGAGGCCGCTGGTGCCGAGGGGCTGGCCGAGCTTGTCCTTGAGCTCCAGGAGGAGCTTCTGGGCGCCCTTCTTGCCGATGCCGGGGACGGCCGTCAGGGCCTTCTCGTCGCCGGTGGCGACGGCGAGGCGCAGGGCGTCCGGGCTGTGCGCGCCGAGCATGGCCTGGGCGAGGCGCGGGCCGACCCCGCTCGCGGTCTGGAGCAGCTCGAAGACCTGGCGCTCGTCGTCGTCGGCGAAGCCGTACAGCGTCAGGGAGTCCTCGCGGACCACCAACGACGTGGCCAGGCGCGCCTCCTGACCGATCCTCAGCCCGGCGATGGTGTTCGGTGCGCACTGGACGGCCATGCCGATGCCGCCGACCTCGACGACCGCGGTGGTGGGGGCGAGCGCGGCGACCGGGCCGCTGACGAAGGCGATCATGCGGAACGGCCTTTCGATGCGTGATGGGCGGCCACGGCCTGCTGCAGCCGGTTCTGGGCCGGGGCCCGCCAGATGTGGCAGATGGCCAGCGCGAGGGCGTCGGCCGCGTCGGCCGGCTTGGGCGGGGCGGAGAGCCGGAGCAGCCGGGTGACCATGGCGCCGACCTGGGCCTTGTCGGCCCGTCCGCTGCCGGTGACGGCGGCCTTGACCTCGCTGGGGGTGTGCAGGGCGACGGGGATGCCCCGGCGTGAGGCGCAGAGCATGGCGACGGCGCTCGCCTGGGCGGTGCCCATCACCGTACGGACGTTGTGCTGGCTGAACACCCGCTCCACGGCGACCAGTTCGGGGCGGTACTCGTCGAGCCACTCCTCGATGCCGCGCTCGACGGCGACCAGTCGCACACCCGTCTCCGCGTCCGCCGGGGTCCGTACGACACCGACGCCGAGCATCGTCAGCGGGCGGCCCGCCACCCCCTCGACGACGCCGACACCGCACCGGGTCAGCCCCGGGTCCACCCCGAGCACGCGCACCTGAGCCCCTCCCTGGACCGTGGACCGTCTTCGTATATCTGTTTGTGCAGGCTATCGGCTGGCACTGACAACGACGCACGAACGGCGGCGGGCCGACGGGGTGTGTCCCCGTCGGCCCGCCGTGGAAGTGGTCGCGCTCAGGCGTCGACCTTCGCCATGACCTCGTCGCTGACGTCGAAGTTGGCGAAGACGTTCTGCACGTCGTCGCTGTCCTCCAGCGCGTCGATCAGCTTGAAGATCTTGCGCGCGCCCTCCTCGTCCAGCTCGACCTGCATGGTCGGGAGGAAGTTGGAATCGGCCGAGTCGTAGTCGATGCCGGCCTCCTGGAGGGCGGTACGGACGGCGACCATGTCGGTGGCCTCGCTGATGACCTCGAAGCTCTCACCGAGGTCGTTGACCTCTTCGGCACCCGCGTCGAGGACGGCGCCGAGGACGTCGTCCTCGGTCAGCTCACCCTTGGGCAGCACGATGACGCCCTTGCGGTTGAACAGGTACGAGACCGAGCCCGGGTCGGCCATGGAGCCGCCGTTGCGGGTCATGGCGACGCGGACGTCGGAGGCGGCACGGTTGCGGTTGTCGGTCAGGCACTCGATGAGGACCGCGACACCGTTGGGGCCGTAGCCCTCGTACATGATCGTCTCGTAGTCGACGCCGCCGGCCTCGAGGCCGCCGCCGCGCTTGATCGCCGAGTCGATGTTCTTGTTCGGGACCGAGCTCTTCTTCGCCTTCTGCACGGCGTCGAAGAGCGTCGGGTTGCCGTCCAGGTCGGCGCCGCCGGTCCGGGCGGCGACCTCGATGTTCTTGATCAGCTTCGCGAAGAGCTTGCCGCGCTTGGCGTCGATCACGGCCTTCTTGTGCTTCGTCGTAGCCCATTTAGAGTGGCCGGACATCTGCCTGTCTCCTTCGCGTAACCAGTTTCTGCACCAACCCCAGAGATCCTACCGGGACCTCGTCACCGCGCGTCGCGCACCATGTCGACGAACAGGGCGTGGATGCGGTGGTCACCGGTGAGCTCGGGGTGGAACGAGGTGGCCAGGGCCCGGCCCTGCCGTACGGCGACGATGTGGCCCCCGTACTCGGCGAGGACCTCGACCTCGGCACCGACGGACTCGACCCACGGGGCGCGGATGAAGACGCCGTCGACGGGGCCGTCCTCGATGCCGCGGATCTCGACGGCGGCCTCGAAGGACTCGTTCTGCCGCCCGAAGGCGTTGCGGCGGACGATCATGTCGATGCCGCCGAAGGTCTCCTGGCCCGAGCGCGGGTCGAGGATCTTGTCGGCGAGCATGATCAGACCGGCGCAGGTGCCGTAGACGGGCAGGCCCGCGGCGATCCGCTCGCGCAGCGGTGCCGCCAGGCCGAAGAGCTCGGCCAGCTTGGAGATGGTGGTGGACTCGCCGCCGGGCAGGACGAGGCCGTCGACCTCGGCGAGCTCCTCGGGGCGCCGGACCGGCCTGGCCACGGCGTCCGCCGCGGCCAGGGCGATCAGGTGCTCCCGTACGTCGCCCTGGAGGGCCAGGACACCAATCACGGGGGTGGTCATGGCAGGGACTACCAGCCGCGGTTGGCGTAGCGCTCGGACTCGGGGAGGGTGTCGCAGTTGATGCCGACCATGGCCTCGCCCAGGTTGCGGGAGGCGTCCGCGATGATCTTCGGGTCGTCGTAGAAGGTGGTGGCCTTCACGATGGCGGCGGCGCGCTTGGCCGGGTCGCCGGACTTGAAGATGCCGGAGCCGACGAAGACGCCCTCGGCGCCGAGCTGGCGCATCAGCGCGGCGTCGGCGGGGGTGGCGACACCACCGGCGGAGAACAGCACGACCGGCAGCTTGCCGAGCTCGGCGACCTCCTTGACCAGCTCGTACGGGGCGCGCAGGTCCTTGGCGGCGGCGAACAGCTCGTTGTTGTCGTAGCCGCGCAGCCTGGCGATCTCGTTCTTGATCTGGCGCAGGTGGCGGACGGCCTCGACGACGTTGCCGGTGCCGGCCTCGCCCTTGGAGCGGATCATGGCCGCGCCCTCGGCGATGCGGCGCAGGGCCTCGCCCAGGTTGGTGGCGCCACAGACGAAGGGGGTGGTGAAGGCCCACTTGTCGGAGTGGTTGACCTCGTCGGCCGGGGTGAGGACCTCGGACTCGTCGATGTAGTCGACGCCGAGCGACTGCAGGACCTGGGCCTCGACGAAGTGGCCGATGCGGGACTTGGCCATGACGGGGATGGAGACCGCGCCGATGATCTCCTCGATCATGTTCGGGTCGGACATCCGGGCCACGCCGCCGTCCTTGCGGATGTCGGCGGGGACCCGCTCCAGGGCCATGACGGCGACAGCGCCGGCATCCTCGGCGATCTTCGCCTGCTCGGCGTTGACCACGTCCATGATCACGCCGCCCTTGAGCTGCTCGGCCATGCCGCGCTTGACGCGGGACGTGCCGACAGCCGAGGAATCTGCAGACTGGGTGCTGGTGGGAAGCGTGGTGGACACGGGGACCTCACTCGTGAAAGCGGTGTTGAGACAAGAGTGAGGAAACATTCCCGCAGCAGTCCACAGCAAGGGCCAATAGGGAGCCGGTGGATCGTTTTCGTTGATTTCGCAGGCTACGGGGGTCAGGCCGGACGATCAGCAAGGGCCACGGGCGGCTCGTCGTCCATTTCGAAGGCCAGCGGGAAGGGGGCGTGGCCCGCGAGCCGGAACCAGCGCACCGTACGGTGACGGCGCAGCGCCCGCGCGGCGCGCACCGCGTCGTTGTGGAACCTGCGGGCCATCGGGACGCGGCGGACGGCCGCCGCGAGTTCGCCCGCCGCCTCCTCGCCGCCCGGGGCCTCCCGTACCGCCTCGACCTGCTCGGTCTCGCCGAAGACGGCGCGCAGCGCCTGGCTCAGCTCGCTCTCGGCGACCTCACGATGGTCCTCCTCGGCCTGCCGGGCGGCGTGCGTGGCCTCGTAGAGCACGATCGAGGCGGCCGGGTCGAGCACTCCGGACGTGGCCAGCTCCTGGGCGACCGAGGCGCGGCGCAGCAGCTGGGCGTCGAGGGCGGCGCGGGCCGCGTCGATCCGCGCGTGCAGGCGGTCGAGCCGGCCGGCGGTCCAGCTGAGGTACAGGCCGATCGCGATGAGCGCGACGACGGTCCAGATCAGGGTTTGGGTCACGGGCGCACAGGCTACCGGGGCGGTGCGGACGACCGGAGACGTGCCCGCCGGGGGCGTCCGTTCCGCCGGTGCGCGTCAGTCGCCCCCAACCGCCCGCCCGCGACCGGGCGTCAGTCCCGCGCCAGGCCCAACCTCGCCCGCAGGCCCACGCGTTCGTCCGTCGCCACCGAGGCCGCGCCGTCGGTCACCGTCTCGTAGACCGCGAGGATGTCCGCGCCCACCGTCGACCAGTCGAATCGCCGTACGTGCGCGCTGCCGCGCTTGCGCAGTTCCTCGCGCCTGGCCTCGTCCCCGAGGAGGCGGATCGCCGCGTCCGCCAGCGTGTCGGCGTCCTCGTTGGTGAAGAGTTCGCCCGCCGCGCCCTGGTCCAGGACCTGGGCGAAGGCGTCCAGGTCGGAGGCGAGGACGGGCGCGCCCGCCGACAGCGCCTCGACAAGGATGATCCCGAAGCTCTCACCGCCGGTGTTCGGCGCCACGTAGACGTCGACGCTGCGCAGCAGCCGGGCCTTGTCCTCGTCGCTGACCATCCCGAGGAACTCCACCCGGTCCCGCATCTCGCGCGGCAGCGAGGCCACCGCCTCCTCCTCGTCGCCGCGCCCGGCGACGAGGAGCCGCGTCTCCGGCCGCTCCGCGAGGATCTTCGGCAGCGCCTTCATCAGGACCGGAAGGCCCTTTCGCGGCTCGTCGATCCGCCCGATGAAGCCCAGGGTCTGGCCCTGCCACTCCGCCTTCGGCTCGGCGCGCGCGAAGAAGTCGACGTCGACGCCGTTGGGGATGACCACCGCGTCGCCGCCCAGGTGCTCGACCAGGGTCCGTCGCGCGTACTCGCTCACCGCGATCCGCGCGCTGATCTTCTCCAGCGCGGGCTGCAGGATCGGGTACGCGGCGATCATCGCCCGCGAGCGCGGGTTCGAGGTGTGGAAGGTGGCGACGATCGGCCCCTGCGCCGCCCAGCAGCTCAGCAGGCCCAGCGAGGGCGAGGCCGGCTCGTGGATGTGGATCACGTCGAAGGTGCCGTCGTGCAGCCAGCGCCGTACCCGCGCCGCCGACAGGAAGCCGAAGTTCAGCCGCGCCACGGATCCGTTGTACGGCACCGGCACGGCACGCCCCGCCGAGACGACGTACGGCGGAAGCGGCGTCTCGTCGTCGGCGGGGGCGAGTACCGAGACCTCGTGGCCGAGCCTGATCAGGTGCTCGGCGAGGTCCCGGATGTGGAACTGCACGCCACCGGGCACGTCCCAGGAGTACGGGCAGACGATGCCGATCTTCACGGTCGTCGCTCCTCGCCGAGCGGCTCGCGCTCCTCCAGGTCCTTCAGCCACAGTCGCTGGAGCATGTGCCAGTCCTCCGGGTGGTCCGCGATGCCGGTGGCGAAGGCGTCCGCCAGTGCCTGTGTCATCACGGACGTCTTCTCGGCCCGCGTACCTGACTCGGGTACGTCGACGGGCGCGTGGATCTGCCCCTTCATGACCTGTGTCTCGTCGTACCAGAGCGTCACGGGCAGCAGCAGCGCGCCGGTCTGCTGGGCGAGCATCGCCGGGCCCGCCGGCATCCGTGCCGTCTCGCCGAAGAAGGTGACCTCGGTGCCCGATGCGGACAGGTCGCGGTCGGCGACCAGGCAGATCAGGCCGCCCGCGCGCAGCCGCCGCGCGAGCGTCCCGAAGGCGGCGCCACCGGTGTGCGGCAGGACCTCCATGCCCAGCGACTCGCGGTAGGCGACGAACCGGTCGTACAGCGTCTCCGGGTTCAGCCGCTCCGCGACCGTGGTGAAGGGCACGCCCAGCGCGCGGGTGACCCACACCCCGGCGAGGTCCCAGTTGGCCAGGTGGGGCAGGGCGAGGACGACGCCCCGGCCCGCGGCGAGGCCGTCGACCAGGTGGTGGACGTCCTTGATGGAGACGCCGCGCTCGACCCGTTCCTTGCTCCAGGTCGGCAGCCGGAAGGACTCCATCCAGTACCGCATGTACGAGCGCATGCCGGCCCGCGAGAGCTCGGCGAGCCGCGCGGGCGAGGCGTCGGGCACCACGCGCGCGAGGTTGGACTCGAGCCGCAGCACGCTCTTGCCCCGCCGCTTCCAGGCGGTGTCGGCGATCCGCCGCCCCAGCCCGGCCGCGACCGGCTCGGGAAGCTTCTTCACGGTCGCCCAGCCGAGCCCGTACAGCGAGTCGGTCAGCCGGTCCTTCATCCCGCTCATGACGTCGCCTCGTTCCCGCGCGGGCCGCCCGCGTCGGCGGCGCCCGCGGCCGCGTCGGCCTCGGCCGACTCCCGCCGTACGGTGACCACCCGCTGGCCGAGGGTCACCGCGCTGCCCACGGCCACGATCCACAGCGCGATCGGCAGCAGGACGTCGATGCCCGGCACTCCGAAGCCGTGGAGTCCGGCGAGGCCCGCGGCGACCAGCGAGATCACGAGCCGCTCGGCCCGTTCCACCAGACCGTTGACGGCGACCGGAAGGCCGATCGCCTCTCCGCGCGCCTTGGTGTACGAGACGACCTGACCGCTGGCGAGGCAGAAGATGGCGACCGCGCAGAGCACGTTGTCGTCGCCCGTGCCCGCGTACCAGAGCGCGAAGCCACCGAAGATGGCGCCGTCGGCGACCCGGTCGAGGGTCGAGTCGAGGAACGCGCCCCAGCGGCTGGAGATCCCCGCCTGCCGGGCCATGTTGCCGTCGACCAGGTCCGAGAAGACGAAGAGGGTGATGACGATCGTGCCCCAGAAGAACTCTCCCCTGGGGAAGAAGACCAGGGCTCCCGCCATCACTCCGGCCGTGCCGATGAGCGTGACCGCGTCGGGGCTGACACCCCGGCGAAGCAGAAACGCGGCGAACGGTGTGAGGACACGCGTAAAAAATGCACGCGCGTACTTGTTCAGCATGGCCTTCCCGAGGTTCGGTGGGCCGCGCGGCCCCAATGACCACCGGCCCGCCCATCGTAGCCAGCGAGGCTGCCGCCGGTCCGCCGGGCACCCGTCCGTCGCGTCGCGTACGACGTATGGACGCACCATGACGTCGGTGCAAAGCTCGAAGGACAACCGCGGGCACCTTCGGAGCTTGCCCAGCGTCTCCCCCCGCGCCCGCGCCCCGCCTCACCGTGCGAGCGAGCGGTGCAAGCGATCGGGAGGACCCATCATGGGCGACAAGGCGAACGCACACTCCGGGGCCGCCGGCAGGGCTCCGACGGCCGACCGGCCCTCGGACGTACGGAACGTGGTACTGGTCGGCCACAGCGGATCGGGAAAGACGACCCTCGTCGAGGCGCTGGCGCTGACCGCGGGGGCGGTCAACCGGGCCGGCCGGGTCGAGGACGGCGGAACGCTCTCCGACCACGACGAGATCGAGCACCGCCAGCAACGTTCCGTACAGCTCTCGCTCGTCCCGCTCGAATGGGGCGGGTGCAAGATCAACCTCCTCGACACCCCCGGGTACGCCGACTTCGTCGGGGAGCTGAGGGCCGGTCTGCGCGCGGCGGACGCGGCCCTCTTCGTCGTCTCGGCCGCCCAGGAGGCCGAGGCGATCGCCGGTTCGACCCGCATGGTGTGGGAGGAGTGCGCGGCCGTCGGCATGCCCCGCGCCATCGTCGTGACGCACCTGGACACCGCCCGCACCGGCTACGACGAGCTGACCTCGGTCTGCTCCTCCGTCCTCGGCGGGGACGACCCGGACGCCGTCCTCCCGCTCTATCTGCCGCTGTACGGGACCGAGGCGCCGGACGGGCACGCGCCGACGACCGGTCTGGTCGGGCTGCTCTCGGAGCGGATCTTCGACTACTCCACGGGCGTACGGCAGGAGGGCTTGCCGGACGACAGCCAGCGGCCGCTGATCGGCGAGGCCCGCAACCGGCTCATCGAGGGGATCATCGCCGAGAGCGAGGACGAGACCCTCATGGACCGCTATCTCGGCGGCGAGGACATCGACATCGCGTCCCTGATCGACGACCTGGAGAAGGCCGTCGCCCGGGGCACCTTCCATCCGGTGCTCGCCGCGGCGCCCGCGTCGGACGGGGGAAAGCAGGGGCTCGGCACCGTCGAGCTGCTCGAACTGATCACCGGCGGGTTCCCGACGCCGCTGGAGCGCGAGGCCCCGGCGGTGACCACACCGGACGGCGTCCCGCGGCCCGCGCTCACCTGCGACCCGGAAGGGCCGCTCGTCGCCGAGGTCGTCAAGACCGCATCCGACCCGTACGTCGGCCGGATCTCGCTGGTCCGGGTCTTCTCCGGCACCCTGCGACCGGACGAGACCGTCCATGTCTCCGGTCACGGCCTTGCCGACCGGGGCCACGAGGACCACGACGTCGACGAACGGGTCGGGGCGCTGACCTCGCCCTTCGGCAAGCAGCAGCGCCAGCTGGGCCGGTGCATCGCCGGCGACCTGGCGTGCGTGGCCAAGCTGGGGCGCGCGGAGACCGGCGACACGATCTCCGGCAAGGACGATCCGCTTCTCATGGAGCCCTGGACGATGCCCGACCCGCTGCTGCCGCTCGCGATCGAGGCGCACAGCAAGGCCGACGAGGACCGGCTCTCGCAGGGTCTCGCCCGGCTGGTCGCCGAGGACCCGACCATGCGGCTCGAACAGAACCAGGACACCCGTCAGGTCGTCCTGTGGTGCCTGGGCGAGGCGCACATGGACGTGGCGCTGGAGCGGCTGCGCAGCCGGTACGGGGTGCAGGTCGACGCCGTACCGCACCGGGTGGCACTCCGGGAGACCTTCGGCGGGCCGTCGGCGGGACGGGGCCGGCACGTCAAACAGTCCGGTGGCCACGGCCAGTACGCGATCTGCGAGATCGACGTGGAGCCGCTGCCGACGGGGAGCGGGATCGAGTTCGTCGACAAGGTGGTGGGCGGGGCTGTTCCGCGCCAGTTCATCCCGTCCGTCGAGAAGGGCGTCCGGGCGCAGGCCGCGCGCGGGGTCGCCGCCGGTCATCCGCTGGTCGACGTGCGGATCACGCTGCGGGACGGCAAGGCCCACTCGGTCGACTCCTCCGACGCGGCCTTCCAGACCGCGGGCGCCCTGGCGTTGCGGGAGGCGGCGGCCGAGGCGAGCATCCGGCTCCTGGAGCCGGTCGCCGAGGTGCGGGTCCTCGTCCCCGACGAGTACGTGGGTCCGGTGATGAGCGACCTGTCCGGACGGCGCGGCCGGGTCGTCGGCACCGAACAGGCGGGGCCGGGACGGACGTTGGTGCGTGCGGAGGTCCCCGAGATCGAGATCGGCCGGTACGCGATCGACCTCCGACAGGTCTCGCACGGCACCGGCCGCTTCGACCGCTCGTACGCCCGGCACGAGCCGATGCCGCCCCACCTCACGGAGAGGATCCGCGAACAGGCCGGGCACGGCGCCTAGCCGACCGCCCGGACCGGCCCGGCGGTGCCCCGACCGCCCGGACCGGCCCGGCGGTGCCCCGACCGTCTCGGAGCTCCGGACCGTCCCGATGCCGATGACCGGATGCCGCCGTCCAACTCCCCTCCGGTGGGCGGCATTCGGCCGACTCGTGACGCACCCGCCGGTACCCGGCTACGCTGTGGTGCCCAGCTCAGCAGGTGTGCGGGGCGCGGTAGTCGGGAACAGGCCGCAGAGGAAGACGCGGTGAACCACGCGGGCACGCGGCGATGGGGGCATCAGTGACGATCGGCAGTTTCGGACCCGGGGCGCAGATTCCGCTGCAGGGCTCGGACGGACAGACGGCGGCGACCCATGCCCTGGCCTCCGCCGCGTACCGCGACAGTCCGGTGGCGGCGATCCTGGACGCCAACAACGACTGGCACAAGTCCAAGGTCACCGACGGCAAGTGGGCCAGGCTCTTCCGTCCCGACCTCGGCGAGGCCTTCTCGCGCGCGGTCCAGGTGCGGATGCTCGGCGGGGCCCGCAAGGCGCTCATCCAGTCCTTCGGCACCGACCCGCAGCCCGTGGTCGAGCACTGTCTGGCCGCCACCGGCATCCGCAAGCAGCGGGACGTCAGGCTGACCCTGGTCACCTTCGTCTTCGGCGTCCTGTTCCTGCCCGGACTGCTGCTCTGGCTCGGCGTGATCCAGCTGCGCCGCATGGTCGCCGGCTCGGAGAACAAGCGCACCAGCGCGCTGGGCACGGTGATCCTGCTGGTCGCCGCCCTGATCGCGGTGGGTTTCATGATCAAGCTGCCGTTCGGCGGCTTCCTCGGGATCTATCTCCGGGCCATGATCGTCGCCCCGGTCCTCGGCTGGTTCCTCGCCAAGCGGATCTGCGAGTCCACGGCCAGGGACCTGCGGGAACGCTGGACCGCGCTGCTGAGCGGCGGCGGCATCGGCGCCAAGATCCCCGAGGCCGTCCCCGGGGACCCGACCGAGAAGGCCGCCGAGGAGCTCCGGCAGAACCTGGAGAAGCTCTCCGCCGAGCAGCAGTCCAACATCGTCTTCTACGCGGGCCCCAAGGGAATACTGGGCATGGGCACCCGCTGGGGCAGCTGGACGCTGGCCGAGGAGCTCATCCCCAAGGACGGGCGCGAGATCCACGACTTCCGCGCCTGGGACGTCGTACGGAAGATCCACGACCAGCTGACCCTGCTGGAGCGGGGCTCCCTGAAGACCGGCTTCCCCAAGCCGACCGTCAAGCACTGGATCGTCTCCCCGGTCGGCGAGGGCGCCGACGAGGTCGCCCGGCCCGACGGCGACAACATCGTGCACTTCCAGGTCAAGCCGCACGAGATACAGCGCATCTGCAACGACCAGCAGTTCGGCGCGGGCAACCGGCACTACCTCGGCGTGCAGTTCACGCTCTGGGACGGGCAGCTCGTCCTGACGATGATGATCACGGTGACCTCGTTGCACCACACGCTGCGCGTGGAGGTGACCGGTCACGCGCTCGGCCCGGTCCACTCGCTCTTCACCTCGAAGCCGGCGGCGAAGACCAAGGACGTCTCCAAGACCGTCAAGTTCTGGGAGACCCGGACGGTCCAGCTGCCGCTCCTGGAGACGGACGAGATCGTCCGCAAGGCGGTCCGGGCCCCGCTGACCTGGTTCCCGTCGATCCTGGACTTCCTCGGCGGCAAGCTGGTCCTGCCCGAGCCGTTCGGCCTGCGGCACGCCTGGGCCGCGCAGCCCTGGCGGCACCGCTTCATGGCCGACGACGCGATCCGCGCCGCGACGCCCGTGATG
The DNA here is from genome assembly GCF_044746945.1 of Streptomyces sp. NPDC090127. Classification (NCBI taxonomy): domain Bacteria; kingdom Bacillati; phylum Actinomycetota; class Actinomycetes; order Kitasatosporales; family Streptomycetaceae; genus Streptomyces; species Streptomyces sp. NPDC090127. Next base: position 299,538 of record NZ_JBIVDE010000007.1, on the reverse strand, counting down.
CGCGCGGTCCACGCGGCGACCATCGCGGTGCTCGACGACCACGGCGTGGACACGGAGCGCTTCACCAACCGCTCGCTGATCCTGAGCGGAGCGGTCCAGGACCCGGGCACGAAGAAGGCCGACGTCTACGACGCGTAGGCACCGAGCCCCTCGGTCTCCGGAGGCCCCCCGTTCTCCGGAGGCCGGCGCCTCCGGATGCCAGGCGGTGCGGGCCCCTAGGCCAGTTCGGACGTGGCCGGCCAGGCGGCGGCGAGCATCGCGCGGGTGTCCGCGAGCAGCTGCGGCAGCACCTTGGTGTGCCCGACGACCGGCATGAAGTTGGTGTCGCCGCCCCACCGGGGCACGACGTGCTGGTGCAGGTGGGCGGCGATTCCGGCGCCCGCCACCGCGCCCTGGTTCATGCCGATGTTGAAGCCGTGCGCGCCGGACGCGGACCGCAGCGCGATCATCGCCCGCTTGGTGAACTCACCGAGCTCGGCGGTCTCCGCCGCGTCCAGCTCCGTGTAGTCGGCGACGTGGCGGTAGGGGACCACCATCAGGTGACCGCCGTTGTACGGGTAGAGGTTGAGCACGGCGTACACCTGCTCACCCCGCGCTATGACGAGCCCGTCCTCGTCCGACTTCGACGGAATCACGCAGAACGGACAGCCGTCCTCGGCCCCTGGCCCGGTCGGCTTGTTCTCCCCCTGGATGTACGCCATCCGGTGAGGCGTCCACAGGCGCTGGAACGCGTCCTGCGTCCCGACTCCGATCTGCTGCTCCGGCTCAATCGTCATGCTGTGCAGCATATGGCTTCGCCCGTTCGGAACGTGTCGCCGGGGCGTTGCCCGCCCGGACCCGGAGATGCTGATCGGATGAACGAGAGCCCGGAGAAACAGGCGCGCTGGGACCGCCGCATGGAGGCACCGCTCGCGGTGGCTTCCCTGCTCTACCTGACCGGGTACGCGGTGCGGGTACTGGCCCACGGTCTCGACCAGGTCTGGCTGGACCTCTGCCTGGCGGTGACGCTCGCGGCGTGGGGCGTCTTCGTCCTCGACTACGCGGTACGGCTGCGGCTCAGCGGTCTCGGCCCGCTGCGCTTCGTCCGCGCGCACGTCCTGGGCACGGTGGTCCTGCTGCTGCCGCTGCTGCGGCCGCTGCAGATGGTGAAGATCTACGAGAAGATCCAGCGCCGCCGCGACAAGCCGCGGCTCACCCTCTACGCCCGCGTCATGGCCTACTCCAGTCTCACCGTCGCCCTGCTCGGCTTCGCCGGCGCGCTCGCCGTCTACCAGCGCGAGCGCGGGGCCCCGGGCGCGACCATCCGTACGTTCGGCGACGCGCTCTGGTGGGCCGCCGAGACGCTGACGACGGTGGGGTACGGGGACGTGACCCCGGTGACGCCGGTCGGCCGGATCATCGCGGTGGGCATGATGGCGTGCGGGGTCGCGCTGCTGGGGGCGGTGACGGGTTCGTTCTCGTCCTGGCTGATCCAGACGTTCACGCGGGAGGACGAGAAGAGGCCCCCGGGGAACTACCCGGGGGCCTCCTGAGCTCGGCGCCGTCCAGGTCAGACCTGGACACGCTCCTCGACGACCTTGGCGATCTTGCCGATGGCCTCGTCGACGGGGATGCCGTTCTCCTGCGAACCGTCGCGGTAGCGGAAGGAGACGGCGCCGTTGGCCATGTCCTCGTCGCCCGCGATGATCATGAACGGGACCTTCTGCTTCTGCGCGTTGCGGATCTTCTTCTGCATCCGGTCCGAGGACGCGTCCACGTCGACCCGCAGCCCCCGCTTCTTCGCCTTGGCGGCGAACTCCTGGAGGTACGGGATGTGGGCGTCGCCGATCGGGATGCCGGTCGCCTGGACCGGGGCCAGCCACGGCGGCATGGCGCCCGCGTAGTGCTCCAGGAGGACGGCGAAGAAGCGCTCGATGGAGCCGAACAGCGCGCGGTGGATCATGACCGGACGCTGCTTGGTGCCGTCGGGGCCGGTGTACTCCAGGTCGAAGCGCTCGGGCAGGTTGAAGTCCAGCTGCACGGTCGACATCTGCCAGGTACGGCCGATGGCGTCGCGGGCCTGCACGGAGATCTTCGGGCCGTAGAACGCGGCGCCGCCCGGGTCGGGGGTGAGCGGGAGGCCCTGCTTCTCGGCGACCTGCTGGAGGACCGCGGTGGCCTCCTCCCACGCCTCGTCCGAGCCGACGAACTTCTCCGGGTCCTTGGTGGACAGCTCCAGGTAGAAGTCGGTCAGGCCGTAGTCGCGCAGCAGGTTGAGGACGAAGGTGAGGGTCTTGTCCAGCTCCTCCGCCATCTGCTCGCGGGTGCAGTAGATGTGCGCGTCGTCCTGGGTGAAGCCGCGGGCGCGGGTCAGGCCGTGCACGACGCCGGACTTCTCGTACCGGTACACGGTGCCGAACTCGAAGAGGCGCAGCGGCAGTTCACGGTACGAACGCCCGCGCGCGTCGAAGATCAGGTTGTGCATCGGGCAGTTCATGGGCTTGAGGTAGTAGTCCACGCCCTCGTCGAGCTGCATGGGGGGGTACATGCCCTCGGCGTACCAGTCGAGGTGGCCCGACTTCTCGAACAGCTTGCCCTTGGTGGCGTGCGGCGAGTATACGAACTCGTAGCCCTCCTCCTCGTGGCGCTTGCGCGAGTAGTCCTCCATGACCCGGCGGATGATGCCGCCCTTGGGGTGGAAGACGGCGAGGCCGGAGCCGATCTCGTCCGGGACGGAGAAGAGGTCCAGCTCGTTGCCGAGCTTGCGGTGGTCGCGCTTCTCGGCCTCGGCCAGGAAGTCGAGGTGGGCCTTCAGCTCGTCCTTCGACGGCCAGGCGGTGCCGTAGATGCGCTGGAGCATCGGGTTCTTCTCGCTGCCGCGCCAGTAGGCGGCGGCGTTGCGCATCAGCTTGAACGCCGGGATGTTCCGGGTGGTGGGCAGGTGCGGGCCTCGGCAGAGGTCCTTCCAGCACAGCTCGCCGGTCTTGGCGTCCAGGTTGTCGTAGATGGTCAGCTCGCCGCCGCCGACCTCGACGTTCGCGCCGTCGTCGGTCGACGCGGAGCCCTTGATGCCGATGAGCTCCAGCTTGTACGGCTCGTCGGCGAGCTCCTCGCGGGCGGCCTCGTCGGTGACCACGCGGCGGGAGAAGCGCTGACCCCGCTTCTGGATCTCCTGCATCTTCTTCTCGACGGCCTTGAGGTCCTCGGGGGTGAACGGCTTCTCGACGTCGAAGTCGTAGTAGAAGCCGTCCCGGACCGGCGGGCCGATGCCGAGCTTGGCCTCGGGGAAGAGCTCCTGCACGGCCTGGGCCATGACGTGCGCGGTGGAGTGGCGCAGGATGTCGAGGCCGTCCGGGGAGGAGATCTCGACGGGCTCGACGACGTCGCCCTCGGCGACGACGTAGGTGAGGTCCTTCAGCTCGCCGCCGACGCGGGCGGCGATCACGGACCGGTCGTCGGCGAACAGCGCGCCGGCGGTGCTGCCCGCGCTCACCGCCCGATCCTCGGCTCCTGAGGCGGACTGGACGGTCACACGGACATCAGACACGGGTGCTCTTTCCTTTGGGGCGCAGGCAGACACGAGGTGCCGGCGCCGGCGACGCGCGGCAGAGACGAGGTGCCGCGTCGCCCCCGATGGTACGGGCTCGGCCCGCCTCGGTGCGCTCCGGTTTCGTCCGCACAGCTCGCCGAGGGGTGCCCTGTGGATCACGTCAGCCATGATCCACAGGGCACCGGGCGGCCCCCCGGCGGTCACTCCCCCGGGCCGCAGGCCTCCTCGAAGAAGTCCAGGTTCTCGTGGAGCGACTTCATCAGCCGGTCCCGCTCCGCCTCGTCGACCTGGACCGGTACGACCCCGGTGGCATCGGTCAGCCGTCGGAAGCCGCCCCGGCTCTCCAGCCGGCCCACCACCCGGATCGGCAGCCCGACCAGGTGCGCGTGGCCGGCCGTACGGTACGACTCCTCGTCCAGGGTCACCCGGACGTGCGGCACCTCCGCCCCGCCCAGCACCCGCAGCCGTACGGTCCCCTCGCCGCGCGGGCCCGAGCGGCGCATCCGGACCACGGCGCCGGTGATCCGTACCGGTACGGACGGCTCGTCGGTCAGATAACGGGCACCGGCCTCGCGCAGGGCCGGCAGATCGCCCGCCGAGAACTCGACCGGCTCGGGCCGGGCGGCGCACCCCGCGGGCGTCCCGGCGGCGGGGGCCCACTCCAGCGCGATCCTGGCGCCCTCGGTGCCCCGCACCAGGGCGACGAGCGCCTCGGTCAGCTCACGGCTCACCCCCGCCTCCACGGCGGCGTCGAAGGCCTCCATCCCGCCCGTCGCCCGCTGGTAGTCGGCGGCCTCCCGCGCCGCGTACAGCGCGTGGTACAGCCGTACGGCGATCGCCCGGCCCTGCGCGACGGGCACGAACGCGGTCAGGCCCTGGCCGCCCGGCGCCGCCCCCACGACCACCGCCTCCAGGGACGCCTGTGCCTGGCGGCGGTGCCGGGCGCCGTAGTACCCGGCCCGGCCGCGCACGGCCAGCGCCCCGGCGAGCAGCAGCTGCCGGGCGGCCGACCTGAGTTGTTCCTGGACGGTCCACGGCACGGTGCCCGCGGGTCCCGGCGGTACGTCGCGCCACCAGCGGATCTCGTCGCTGGGCACGGTCAGCCCGACGAGGACCTCCCTGGCGGAGGGCGCGGCGCTGTGGGCGAGGGCGGCGAGCGCCTCGCCGAGCAGGTCCTCGCAGTCCGGGAACGCGCGGCTCTCGGGGACGAGGAGGCTGGTGGAGCCGGACGAGGCGCCCGTGCCGGGAGGTGTCCAGCGGCTGTAGCGGCCCGCGGCCCCGCCGCGTCGCCGCCAGCCGTGCCGGGCGAGCAGCGCGCCGAGGACCAGCGGGTCGACGCGTCCCGGGTCGGGCGAGCCCCCCGCGTCGGCCCAGGGGCCGCCGGGGAGTTCGCCGGGGGCGGGGTGGGGGCGGAACGGTGGCAGAGCCGGGCCGTGGCCCCCGCCCTCCGGTTCGCCGATCGGCCGGTGCATCACGGTCTCCCTCCCACGCCGACCCGGGTCATGATCTCGCACAGTGCCCGGTCGTCGAAGACGCGTGCCGTCGGTATGCGCACGGTCGTCCGCCGCCGCCCCGTCACCGGGTGGCCGGCCAGGTTGATCCAGTAGCAGCAGTGCCGCAGGTCCAGTCGGTCGTGCCCGGCCCGCAGCCAGTCGTCCCGGTCGCGCGGCACGATCATCACGACCAGGATCTTGTGCACCGAGACCGGGGTCCGCGCCAGCTTCACCAGATGGTCGTTGTCCAGGGTGAAGGAGAACGCGGGACCGGGTGGCCTCGGCGGTATCTGATAGGTGGCCTTCAGCTGCACCTTGATGGTCACTTCGTCGTCGACGGTGTGGCCCGGAGCGCTGTGGCTGACGTGCCAGTCGATGCCGTTGTCCGGAAACGGCTGCGACAGCGAACAGCCCGCCGCCGCCGCGACCGCATGCAGATATCCGACCTGGAGTGTCTCCATGCAGGCGGTGGTGGCGAGTGAGCCGCGCAGCATTGCTGCCCGCTGAGGCGGCAGCCCTCCCGATTCGGGCTGGGCGATCGCCATGTCAATTCCCTTCCCCGTCATCTGTGTTGTCACCGGTCCGCGTACGGGGCAAACAGCCCGGGTATCACCGATTCGGGCAGGGGGATCGCCATCTGCCGCACATGTGCGAGGAGTTCGGGGATGACGCACTGGTATGAAGGGCCCCTGGCCGCATTCGACACGGAAACCACGGGAGTTGACGTCGAGCAGGACCGGATCGTCTCGGCCGCGCTCGTCGTCCAGGACACGGCCGGCGGGCGTCCGCGGGTCACGCGCTGGCTGGTCAACCCCGGGATTCCGGTGCCCCCTGCGGCCACGGTGGTCCACGGACTGACGGACAATCATCTACGACGCAACGGGCGCTGGCCGGCGCCCGTCATGGAGGAACTGGGGCGCGCGCTGGCCGATCAGTGCGCGGCGGGCCGGCCGCTGGTGGTGATGAACGCGCCCTTCGATCTGACGATCCTGGACCGCGAGCTGCGCCGCCACCGCGCCTCCTCCCTGGGCCGTTATCTGGAGAACTCACCGCTGTGCGTGCTGGATCCGCGGGTGCTCGACAAGCATCTGGACCGCTATCGCAAGGGCCGCCGGACGCTGACGGACCTGTGTGCGCAGTACGGCGTGGAGCTGGACGACGCGCACGACGCGGCGGCGGACGCGACGGCGGCGCTGGATGTCGTACGGGCGGTGGCGCGGCGGTTCGCGTCCCGGCTGGAGCGGCTGTCACCGGCGGAGCTGCACACCCTGCAGGCGGTGTGGCACGCGGCGCAGGCGCGCGGCCTGCAGGCGTGGTTCACGCGGAACGGGACGCCGGAGATGGTGGATCCGGCGTGGCCGCTCCGGCCGGAGATGCGGACGGCGGCGTGAGGCGTGGAGCGCCCCTGACATGCGGAAGGCCGGTCCGTCTCGCGACGGACCGGCCTGTCCCGGTGGGCGATACTGGGATCGAACCAGTGACCCCTTCGGTGTGAACGAAGTGCTCTCCCGCTGAGCTAATCGCCCGGGAACGGGTTGAACCATACAGGTTTCCGCGCGCTCGGTTCAAACCGCGCGCAGGTGCGCCGCGAGGCCCCGTCGGCCCGCGCGCATCATCAGGGCGTGGTTGGCGCGGAAGACGGGCCGCCCCGGGACCGCGAGCCGGCGCATCAGGGGGCTGGTCACCTCGACCTCCTGCTCGTACACCGCGCGGGTCCCGCGGCCGCGTGCGGTCAGCGTCCAGCGGGCCCAGCCCTCCAGATCGCCGCCGAGCGCGATCTCCAGGACGTGGGCGGCCGGGTCCCGTCGCTGGGCCCGGACGGTCACGAGGAGGTCGTACGGGAGGAGCGAGCGGAACCGCGCGGTGCCGCTGACGTCGTCGACCGGGACGACCTCGCGGACCTGGGGCCACCAGCGCGGGTACTCCTCGGCGCGTTCGAGCACCGCGAAGACCTCGTCGGGCGGCGCGGCCAACTGCCAGACGCTGCGGAAGCGGTAGCGGGACCAGTCCATGCCCCCAGTGTGTACGTACTCAGTCGCGGATCTGAGTACCCGGGCGCATGGTTCCGGGGTGTGGCCGGGAGCACACTCCGGGCATGAACTCTCCCCTGCCACCCGCCGACGAACTGGTGCTCGTCGATCGCGAGCTGGCGCACCTCGACGCCCGCAGGTCACAGCTGCTGGCCCGCCGTGCCTGGCTGCTGCGGATCCTGCAGGCGCCGTCGGCGCCGACGGCGGCTCCGACGCCGCCACGACCCGGGAGCGGGCCGGTCGCCGACTCGACCCCGCGCAGCGCGCAGAACGTGCTGCTCACGCTCGGCGGGGTGCTGCTGACGATCGCGGCCCTCGCGTTCACGCTGGTGAGCTGGGGGTCGATGGGGATCGGCGGCCGTGCGGCCGTGCTCGGCGTGGTGACCTCCGCGGCCCTGGCGGCGCCGGTGGTGCTGCTGCGCCGCGGGCTCGGCTCGACAGCGGAGGCGGTCGCGGCCCTGTCCATGGTGCTGATGGTCCTGGACGCGTACGCGCTGCACCGGGTGGCGCTGCCGGAGACCGACGGGCTCGCCTTCACAGCGGTGGCCTCGGCGGTGCTGGCGGGCGCGTGGACGGCGTACGGGACGGCGCTCGGCCGGCTGCGGATCCCGCTGCCGGTGGCGGTGGTGACGGCTCAACTCCCCCTGCCTCTCGGGGTCCTGGCCGCCGACGGCGGTCCCCTCGCGCTGGCCTGGGCGGCGCTGGCGACGGCGGTCGCGGATCTGGCGGTGGTGCTGTGGGCGAAGCCGGCGGCGGTCCGGGGCACGGCGGCGGTGACGGCCGGTGTCCTGGGCGGCTGGGCGCTGTTCACCGGCGGCGCGCTGTCCGTCTCCTCCCCGCTCCCGGCCGGTGGGCTGCTGCTCGCCTGCGCGGCGGTGGCCCTGTCCGTGGCGTGGCGGGCGGCCCGGGCTGCGGTGGCCGCGTCGGTGGTGGCGGGTCTGGCACTGGTCGCGGCGGCGGGCGGCGTACTGCGCGCCCTGCTGCCGGGCGACTGGGAGGTGCCGGGGTACGTGCTGTGCGCGGTGGCCCTGGCGGGCGTCCTGCGGTCGTCGGCGCCGCAGGCGGTGCGCACGGGCCTGGCCGGTGCGGGCGCCGGGGTGCTCGCGCTGGGCGTGACATGGGCGCTTCCGCCGGTGGCGGCCGGCCTGCTGGCGCCCCTGGCGCGGACGACCCCGGTCTGGTCGGGCGCGCACGCGGACCCGGTCCTCCCCACGTACCCGGCGACCGCCCCGCTCGTCCTGCTCGTCGCGGCGGCGGCCTTGGTGACCGTGGCCCGCCCGTGGTCGCGGTGCGCCGCCCTCCTCCTGGCCTGGGCCACTGCGACGGCCCTTCCCGTCGCCCTGTCCCTGTCGCACACCACGACGCTCGTCCTCCAGCTGGTGACCGCCGCGGCCACCCTGCTGCCGGCCACGCGCGCGCAGATGCTGACGCGTGGCCTCGACGGGGCCGTCGAGGCAGGCGGTACCGAGCAGAAGGCCACTCCCGGTTCACCGTGGCCCGGGTGGGGGCCGGGCGCCGCCCCAGGGACCGTGTCCCGGCCGTTGCCGCCGCGCGAGGTGCTCGGGTGGAGCGCGTTCGGGTGCGGAAGCGCCACCGCGTCGAGCGCCATCGCTCTGGCCCTTGACACGCGCGCGGCCACGTTCGGCGTGCTCGGCGTGGTGCTCGGGCTCTTCCTCGCGGTGGCGTTCCTCGCGGAGGGCGCGCGCCGGATCGTGGCCGCGTGCGCGGCCGTCGCCGTCACGGCCGGGCTCGTCGGCGCCGGGGCGGCGGCCGCCGGATTCGGGGACGGTCCCACGGCGCTGGCCCTGCTCCTGGTCCCCGCGGCCACCGCCGGGGTCGGTGCGCGGCTGCGCCGGGACGCCGTCGCGCTGGCCGTGGAGATCACCGGTGCGGCCGTGGGGCTGCTCGCGCTCGTCACGGCGGCCGTGGCCGGCCCCGCGGTCCTCGCGCTCACCCTGGCCCTGGCCGGTGTGCTCGCCGCCGCGACGGCCGTCCGGCCCGAGCGCCGCCGGTTCGCCTCGTGGACGGCGGGTGCGCTCTTCCTCCTGGCGACCTGGGTGCGGCTGGCCGCCTGGGACGTCACGACCCCGGAGGCGTACACCCTGCCCGTCACGGTCCCCGCGCTGGCCGTCGGGGTGCTGAGGCGGCGCCGCGACCCGGAGGCGTCGTCCTGGGTGGCCTACGGCCCCGGTCTCGCGGCCACCCTCGTACCGAGCCTGCTGGCCGCCTGGGTGGACCCGGACTGGCCGCGCCCGCTGCTCCTCGGCGTCGCCGCGCTCGCGGTGACGCTCCTGGGGGCCCGGTTCCGGCTGCAGGCGCTGCTGGTGCTCGGCGGCGCGGTTTTGGCCCTGGACGCCCTGCACGAGCTGGCCCCGTACGTCGTCCAGGCCGTCGGCGCCCTCCCCCGCTGGCTGCCGCCGGCGCTGGCCGGTCTGCTCCTGCTCGCGGTCGGCGCGACGTACGAGCAACGGCTGCGGGACGCCCGGCGGCTCCGGGAGCGGCTCGGCCGGATGCGGTGACCCCGGCCGGGGTACGCCGAAGGCCCGGAGACTGGATCCAGTCTCCGGGCCTTCGGTCCGGGTGGTGGGCGATACTGGGTTCGAACCAGTGACCTCTTCGGTGTGAACGAAGCGCTCTCCCACTGAGCTAATCGCCCGGGCGCACCGCAAACATTACCGCATGTCAGCCGGTGCCCCGACCGTCCTTCCGGGTCAGGTGTCGATCTTCCACGGCATGACGAAGCCGTACTTCCAGAGGTAGAAACCGAGCAGCACGCCGATGATCACCAGACCGACGGTGGTCAAGATGATGTTGCGCCGCCGGACCTTCGGGTCGAGCGCGCGCTGCGCCGCTTCGGTGACCTTCCGCTTCGTCCAGCGGAGCACGAGCTGGGCCCAGACGAACTCGGTGGCCCAGATCGCCATGCCGCCGAAGATCACCAGCCAGCCGGGGCCGGGCAGGGGCAGCATCACGATGCCGGCGCCCACCACCGCCAGCCCCACGATGAAGACGCCGACCTGCCAGCTCAGGTGCAGGGTCCGCCGGGCCTTGATGAACTCGGGGGCCCGGGATCCCAGCTCGGACTCCCCGTCGGCCGCGGACCCCCCGGCGCGCTCGTCACTCTCCGCATTCATGGTCCATAACCTACCGGACCGAGCGCCGTCACCGGTATGGCCGTATTACCCAAAGTTACACACCCCCATACGAGCTACCTGAACGACCACAAAACAGACAGAGGGGTTTACAACGGCACCGTAGGTGGCATGTCGATTTCGCCGACGTGCGAATCCCCGAGCGCACACTGAGCGAAAGGCCCTGGCGCTTATGAACACCACGGTCAGCTGCGAGCTGCACCTGCGCCTCGTTGTGTCGAGCGAGTCCTCACTGCCTGTACCCGCGGGCCTGCGGTATGACACGGCCGATCCGTATGCCGTGCACGCCACCTTCCACACCGGAGCCGAGGAGACGGTCGAGTGGGTCTTCGCCCGCGACCTTCTCGCCGAGGGGCTGCACCGGCCCACCGGCACCGGCGACGTCAGAGTCTGGCCGTCCCGCAGTCACGGTCAAGGCGTCGTCTGCATCGCGCTGAGCTCCCCCGAGGGCGAAGCACTGCTCGAAGCCCCTGCGAGGGCCCTGGAGTCGTTCCTCAAGCGGACCGACGCCGCCGTGCCACCCGGCACCGAGCACCGTCACTTCGATCTCGACACGGAGCTCTCCCACATCCTGGCCGACAGCTGAGCCAGGCCGAGAGCCGCACGGCGCCGTCCGACTCGGGGCGACGGCGCCGCGCGGACAACCGCATACGGCAGACATCGGCGTCCTCACCGCGCAGCCGGCGCGGCCGAGGGCGCCGATGCCCGTTTCCCGGCCGCTCCCGGTCCTCTCCCTGCGCCGCGCGGCGAAGCCGCTAGAGTCAGCGCAATTCCGCGGGCGCCCGCCCGCAGCCGGCCAGGGAGCGAATCGTGCTGATCCCCCACGACACCCGGATCGCCCTCGACACCGTCGTCGATCTGGTGAACACCGCGCCCGAGGGCGACCGTGGCGACGAGCTCGGAGACGTCCCTTCGCTGCGCACCTTCGTACGGGCCCACGACATCAGCGACGTCGGCGAGCTCACCGGCCGGGACCTGAAGGCCGTCCAGGAGGTACGGGCCAGGTTCACGGCGGTCTTCTCGGCCCCCGACGCCCGGATCGCGGCCACGCTGATCAACCAGCTGGTCGCCGCCGCGGGCACGACGCCGCAGCTCACCGACCACGACGGCTACGACTGGCACGTGCACTACTTCGCGCCGGGCGCCTCGGTCGCCGACCACCTCGCCGCCGACTGCGGCATGGCCCTGGCGTTCATCGTGGTCGCCGGTGAGCAGGAACGGCTGCGGCGCTGCGAGGCCCCCGACTGCGGCCGGGCCTTCGTCGATCTCTCCCGCAACCGCTCGCGCCGCTACTGCGACAGCCGCACCTGCGGTAACCGGCTGCACGTCGCCGCGTACCGGGCGCGCCGCAAGGAAGCCGCGGGCTGAGCCGACCCGCCGCCCTCGCCGTCGGCGGCCGTCACCGACCGGCCCGGCAGGGGGCGCCCCACCGCACCTTCACAGCAGGAAGAGGTCGTGCACGGCGGCGATCATGAGCAGACAGCCGATCACCGCGAGGAAGATCATCAGCGGCGGCTGGGACAGCGCGAACAGACAACCGCGCGGCTCTTCGGTGGGGGCGGGGACCTGATCCCGCGAGGTATCCAGCATCTCGGGGCGATCATGGCGCAGCCCTCCACGAGACCACCCGCAACACGCCCCTCGGCCGCGGCAGTTCATCACATCCCGTGGATGCGGGCGTCATCACAACCCGTGGACGCGGGCGTCACCACACCCCGTGGATGGGGGCGTCACCACACCCCGTGGATGCGGACGTCACCACACCGTCGGACGCGGGCGCGCGCAGCCGCGGCTGGACGCGGGCGGGCGCAGCCGCGGCTGGACGCGGGCGGGCGCAGCCGCGGCTGAATGCCGACGGGCGCAGCCGTGGCGGGCATGGCCGGGAGGGCGACGCTCGCCACGGCTGTCAGATCCCGTGCTTCTTCAGAATCGCCTCGATGTCGCTGAAGTCGTCCCCGGCCGTCTTGGCCTGCGGCTTCGGGGTCGCACCCCGCTGTCCGCCACCGAGCGACGGCGCGGACGCGGCCGGCGCGACGGCGCCCGGCATCTCGCCCTGCTCGGCCGCCTTCCGGCCCGATCTGCGCCGCTCGACGGCCCGGCTCGTCATGAAGAGCGCCCACGCCACACCGAGCACGCCGAAGCCCGCCCAGGCCGTCGGGCTGAAGGCCGTCTCGAAGGCCCACTCCACCGCCCCGGTCATGACCAGGCCGATGGGCACCAGCGCATAGGCGGCGATCCGCGTCGCGGCGAGGAAACGCTTGCGGTACGCCGTGATCGCGGCGATGCCCAGGCCCGCCACGGACACCGCGGAAAAAATGGTCTCGGCGAGCATGCGAGCCTCCTGGGCCAGGGCGATACGTCCCTTCCATCCTGCACCGGCGAGGGGCCCCGGGGCCACGTTCCGCCGCCGGTCTCAGGGAGATCTCCGGGTCTCCCCTGCGGGATCTCCTCCCCAGGTCCCGGTTGGGCCGGGCCCACGCGGGCTGGGAGACTGCTCCCATGAGCGACTCCACCACCCCGCCCGCCTCCGCCGTCACCGTGGAGGCATGGTTCGACCTCCAGTGCCCCGACTGCTTCCAGGCCCTCGACGACGTGCGCGCGCTGCGCGAGAAGTACGGCGAGCGGATCGACGTCCAGCTGCGGCACTTCCCGCTGGAGAAGCACAAGCACGCGTACGCCGCCGCCCAGGCCGCCGAGGAGGCGGCCGACCAGGGCAAGGGCTGGGCGTACGCGGAGGCGCTGCTGGCCAGGACGGCGGAGCTGGGCGAGCGGGGCGAGTCGGTGCTCCTGGACGTCGCCCGCGAACTGGGCCTGGACGCCGAGGAGTTCGACACCGCCCTGATCGACGGACGGCATCTGCTGACCGTCGACGCCGACCAGGCGGAGGGCAAGGCGATCAAGGTCACCGGCACCCCCACCTACGTCGTCGACGGCGAGCGGTTGGACGGCGGCCAGAGCCAGGACGGCCTGCGCGCGCGCATCGAGGAGATCACCGACCGCCTGCTCGCCGGCTAGGGGGCGCCCCCTAGAACAGCGGCTTCCAGCTGTTGACGAACGTCGTCCGGTAGCCGAGCGACTCGTAGAGCCGGATCGCCGGGGTGTTGCCCGCGAAGACATGGAGTCCGAGCAGACGCGCCCCGGCGCCGAGCGCGACCCCTTCGGCGACCAGCATCAGGGCCCGGCCGTAGCCGTGGCCCCGGTGGCCCTCGGCGACCGCGATGCCGTAGACGTAGCTCCCGTGGACACCGGGCTCCAGCTCGCGGTCGGCCGTCCACACATGGCCGACGGTCTCCCCGTCCCGTACCGCCACGTGGATCGCCGTGCCCGGGGAGTCCAGCCCCTCGGGCAGCAGCTGCCGATGGGCGGCCTCGGACTTGGCGCGGGCCCGGTCCTCGGCGACGCCCCGCTCGACCCAGCTCCGGGCGTAGCTCTCCCGGGCCTCCACCTCCCAGGGCCCGAACTCGGCGGGCGTCATGGGCCGGACCTCGATCCCGGAGGGCGGGGCCGGCGGCTCGGGCGGGAGTTCCTTGAGCATGTTCCTGCCGCGCTCGGTGTAGCCGAGTATCCGCGCCATCCGCAGCGCCGCCTCGGCCCGCGCCGGTACGGAGATCTGGACCTCGCCGCAGCCCCAGCCGCGCAGCACCTCCTCGGCGGCGAGCGCGGCGACCGCGCCCCGGCCCCGGCGGCGGTCCGGCTCCTCGATGCTCAGGGCCTGGATGGTCCCGGCTCCGGCGCCGAAGCCCGGCGCGGTGGCGAGGCGCACGGAACCCACGCGACGGCTGTTCACACAGACGTCGTACGTGCGGGACCGGTCGCCGTCGGGGGTCTGCTGAAGCGGCCCGGCCGGCCGCAGAGTGGTGGTCATCACGGGTGTTCTACCCACCTCGGGCCGGTCCGTCATCCGGATTTACCCGAGGCGCGGGTCCCGGTCGGCCCCCGCGCGCTCGTCGAAGACCCGCATCGCCTTGGCCGTCACCGGTCCCGGCGCGGGCGTCGTCGCACGACCGTCGACCCGGTGCACGGCCTGGATGTCACGGAGGGTCGAGGTCAGGAAGATCTCCTCGGCGCTCTCCAGGACGTCCAGCGGCAGGTCGGCCTCGACCGCCCCCGTCCACTCGACGACGAGGGCGCGGGTGATGCCGGCCAGGCAGCCGGAGGAGACGGGCGGGGTGTGGATCCGGCCGTCCAGCACGACGAAGACGTTGGATCCCGTCCCCTCGCAGAGCTGCCCGACGGTGTTGGCGAACAGCGCCTCGGACGCGCCCTGTTCGCGGGCCCGGGCGAGGGCGACGACGTTCTCGGCGTACGACGTGGTCTTCAGGCCGGTGAGCGCGCCGCGCTCGTTCCGGGTCCAGGGCACCGTGATCACGGCGGTGGTGTCGGGACGGCGGCCCGACTCCCCGAGCCCCACGACGAGGCTGGGCCCGGCGTCGCCGCGCTCGGAGCCGAGCGGGGAGAGCCCGCCGGTGTACGTGATACGGAGCCGGCCGAGCTCCATCGGGTTGGCCTCCAGGACGGCCGCGCAGGCACGGCGGACCTCGTCGAGGTCGGGGTCGGGCAGACCCAGGCCGCGCGCGGAGCGGGTGAGGCGCTCCAGGTGGAGGGTGAGCGCGAAGGTCCCGCCACGCTCGGCCTTGACCGTCTCGAAGACGCCGTCGCCGACGGTCAGACCGTGGTCCAGGACGGACACCTGGGCTTCCTCCGCGTCGCGCAGTCCGCCGTTGACCCAGAGTTTCATCGCGATATGGCCTTTCCGCTCGCCTCGTACGCGCCCGACGCTACCGCCAGCAGCCGGGACGCCTTCAACTCGGTCTCCGCCCACTCGCGCTCGGGGTCCGAACCCCATGTGATGCCGGCGCCGGTGCCGAAGCGCAGCACGCCCTCGGGGCGGTCGATCCAGAAGGTCCTTATGCCGACGGCCAGCTCGGCGGTGCGGCGGTCGGCGTCGACCCAGCCGATGCCACCGCAGTACGGGCCGCGCGGGGCGGTCTCCAGGGCCTCGATGATCCGCAGGGCGCTCGACTTCGGGGCGCCCGTGACGGAGCCGGGCGGGAACGTCGCGGCCAGCAGCTCCGGCCAGCCCGCCCCCGCCGCGAGCTCGCCGCGCACGGTGGAGACGAGGTGGACCAGGCCCGGGTGGGGCTCGACGGCGCAGAGCTCGGGCACGGTGACCGAGCCGGTCGCACAGACCCGGCCGAGGTCGTTCCGTACGAGGTCCACGATCATCACGTTCTCGGCGTGGTCCTTCTCCAGCAGATCCTCCGCGGTGCGCCCGGTGCCCTTGATCGGGCCGGACTCGACGGTGCGGCCCGCGCGGCGCAGATAGAGCTCGGGGGACGCGGTCGCGATCTCCACCCCGTGCCCGGGCAGCCGAATCGTTCCGGCGTACGGAGCGGGGTTGCCGCGGGCCAGCAGCGCGGTGAGGGCGTCGACGTCGGCGGCGCGGGGGTCGGGCAGCGGCGCGGACATCACGCGGCAGAGATTGGCCTGATAGACCTCCCCGCGCGCTATGTGCTCCCGGATGCGGCGGACGCCCGCCGTGTACGCGGCGCGGTCGAGGGAGGACGTCCAGTCACCGGTCGCGGGACCGCGCCAGGCGCCCGGAGCGGGCGCGGGGACGGGTGCGCTCCGTACGTCGCCGAAGCGGGCGCAGGTCAGACGGCCCTCGAAGTCCGCGGAGACGGTCCAGAAGCCGGCGGAGTCCAGGGCCGCGGGATCACTGGTGACATCCCGCAGGTCGGTCGCGACGAGGCCGCCGAAGCGGGCCAGAGGAGCAAGGTCGTGCACGGATCGAGTCTATGGCGGGCACCGAGACCGGCGGCGGACACCGATCGGGGGACGGCTGCCTGCCACCTTCGGGACACGGGGAGTGAACGGCGCGGGAACCTCTCCGCCGCCCCGGCTCCCTGTGCAGCTCAGCACGCTGCGGAAACGCGTTTTTGTGCTGGCCCAGGAATCCGCTAGAGTTCAACACGTCGCCGGGACGCGCAAGCGAAACGGAAACGACAAGCGGACGTGGCTCAGTTGGTAGAGCATCACCTTGCCAAGGTGAGGGTCGCGAGTTCGAATCTCGTCGTCCGCTCGATGTTGGGGGATCTTCCCGAACCCCCGTCTCACTCCTGGTGGAGTGGCCGAGAGGCGAGGCAACGGCCTGCAAAGCCGTCTACACGGGTTCAAATCCCGTCTCCACCTCCAAGCGCGATTAGCTCAGCGGGAGAGCGCTTCCCTGACACGGAAGAGGTCACTG
The DNA here is from genome assembly GCF_044746945.1 of Streptomyces sp. NPDC090127. Taxonomy (NCBI): domain Bacteria; kingdom Bacillati; phylum Actinomycetota; class Actinomycetes; order Kitasatosporales; family Streptomycetaceae; genus Streptomyces; species Streptomyces sp. NPDC090127. Next base: position 283,087 of record NZ_JBIVDE010000007.1, on the reverse strand, counting down.
GTTCAATCCCAGTATCGCGCACGCAGAACAACCGAAGATCCGGTCCGCATGGGCCGTCCCGCGCGATTAGCTCAGCGGGAGAGCGCTTCCCTGACACGGAAGAGGTCACTGGTTCAATCCCAGTATCGCGCACGTAGCACGCAGTAACACCTGGTCCTGGATGGTTCGGGACCGTCCCGCGCGATTAGCTCAGCGGGAGAGCGCTTCCCTGACACGGAAGAGGTCACTGGTTCAATCCCAGTATCGCGCACCATACGTCGAAGCCCCCGGCCGCCTCTCGCGGTCGGGGGCTTCGTCGTGCCCGCTCCCCGTCAGGAGGAGAAGAGCATCCGGCCGAAGCCGCGCTGGTGGTGACCGCCGTGGTGTCCGCCGTGGTGCTGCGGGGCGCCCCAGGCGGGCGCGACGGGAGCGCCCTGGGCCGGGTAGGCCGGCGGGGCGGGCGGGGGCGGAGCCTGCTGCACCCACTGGGACTCGAGCCGGGTCAGGGACTCCAGCTCGCCGTAGTCCAGGAATATCCCGCGGCAGCCGCTGCACTGCTCGATCTGGACGCCGTTGCGGTTGTACGTGTGCATCGCTGCGTGGCACTTGGGACACTGCATGGTCGGCTCAACTCCCTGCGGTTCGAATGGTGCTTTCAGCTTATGGGGACGCGGGCCGGGCCAACTCGGTTCGGAGCGACCCGATTCGGGCGCAGGTGTCGATCATCACTTCCTCCACCTCGTCGAGCGGCCGGTTCTCGGCGGAGGACTTGGCGAGGGCGAGCGCGGCGGTCTGGACGGTCAGGGCGCGGGCGGGAAGGTCCAGTTGGGCCCAGGGGTCGCGGGCGTCGCGGGCGGGGTGCGCCTCGTGGGCGTCGGGTGCGTGGTGGGCATCGGGCGCGCGGTGGGCGTGGGGCGCATGGTGGGCATCGGGCGCGTGGTGTGCGTCGGGCGCGTCGGTGGTACGGGTTCCGACGGCCGGGCCGCCGCACTCCCGGTACGCGTCGAGGAACCGGGTCCAGACCTCGGGCGGCAGCAGGCCGGCGGCGAACCAGGCGGCGGGACGGGCCAGGTCCCAGGCGGGGTCGCCGAGACCGAGGTCGTCCACGTCGATGAGGACCCAGGGGGCGCCGGGGACCCGGGGGTCGCGGACGAGCTGGCCCAGGTGGAAGTCGCCGTGGCAGAGGAGGGGGCGGTGGGCCGGCTCCTCCGGGAGGGTGCGCCAGGCGCGGAGCACGGTCTCGACGGCGGGTCGGGGCGCGGTGGAGCGGCGCATCCGTTCGACGGCGAGGGCGGCCTTGGCGGGCGCGCGCATGGGCGGGATCGGGAGGTGGGCGGGCGGCGGGGTGCGATGGAGCCGGGCCAGGAGCCGCGCGGCATCCTCCCAGGGGGCGGCGTCGGGGTCGGTGGGGTCGACGGGGGTGCCGTAGGGCCAGGCGGTGCGGGGGCGGACGCCGTCGGGGTCGGGGGCGGTCCGGGGGCGGGGCGGGAGGGGGGTCCCGTCCAGCTCGCGGAGCGGGTGGGGCGGGAGGAGGATCCCGTCCAGCTCGCGGAGCCCGGCGACGTCGATGCGGGCTCGGTGCGCGGGGAGATCCGTGCCCGGGGCGTGCGCCTTGACGACGACGGCGCCGTGCCGGACGACGGTGCCGTCGTCCCGATCGGCGAGCACGGTGGTCGCGTGCGGCGCGCACGGGCACGTGGGGTCGACCTGGTGCGCCGCGCGGCGCGCGAGGACGCTGAGCTGTTCGAGTTCGCCGTGCTCCACGGGGGGAGCGTACGCGTTGTCAGCAGGGGGGTGGGGGCCCGCCTGCCGCCGCGGTCAGGGGGCCGCCCGCCGTGGACACCGAGGGGGCTGTTGCCAGGGGGGCGTGCTTCGCTGTGCGCGCCCGTACCGGGAAAGCGCGAGGGCCGGTCAGCTCCCCAGCTGACCGGCCGCACGCTGCCGTCCGCCGCACCCCCGTCCCCACGGGGTTGTTGGCCGGATGTCCCCGACCCGAGCCGCTCTCCCGGGTCCGGGGCGCCGCTCAGCGCCCCAGCATCACGCCCACGGACGACGCCTGTGTGACCACTGCGTCCCAGCCGCCGAAGACGACGACCAGCAGGGTCGCGAGAGGGAGGACCATGGCGGTCGCCACCAGGGGGTGGCGGCGGCCCGAGGGACGGGTGGTGATCCGCGAAACCGGGTACGCCATGGTTCCTCTCCTGTCGAGTTGGCAGCGGCGGGTGTCTGACCTCGGGGGACGAGTGCTGCACCCGCCGCTTGACTTCAACACTAGGGACCCGGCACCGCCCGGACGTCATGCCCGCGTACCGAATACCGGGCCTACGGGAGGATGACGCGTACCCCCACGGCGTACTCCCCAGGGTGGAGAGACCGGCCTAGGACTGAGGGTCTTCCCGGAGGGGGACCGGCTGCTCGACCAGCGCGAGGACCCGGCTCGCCATGAAGCGGGCCGTCCGGACGACCACCCCCGTGCGCGTGACTTCGCTCACTTCCACCACCCCTCTCCGTACCGCCGTCTCCACCCTCCGGCCCGCCCTGCTTGCCACCACTTCGTACGTCCGAGTCGTGTCCCCCGCGTCCACGACTATCTCCACACGATCACCCTTCATCGGCCGAATCCCCCTTCCGCTGTTGGATATTTGGAGAATTCCGAAGTCGGGCCGCGGCTCCGCGCCCGCGTCCTGACCACCCCTCAAGTGTCCTCCCCAGCACTGACAATCGATCCGCGCGCGAGGGCGCGGCCTATGAGCACACCGGGGCGTCCATACGTAAGCTGTGCCACGTCGAACGGACGAGGGGACGGACATGGCGATGATGCGGCTCCGGCGCGAGGATCCGCGGATCGTCGGGTCGTTCCGGCTCCACCGCCGGCTCGGGGCCGGTGGGATGGGGGTCGTGTACCTGGGATCCGACCGGCGCGGACAGCGGGTGGCGCTGAAGGTGATCCGGCCGGATCTGGCCGAGGACCAGGAGTTCCGTTCCCGGTTCGCCCGCGAGGTGTCCGCCGCCCGGCGGATCCGGGGCGGCTGTACGGCCCGACTCGTCGCCGCCGACCTGGATGCCGACCGCCCCTGGTTCGCCACCCAGTACGTGCCCGGCCCCTCCCTGCACGACCGTGTCGCCGAAGAGGGGCCGCTGCGGGCCGCCGACGTCGCCGCCATCGGGGCCGCGCTCTCGGAGGGCCTGGTCGCCGTCCACGAGGCCGGTGTCGTCCACCGGGACCTCAAGCCGTCGAACATCCTGCTCTCCCCCAAGGGCCCTCGGATCATCGACTTCGGCATCGCCTGGGCCACCGGCGCCAGCACCCTCACCCACGTGGGCACCGCCGTCGGCTCCCCCGGTTTCCTCGCGCCCGAGCAGGTGCGGGGCGCGGCCGTCACCCCGGCGACGGACGTCTTCTCGCTGGGCGCCACCCTGGCGTACGCGGCGATGGCGGACTCGCCGTTCGGGCACGGCAGTTCGGAGGTCATGCTCTACCGGGTGGTGCACGAGGAGCCGCAGCTCGGCGGCGTACCGGACGCGCTGGCGCCGCTCGTCCGGGCCTGTCTGGCCAAGGATCCCGAGGACCGTCCCAGCACCCTCCAGCTGTCCATGCGACTCAAGGAGATCGCCGCCCGTGAGGCCCAGGGGCTGCCCGCCGCCCGTCCGCCCGCCCAGCGGGAGCGTACGGAGCAGACGACCGGCAGCCGGCCCACGGAGCGCTACACCGAGCGCACCACCGACTCGCGGCCGTCCTCCCCGTCACGTACCGGCGGCCGGTCCGCTCCGCAGTCGCGGCCCAACGGCCGTCCCACGCCCTCCCGGCCCGGCGGCGCGCGCAGCACGTCGACCGGCCGGCGGCCCGCCAACCCCCGGCTGCTGCGCCAGCGGCTCTTCGTCTTCGTCGTGGTGACGGTGGTCGTGGCGCTGGGGATCGCGGCCGCTCAGGCGCTGCAGGGCTAGCGGCCGCCCGTCGGTCCCGCGGGCGGCCGTTGCAGGGCTAGGGCCGACCCGTCAGTCCTGCGGGCGGCCGTTGCAGGGCTGGCGCCCGACGCGTCAGTCCCGCGGGCGGCCGTGGCAGGGCTAGGTCCGGCCCGTCAGTCCTGCGGGCGGCCGTTGCAGGGCTAGGGCCGGCCCGTCAGTCCTGCGGGCGGCCGCTCGCCACCGCGTAGAACGCCACGGCCGCCGCCGCGCCCACGTTGAGCGAGTCCACTCCGTGCGCCATCGGGATCCGGACCCACTCGTCCGCCGCCCTGAGCGCCTGGGTGGACAGACCGTCGCCCTCCGCGCCCAGCATCAGGGCCGCCCGCTCCAGCTTGTGCGGGGCCGCCACGTCGATCGGGGAGGCCTTCTCGTCCGGGGTGAGGGCGAGCAGCTTGAAGCCCGCCTCCCGTACCGCCTCCAGGCCGCGCGGCCAGGTCTCCAGGCGGGCGTACGGGACCGAGAAGACCGCGCCCATGGAGACCTTCACGGACCGGCGGTACAGCGGGTCCGCGCAGTCCGGGGAGAGGATCACCGCGTCCATGCCGAGCGCGGCCGCGCTGCGGAAGATGGCGCCGATGTTGGTGTGGTCGTTGACCGACTCCATCACCGCGACCCTGCGGGCCGGACGCAGCAGGTCCTCCGCGCTCGGCAGCGGCTTGCGCTGCATGGAGGCGAGGGCGCCGCGGTGGACGTGGTAGCCGGTGACGCGCTCGGCGAGCTCCGGCTGCACCGCGTACACGGGCGCCGGGACCTCGTCGATGACGTCGCGCATGACGTCGACCCACTTGGCCGAGAGCAGCATCGACCGCATCTCGTACCCGGCCTGCCTGGCCCGGCGGATGACCTTCTCGCCCTCGGCGATGAACAGGCCCTCGGCGGGCTCGCGCCTGCGGCGCAGCTCCACGTCGGTCAGGCCGGTGTAGTCGCGCAGGCGCGGGTCGTCAGGGTCGTCGATCGTGATGAGTTCGGCCACGGGGTGATACTGCCTTGTCCGGGGTGCGGTGCCAATGTGTGCGCTGCGGCGGGGGTTCGGTCACCCCCTGTTACTGCTGCGGCGTGGTCACTTCATGACGGCGCCACAGCAGTCGGCTTTACGGCTTCACCAGCTTTTCGGGGCCCTCGGCCACCACGTCGCCGATGACGATGACCGCCGGCGGGCGGACCTCCTGGGCCACGACCGTCTCCGCGACCGTCGCCAGGGTGGCGTCGACCCGACGCTGCGTCGCCGTCGTGCCCTCCTGGATGAGGGCGAGCGGGGTGTCGGGGGACTTGCCGTGCGCGACGAGCGCCTCGGCGATCTTCCCGATCTTGTCGACGCCCATGAGGATCACCAGCGTGCCGGTGAGCTTGGCGAGCGACGCCCAGTCGACGAGGGACCGCGGATCGTCGGGCGCCACATGGCCGCTGACGACGGTGAACTCGTGGGCCACCCCGCGGTGCGTGACCGGGATGCCCGCCGCGCCGGGGACGGAGATCGAGCTGGAGATCCCGGGCACGACCGTGCAGGCGATGCCCTCCGCCGCGAGTGCCTGCGCCTCCTCCATGCCCCTGCCGAAGACGAAGGGGTCGCCGCCCTTGAGCCGTACGACCGACTTGCCGGCCTTGGCGTGCTCGATCAGCGCGTTGTTGATGGCCTCCTGGGCCATGAACCGGCCGTACGGGATCTTCGCCGCGTCGATCACCTCGACGTGCGGGGGCAGTTCGGCGAGCAGGTCGCGGGGGCCGAGGCGGTCGGCGATGACCACGTCGGCCTCGGCGAGCAGGCGGCGGCCGCGGACCGTGATCAGGTCGGGGTCACCGGGGCCGCCGCCGACCAGCGCCACGAAGTTCGTACGGGAGCGCTGCGCGGGGGCGGCGATCGAGCCGTCCCGGAGGCCCTCGACGATCGCGTCGCGCACGGCGGCGGAGCGGCGCGGGTCGTGGCCGGTGAGCACGGCGACGGTGACGCCCTCGCTGCGGCCGGTCGCCGGGGTCCACGCGGTGGCCGCCTCGGCGTCGTCGGAGCGCACGCACCAGGTCTTCGTCCGCTCGGCCTCGGCGGAGGCGGCCGCGTTGGCGACGGCGTCGCTGGTGGCGACGAGCGCGTACCAGGCGTCGGCGATGTCCCCGTCCTCGTACCGGCGCTTCACCCAGGTGATCTCGCCGGCCTCGGCCATCGCCTCGACGGACGGGGTCGCGGACGGGGAGATCAGGGTGACGTCGGCGCCGGCCGCGATCAGGGCCGGGAGCCGGCGCTGGGCGACCTGGCCGCCGCCGAGGACGATGACGCGCCGGCCGGAGAGGCGGAGGCCTACGGGGTAGGCGGGGGTCGCGGCGGAGGCGGCGGGGTCAGCCATGGGTGTGCGGCTCCTCGGAAGGGCGGTGTGACGGGGGCCGCTGCGGCGGTGAAGCGGCTGGTGGGGACGCGGGTGGGGCGGTGCGAGGCCCTGGTGCCCACGATATCGGTCACCCGAGGTGGGCTCCCTGTGACGCTTGTCCCTCGCGGTGCGTGCGCCCCTGCTGCGGGAGAAGCCTGGGGCCGCGCGCGGGGCTGTATCGAGGTGCGGAACGCTCGGAACCCTGTGCCGATACGCGTACGGGTACGGGTGCCGGTGTCCGCGACCGCCGCGCGTCCCCCACTCCCGGTGAGTGCGGGGACGCGCGGGGCGGCGGCTACTTCTCGGTCACGCCCGCCGAGTCGAACGTCGCCACCTCGTGCATCGCCCGGGCCGCGCTCTGGACGATCGGGAGGGCGAGGAGGGCGCCCGTGCCCTCGCCGAGGCGCAGGTCGAGGTCGACCAGGGGCCGCAGGCCCAGCTTGTTGAGAGCCGCCACATGGCCCGGCTCGGCGCTGCGGTGGCCCGCGATGCAGGCCGCCAGCGCCTCGGGCGCGATGGCCCGGGCCACCAGCGCGGCCGCGCCCGTCGAGACACCGTCGAGGACGACCGGGACGCGCAGCGAGGCCGCGCCCAGGATCAGACCGACGAGCGCCGCGTGCTCCAGGCCGCCGATCGCGGAGAGGACGCCGACGGGGTCCGCCGGGTCCGGCTGGTGGAACTCCAGGGCGCGGCGGACGACGTCCACCTTCCGCGCGTGCATCTCGTCGTTGATGCCCGTACCGCGACCGGTCACCTCGACCGGGTCGACGCCGGTGTACACGGAGATCAGCGCGGCGGACGCGGTGGTGTTCGCGATGCCCATCTCGCCCGTGAGGAGCGCCTTGTTACCGGCGGCGACGAGGTCGCGCGCGGTCTCGATGCCCACCTCGATCGCCGCCAGCACCTCGTCACGGGTCATCGCGACGCCCGTCGTGAAGTCGGCGGTGCCCGCCCGGACCTTGCGGGGAAGGAGGCCGGGCGTGGCGGGCAGGTCGGAGGCGACGCCCACGTCGACGACGCAGACCTCGGCGCCCACCTGGTTGGCGAAGGCGTTGCAGACCGCTCCCCCGCCGAGGAAGTTCGCGACCATCTGGCCGGTCACCTCCTGCGGCCAGGCAGTGACGCCCTGGGCGTGCACGCCGTGGTCGCCCGCGAAGATCGCGACGGCGGCCGGCTCGGGGATCGGGGGAGGGCACATCCGGGAGAGCCCGGAGAGCTGCGCGGAGATGATCTCCAGCATGCCGAGCGCCCCGGCCGGCTTCGTCATGCGCTTCTGCCGCTCCCACGCCTCGCCCAGCGCCTTGGCGTCCAGCGGGCGGATGTTGGCGACGGTCTCCTGGAGCAGGTCGTGCGGCTCCTCGCCGGGCAGCGCCCGGCGTCCGTACGTCTCCTCGTGGACGACCCAGGACAGCGGGCGGCGCTTGGACCAGCCCGCCTGCATCAGCTCGGGCTCCTCGGGGAACTCGTCGACGTAACCGACGCAGAGGTACGCGACCACTTCGAGGTGCTCGGGCAGGCCGAGGGTGCGCACCATCTCGCGCTCGTCGAAGAAGCTGACCCAGCCGACGCCGAGGCCCTCGGCGCGGGCCGCGAGCCAGAGGTTCTCGACCGCCAGGGCCGAGGAGTACGGGGCCATCTGCGGCTGCGTGTAGCGGCCCAGGGTGTGGCGGCCGCCCCGCGTCGGGTCGGCGGTCACGACGATGTTGACCGGGGTGTCGAGGATGGCCTCGATCTTCAGTTCCTTGAACTGCTTCGCCCGCGCCTTCGGCAGCGACTTGGCGTACGCCTCGCGCTGGCGCTGGGCCAGTTCGTGCATGGTCCGGCGGGTCTCCGCCGAGCGGATGACGACGAAGTCCCAGGGCTGGGAGTGGCCGACGCTGGGCGCGGTGTGGGCGGCCTCCAGGACGCGGAGCAGCACCTCGTGCGGGATCGGGTCGGAGCGGAAGCCGTTGCGGATGTCGCGGCGCTCGCGCATGACCCGGAGCACGGCCTCGCGCTCGGCGTCGTCGTACCCGGGCGCGGGGGCGCCGACGGGTTCGTCGACCGGGAGCTCCTCGACGGGGGGTGCTTCGGCAAGGGATGCGTCGACGGCGGGGGCGGCGACGGCGGGCTCGGCGACGGCCGGGTCCGTGGCGACGGGAGCGACACCCGGGTCGGCCACGTCCGGGTCGGCCACGTCCGGGTCGGTGGCGTCCGGGTCGGTGGTGTCCGGGTCGGTGGCGTCCGGGTCGGTGGTGTCCGGGTCGGCCACCTCGGGGGTGGTGACGTCGGGGGTGGTAGCGGTCGGATCCGCGGCGGCGGAGTCGTCGGCGACCGCGGCGGTGGCGGGCTCGGTGGCGTCCGGCTCCGTGGCGGCGGGGTCCGCGACGGTCGGCTCGGGGACGACGGGCTCGGTGAGATCCGGCTCCACGACGGCGGGTTCCACGACAGTGGCCTCCGCGACGGCGCCCTCCACGACGGGTTCCACGGCGGTATCCGCGACGATCGGCTCGGCCGTGACGACCTCGACCTCGACCTCGACCTCGGCCTCGGCCTCGGTGGCAGCCTCGGCGACGGCCGGTTCCGCGGCGAGGGGTTCGGCGTCGGCGGCCGGCTCGACGACGATCGACTCGGCGACGGCCGCTCCCTCGTCGGGGGCCTCCGGGGCGGCGACGGTCACGACGGCCTCGGCCGCCGGTTCCTCGGCAGCGGAGTCTTCGGCCGCCGGGGCCTGCTCGGCAGCGGGGTCTTCGGCCGCGGTCGCCGTCTCGGGGGCCGGGACCTCGGCAGCCGGCGGCTCATCCGCCGCGGGCTCCTGCGCCTGCGGCTCCTCGAACGGTTCGGCCTGCTCCAGGGCGGGTTCGGCTGCCTCGGGCTCCGGCGACGCCTCGGGGGCGGCGTCCTCGGCCGGCGGTACGGGCACGGCGGCGGCCGGGCCGCCGTCGCGTGGGGCGGGGACGACCGCCTGGGCGTCCTCGGCGGGAGCGTGGGCGGCGTCGGGCGCGTCGGGGACCTCGGCCGGCGGCTCTTCGGTCACCGGCGTGGGCGCCAGGTGCGGGGTCGTCGGGACCGTGCCCTCGACCGGGACGAACTGGCCGACCGTTTCTGCGGACCCCGGCTGCCGCACAGGGCCCTGCGGCTGCGTGTCCCACGGCACGGCGCCCTGCGGCGGGACGTCGCCGAAGTGGGGCGCGGCCGGCTGCTCCTGGGGGACGTCGAGGTACTCGAGGCCGGTGGTCGGCGGGCCCGGGGCCCGGGTCGGCATCGGGGCGGGTGCCGTCGCGGCGACCGGGGTCGCGACCGGCGTGTGCATCGGCGCGGGCGCGGGGGCGGCGGGGCCCCGGTCGGCGAGGGAGCGGACGACTCCGCCGGTCTCGGGTACCGGCGGGCCCATGTGCAGCGGGCGGCGGGCGGGCGGCGGGGTCGGGGCCGAGGCCGCCGAGGGAACGCGTACGCCCCGGAGATCCACGGAACCGGAGTCGCGGCCGGCGGCCTCGTGGGCGCCGGTGTCGAGGATGCCGGGCTCGTAGCCGTGGTCCGTCATGACCTCGGCCTGCTCCTGCGGCGCGACGGGGACGCCGTGGGCGGGGGTGGACAGGATCTGTCCGGCCTCCGGGGCGACGGGCACGCCGTGCGCGGGGGTCGAGGGGACGTGCGGGGCCTCGGGCGCCAGGGGCACACCGTGCGCGGGGGTGGAGAGGGCCTCGTGGGCGACGGGGGCGGCCGGAGCGGGCGGGGCCATCGGGGTCTGGGCGGCGAGGGCGTCGGCGATCGGGCCGGCCAGCGGATCGGTGAGCGGGTCGCCGACCGGTCGACCCGGCATGGTCCCGGGGGCCGGGACGGCGACGGGCTGGGCGGCCACGGCGCCCGGCGGGTGCTCGCTCCAGGCACCCTGGGCACCCGGCATCAGGAGCAGGTCGTCGTCCTCGGCTACGTTCTCGGAGGGGTCCAGGAAGGTGTACGCGCCCGGAGCGGGGATGCCCGGCTGCTCGACCATGCCTGCGTTCTCCGGCAGCCCCTCGCCCGGGACCTGGCCGGTGTCCGTCATGCGTACCCCTCGCCCATCGCTTGTGCTCCTTCAGACCTTCGCCCGTCAACAAGAACGAGCGTGCGCGCCGTGCGGCACGAATGACGCGCGGGCACCCCAGCATTGTCGCGGCCATCGGCCGTCGTGACAGGCGGATCCGCCACGGTTTGCTGTGGACTGCGCCACGTCGCGCGTCCCCCGTTGCCCAGTACCACATCAGGGGCCCTTTCGGGCCCCTCAATCCGGACGTGGGCGAACAAAACACCGAAGGTCCGGGGGCGGTACAACGATCGGCCAGCCTACCTGGCCCGGTGGACGGGCTGATCACGGGTGGGGGTCCACCCCGTGCCGTCAGGAGGCGGTCGACCGGCGGCCGGAGAGCAGGAAGACCACCGTGCGGTCGCGTTCCGACCAGTCGTCGGGGTCGAGACCGACGCTCTGCAGCAGGGCGCACTCGACGTCGTAGCCGCCGTCGGCGAGGGCCGCGCCGATGGCCTCGGCCTCGTCGCGGGTGGAGGCGTGCGCGACGATCCGCTCGGGCCTGCGGTCGGTGCAGGCAGTGACTACGGGGACGCCGCCACCCCCGATCCGTACGACATCGGGTTCGGGCAGCCGCTCCAGTACGTGCGGGGCGCGGCCGCGCACGGCCTGGAGTTGGACGCCGTGGCGGCGGGCGGCGGCCTCCGTGCGGGCGCAGGCCTCCGGGTCGGCGTCCACGGCGATGACGGCGGCTCCGAAGCGGGCGGCCTCGACGGAGAGCGCTCCGCGCCCGCAGCCGATGTCCCAGACGAGGTCGCCGACGCGGGGGCCGAGCCGGGCGAGCTGGGCGGCGCGCAGGGTGCGGTCCTCGCCGCTGCCGCCCCGGGGGGCGGCGGGCGCGTCCGGGGGCAGGGCCCAGCCGCGGACGGCCGGGGTCTCCTGGCCCAGGAGCCAGCCGCCGGGCGGGGCTCCGGCGGTGCCGCCGATGACGATGACGACGTTGGGGTCGCGCCAGGCGTGGTCGGCGGCCTTGTCGGAGGTGAGGACGGTGACCTGTTCGCGGTCGGTGCCGAGTTCCTCGCAGATGACGAAGGTGCGGTGGACGCCGTCGAGGAGGAGGGCGAGTTCGGCGGGTCCGGCGCCGGGCGAGGTGAGGACGGCGACCTTGGGGTGGGCCCGGCAGACGTTGACGGCCCGGCGCAGGGTGCGCTGGTGGGCGACGACGACCCGGGCGTCGTCCCAGGGCATGCCGGCGCGGGCGAAGGCGGCGGCGACGGAGGAGACGGCCGGGACGACCTCGACCTCCAGGCCGTGCTCGGGGGCGCGCAGGGTGCGGACGACGCCGAAGAAGCCGGGGTCGCCGTCGGCGAGGACGACGGCGCTGCCGCGGTGTCCCGCGATGCGGCGGGCGGCGAGGTCCACGCTGCCGAGGCGAATCCTTTCGGCGGCGGGCGGGACCTCGGGCAGGGCGAGGTGGTGCGCGGCACCGGCCACGAGCGTGGCGGCGGAGAGGGCGGATCGGGCCGCCGCGGTGAGGGGCGAGCCGTCCCAGCCGATCACCGTGACCCGGTCGGCCATCTCGTCTGTCTCCTGAGGTCTGGTCGCGGGTCGTGGGCGTGTCGAGGGTACCCGGCTCGGGTGGCGGGCTCAGCTCCAGTCGGTGAAGGAGGAGTAGCCGGCCTCCGCCATCTGGTCGGCGACGCCTTCGAGGTCCTCGGGGAGCAGGCCCCAGACGATGAAGTCGGTGCGCAGGTCGGCCCAGGTGCCGTCCTCGGTGCGGGTGCGGGCTATGCAGGCGCCTCTGAGGACGCCCTCGCTGATGCAGCCGATCTTCTGGGCGACCTGCTGGGAGGCGGTGTTGCCGGCGGCGGTGCGCAGCTCGATCCGTTCGAACCCCTGGTCGCCGAAGAGCCATTGGGCGGTGGCGAGGGCGGCCTCGGTGGCGTATCCCTCGCCGCGGGCCCAGGGGGCGACGATGTAGGAGATCTCGGTGGAGCGGACCCGCCAGTTGGTGTTGCCGAGCTGGATGATCCCCACCAGGCGCTGGGTGAGGAACTCGGTGACGGCGAGGTCGAGGCCGCGGCCTTCGGTGCGCTCGGTGGGGGCGTACTCGGTGATCCAGCGGAGCGCGGCGTCCTCGGTGTAGGGCTGGGGGACGGCCGTCCACGCGGCGACCATCTCGTCGTTCATCATCTCGGCGAGGGCGGGCGCGTCCGCCTCCTCGAGCGCGCGCAGCACCAACCGGTCCGTGTTGATGGAGATGTCCGGAAAGGTGGTAGTCATGCGCAGCTCCATGCCGTGGACCGTCCGAATCGACCGTGAACGCACAGCATGCAGCATGCAGCGGTCGGTGTGCATGGCCGGGTCCGATGTGGCGTCAGGTTCGGGTGCGCGGGGGTACGACGAAGGCCCCGCGCACCGGACGGGGTGCGGGGGCCTTCGCGACAAGGGCGGTGCGGCGGGCCTTACTTGGCGACGGCGCCGAAGGCCGGGACGACCGAGCCGTTGTAGGTGTTCTCGATGTACTTCTTCACCTCGGGCGAGTTGAGGAGCTTCACGAGCTTCTGCACGCGGGCGTCCTTCTCGTTGCCCTCCTTGACGGCGAGGAAGTTGGCGTACGGGTTGCCCTCGGCCTTCTCCACGGCGATGGCGTCCTTGGCCGGGGACAGCTTGGACTCGATGGCGTAGTTGCCGTTGATGACGGCGGCGTCGACGTCGTTCAGGGCGCGGGGCACGGTGGCGGCCTCCAGCTCCTTGAACTCCAGGCCCTTCTTGTCCGTGATGTCGGAGATCTTGGCGTTGGTGCCGACGCCGTCCTTCAGCGTGATGAGACCGTTCTCGGCGAGCAGCTGGAGGGCGCGGCCGCCGTTGGTGGTGTCGTTGGGGACGGCGATGGTCTGGCCGGCCTTGATGTCCGAGAGCGCCTTGACCTTCTTGGAGTAGAGGCCGAGCGGCTCCAGGTGGACGTTGACCACCGGGACGATGTGCGTGTTGTTCTTCTTGTTGAAGTCGTCGAGGTACGGCTTGTGCTGGAAGAAGTTGGCGTCGACCTGGCCGGTCTCGGTGGCGGTGTTCGGCAGGACGTAGTCCGTGAACTCCTTCACCTCCAGCTTCAGGCCCTCCTTCGCGGCGAGGTTGTCCTTGACGTAGTTGAGGATGTCGGCGTGCGGCGTCGGGGACGCGGCGACGACGAGCGGCTTGTCGGCGGAGCCGGCCGCGCCCTTCGAGGAGGACGGGTCCGAGGCCGTGCCGCAGGCGGTGAGGCCCAGGGCGAGCGCGGCGGTGGCGGCGATACCGGCGGTGAGCTTGATGTTCTTACGCACGAAAAGTGCCTCTTTCCGGTGGTGCGGTGGGACGCCTGGACAACAAGTCCGGGCTCTTCTTCGAAGGACGAAGTCTGGGGGGGGTTACGCGGTACGGCCCCGGCGGGCGAGGAGCCGGACGGCGAGGTCGCCGATGAGCTGGACGACGGTGACGATCGCGATCAGGATGACGACGGTGACCAGCATGAACTGGGTGTCGAAGCGCTGGTATCCGTAGGTGATCGCCTTGGAGCCGAGGCCCTCGCCGCCGACCGCTCCGGCCATCGCGGAGTAGCCGATGAGCACGATGACGGTGGTGGTGGTCCCGGAGACCAGCGAGGGCAGCGCCTGCGGCAGCAGCACCTTGCGGATGATCGTCGGCACCGAGCCGCCCATGGACTGGACGGCCTCGACCAGGCCGTGGTCGACCTCGCGGATCGCGGTCTCGACGAGGCGCGCGAAGAACGGGATGGCGCCGATGGCGAGCGGGACGATCATCGCGGTGGGGCCGATGAAGGTGCCGACGACGAAGGTCGTGAAGGGGATCAGGGCGATCAGCAGGATGATGAACGGCAGCGAGCGGCCGATGTTCACGATCACGCCGACGACCTTGTTGACCACGGTGTTCTGCAGCAGGCCGCCCTTGTCCGTGAGGACGAGGAGGATGCCGAGCGGCAGTCCGCCGAGGACGGTGACCAGCGTGGCCCACAGGACCATGTAGAGGGTGTCGACCGTGCCCTGCTCCAGGAGGGGCTGCATCTCCGACCAGGTCACTTGGCACCTTCCTTGACCAGGATCTCGGTGGGCGCGGACGCCTGGGCGTCCTCGTCGACGACGTCGACCTGGAGGCCCTGTTCGCGCAGGAAGCCGACGGGCACGACGTTCTCCTCGTACCGTCCGGGCAGCTCGATCCGCATCCGGCCGATCTGCCGGCCGCCGACGGTGTCCATGGCGGCGCCCAGGATCGAGATGTCGATGTTGTACGTACGGGAGAGCTGGGAGATCACCGGCTGCGTGGCGGCCTCGCCGTGGAAGGTGACGTCGACGACCGTGCGGTCGGGGCCGGTGGGGGCGCCGCTGACCGGGAACAGCTCGGCGGCCAGCTCGGAGCCGGGGGTGGCGAGCAGTTCGGCGACGGTGCCGGACTCGACGATCCGGCCCTTCTGCATCAGCGCGGCCGAGTCGCAGATCGTCTTGACGACGTCCATCTCGTGCGTGATGAGCAGGACGGTGAGGCCGAGCTGCTGGTTGAGGTCGCGCAGCAGCTGGAGGATGGAGCGGGTGGTCTCCGGGTCGAGGGCGCTGGTGGCCTCGTCGGAGAGCAGGACCTTGGGGTTGCCGGCCAGGGCGCGGGCTATGCCGACGCGCTGCTTCTGGCCGCCGGAGAGCTGGCCCGGGTAGGACTTCGCCTTGTCGGCGAGGCCGACGAGGTCGAGGAGCTCAAGGGCGCGGCGGCTGCGCTCGGCGCCGGAGAGGCCGAGGATCTCCAGGGGGAGCTCGATGTTGTCCTTGACCGTGCGGGAGGACAGCAGGTTGAAGTGCTGGAAGACCATGCCGATGCTGCTGCGGGCGCGACGCAGGTCCTTGCCGGCGCGGCGGCCGGTGGCGGCGAGCGCGGTGAGGTCGACACCGTCCACGGTCACGGTGCCGGAGGTGGGGCGCTCCAGGAGGTTCACGCAGCGGATGAGCGAGGACTTGCCGGCGCCGCTCTGGCCGATCACGCCGAACACCTCGCCCTCGCGGACGTGGAGGTCGACGCCGTCCAGAGCGGTGACCTGGCGGCCTCGCGACTCGTAGACCTTGGTCAGGCCCGAAGTGGTGATCACAGGGGTTTCCGTCACTGTCGAGTGCGCGGCGCGGGGTCCGCCGGGCACGGGGCATTCGTCGTTCGGACAGTCAGGCGCGCAGGGGCCGCTTCGGTGGGTGGACCGCAGGCAGCGCGTGCGCGGGGCGGGCACGTTCCGGCGCCGGTTTCGGCAGGTGGAACGGCACGGCCGTCAGGGTCTCGCTTCGGGGCGCGAGGCTCGAACGGGGGCCCTCAGAAGGCGCACATTCGACACATACAGCGAGCACCGGGCGTCGTGTTCGCCTCGGTCGCAAGGGTGCGGCTGCTCGTCGTGGTCATGTCTGCAAGTAAAGCACGCGGGGGTACGGCGGCTCCGGGGGTGTCCGTATAGCGGACGGCGTTGAGACACCATGCGGACACCTCCGCCGTCCGTCAGACGCCGATGACGATCTCCACTCCCCCGTCCGTGGCCTGGGCGGACACCGCCGAGAGGTCGGTCACGACGACGTCGGCGTCGAGTGCGGCTCGGTCGTGGGTTGTGGCCAAGGCCACGGTCCGCATGCCCGCGGCGCGACCGGCGGCGAGACCCGCGGGGGCGTCCTCGAAGACGACGCAGGCGGCCGGGTCGACGCCGAGCCTGGCGGCGGCCAGCAGGAAGGGCTCCGGGTCGGGCTTGCCGCGCGTGATGTCGTCGGCGGCCACCAGGACGGGGACATCGATGCCGACCTCGCGCAGCCGCGCCTCGCCGAGCGGCCGGGTCGCGGAGGTGACGACGGCCCAGCGGTCGGCGGGGAGGGAGGAGAGCAGGTCCTTGGTGCCGGGCAGCAGCTCGACACCGCCGGGGACGTCCTCGACCTCCAGCTGCTCGATGCGGCGCAGCGCGCCGGGCACCCGGGCGGCGGGCAGCAGGTCGCCGATGATCTCGGCGGCGGGCCGGCCGTGCAGCTCGACCCGCGCGAACTCCTCCGCCGTGATCCCGTACTCCACCGCCCAGCGGGTCCAGCACCGGTACACGGACGCCATGGAGGAGACGAGGGTTCCGTCGTTGTCGAACAGGAGGGCTTCCGCGCGTATCTTCATGCCTCCCGACCCTAAAGGGAGGGTGGGGGGTGAGCGCATCGGGCCTTTCGGCCCGTAATACCCTCGGGCGCATGCTTGACGCCCTGACGGTCGCGGTCTCGGTGGCCGCGCTCGCCCTCGCCGCCTGGTGCGGCTTCGCCTTCACCCGCGACCAGCCGACCAAGGACTGGCACTTCATCGGCATGGCCGTGGTGACTTTTCTCGCCCTGGTGCAGCTGGTCGTCGGCATCGTGCGGCTCTCCGGCGGCGACAAGGCCGAGGAGGGCACGACGATCTTCGTCGCGTATCTGCTGGGCGCGCTGTGCGCGGTGCCGGCGGCCGGTTTCATGTCGCTGACGGAACGCAGCCGGTGGGGCTCGGCGACGGTGGCGGCGAGCGGCGTCGTGCTCGCGGTCCTGGAAGTACGTCTCTTCGACATCTGGACGGTGGGCTGATGACCGCGACGCGGGAGACCGGCGCGGGGACGCGTCTGGTCAAGGGCCCCGGCATGCTGCTGGTCTGGCTGTACGGGGTGATGTCGGTCGGCGCGGTCTCGCGCTCGATCTACCAGATCGCGACCGAGTTCGACCGGGCACCGCTCGCCTACGCGCTGTCGGCGGTGGCGGCCGTGGTGTACGCCTTCATCACGTACACGCTGGTGCGCGGCGGGGAGACGGCCCGCAGGGCGGCGCTGGTGTGCTGCGCCGCCGAGCTGGTGGGCGTACTGACCGTGGGGACGTGGACGCTGGCCGACCCGTCCGCGTTCCCCGACGCCACGGTCTGGTCGGACTACGGCTACGGCTACATCTTCATCCCGGTCCTGCTGCCGGTGACCGGGATCTGGTGGCTGCGACGGTCCCGCGCGACCGTCGCGAGCACCCCCTAGGCCGCCTTCTCCAGGGTCACCAGGGTGAGCCGAGGGCCGACCTCGCGGGCGGCCACCCGCTCGTAGCCCCTGCTGCGGTACAGCCGGAGGTTGCCCTCGCTGCGGTGGCCGGTGAAGAGCTGGAAGCGCTTGGCGGTGGGCGCCGGGTCGCCGGCGAAGTGCCGCTCTATGGCGTCCAGGAGCCGGCCGCCGATTCCGTGCCGCCGCAGCCGCGGGTGGACGATGAGCTTGGCGATCCGTACGGTGCCGGCCTCGTCGACCCGCCCGCGTACGGAGGCGACGACCTCGTCGCCGAGGCGCGCCACGAGCGCGTGCCCGAGGGAGAGTTCGGCGCGCAGCGCGTCCAGGGTCTGGGTGAGCGGCTCGATGCCCCAGTCGCCGTAGAGCTCGGCCTCGCTCTGGTAACAGAGGTACTGCAGCTTCAGTATGTGCTCCGCGTCCTGTGCGTCCGCCGCTGAGATGGTCACGCTCATGCCCATGTGCGCATGCCTCCCGCTCACCTGGTCCATCGGTCGGTCTCCCGCACCCTTCCCCTCGGGGTCGCTGCGGGAACCTCTGCAGCCAGCATTCTGCGCAGGCATCCCAGGCAACGGGAACGCATGGGCCCCAGACTGCCCTGTGAGATACCCAACTCCCCTGCGATTTCTCGGTAGGTGGGGTCGGCCGGGTCGAGCATCGCGGTGAGCAGACGCGGGCAGTGACCAGGGGTCCGGCGCACGGCGGCGCGGACGGCACGGCGGCGTTCGCTGGTGAGGGCGGTGCTCTCGGGCGAGCGCTCGTGCGGCTCGGTGGCCTCCTCACCCCGGTACGGGCGCTCCCGCAGGGCGGCGCGGCGGGCTCGCCGGGCCTCGGAACGGACGGCGCGGCGGAGCCAGTCGGCGGGGTGGCTGGGCGCGTCGTCCCGGTCGAGACGCTCCAGGAGCCGCAGCCACACGGCTTGTTCGAGGTCGCCCGCCTCGACACCGGCGGCGGGGGCCTCGGCCTTCGATTCCGCGGCGAGGAGGGGGGCGAGGGTGCGCAGGAGGGTGGGGTCGGTCATGACCGGCACGACGGCGCGCTGTCGCGGGCGGTTGCCGGACGGGCGGTAAACCACTCGGGTGGGTGCCGTTGCCCTGGTCCCGGGCGCCACGGACCAGAACCACGGCACCGCACCCGTGGGCGCGACGGTCAGTCGGAGACCGCCAGCAGGGCCGTGTCCGGGTTGTCGGAGAAGATGCCGTCGATGCCCGTCGCGAGGTACGCCTTCAGCGCGCCGAAGGAGTCGCCGTAGGCGTTCGGATCCGTGCCTCGACGGAAGTCGGCGGGCAGGAAGCTGTTCTCGTTGCGGTGGGTGTACGGGTGGAGGATCAGGCCCTTCGCGTGCGCGTCCCGCACCAGGGTCGTCGGGCTCCCCAGCCGGCCGCTCGTGTCGCGCGGGACGACCAGGTCGAGGGTCGGGCCGATGCCCTGCGCGTAGGAGGCGATCCAGCGCAGGCCCTGCGGGGTCACCAGGTCGGCGACGGTCCTCGGGTCACCCGCCTGGACGAAGTCCCACGGGCGGCTGCTCGCGGCGGAGAGCAACACGACGCGCGGCGAGTTCACCAGCTTCGCCAGGCGCTGGACGCTGCTCGGCTCGAAGGACTGGAGGAAGACGGGGGAGTCGGCGCGGTGGCGGCCGTACCGGCGCAGCAGCTTGGCGAGGGGCTCCTCCAGGCCGAGGCCGAGGGAGCGGAAGTAGGTGGGGTGCTTGGTCTCGACGTGCAGCCAGACGTCGCGGCCCCGACGGCGGCCCTCGCGCTCCGCCCAGCGCAGGACCTCCTCGAAGGTCGGGATCTGCCAGCGGCCGTCGTAGAGGGTGTTCTCCTGGCGGGTGCCCGGGATGCGCTCCTTGGCGCGCAGGGTCTTCAGCTCATCGAGCGTGAAGTCCTCGGTGAACCAGCCGGTGTACGAGACGCCGTCGACGGACTTGGTGGTCCTGCGGGAGGCGAACTCGGGGTGGTCGGCGACGTCGGTCGTGCCGGTGATGTCGTTCTCGTGGCGGCAGACCAGGTGGCCGTCCCTGGTGGGGACGAGGTCCTGCTCGATGACGTGGGCGCCGAGGTCGAGGGCGAGCTGGTAGGAGCCGAGGGTGTGCTCGGGGCGGTAGCCGCTCGCGCCGCGGTGGGCGATGACGGTGGGGACGGGGAGGGAGCGGTAGCCGTGGCCGTGCTCCCGGCCGTGCTCCTGGGCTCCTGCCCGCGCCTCGGCGGCCTGGGCCGTACCGGCGGCGAGGACCGAGGAGGCGCCGAGGACGGCGGCTCCCGCCACTCCGGTCACCGCCGCGCCCGCCGCTCCGAGGATCGTGCGCCGAGCGGGGCTCGCGTGCTCACCCTGTGTCATCCGAGGCTCCTTCGATGTGATGTCCCGCACCTGTCCAACGCCGGTCCGACGGTAGGCAGTCGGCCCCTCCGTACGGCAGACCTTGGCCGAACACGGCGGAAACACACGTCAACACTGCGTATCCACCCGATGAACCCGATGTGCGCACGAGGGTGACCCGCGAGTATCGTCCTCATCTGCACGGCCCCCGTACGACGCCGCTCCAGCCCCCGACACCGGAGGAACCGTTGTCCCGTCTCGCACTCATCAAGGCAGTGCTCGGACCGCTCCTGCGCCTGATGTTCCGTCCCCGTGTCGACGGTGCGGAGAAGATCCCGGGGACCGGTCCTGTGATCCTGGCGGGCAACCACCTCACGTTCATCGACTCGATGATCATGCCCATCTGCATCGACCGTCCGGTCTTCTTCATCGGCAAGGACGAGTACGTCACCGGCAAGGGGCTCAAGGGCCGGCTGATGGCCTGGTTCTTCACCAGCGTCGGCATGATCCCGGTGGACCGCGACGGCGGCCGGGGCGGTGTCGCGGCGCTGATGACGGGTCGCCGGGTGCTGGACGAGGGCAGGATGTTCTCCATCTACCCGGAGGGCACCCGCTCCCCCGACGGCCGGCTGTACCGGGGCCGTACCGGCATCGCGCGGCTGACCCTGATGACCGGTGCGCCGGTGGTGCCGTTCGCGATGATCGGCACGGACAAGATCCAGCCGGGCGGGGCGGGGCTGCCCCGGCCGGGCCGGGTGACGGTCCGCTTCGGCGAGCCGATGGAGTTCTCCCGGTACGAGGGCATGGACCGCGACCGCTATGTGCTGCGGGCGGTGACGGACTCGGTGATGGCCGAGGTGATGCGACTGTCCGGCCAGGAGTACGTCGACATGTACGCCACCAAGGCGAAGGCCGCGTAACCGCGGCGACGGCATACACAGCAGGGCCCCGTACGGCGCGTGCCGTACGGGGCCCTGCTTCGTGTGAGCCCTGCGTGTCAGTGCTCGATGCCGCGTGTCAGTGCTCGATGCCGTCCTGCAGCTTCTGGCCCTTCAGCAGGAACCAGGCCGCGGCGGCGGTGGCGAGGAGGACCGCCGCGCCGACGCCCGCCGCCATGTTCAGGCCGTCGACGAAGGCGTCCTGGGCCGTGGAGACCAGGGCGTTCGCCGCGTCGGGGGCGAGGCCCGCGGAGGCCTCGACCGCGCCGCCGAGCGACTCGTGCGCCGCGGCGGCGGCGTCGGCCGGGACGCCCGCCGGGGTCACGAAGCCCTGGTAGACGCCGGTGACGATCGATCCGAGGAGCGCGATGCCGAGCGCCGCGCCCAGTTCGTACGCGGTCTCGGAGACGGCGGAGGCCGAACCGGCCTGCTCCTTGGGAACGCTGGAGAGGATCACGTCCGCCGTGACGGTGAACGAGAAGCCCGCACCGAGGCCGACGACCAGGAGGGCCGCGCCCAGCAGCGGATAGCCGGTGTCCTGGTGGATCACGGTGACGACGGCGAGGGCGAGCCCGATCGCCGCGAGGCCGCCGGTCACCACGCCCCGTACGGAGAACCGCCGGGCGTACCGGCCCGCGATCAGACCCGTCACCACCGCGCCGATGGCGGCGGGCAGTTCGGCGAGACCGGCCTCCAGCGGCTCACGGCCCTGGACGAGCTGGAGGAACTGGGAGAGGAAGAAGACCAGTCCGGACAGGCCGAAGACGGTGAGCAGATCGGCCAGGACCGCGCCGGAGAAGCCGCGGTGCTTGAACAGGCGCATGTCGAGCAGGGGTGAGGTCAGCCGGTGCTGGCGGCGCACGAAGGCCCACAGGGCGGTGGCACCGATGACGACGGCGGCCCCGATCTCCCAGGACAGGCCGTGGGAGGCGGCTTCCTTGATCGCGTAGACGACACCGATGACGCCGACGAGCGAGAGCCCGACACTGATCAGGTCCCATGGGCCGGAGACCGGGTTCTTGGACTCGGGCAGCAGCTTGACGCCGACGACGACCAGGACGGCCATCACGGGCAGGTTGATCAGGAAGACCGAGCCCCACCAGAAGTGCTGGAGCAGCGCTCCGCCGACGACCGGGCCGACGGCGGCGCCGGCCGAGGCCGTGGCGCCCCAGATGCCGATGGCGAGGCTGCGCTCCTTGGGGTCGTGGAAGATGTTCCGGATGAGCGCCAGGGTCGACGGCATCAGCGTGGCACCGGCGACGCCGAGGAGCGCGCGGGCGACGATCATCATCTCGGGGCTGGTGGCGTAGGCGTTGAGCACCGAGACGGCGCCGAACGCGGTCGCGCCGATCAGGAGCAGCTTCTTGCGGCCGATCCGGTCACCGAGGGAGCCCATGGAGACCAGGAGTCCGGCGATGACGAAGGAGTAGATGTCGCCGATCCAGAGCAGCTGGGTGCCGGTGGGCTCCAGGTCCTCGCTGAGGGCGGGCGTCGCGAGCCCCAGGACGGTGGCGTCCACGGCGACCAGCAGCACGGCGAGGACGAGCACCGAGAGCGCGAGCCAGCGGCCGGGGCTCCTCACCTCGGCCTCCGTCGTCGGGTCCAGTTGGCGGGTGCCGCTCATTTCTCCACGCTCCGTCGTGCGCCACCGAGCAGCAGCTCGGTGATCATGAATGGGAAGTCCTTGGCCGCGACCCGGCCGTCCATGACGGCCCAGGCGCAGGACGAGATGAGGCCGTAGAGGGCCTCGGTGAGCCATGCGGGGCTCAGGTCGATCCGGAAGACGCCTTCTTCCTGGCCGCGCTTGAAGACGTCGCTGACGCGCGCGTCGAGCCGGGCCCAGCCCTCGTTGACCTGGTCGCCCTCGAAGAGCTGGTTCTCGGTGACCAGGAAGGCCAGCAGCTGGGCGTTGGCCTCGGACTGGGCGATGAGCCGCCGCACGGCCTCGTCGGCGGGTCCGTCGTCGAGGCGCGCGGCGTCGAGCGCGGCCTCGAACTCCTCGATACCCATCGCCTCAAGGGCCCTGACCAGCGCGTCCCGCCCGGCGAAGTGCCGGTGCAGGGTGGCGCGACCGATACCGGCGGCCCGGGCGACCTCGTCCATGGTGGAGGTCGACTTCCGGGCGAGCAGGGCGGCGGCGGCGCGGAGCACCTGGGTGCGGTCGACTGACATGAGACGACCATACACCGAATGAGACATCAACGTCTCATTCAATAAATCGACGCCTAGCCCGGGAGAGGCGAAGCGCTGGCCCCCCGGGCGCCCGCTCGACGACGACATCACGTCGTACGACCACGCCTACGTGGGCCAGAAACGCCTCGCCGCCGCCCTGTCGCCGCGTGTCGATCCCCGGCTCGGGTTGCTCCGGTCGGACTTCGACGCGCTCGCGGACTGGGCGGCGGCGCTGTAGGGCTGCGGTTGCTGCTGCGGGTTACCGCTTGGCGGTGGACCAGGCGTGCTGGATCACCAGGTCGGCCTTGACCTCGATCAGCTGGGCGGCGACGGCCGACGGGGCCGTGCCGCCGCGGCCGTCACGGGAGGCGAGCGCGCCCGGGACGTTGAGGACGGTACGGACCTCGGGGGTGAGGTGCGCGGAGATCTTGGCGAACTGCTCGTCCGTGAGCTCGTCCAGCTCCTTGCCCTCCGCCTCGGCGACCTTCACGCACTCGCCGGCCACCTCGTGCGCCACCCGGAACGGCACGCCCTGCTTGACCAGCCACTCGGCGATGTCGGTCGCGAGCGAGAAGCCCGCCGGGGCCAGCTCCTCCATGCGCTCCCGGTTGACGGTGAGCGTGGCCATCATGCCGGTGAAGGCCGGCAGCAGGACCTCCAGCTGGTCGCAGGAGTCGAAGACCGGCTCCTTGTCCTCCTGGAGGTCGCGGTTGTAGGCGAGCGGGAGGGCCTTGAGGGTGGCCATCAGACCGCTGAGGTTGCCGATGAGGCGACCCGACTTGCCCCGGGCCAGCTCCGCGATGTCCGGGTTCTTCTTCTGCGGCATGATCGACGACCCGGTGGAGAAGGCGTCGTGCAGGGTCACGAAGGAGAACTCCTTCGTGTTCCAGATGATGATCTCCTCCGCGATACGGGAGAGGTTGACCCCGATCATCGCGGTGATGAAGGCGAACTCGGCGACGAAGTCGCGCGAGGCCGTGCCGTCGATGGAGTTCCCCGCCGAGCCCCGCTCGAAGCCGAGGTCCTTGGCGACCGCCTCCGGGTCGAGCCCGAGGGAGGAGCCGGCCAGCGCGCCGGAGCCGTACGGCGAGACCGCGGTACGGGTGTCCCACTGCCGCAGCCGCTCGGCGTCCCGGGAGAGGGACTGGACGTGGGCGAGGACGTGATGGGCGAAGAGCACCGGCTGGGCGTGCTGGAGGTGCGTCCGGCCCGGCATCGCGACGTCCGGGTGGGCCTCCGCGAGGCCGACGAGGGCGTCCTGGAGGTCGGCGATCAGACCGCCGATGATCCGGGCGTGGTCGCGCAGGTACATCCGGAACAGGGTGGCGACCTGGTCGTTGCGGGACCGGCCGGCGCGCAGCTTGCCGCCGAGGTCGGCGCCGAGGCGCTCCAGGAGGCCCCGCTCCAGGGCGGTGTGGACGTCCTCGTCGGCGATGGTACCGACGAAGGAGCCGTCGGCGACGTCCGCTTCCAGCTGGTCGAGGCCGGCGAGCATACGCGTCAGCTCGTCCTCGGTGAGCAGCCCGGCCTTGTGGAGCACGCGCGCGTGGGCGCGGGAACCGGCGATGTCGTACGGCGCGAGGCGCCAGTCGAAGTGGACCGACGCGGACAGCTTCGCCAGGGCCTCGGCCGGTCCGTCGGCGAAACGGCCGCCCCAGAGCCGGACGTCACCGTTGTTGCTGCTCACAGCTACTGCTCCTCAGGAGGGTGGATAACAGGCCGCCTCCCCGGTCCCGTGGTGGGGAGGCGGCTGTGGAACGAGTCGTGGTTACGCGAGGTCACGCCGGGCGGCGATCTTCGCCGAGAGGGCGAAGACGTCGATGAAGCCCTGGGCCTTCGACTGGTCGAAGGTGTCGCCCGAGTCGTAGGTCGCGAGGTTGAAGTCGTAGAGGGACTTCTCGGAGCGGCGGCCGGTGACGACGGCGCGGCCGCCGTGCAGGGTCATCCGGACGTCGCCGGTGACGTGCTGGTTGGCTTCCTGGAGGAAGCCGTCGAGGGCGCGCTTGAGCGGGGAGAACCAGAGGCCGTCGTAGACGAGTTCGCCCCAGCGCTGCTCGACCTGTCGCTTGTAGCGGGCGAGTTCACGCTCGACGGTGACGTTCTCCAGCTCCTGGTGGGCGGTGATCAGGGCGATCGCGCCGGGAGCCTCGTAGACCTCGCGGGACTTGATGCCGACGAGCCGGTCCTCGACCATGTCGATCCGGCCGACGCCCTGGGCTCCGGCGCGCTCGTTGAGCTGCTGGATCGCCTGGAGGACGGTGACGGGCCTGCCGTCGATCGCGACGGGGACGCCCGCGTCGAAGGAGACGACGACCTCGTCGGGCTCGCGCGGGGTGGCCGGGTTCGAGGTGTACTCGTAGATGCCCTCGATCGGCGCGTTCCAGATGTCCTCCAGGAACCCGGTCTCGACGGCGCGTCCGAAGACGTTCTGGTCGATGGAGTACGGGGACTTCTTGGTGGTCGCGATCGGGAGGTCGGCCTTCTCGGCGAAGGCGATGGCCTTGTCGCGGGTCATGGCGTAGTCGCGGACCGGGGCGATGCAGGTCAGGTCGGGCCCGAGGGCCTGGATGCCGGCCTCGAAGCGGACCTGGTCGTTGCCCTTCCCGGTGCAGCCGTGCGCCACGGTTCCGGCGCCGTGCTTGCGGGCGGCGGCGACGAGGTGCTTGACGATGGCGGGACGGGAGAGGGCGGAGACCAGCGGGTAGCGGTCCATGTAGAGGGCGTTGGCCTTGATCGCCGGGAGGCAGTACTCCTCGGCGAACTCGTCCCGCGCGTCCGCGACCTCGGCCTCGACGGCCCCGCAGGCGAGGGCGCGCTTACGGATGACGTCCAGGTCCTCGCCACCCTGGCCGACGTCCACGGCGACCGCGACGACCTCGGCGCCCGTCTCCTCGGTGATCCAGCCGATGGCGACGGAGGTGTCCAGGCCACCGGAGTAGGCGAGTACGACACGGTCGGTCACGGGTTCCTCCTTATCTTGCGAGCACGATGGGTATAACTATGCGGTCCTCCGTATGGTTTGTCAACGACGCAGGGAAAAGGCCTGGTCGGCGGGGTGCGCCCTCCGTAGGCTGCGGTGCATGAGGGAGGGGGAAGAGGGTGCCGCACGTCGGCTCGCCGATGGCACACCGCTGGCCGACGTGCTCGACACGGGGTCTGCGGCCGCATGGATCGCGCTGGATCTCGGCATACGCGAGGAGATCCGCTGGGGTCGTTGTCGGGCGCCCAGCCACGCCTGGTTCCGCGGTCGGCGCCTGCGCCAGGGCGGGAACAGCCCGCTTCCGAGCCTGAACCCGTCCCGCACCCCACCCGATGCCTCCGCGCTCGCCGCGACCGGCTCGGGGTTGACCGACGCCGTACTGCTCCCCCTGCTCGGCGCCCGCCCGGGACGCGTGCGCGCGGCAGGCGTCACCGCGTGCGCCGGGCCGGTCGGCACGACGAGGCCGAACCGTTCCTCCATCGTCCCACCCGGAGAAGGAGAATAGGACCATGGGAAAGACCTACGAACGCATCGACGGGCGCCTTCGCGCCTTCATAGAGGCCCAGCCGATCTTCTTCCACGCCACCGCCCCGCTCGACGCCGACGGCACCGTCAACCTCTCGCCCAAGGGGCTGACGGGGTCCTTCGCCGTCATCGACGAACTGACCGTCGCCTACCTCGACTTCGCCGGGTCCACCGCCGAGACCGTCGCGCATCTGCGCGAGAACGGACGCATCACGCTCATGTGGTGCGCCTTCCAGGGGCCGCCGAGCATCGTGCGGGTGCACGGGCGGGGCGAGCCCGTGTTCCGGGACGATCCGCGGTGGGAGGGGCTCATGGCGCACTTCCCCTCGATCGATGTGACCCAGCACGGGCTGCGCGCGATCATCGTCGTCACGGCCGAGGTGATCCGGGACTCCTGCGGGTACGCGGTGCCGTTCATGACGTACGACGAGGATCGCGATCTGCACGGGCGGCGGTTCGCGCGCGAGGACGACGCCTCGCTGAGCGCGTACTTCGAGAAGAAGGACCACATCGGCGTCAGCATGGACGGGCTGCCGGGGCTGCCGCTCCCGCTGCCACCGCTCCCCCGGCCGGGGCGGTAGGCCGGCGCCCGGCGGCGCCGTAGCGGAAGGCGGGGCGGGCGGGGCCGGTGGTCGGCCTCGCTCGCCCCGGTCGCCTAGCGGTCGTTCTGCGCGAGTCGCAGCAGGTGGTCGGCGAGCGCCTGGCCGCCCGCCGGGTCGCGGGAGATCAGCAGCAGCGTGTCGTCGCCCGCGATCGTGCCGAGGATCGCGCGGAGTTCGGCCTGGTCGATGGCCGACGCGAGGAACTGGGCCGCCCCCGGCGGGGTCCGCAGGACCACCAGGTTGGCGGAGGCCTCGGCGGAGATCAGCAGTTCGCCGGAGAGGCGCCGCATGCGCTCCTCCTTGGCGGACTCGCCGAGCGGCGCCTGCGGGGTGCGGAAGCCGCCCTCGCTGGGCACCGCGTAGATCAGCTCGCCGCCCGTGTTGCGGATCTTCACCGCACCGAGCTCGTCGAGGTCGCGGGAGAGCGTCGCCTGGGTGACGCTCAGCCCGTCGTCCGCGAGGAGCTTGGCGAGCTGGCTCTGCGAGCGCACCGGCTGCCGGTTGAGGATGTCGACGATCCTGCGGTGGCGGGCGGTACGGGTCTGCGGAACGGACGGCCCGCCGTGCTCGGTTTCCTGCGCATCGGTCATCGTCGTCTCATTCTCCGGTTCGTCCTTCCCCGTTCACCGCTCCGTCGAGGACACCGGGCAGCGCTGCCAGGAACGCGTCCACCTCCACGTCGGTGATGATCAGTGCCGGCATGAGCCGTACGACATCGGGGGCGGGCGCGTTCACCAGGAGACCGGCGTCCTGAGCCGCCTGCTGCACCTGGGGCGCGAGGGACTCGGTGAGCACGATACCCAGCAGGAGGCCCGCACCACGGACATGGGAGACCAGCGGGTGGTTCAGACCCTCGATTCCGCTCCGCAGCTTCTCGCCGAGCCGCTTGACCTCGTCGAGGGTTCCGTCCGCCCCGAGGGTGTCGATCACGGCGAGTCCGGCGGCGCAGGCGACCGGGTTCCCGCCGAAGGTCGTGCCGTGGTGACCGGGCTCGAAGAGCTCCGCCGCCGGGCCGAAGGCGACGGTCGCGCCGAGCGGCAGCCCGCCGCCGAGCCCCTTGGCCAGGGTGACGATGTCGGGGTCGACCCCGTCGTGGCCCTGGTACTCGAACCAGGGGCCGGTCCTGCCGACGCCCGTCTGGACCTCGTCGAGGACGAGCAGGGTGCCGGTGGCGCGGGTGATCTCGCGGGCGGCCTGGAGGTAGCCGGCGGGCGGCACGACGACACCGATCTCGCCCTGGATCGGCTCGATGATCACGAACGCGGTCTCCTCGGTGACCGCGGCGCGCAGCGCCTCCACGTCTCCGTACGGCACGTGCGTGACGTCACCGGGCAGCGGCAGGAACGGCGTCTGCTTGCCCCGCTGGCCGGTGAGTGCGAGCGCGCCCATGGTCCGGCCGTGGAAGCCGCCGTGGGTCGCGACCATGTGGGTACGGCCGGTCAGCCGACCGAGCTTGAAGGCGCCTTCGTTGGCCTCGGCGCCGGAGTTGCAGAAGAAGACCCTGCCCGGCCGGCCGAAGAGCTGCAGGAGCCGCTCGGCGAGCGCGACGGGCGGCTCGGCGACGAAGAGGTTGGAGACATGGCCGAGGGAGGCGATCTGCCGTGACACGGCCTCGACGACCGCCGGGTGGCCGTGGCCGAGGGCGTTGACCGCGATGCCGCCGACGAAGTCCAGGTACTCCTTGCCGTCGGCGTCCCAGACCTTGACGCCCGCGCCACGGACGAGGGACAGCTTCGGCGTCCCGTAGTTGTTCATGAGCGCGCCCTGCCACCGCCGGGTCAGTTCCTCGTTGCTCATTTCCCGCCCCCTGTCGTCTCGTCGGCCACGACCATCGTGCCGATGCCCGAGTCGGTGAAGATCTCCAGCAGGATCGAGTGCTGCACGCGGCCGTCGATCACACGGGCCGTGGTGACCCCGTTCCGTACCGCGTGCAGACAGCCCTGCATCTTGGGGACCATGCCGCTGGAGAGCTCGGGCAGCAGCTTCTCCAGCTGGCTCGCGGTGAGCCGGCTGATGACCTCGTCGCTGTGGGGCCAGTCCTCGTAGAGCCCCTCGACGTCGGTCAGGACCATCAGGGTCTCGGCGCCCAGCGCCGCAGCGAGAGCCGCAGCCGCCGTATCAGCATTGACGTTGTAGACATGTCCGTCGTCCTCGGAGCGGGCGATGGAGGAGATGACCGGGATCCGGCCGTCCTCCAGGAGCGCCTCGATGGCGCCGGTCTCGATCGCGGTGATCTCGCCGACCCGGCCGATGTCGACCGCCTCGCCCGCGATGACCGGCTGGTGCTTGATGGCGGTGATGGTGTGGGCGTCCTCGCCGGTCAGGCCGACGGCGAACGGCCCGTGCTGGTTGAGCAGGCCGACGAGTTCGCGCTGGACCTGGCCGGCGAGCACCATCCGTACGACGTCCATCGCGTCCTCGGTGGTGACGCGCAGCCCGGCCTTGAACTCGCTGACGATGCCGTGCCGGTCGAGCGCGGCGCTGATCTGCGGCCCGCCGCCGTGCACGACGACCGGCTTGAGACCGGCGTGGCGCAGGAAGACGACGTCCTGGGCGAAGGCCGCCTTGAGCTCGTCGTCGATCATCGCGTTGCCGCCGAACTTGATGACGACCGTCTTGCCGTTGTGCCGGGTCAGCCAGGGCAGCGCCTCGATGAGGATCTCGGCCTTGGGGAGCGCGGTGTGCTTCCGGGTCTCGGTCATGACGAGTACGCGCTGTTCTCGTGGACGTAGTCGGCGGTGAGGTCGTTGGCCCAGATGACGGCCGTCTCGGAGCCCGCGGCGAGGTCGGCGGTGATGGTGACCTCGCGGTAGCGCATGTCGACGAGGTCGCGGTCCTCGCCGACCGAGCCGTTCCTGCAGACCCAGACGCCGTTGATGGCGACGTTCAGCTGGTCGGGGTCGAAGGCGGCCCGCGTCGTGCCGATGGCGGAGAGCACCCGGCCCCAGTTGGGGTCCTCGCCGTGGATGGCGCACTTGAGCAGGTTGTTGCGGGCGATGGAGCGGCCCACCTCGACGGCGTCGTCCTCGGTCGCGGCGTTGATCACCTCGATACGGATGTCCTTGCTGGCGCCTTCGGCGTCGCCGATGAGCTGCCGGGCGAGGTCGTCGCAGACGGCCGTCACGGCCTCGGCGAACGCGGTCCGCTCCGGGGTGATGCCGGAGGCGCCGGAGGCGAGGAGGAGGACGGTGTCGTTGGTGGACATGCAGCCGTCGGAGTCGACCCGGTCGAAGGTGACCTCGGTGGACCGGCGCAGGGCCGCGTCCAGGTCCTTGCTCTCCACGTCCGCGTCGGTGGTGAGGACGACGAGCATGGTGGCGAGACCGGGGGCGAGCATGCCCGCGCCCTTGGCCATGCCGCCGACCGTCCAGCCGTCCTTCGTCACGACGGAGGTCTTGTGCACGGTGTCGGTGGTCTTGATGGCGATGGCGGCCTTCTCGCCGCCGTGCTCGGAGAGCTCGCCGGCGGCCTTCTCGACACCGGCCAGGACCTTGTCCATGGGCAGCAGGAGGCCGATGAGGCCGGTGGAGGCGACGGCGACCTCGCCGGCGCCGATGTCCGTGCCCGTCGCGCCCTTCGCCGAGAGCACCTCGGCGACCTTCTCGGCGGTGGCGTGGGTGTCCTGGAAGCCCTGCGGGCCCGTACAGGCGTTGGCGCCGCCGGAGTTGAGGACGACGGCGGCCAGCTCGCCGGTGGCCAGCACCTGCTGCGACCACAGCACGGGCGCGGCCTTGACGCGGTTGGAGGTGAAGACTCCCGCGGCGGCGCGGCGCGGCCCGGTGTTGACCACGAGGGCCAGGTCCGGGTTGCCGTTCTGCTTGATCCCGGCGGCGATGCCCGCTGCCGTGAATCCCTTCGCCGCTGTGACGCTCATGGAGCGACTCCAATCGTGGAAAGTCCGGTGTCCTCGGGGAGCCCGAGGGCGATGTTCATGCTCTGCACCGCGCCGCCGGCGGTGCCCTTGGTCAGGTTGTCGATGGCGCTGATCGCGATGATCCGGCCCGCGGCGACGTCGTGGGCGACCTGGATCTGCACGGCGTTGGAACCGTGGACCGACGCCGTGGCGGGCCACTGGCCCTCGGGCAGCAGGTGGACGAAGGGCTCGTCCGTGAAGGCCTTCTCGTACGCGGCGCGCACGGTCTCGGCGGTGACGCCGGGCTTCGCCCTGGCGGAGCAGGTGGCGAGGATGCCCCGGGACATGGGGGCGAGGGTCGGGGTGAAGGAGACCCCGACGCGCTCGCCGGCCGCGGCGCTGAGGTTCTGGATCATCTCGGGGGTGTGCCGGTGGCCACCGCCGACGCCGTACGGGGACATGGAGCCCATGACCTCGCTGCCGAGGAGGTGCGGCTTGAGGGCCTTGCCCGCGCCCGAGGTGCCGGTGGCGGCGACGATCACCGCGTCGGGCTCGGCGAGGCCGTTCTCGTACGCGGGGAAGAGCGCGAGGGAGACGGCGGTGGGGTAGCAACCGGGTACCGCGATGCGCTTGGACCCCTCCAGCGCGGTGCGGGCACCCGGCAGTTCCGGGAGGCCGTAGGGCCAGGTGCCGGCGTGCGGGGAGCCGTAGAAAGTCTCCCAGTCGGCGGAGTCCGCGAGCCGGAAGTCGGCGCCCATGTCGACGACGAGGACGTCCGGGCCGAGCTGCTCGGCCACGGCGGCGGACTGCCCGTGCGGCAGCGCGAGGAAGACGACGTCGTGCCCGGCCAGCGACTCGGGGGTCGTCGGCGCGAGGACGCGGTCGGCGAGCGGGAGCAGATGCGGCTGGAGGCCGCCCAGGCGCTGACCGGCGTTGGAGTGGCCGGTCAGAGTGCCGATCTCGACGTGGGGGTGGCCGAGAAGAAGACGCAGGAGCTCTCCGCCCGCGTATCCGCTCGCACCCGCCACTGCTGCTCGTACCGTCATCAGAACCCTCCTCATGGATGGCATGACTATACGTGCCGCCGCACTTTTATGCAATCAGACTCCGCCCCGGACGCTCACCGGGCGATCGCTCACCGACCCGCCCCCTGCGGCGGGAGCTTCTATCTCCAACCTACGTTGTTCGTAGACTGGCCGGGTGGAGGACATCGACGCGATCGCAATGTTGCAGGATCCGGTACGACGCCGCCTGTACG
Source organism: Streptomyces sp. NPDC090127 (assembly GCF_044746945.1). Classification (NCBI taxonomy): domain Bacteria; kingdom Bacillati; phylum Actinomycetota; class Actinomycetes; order Kitasatosporales; family Streptomycetaceae; genus Streptomyces; species Streptomyces sp. NPDC090127. The sequence continues at coordinate 251,102 of NZ_JBIVDE010000007.1, read as the reverse complement.
AGTACGTGGCCGCACAGGGCCGCGAGGTCGGCCGGAACGAGGCCGCCGAGGCGGCCGGGGTCGCGCGGACGCTCGCCGCGCACCATCTGGACCGGCTGGCCGAGGCCGGGCTGCTGGAGAGCGGGAGCCGGCGCCTGACGGGACGCTCGGGGCCGGGGGCGGGGCGCCCCGCCAAGGTGTACACGCGGGCACGGGCCGAGTGGTCGGTGGCGCTGCCCGCCCGCGACTACCGCACCGCCGCCGAGCTGCTCGCCGAAGCCGCCGAGCACGCCGGGCTCGACGCCGGACTCTGCGCGGCCGCCCGCCGCCGGGGCGAGGCCCTGCGCGGCTCGGCGGCGCCCTGCGGCGACCTCGACGAGGCCATGAAGGCGCTGGCCGACCGAGGGTACGAGCCCCACCTGGAAGGACCGGAGGCGGGCGAGACGCCGGGGAGCGGCGCCGAAGAGGCGGTCGTACGGATGCGCAACTGCCCCTTCCACGCCGTCGCCGAGCGATTCCCGCCCCTCGTCTGCGGCATGAACCTCGCACTCCTCGAAGGGCTGCTCGGCACGGACGGTCCGGTGCGCGCCCGCATGGACGCCCGGCCGGGCGAGTGTTGCGTCGTGGTCCAGAACTCTAAAAACAACGAGCATTGACATAGAAAAGCGGGCCGTGCTGGGATGGCGCCATGACCGCACCCACGCCTGCCGCCGCCCACCTCGCCCAACTCAATGTCGCAACGCTCCGCCACCCCCTCGACGACCCGCGTGTGGCGCCGTTCGTCGAGGCGCTCGAACCGGTCAACGCCGCCGCCGACGCGGCGACCGGCTTCGTCTGGCGGCTCGTCGAGGAGGGCGCACCCGACGCCACGGGCATGCGCCCGGCCGGTGAGGACGTGATCGTGAACCTGTCCGTGTGGGAGACCCAGGAGGCGCTGTGGGACTTCGCCTACCGCAGCGGGCACCTGGAGGTGATGCGGCGACGGCGTGAGTGGTTCGAGCGGCACGTCGAGGCGTACATGGTGCTCTGGTGGGTCCCCGCCGGCCACCTCCCGACCGTCGACGAGGCGCTGGAGCGGCTGACGGACCTGCGGACGCACGGCCCGTCGCCGCGCGCGTTCACCTTCGCCTCGTCGTACACGGCCGCAGAGGCGGCCGAGCACCTCCCGGGCGCCCTCGGCGCCGGCCGGAAGGTGGCGCGGGGCGGGGCCGGGTGAGGCGGGGTCAGGCGGTGCGGGGTCGGGTGATGCGGGGTCGGGTGATGCGGGGGCAGGCCGTGCGCGGCTGGGCCGGGTCAGGCCCTGTGGGGCTGGGCCGGGTGCGGCGGGGTCAGGCCGTGCGGGGCTGGTTGAAGCGGAGCATGTTGCCCGACGGGTCGCGGAACGCGCAGTCGCGGACGCCGTAGGGCTGGTCGGCCGGCTCCTGGAGGACCTCGGCGCCGGCCGCCCGGATGCGCTCGAAGGTGGCGTCGCAGTCGTCCGTCTGGAAGATCACCCCACGGAGCATGCCCTTCGCGAGCAGCTCCGCCATCGCCCGGCGGTCGGCGGATGAGGCGTTCGGGTCGGCGAGCGGCGGTTCGAGGACGATCTCGACGTCGGGCTGCTCGGGCGAGCCGACGGTGACCCAGCGCATTCCCTCGAAGCCGACGTCGTTGCGGACCTCCATGCCGAGGACGTCGCGGTAGAAGGCGAGCGCCTTGTCGTGGTCGTCCACCGCGATGAAGCACTGTGCGAGCTTGATGGTCATGGCTCCGACGATAGGAGGCGGCGCCGCATTCCGCTTGCCTTGCCGCGTCTTGCCTTGCCGCGTCTTGCCTTGCCGCGTCTTGCCTTGCCGCGTCTTGCCTTGGCTTGGCTTGCCTTGGCTTGCCTTGGCTTTACGCGGTGGGGCACGGGTTCTTCACCCAGCGGGGCAGAGGCTCTCTAGGCGGCGGGGGCGCCGTTCCTGACCGGTCGGGTGTGGATCTTCGCCAGGCAGGCCGGGATCGGCGCGCCCGCCTCGTGGCAGCGGGCCCGGTAGGCGCTGGGGCTCTCTCCGACCAGCTCGGTGAAGCGCGTGCTGAACGAGCCCAGCGACGTACAGCCCACGGCGAGGCAGACGTCCGTGACGCTCAGGTCGCCGCGGCGCAGCAGCGCCTTCGCCCGCTCGACGCGGCGGGTCATGAGATAGCTGTACGGCGTCTCCCCGTAGGCCGCGCGGAAGCTGCGGGAGAAGTGCCCTGCCGACATGAGGGCGATGCGCGCCAGCGCGGGGACGTCCAGCGGCTGGGCGTAGTCGCGGTCCATCGCGTCGCGCGCGCGGCGCAGGCGCACCAGGTCTTCGAGCGTGGTCACATCGACCAGCATCGCAGACGGGTGTGACACGCGTTCCGCCACGCTGCTCGGGTGCGAGGAGAGCCTGCCCGCCTCGGCCGGGACCTCGGTCCGCTCCTGCCGACCGTCCCGCACCGCCCCGACCGCGCCCCGGCTCCGCCGCCCCGTGGCCCGGCCCGCCCTGTCACATCAGCCCCGACGGGCGCGTCATCGCTACGAACGGCGAGGTGAGCCGACGTAGAGGAGTGAGGGCCCATGAGCGGGGACGCGTTTCTGGCCGAGCAGTTCGACCTGCACCACGAGCGTCTGCGTGCCGTCGCCCAGCGGATGCTGGGCTCGCGGCGCGAGGCGGAGGAGGCGCTGCGTACGGCCAGGGCGGCCGGCCTCGCGGAGATCGACTCCTGGCTGGCGACGGTGGTCGCGCGTGTGTGCGTGGAGCGGCTGCGGGCCCGGGCGCGGGCGCAGCCGAGGCCGCCCTCTCACCCGCACGAGACGGCACTCGGGCACCGAACCGCCTCCGCGCCCGGCCACGCGTCCGCACCCCGACACGCCTTCCCGCCCGGCCACGCGGGCGCACCCCGACCCGCCTTCCCGCCCGGCCACGCGGGCGCACCCCGACCCGGCTTCCCGCCCGGCCACGCGTCGGCACCCCGACCCGCGTTCACGCCCAGCCACACGTTCCCGCCCGGCCACCCGCCCACGCCCGGGCCCACGCCCGGGCCCACGCTCGGGCCCGCGCACACGCTCGGGCCGGTGCCCACGACCGCGCCCACGCCCGAGACCGCCCACCCGCACGCCGCAGCTCTCGCGGACGGCACTCAGCTCGCGCTCTTCGTCGTCCTCGGCTCCCTCGGGCCGGACGAGCGGCTCGCGCTCGTCCTGCACGACCTGTTCGCCCTGCCGCTCCCCGAGGTCGCCCGCCTCACCGGCCGTACGACGGCGGACGCGGCGCGCCTCGTCCAGCGCGCCCGGCGGCGCGTCCGAGGCGGTGCCGCGGAAAACCACCTGCGTCCGGGCCGGGGCCTGCCTTAGCGTGGACGCATGTCCACGCCCCGAATCTCCTAGCTCAAGGACCCGCTTCCACGCCACCCGTGTGTCCTTCTGCTTTTTCGGAGCGTTACCCCATGATCACCGTTCGCGGTGCCGACGTGCGCGTCGGCGCCCGGCTCCTGCTGTCCGACCTCTCCTTCCACGTCGCCCCCGGTGACCGGATCGGCCTCGTCGGCCGTAACGGAGCCGGGAAGACCACCCTCCTCGACACCCTGGCCGGGCTGCGCCCGCCGGCTGCCGGAACCCTCACCCGTACCGGTGGGATCGGTCATCTCGCGCAGGACTCCCGCGCCGCCGACCCGACCGTGTCCGTCACCGACCGGATCCTCTCCGCGCGCGGCCTCGACCGGGCCGTACGCGATCTGCACACGGCCGCCGTCGCCCTCGGCGAGGCCCCGGACGAGCGGCGCATGGCGGCCTACGCCCGCGCGGAGACGGAGTTCCAGACCCGGGGCGGGTACGCCGCCGAGGCGGAGGCCGCCCGGGTCGCGGCCGGCCTGGGGCTGCCCGCCGACGTCATGGACCGGGCCGTCGGCACGCTCTCCGGCGGCCAAAAACGCCGTGTCGAGCTGGCCAGGATCCTGTTCGCCGGGCACGGCCGCGAAGGCACCCTGCTGCTCGACGAGCCCACCAACCACCTCGACGCCGACTCGATCGGCTGGCTGCGCGGCTTCCTCGCCGCCCACCAGGGCGGTCTCGTGCTGATCAGCCACGACGTGACGCTCCTCGCCGACACGGTCAACCGGGTCTTCCACCTCGATCCGGCGCGCGCCACGGTCGACGTGCACAACACCGGCTGGGCGCAGTACCTCGCCCGGCGGGACGCGGACGAGCGCCGGCGCGCCCGCGAGCGCTCCCACGCCGAACGCAAGGCGGCCGCGCTGCACGCCCAGGCGGACAGGATGAAGGCCCGCTCGGCGACCGCGACGACGGCCCGGAGCATGGCCCGCCGCGCCGACCGGATGCTGGACGGGCTCGACCCCGTCCGGCAGGCCGAGCGGGTCGCGCGGATCCGGCTGCCCGAGCCCGCGCCGTGCGGCCGGACGCCGCTGGGCGCGGTCTCGTTGACCATGTCGTACGGGGGCGGGCGCCCGGTCCTCGACGGCATCGACCTCGCCGTGGACCGGGGCGGCCGTCTCGTCGTGCTCGGCCTCAACGGCGCGGGGAAGACGACCCTGTTGCGGCTGCTCGCAGGCGTGGAGGTGCCGGACTCGGGACGTGTGGTGCGCGGGCACGGGCTGCGGGTCGGGTACTTCGCCCAGGAGCACGAGACGCTCGACCCCGGCCGTACGGTCCGGGCGCAGCTGGCCGCGGCGGCGCCTCATCTGACGGACGGTGAGGTCCGGCGCGTCCTCGGGGCGTTCCTGTTCCGGGGCGACGACGCCGACAAGCCGGCCGGGGTGCTGTCGGGCGGCGAGAAGACGCGGCTCGCGCTCGCCTGTCTCGTCCATTCGGGCGCGAACGTCCTGCTGCTCGACGAGCCCACGAACAACCTGGACCCCGCCTCCCGCGACGAGGTCCTGGCAGCCGTCGGTACGTACCCGGGCGCGATCGTGATGGTCACGCACGACGCGGGGGCGATCGACGCGCTGCGGCCCGACCGGGTGCTGCTGCTCCCGGACGGGGACGAGGACCTGTGGAGCGAGGAGTACCGGGACCTCGTCGACCTGAACTGACGGCGCGGGCCGCCCGGACCTGAACTGACGGCGCGGGCCGCCCGGACCTGAACTGACGGCGCGGGCCGCCGCCCCCGAGCGGCCGTGCCGCCGCCGGACTGGGCCCGTCACGTCTACGCGGACCAGGCCGTGCCCCGCCCGGGGTCACCGAGCGGGGCACGGTCCTGGTCACACGTGCGATTCCGGTGGGGTGGCGGCCGCCGCCCGCTCGCGCCGCCGGTCCTGCCCGCCCGCCCGCTTGACGGCCCGCAGGACCACGAACTTCGGTCCGCTCGCGACCAGTTCACAGGAGCCGAAGATCCGGCGCAGTGTGGCGTGGTAGCCGAGGTGCCGGTTGCCCACCACCCACAGTTCGCCGCCGGGCCGCAGGACCCGCCGCGCGTCGGTGAACATCCGACGGGAGGTGCGGTCGGTGGTCGCCTGGTGGCTGTGGAAGGGCGGATTGTTCAGGACCAGGTCGACCGAGTCCGCGGCGAGCTCGGCCGTACCGTCGCCGACCACGAACTCCGCCGTGCGGCCGGGCTCCGCGTGGGTACGGAAGTTCTCCTCGGCCGAGGCGACGGCCGGGTACGACTCGTCGGTGAAGACCAGGTCGGCCTCGGGCTCGGCGAGCGCGACGGCCAGGCCGACGACTCCGTTGCCGCAGCCCAGGTCGACGACGCGGGCGCCGCCGATGCCGGTCGGCAGGTGCTTCAGGAAGAAGCGGGTGCCGATGTCGAGGCGGTCGGCGCAGAAGATGCCGGCCTGGTTGACGACCGTCCGCCCCGCGACCGTCCCGGCGTCGGCGGGCAGGTCGTAGCGGTACGGCCAGGGATTCGCCGCCCGCTCCCGCGCGGGGTCCGGGGTGCAGAGGATCAGCCGGGCCTTCTTCACCGCGAGCGAGGTGCGGGTGGGGCCGATGATCGATTCGAAGAGCTGGAGCGTGGAGGTGTGGATCTCCTTGACCATGCCCGTCCCGACGACCACGGTGCCCTCGTGCAGGGCGGGCGCCAGCCGGTGCAGCTGGTCCTCCAGGAGCGCGAGGTTCTTGGGGACACGGACGAGGAGCACGTCGATCCGCTCGGGCGGGGTGTCCAGGGTGGTGAGGAGCCGTACCGCGTCCGGGTCGGCACCGGAGCGGGCGAGGTTCTCGGCGGTCGCCCGGCGGCCGAGGTAGGAGTCGGAGATCTGCGCGAGCGCGCCGGGGCGGCGGGCCGCGAGCGCCGTGGCGAGGGCGCCCCAGCGGTCGCCGACGACGGCGACCGTGCCGGAGAGGTCGGTCTCCGTCTCGGTCAGGTGGTTCAACAGGTACTCGTCGGACGCGTCCCAGGCTCGGAGCGTGTCGCGCGGGTCCTCGGGGAAGCGGGTGAGCGGGAAGTCGCCCCATGACGTGGTCAGACGGTTCATCGTGCCCTCAGGCTAGCCGGTCGCCCGCCTGTCGCCGACCGACAGGTCGCCGGGCCGCCGCCTCGCCGGTCCCGCTGGCCGACCGGTGGCCGGGCCGCCGCGACGCCGGTCGCCGGGTCGCCGCCTCGTCGGCCGGCGGGGTGCCGACTTGCCGGCCGGTGGGGTGCCGGGCCGCCGCCGCCCCCGGTCGCCGGGGTGCCGGGCCGCCAGGGCGTCGCCTCGACCGGTCGTCAGCCCACGGCCGCCTGGAGGTGGAGGTGCCAGAGGCCGGGGCGGCCGGTGAGGGTGACGGTGGACAGCGGGCGGACGTCCACGCTCCAGAACGTGGCGGGCGGCGCCTTCAGGGCGTACACCAGGGCGGCCCGGACGACGGAGGGCTCGGCGACGGCGACGATGGCACCGTCGTCGGCGGGGCGGGTGTCGAGCCAGCCCCCTATCCGCGAGATGAAGGCGAGGAGGCTCTCGCCTCCGTGCGGGGCGACCCGCGGATCGCCGAGCCAGGCGTCGACGGCGGCGGGCTCCAGCGCCGCGACCTCCGCCAGGGTCAGCCCGCGCCAGCGGCCCATGTCGCAGTCGCGCAGGGCGGGCTGGGCGAGCGGGGCGTACCCCAGCGCGGTGCCGGTGGCCCTGCTGCGGGGCGTCGGGGAGCAGTAGCGCAACTCGGCCGCGCCGAGCGGGACCAGTGAGTGCGCGGCGAGCTGCACTTCGTACCAGCCGGCCTCGTCGAGCGGCCGGTCGTCGTCGAACCGCTCGGCGAGCAGGGAGGAGCTGCGCGCCGCTGCCACGAGCGTGACCCGTAGACCCATGGCCGCGATCGTGAGGCCGGACGCCTGGCAGGTCAAGAGGGCATATGCGCGGGCTCCGGTCACGGTTGTGAGACCTTCGGACCCTACTGCTGTCCGACAACCATCCACTTGTCCGCGTTCCGCAGTGGCTCGAATCCGACCTTCTCGTACAGACCGTGCGCATCGTCGGTGGCCAGAAGGATGCGGCGCAGGCCGTACGGCTCCAGGTGGTTCCGTACGGCGGTCACGAGCGCCGTCCCCAGGCCGGTGCCGCGGGCGGGGCGGTCGACGTAGACGTCGCAGAGGTAGGCGAAGGTGGCGCGATCGGTGACGATCCGGGCGTAGGCGGCGATCTCGCCCGTCTCGCGGTGGTACGCGGCGAAGTTGAGGGAGCCGTCGATCGCCTGGTCCTGCTTGTCCCGGGGGCGACCGAGCGCCCAGTAGGCGTCGGTGGAGAGCCAGTGGTGGACGCGGTCGCGGTCGACGCGGGCCGGGTCGGTGGAGATCTCGTACGCGCCGTGCGTGAGCGTCGCGGGGGTGTGCGTGTCGGTCATGACGCGCAGGCTGGCAGACCGCCCGGCCGCCTGTCAGGTTCTTTTGCGGCGGGGGGCGGGGGCGGCGAGGGCGGACGGCCCCGCCCGGTCGGCCGCTCAAGCCCGTCAGCCCGTCAGCCCGTCAGCCCGTCAGCCCGTCGGCCCGTCAGCCCGTCAGCCCGTCAGCTCGTCGACGGCCGTCCGCAGCCGGCGCACCCCCTCGGCGATCTCGGCGCGACCCGCCACGCCGGCGAAGCTGAGGCGGATGTGCCCGGCGGGCGGTTCGGCGCTGAAGTAGGGGCGGCCGGGGGCGACGGCGACCCCGGCCCGCAGGGCTCCGGCGAGGAGCGCGGCCTCGGGGAGGGTGTCGGGCAGCCGGAGCCAGAGCTGGTAACCGCCGGCGGCGATGTGCGGCAGGACCAGCTCGGGGAGCACGTGGGCGAGGGCGCCGGCCATCGCCGTGCGCCGGTCCTTCAACTCCTGCGAGACGGCACGCAGATGGCGGCTCCAGGCGGGCGAGCCGACGAGTTCGAGGGCCGTCTCCTGGAGGGGGCGCGGGACGAAGAAGCTGTCGACGACCTGGATGGCGCGGAGCCGTTCCAGGACGGGGCCGCGCGCGGCGAGGGCGCCGACGCGCAGGCTGGGCGAGGTCGGCTTGGTCAGCGACCGGACGTGGACGACGACGCCGTCGGGGTCCGCTGCGGCCAGGGGCGCGGGGAGCGGTCCGGCGTCCTCGTGGACGAGCAGGCGGGCGAAGTCGTCCTCCACCACGAAGGCTCCGGCGGCCCGCGCGATCCGGACCACGGCACGCCGCCGCTCGGGGTCGAGCACGGCGCCGGTCGGGTTCTGGAAGAGCGGCTGGCAGACGAAGACCCGGGCGCCGGTGGCCCGGAAGGCGGCTTCGAGCAGTTCGGGGCGCACCCCGTCGGCGTCGGCCGGTACCGGCACGGGACGCAGGCCGGCCGCGCGGGCGACGGCGAGCATGCCCGGGTAGGTGGGCGACTCGACGAGGACGGGGGTACCGGGCGGGGCGAGGGCCCGCAGGGCGGTGGCGATCGCGGGCTGGCCGCCACCGGTGACGAGGACGTCGGCGGCGGTGACGGTGCCGCCGATCTCGCGGGCGAACCACTCGCGGAGTTCGGGCAGGCCGTCGGTGGGCGGCCGCCCCCAGGCGCCGGGGCGGCGGCCGGCGCGGGCGAGGGCGGCGGCCATGGCCCGCTCCGGCTGGAGCGAGGGGTGCAGATAGCCGCCGTTGAACTCGATGACGCCCGGCGGCGGCGCCGACAGGGTCACCAGGACGCCGGACGCGTCGACGCTGCGCGGGACCAGCTCCGTCGCGGTGTCGGCGCTGAGCGCGACCTCCTGCCAGGAGGTGTCGCCCGTCTCGACCGCCCGCTCGCGCGGCTCCGCGCGAAACGCCCCGGCTCCGGGCCGGGTGACGACGAGGCCCTCGGCGGAGAGCTGGGCGAGGGCTCGGGTGACGGTCACCGGGGAGACGCGGTAGCGCTCGACGAGGGCGCGACTCGATGGCAGCTTCCCGCCGGGTGAGTAGCGGTTGAGCTCCGCCCTCAGGGATGTGGCCAGTTCAGAGACGCTGCTACGCTCGTGCATGACAGCACAGGATAGCGCTACCCACTCCTCCACGATAGCGGTCGAGGCTCCGGACACGGCCTCCCCGCCGACCCGCGGCACGCTCCTCGCCGGCCTGGGCGTCCTCGCGTTCTCGCTCACCTTCCCTTCCACCGCCTGGGGCCTGGAGAGCTTCGGCCCCTGGTCGCTCGTCGCCGTCCGCTCGGCCCTCGCCGCGCTCATCGCGGGCGCCTTCCTGCTCGCCCTGAGGGTCCCGCTGCCCGCGCGGCGCCACTGGGCGGGCCTCGCCGTCGTGGCCGGCGGCGTCGTGGTGGGCTTCCCGCTGCTGACCACCCTCGCCCTGCAGACCTCCACCACCTCGCACGCCGCCGTGGTCGTGGGCCTGCTGCCGCTCACCACGGCGGCCTTCGCCGCGATCCGGACCGGCCGCCGCCCCTCTCGTACGTTCTGGATCGCGGCCGTCTCCGGCGCGGTGGTCGTCCTCGCCTTCACGCTCCAGCAGAGCGGCGGCGCCCTGTCGACGGGTGACCTGTACCTGTTCGGCGCGCTGCTCGTCTGCGCGGCCGGATACACCGAGGGCGGGCGGCTCGCGACGCTCATGCCCGGCTGGCAGGTCATCGGCTGGGCCCTGATCCTCTGCCTGCCGCTCATGCTCGTCGGCTCGGTCCTCGCCCTCTCCTTCGAGCCGGTCCACCTGAACGCCCATGGCGTCGCCGGCCTGATCTGGGTCGCGGCCGGCTCCACCTTCTTCGGCCTGTACGTCTGGTACCGGGGCATGGCGGCCATCGGCATCCCCAAGGCCAGCCAGCTCCAGCTCGCCCAGCCGCTGCTGACCCTGGTCTGGTCGGTGACGCTGCTCGGCGAGTCGCTCTCGCCCGCCGCCCCCCTGGCCGCCGCCGCCGTGCTCGTCTGCATCGCCGTGACCCAACGCGCGAAGAGCTCGTGACCCGGCGCGGGGAGGAGCTCGTGAGCCGGCACGCGGAAGAGCTCGTGACCCAGCGCGCCGGAGGGCTCGTCACCCGGCGCGCGAACAGCTGACCCGCCGCCGAGCGGACGGCCCGGGCGCGCGCCCCGGGGTGGCGAGGGTCACAATGGCGGGGACAGGCTCGGATCGAGGACAAGCACGGCCGCGAGGAGGTCACCCCGATGGAAGCGAGCGTGGGCGACAAACTGCTGGTGCACGGCCGGACCGTCGGTCAGCACGACCGTACGGCCGAGGTCCTTCAGGTGCTCGGCGAGAACGGCAACCCCCCGTACCGCGTCAAGTTCGACGACGACGGCCACGAGGCCCTGATGGCTCCCGGCCCCGACACCGTCGTACGCCACCACGAGAAGTGAGGAAGGCCGCCCGCGGCACGGCCGCCCGCACGGGCGTGCCCTGTCGAAACACGCCCTAGCCGGGCGGACGCACCGAGGTCGGGTAGTGGTCGGCCACGACGGCGGCCATCGCCCCGATCGGGTCCGTGGTGACCTCCTTCGCCGCGAACCAGCAGTGCCCGCCGACCCCCGGATAGCGCTCGGCGAGGGTCAGATGGCGGGAGAGTTCCTTCGGGTCCTGCCAGGGGGCGGGCTGCGCGGGGTCGCCGGCCTTGTAGAGCGCCTCGCCGATGTGGAGCGCGACGCCCGTGTCCCGTACGACCGCGTCCCACCAGGGCACGAGCGTGGCGTAATCGGCGCCCGCGAAGCCGATGTGCCAGTACAACTGCGGCACCACGTAGTCGATCCAGCCCTCCCTGACCCACTTCCGGGTGTCCGCGTGCAGGTCGTCGTAGCTCTGCACGCCCCGGGTGTCCGAGCCCTTGGGGTCGGTGGTGGCGTGCCGCCAGACACCGAACGGGCTGATGCCGAAGGCGACCTGCGGGTTGATCTCCTTGATGCGGGCGGCCGTCTCCGAGACGAGCAGGTCGACGTTGTTCCGCCGCCAGGCCGCCCTGTCCGGGAAGTCGCCGCCGTGGCGCGCGTAGGCCTCGTCGTCGGGGAAGGCCTGGCCGGCCACCGGGTACGGGTAGAAGTAGTCGTCCCAGTGGACGGCGTCGAGGGCGTAGCGGCCGACGGCGTCGAGCATCGCGTCCTGGACGAAGCGGCGCACCTCGGGCAGGCCGGGGTTGTAGTGCAGCTTCCCGGCGTACGGAACGGTCCACTCCGGGTGACGCCGGGCCGGATGGTCCGCCGACAGCCTGGTCGGGTCCGTGTGGTTCGCCACACGGTACGGGTTGAACCAGGCGTGCAGCTCGAGCCCCCGTGCGTGGGCCTCCTCGACGGCCGTCCCCAGCGGGTCCCAGCCGGGGTCACGGCCCTGCACCCCGGTCAGGCACTGCGCCCACGGCTCGTGCGGCGAGGGCCACAGGGCGTCGGCGCTGGGCCGGACCTGGAGGACGACGACGTTCAGCCGACGGGCGACGGCGCGGTCCAGGTGGGCGAGGAGTTCGGCCCGCTGGACCTCGGGTTCGAGGCCGGTACGGGAGGGCCAGTCGCGGTTGGCGATGGTGGCGACCCACATCCCCCGGAACTCGCTCGCGCGCGGCGCCCTCGGCTCCGCCCGAGCGTCGGCGAGGCCCGGATCGGTACCCGGGTCCGCTCCCCCCACTCCTGGTCCCCCTCCTCGACCCGCTGCCGGGTCCGCACCCCGTCCCGCGCTCGCACCCGTCGTGGCGAGCATCGCAGCGGCCGTGCCCGCCACGAACCCCCTTCTCCCGATCAGTCCCATTTGTCGCCCCTCTTGTGTCGGATAGGTCACACCCACAGGCAGAGCATGCCCGCCCCGGCCGATCGATCATCGGTTAATGAGCGGTAACGTCGTGGGGTCGAGGCGGACGCACCGAAGCACTCGGGGCCCGCCGCCAGTGAAAAGCGAAAGGCACGAGGTGACGGACTCCATGGCCGACATTGAGCGCGTCGGAGTGGTGGGCTGCGGCCAGATGGGCGCGGGCATCGCGGAGGTGTGTGCCCGCAGCGGTCTTGAGGTGATGGTCGCCGAGACCACCGGCGAGGCGCTGGAGATCGGTCGTACGCGGCTCTACAACTCGCTCGCGAAGGCCGCCGAGCGCGGCAAGATCAGCGAGGAGGAGCGCGACGCCACGCTCGCGCGGCTGAGCTTCACCACCGACCTCGGCGAGTTCGCCGACCGCGACCTCGTCATCGAGGCCGTGGTGGAGAACGAGCAGATCAAGACCGAGATCTTCAAGGTCCTCGACCAGGTGGTCACCCGGCCCGACGCGATCCTGGCCTCGAACACCTCCTCCATCCCGCTGGTCAAGCTGGCGGTGGCCACCTTCCGCCCGGACCAGGTCATCGGCATCCACTTCTTCAACCCGGCCCCGGTGCAGAAGCTGGTGGAGCTCATCCCGGCGCTCACCACCTCCGAGGGCACGATCAGCCGCGCCCAGGTCTTCGCCGAGAAGGTGCTCGGCAAGCACGCGATCCGCGCCCAGGACCGGTCCGGCTTCGTGGTCAACGCGCTGCTGGTCCCGTACCTGCTCTCCGCGATCCGGATGTTCGAGTCGGGCATCGCGAGCCGCGAGGACATCGACAACGGCATGGAGTTCGGCTGCGCCCACCCGATGGGCCCGCTGAAGCTCGCCGACCTGATCGGCCTGGACACCATCGCCTCCATCGCCGACTCGATGTACATGGAGTACAAGGAGCCGCTGTACGCCGCTCCCCCGCTGCTCCAGCGCATGGTGGACGCGGGCCGGCTCGGCCGCAAGACGGGCTCGGGCTTCTACCCGTACTCCTGAGCGCCGCCCCAGACGTCCGAACGGCCCGTACACCCGCACAGGTACGGGCCGTTCGGCGTCCGGCCACCGGCGACGCGCGGTCAGCCGAGCCGCAGGTGGTGGAGCATCAGCAGTCCGGCGGCCATGTTGGCGGCCGGGATCTCGCCCCGGGCGATCATGTCCGGGACCAGCTTGAGCGGTATCCACTCGCGCCGCGAGGACTCGAAGTCGTCCACCGGCGGGCCGGTGTACGTGGCCTCCTCGGCCCAGTAGAGATGGTGCCGGGCGTCGGTGAGGCCGTTGGAGGGCTCGACGGTGAGGAGGTGGCGCAGGGGCCCCGGCCGCCAGCCGGTCTCCTCCTCCATCTCGCGGGCGGCCGCCGTTTCGAGGTCCTCGTCGTCCTCGACGACACCGGCGGCCAGCTCCCAGCCCCAGCTGTCGGTGATGAAGCGGTGCCGCCAGAGCATGAGGACTTCGTTGGCCTCGTTGACGGCGGTCGCGACGGCGACCGGGCGGAGCCGGATCAGATAGTGGTCGAGGTGGCGGCCGTCCGGGAGCACGACGTCCGCGAGGTTCACACGGAACCAGCGGTTCTCATAGACCGGTTGTTCGCTCAGTTTCGTCCACTGCACGTTTCTGCCACCTTCCGATTGTTCGGTGGCAATATGGGAGCAGTCCCGGGGTCACAGGGGAACGCGTAGCGCCCCGTCGATGAGTTCGGCGGCCTGCTTCGCGTCCCCGCACCGGCTCGCGAGGAGATGCTCCCGCACCAGCCGCAGCCGGTCCCGCAACCGGCGCGACTCCATACCGCGGGCCCGTTCGGTCATCTCCACCGCCGTCCGGGCCGCCGCGTCGGCCTCCCCCTGCCGCAGCTCGATCTGGCAGAGCATGGCCAGCCGGTGCACCCGGCCCCGGTCGTGCGCCGGGGTCTCCACGGCCGTCCGGGCGTGCTCCCGGGCCGCCGGAAGATCACCCAGGCTGAGCAGCGCCTCGGCGACCTGCACATCGACCAGTCCCGGCTGGACGTATCCGGTCTCGGCCGGCTCGTACCCGGGACGGATCCCCTCCGCCTCGGACTCCGCCCGCCGGATGCAGGTCAACGCGGCGGCCCCGTCGCCGAGATGTGCGTAGGCCTTCGCCTGCATCGCGGAGAGGTCGGCGGCGAGCGCCGGGGTGATCCGCGCGCCGGCCGACCGCAGCGCCGCCTCGGCGAAGGCGACCGCCTGCCGGTACTCCCCCATGAACAGCGACTGGTTGACGAGCAGCGCGACCACGTACGCGCCGAGGCCCCGGTCGCCGCTCGCCTTCGCGAGCCGCAGCGCCTGGTGGAAGTAGCGCTGCGCGAGGCCGAGGGCGTCGGAGTCGTAGGCGCAGATGCCGGCGACGGCCACCAGACCGCCGGTGGCCCGGTGCAGCTGCCGGCCCAGCCGGTCGCCGTACGCGCCCCGCAGCAGCGGCGCGGTCTCGGAGTTGAGGAAGCCGACGATCCGCTGCCTGGTAGCCACACCGCCGGTCTTGCGGTACATCTGCTCGTAGTGCGCCCGGGCGGCCCCGAGCATGGCGATGTCGGCCGTCGAGACCCTGGTCATGCCGTCGCGCGAGACGTCGGCGTCCTCCGGCGGGTTCTCCCACTCCCAGACCGGCATCACGGCCGGGGTGCCGGTCACCGCCTGCACACCGAGTATGTGCGGCCGCTGCTGCTCGTCGGAGCGCCAGAGGGCGGCGGCCCGCTCGACGAACGCGGAGAGCGGTGTGCCGTGCGCGACGGCGGAGCCGCCGGAGACGCCCAGGCCGATGTCGTCGAGGGTGACCGCCCGGTGGAGCCGCGCGGCGAGCACCTCGCAGATCAGGTCGGGCACCTGGCCGCGGGGTCGCTGGCCCTTCAACCAGCGGGCGACGGCGGTGTGTTCGTACCGCAGGGCGAGCCCCCGGGAGCGGCCCGCCCGGTTCACATGGGCGGCCAGGCCGGCGTGCGAGACGCCCGCCTCGTCGAGCAGGGCGTCGAGCAGGGTGTTGGGGTGCATGGGCCCCTCCGATGAAGCGGTCCGCCCAGCGTAGGGCCGGGCGGTTTCGCACGGGGTGTGAATGGAGTGCCCGTTCCCCCGGTCCGTGCACTCTGCCGCCGCCCCCTCGGGGCCGGTTGACTGAGCGCCTCGCCGCAAGGCGAACCGGGCCGCCGGGCTCCCCCCTCGTACAGTGCGGCGGCCCGTCCCGCGCCGCCCGCCCGCCGACCTGCCCGACACTCCCAGGCGGTCCGGGCGGCGCCGGCCTCAGGAACCTGTCCGCTCAACACTGACGGGAGGGTTCAGGTCGGGTACGGCGCAGCCCGGGTTCGGCGGGCTGCGCCGGCACCCGCATCCGGTCGTTCCTGACGACCAACAGGGCCACGTCGTCGGCGAGTCGGCCACGGGTGTGCCGCAGCAGCGCACCGTGCACCCGACCGACCAGCGCCGCCGGGGAGACGGGCTCGTCACGGACGGCCTCCGTCAGCACCGCTTCGAGGCCGAAGAAGCGCCCCGTCCCGTCCCGCGCGTCCTCCGCGCCGTCGGTGTGCAGGAAGAGCGCCTCGCCCGGCAGGAGCCGGGTGCAGGGGTACGGGGTGAGGTCGGCCGGCAGCGGGAAGGTGCCGAGCGGCGGCAGCGGGTCGCCGACGGAGAGGGCCTCCACCCGGCGGCCGATCCGGTACGGGCCGGGGTGCCCGCAGTTCAGCGCGTACACCTCCCCGTCCTTGCCGATCTCCAGGAGCAGTACGGTGACGAACTCCTCGGCGGCCGGGTGTTCCGGCTCACGTCCGGAGCAGGCCGCCGGGTGCTCCTCGCGCGCCCGCTCCCGCAGATGGCGGCCGAGGGCGCGGTCGAGCCGGCGCAGGACGCCGCCGAGCTCGGGCTCGTCGTGGGCGGCCTCGCGGAAACTGCCGAGCACGGCGACCACCGCGCCGAGCGCGGCGAGACCGTGGCCCCGGACGTCGCCGATGACGATCCGTACGCCGTAGGGCGTGGCCACCGCCTCGTAGAGATCCCCGCCCACGGTCGCGCCCCGGGAGGCGGACAGCTGGCCCGCGGCGACGGAGAGGCCGTCGAGCCGGGGCGGCGGCGGGCGCAGCAGGACGCGCTGGGTGGCGTGCGCGATGGCCCGCATCCGCTCCAGTTCGCGGGAGAGGCCCCGGCGGATGCCGAGGATCAGTCCGGTGCCGACGCTGAAGAAGACCACGCTGGTCGCGATGCGCATGGGAAGGCCCGGTTGCTGGGCCAGCGGACAGCCGAGTTTCCAGGTCACGGCCACGGCACCCCAGAGGGTGGGAAGAGCGAGTGGCCCCAGCCGGCGCAGCCGGTTGCCATCGGAGAGCGACGTCCTGGTACGGATCATGCACGGCCCTTCCTGAGGCCCTGCAGCGCCCGAAGGCCCTGCGGCACACAGGCCCGCCCCTGTGGCCGCGTCGATTCTCCCGACCGCACCGGTCACCGGGGAACAGCCCCCGGCCATCTCACCCGAAGGAGTGAGCGCCCCCCACACGCCGCCCTTCGCCACCGGCGCGCCACCCGCACGGGAGATCGCTCTCCGCACGGGGGATCGACAAACGGCGAATCGACGGACGGGTAGACGACGGACCGGCGAACCGGCCTCGCGTAGCCCCCGGGAACGCCGGAGGGGGCCGGCCCGGGATCTACCGGGTCGGCCCCCTCAGGGAGCGGGACGCTCAGGCGCCGCGCAGGGCAGCGCCCGTGCGCGTCGACGCCAGGGCGACGGCCGCGTCGCGTGCGGCGGTGGCCTCGTCGACCGTGAGCGTGCGGTCCGTGGCGCGGAACTTCAGCGCGTACGCCAGGGACTTCTTGCCCGCACCGAGCTGGTCGCCGGTGTAGACGTCGAACAGCCGGACGGACTCCAGGAGTTCACCGGCGCCGTCGCGCAGCGCGGCCTCGACCGTCGCGGCCGGGACCGACGCGTCGACGACCAGGGCGACGTCCTGCGTGGCGACCGGGAAGGAGGAGATGCTCGGGGCCTTCAGGGGGCCCTCGTTGGCCTGCTCCACCAGGTCCAGGTCCAGCTCCATCGCGCAGGTGCGGTCGGGCAGGCCCAGCGCCTTGACGACGCGCGGGTGCAGCTCGCCGCCGTGGCCGACGAGGACCTTCTCGCCGCCCGCGACCACGTGGAACGCCGCGCAGCGGCCCGGGTGCCACGGGGCGTGCTGGTCGGAGCTGATGATCAGCTCGACACCGGCCTCGGCGGCCACGGTGCGGGCCGCCTGGATCGCGTCGGCCCAGTCGGCCGGGCGGCCCTTGCCCCACCAGCCGGCCTGCTCGCGGGCCCCGGCGAGGACGACGGCGACCCGGCGCGGCTGCGCGGGCAGCGCCGCGTTGACCGTGGCGATCTCCTCGGCCGTGGGACGGCGGTCGACGGGCAGCCGGACGGCGACCCCCGGCCGGTCGCCCGGCCGGAAGACCAGACCGGTCTCGAAGAGCGCCAGGTCGTGGCTGCCGCGCCCGTCGTTGCGGCGCAGCGCGCCGAGCAGGCCCGGCAGCAGCGTCGTACGGAGCGCGGGCTCCTCGTCGGAGAGCGGGTTGACCAGAGTGACCACGCGACGGCGGGCGTCGTCCGCGTCCAGGCCGAGCTGGTCGAAGACCTGCGCGCCGATGAACGGGTAGTTCAGCGCCTCGACGTAACCGGCGCCGGCCAGCGCGCGGCCGACCCGGCGGTGGGTGCGCTGGCTCTCGGTGAGACCGCGCCCGGCGGGCGGCTTGGGCAGCGTCGAGGGCAGGTTCTCGTACCCCTCGAGCCGGATGACCTCTTCGGCGAGGTCGTTCGGCTCGTTGAGGTCCGGGCGCCACGACGGGACGGTGACGATCAGCTCGTCCTGGCCGTAGACGTCGCAGCCGACCTCCTGGAGGCGGCGGACGACGGTCTCGCGACCGTAGGCGACACCCGCGACGCGGTCCGGGTGGTCCGCCGGGATGGTGATGGTGCGCGGCGCGGACGGCGCGAGGATCTCGGTGACGCCGGCCTCGGCCGTGCCGCCCGCGAGCAGCACGAGCAGGTCGACGGTGCGCTGCGCGGCGGCCGCCGCGGCCTGCGGGTCGACACCGCGCTCGAAGCGCTTGGACGCCTCGGAGGCCAGCTTGTGCCGGCGGGCGGTCCGGGCGATCGAGATCGCGTCGAAGTGCGCGGCCTCGATGACGACCTCGGTGGTGGCGCCCGCCTCGTCCGCGTGATCTGCGATCTCGGTGTTGGCGCCGCCCATGACGCCCGCGATGCCGATCGGCCCGCGGTCGTCGGTGATGACCAGGTCGGCGGCGTCCAGGACGCGCACGGTGCCGTCGAGCGTGGTGATCTTCTCGCCCTGCTCGGCGCGGCGGACCCCGATGGGACCTTCGATCCGCGTGCGGTCGTAGGCGTGCAGCGGCTGACCGAGCTCCAGCATCACGTAGTTGGTGATGTCCACGGCGAGCGAGATCGGCCGCATGCCGGCCTTCTGCAGACGGCGCCGCATCCAGATCGGCGTACGCGCCTCCGGCTCCAGGCCGACGACGGTGCGCGCCGTGAAGCGGTCGCAGCCGATCGGGTCGGTGATCTGGACCGGGTAGCCGTACGAGTTCGGCGCGGGCACGTCGAGCAGCGCCGGGTCGCGCAGCGGCAGGCCGTACGCGATGGCGGTCTCGCGGGCGACGCCGCGCATCGAGAGGCAGTAGCCGCGGTCGGGCGTGACGGCGATGTCGAGGACCTCGTCGTACAGCTCCAGGAGCACGGTGGCGTCGATGCCGATCTCGTGCTCCGGCGGCAGCACGATGATGCCGTGCGTGCCGTCGTCGCCCATGCCGAGCTCGTCGCCGGAGCAGATCATGCCGCGGGAGACCCGGCCGTACGTCTTGCGCTCGGCGATCCGGAAGTCACCGGGGAGCACGGCGCCGGGCAGCGCCACGACGACCTTGTCGCCCACGGCGAAGTTCCGGGCGCCGCAGATGATCTCCTGGGGCTCACCGGTTCCGTTGGCCTGGCCGACGTCGACGGTGCAGAAGCGGATGGGCTTCTTGAACTCCGTCAGCTCCTCGATGGTGAGGACCTTGCCGACCACCAGCGGACCGGTGAGGCCCGCGCCGAGCCGCTCGACGGCCTCGACCTCGAGCCCTGCCGAAATGAGCTTGGCCTGGACGTCACGTCCGGTCTCCGTCGCCGGCAGGTCGACGTACTCCCGCAGCCAAGAAAGCGGGACCCGCATCAGATCTCCATCCCGAACGGCCGGGTGAACCTGACGTCACCCTCGACCATGTCTCGCATGTCATCGACGTTGTGGCGGAACATCAGCATCCGCTCGATGCCGAACCCGAAGGCGAATCCGCTGTACTTCTCCGGGTCGACACCGCAGGCGACGAGCACCTTGGGGTTGACCATGCCGCAGCCGCCCAGCTCGATCCAGCCCTCGCTGCCGCAGGTGCGGCAGGGGCGGTCGGGGTTGCCGACGGACTCGCCGCGGCAGACGTAGCAGAGCATGTCCATCTCGGCGGACGGCTCGGTGAAGGGGAAGAAGTTCGGGCGGAGCCGGGTCTTCATGTCGGACCCGAAGAGCGCCTGGACCATGTGGTCGAGGGTGCCCTTGAGGTCGGCCATGGTCAGGCCCTCGTCGACGGCGAGCAGCTCGATCTGGTGGAAGACCGGGGTGTGCGTCGCGTCGAGCTCGTCGGTCCGGTAGACCCGGCCGGGGCAGACGACGTAGACCGGCGGCTCCCGGTCGATGAGCGTGCGGGCCTGCACCGGGGAGGTGTGCGTCCGCAGCACGACACCGGACTCGTCCCCGGTGGTCCCCTCGGGGCCCTGGACGAAGAAGGTGTCCTGCATCTGGCGTGCCGGGTGGTCCGGCACGAAGTTGAGGGCGTCGAAGTTGAACCACTCCGCCTCGACCTCGGGTCCCTCGGCGACCTCGTACCCCATGGATACGAAGACGTCGGCGACCCGCTCCATGAGCGTGGTCAGCGGGTGGCGGGCGCCGGCCGGAACCCGGTCGTACGGCAGCGTGACGTCCACCGCCTCCTCGACCAGGACGCGGGCGTCGCGCTCGTCCTCCAGCTCCGCCTGGCGGCCGGCGAGGGCCTTGGAGACGGCGCCGCGGGCCTGGCCCACGAGCTTGCCGGCCGCGGCCTTGGCCTGCGGCGGCAGCGCGCCGATCTCGCGGTTGGCCAGCGCGAGCGGCGAGGTGCCACCCGTGTGCGCGACCTTCGCGTGCGCGAGCGCGTCGAGGTCACCCGCGGCGGCGAAGGCGGCGAGCGCCTCGTCCCGCATGCGCTCGATCTCTTCCGGTTTCAAGGCCTCGACCTCAACCGGGTCGTACGACTTATTGGGTGCGGACATCTCTTCCCGTGCTTCCGTTTGGCTGGCTTGGGCGCGGCCCCGCTCGACGTCAAGGGCGCAAACGTGCCAAAGGTCGAGTCTAACGGGGCGCGGGGACGCGAATGAGCCCGTGGGCGGCCCGGGCGGCCGGTGATCTCGTCAGGCGAGATAGGCCGGGGCGCCGACGGGCAGGATAAATCGGAACTCGGCGCCGCCGCGGGGGCCCCGGCCGACGGTGATCGTTCCGCCGTGGGCCTCGACGATGCCCTTGACGATGTAGAGACCGAGACCGGTGCCACCGCGCTTGCTGCCCCGCCAGAAGCGGGTGAAGACACGGCCCATCGACTCCTCGGGGATGCCGGGGCCCTCGTCGCTCACGGTGACCGCCGTTCCCTTCTCTCCGTCGGGGGTGTCGCTGGTGGGTGCCACCTCGATGGTGACGGTTCCCTCGCCGTGGCGCACCGCATTTTCCAGCAGGTTGCCGAGGACCTGGTCGACCTTGTCGGGGTCGGCCCACAGGTCGGGCAGCTGGGTCCGGACCCGGACGAAGAAGCGGTCGGGTGACTGGCCGCCGGCGGTGTGGGCCTGGATGTGGCGGCCGACGGCGGCGGCGATGTCGACGGGCTGCCGGCGCACCTCCAGTCGGCCGGAGTCGATCCGGGAGATGTCGAGGAGCTCGGCGATGAGCCGCGTGATCCGGTTGGCGTCGGCGTCGACGGTCTCCAGCATCAGCCGCTTCTGGTCGTCGGTGAACCGCTCCCACTTGGCGAGCAGGGTCGCCGTGAAGCCCTTGACGGAGGTCAGGGGGGAGCGCAGCTCGTGGGCGACGGTGGCGATGAGCTCGGCGTGGCTGCGTTCGGTACGGCGCCGGGCCTCGGTGCCGCGCAGGGAGACGACGACCCGGCGGACCGGGCCGGTGGGGTGCTCGCGGACGTAACGGGCGGAGACGAGGACCTCGCGACCGCCGGGCAGGAGCAGGTTGCGCTCGGGCTGGCCGCGGCGGGTGGCGAGGCCGCCGTACGGATCGGTGAGGGCCCACCAGCGGCGGCCCTTGAGATCTTCCAACGGGAGCGCCTGGTCGAGCGGGAGGCCGAGGGCCCGTTCCGGCGGTACGGCGGTGATGCGGGCGGCGGCGGCGTTGAAGCAGACGACGTGTCCGGTGGCGTCGGCGACGACGAGTCCGTCGGGCAGGTCGTCGGGGTCGATGCCGGGAACGCCCGGTGCCGCGAGGGAGGACCCGTCCTGGTCCTCCGGGGCATCCGGTGGGGCGCTCCGTGCCTGTGCGGGACTGTCCGTGCCGACCGTCATCCCCGTTCCCCACCCCTCCGTGTTGCGCAGTGGGCCCCCGAGTTGGCCACCCTACTAGGTGCGGGTGACGCTTTGGAGCCCCTCAGGCGGAGGTTCGGGGGCGCTGCGCACGTGCCGAGGCGTAGAGGCACACGGCGGCGGCCGTCGCGAGGTTGAGGCTCTCGGCCTTGCCGTGGATCGGGACGCGCACCACCGCGTCGGCGAGGGCGCGGGTCTCCTCGGGAAGCCCCCAGGCCTCGTTGCCGAAGACCCAGGCGGTGGGGCCGCCCATGGTGCCGGCGTCCAGCTCGTCGTCGAGGTCGTCCTGTCCGGCGCCGTCGGCGGCGAGGATCCGTACGCCCGCGCTCTTCAGTCCCGCGACGGCCTGCTCGACCGGTACGCCGACGACGACCGGGAGGTGGAAGAGGGAGCCGACGGAGGCGCGGACCGACTTGGGGTTGTAGAGGTCGACGGAGGCGTCGGTGAGGACGACCGCGTCGGCGCCGGCCGCGTCGGCGCAGCGCAGCACGGTGCCGGCGTTCCCGGGGTCGCGTACGTGGGCGAGGACGGCGACCAGCTTGGGCCTGGCCGCGAGGATCTCCTCGAACGGCGAGTCCAGGAAGCGGCAGACCCCCACGAGGCCCTGCGGCGTGACGGTCTGGGAGACCTCGGCGAGGACGGTGGCGTCGGCGTAGTGGACCCGGGCCCCGGCCGCGCGGGCGGCGTCGACGATCCCGGCGTACCGCTCGGCCGCCTCGACGGTGGTGAAGAGCTCGACGAGGGTGGGCTCACCGGAGCCGCTGCGGTGCTCGACGGCCTCGCGGACGGCCTGGGGGCCCTCGGCGATGAAGAGACGGTCCTTGCCCCGGAAGTTGCGCTTGGCGAGCCGCCGTGCGGCGACGACGCGCGGCGAACGCGGGGAGATCAGCTCGGGGGTGCCCATGGGGTCGGTGGCTCTTTTCAGGGGTCCGGGCGGGTGAGGGTCTGGCGTGCTCCGAACACGACCGGACCCGCAGGCCCGAAGGCCTGCGGGTCCGGTGCGGAAGATCTGCGGCCTGGAGATCAGGCAGCGGCCTTCGGCGCGTTGACGTCGGCCGGAAGGGCCTTCTGCGCGACCTCGACGAGCGCGGCGAACGCGTTCGAGTCGTTGACGGCCAGCTCGGCGAGGATCTTGCGGTCCACCTCGATGTTGGCGGCCTTCAGACCCTGGATGAGGCGGTTGTACGTCATCCCGTTGGCGCGGGCAGCGGCGTTGATGCGCTGGATCCACAGCTGACGGAAGTCGCCCTTGCGCTTCTTGCGGTCGTTGTAGTTGTAGACCAGGGAGTGGGTGACCTGCTCCTTGGCCTTGCGGTACAGGCGCGAACGCTGACCGCGGTAGCCGGAGGCCGCCTCGAGGATCGCCCGGCGCTTCTTGTGGGCGTTGACTGCCCGCTTGACGCGTGCCACTTCTTAACTCCTTGTAGCGGGGCCGTGGGGGTACACACACGACCCGGAAAACGGATGGGTCCCGGTCTTGGCCGGATGCCCTCGTCGCCGAGGGCGGGAGATCAAGATCAGATGCCCAGCATCTTCTTGATCTTGGCCGCGTCGCCCGGGGCCATCTCGGCGTTGCCGGTGAGGCGACGCGTCAGCTTGGACGACTTGTGCTCGAGCAGGTGGCGCTTGCCGGCGCGCTCGCGCAGCACCTTGCCGGAGCCGGTGATCTTGAAGCGCTTCTTGGCACCGGAGTGCGTCTTGTTCTTCGGCATCGCGCCGTTATCTCCTCGTCAGTGGCGCTCCCCCCGGTGCGGGCACCGGACATCCGGGAGCGTCAGTTCGTGTGGTGGTTCCGGGCGGGGCCCGGGGCTGCCTGGATGGCAGCCCCTCGGGTCACGCCTCGGGGTTCTCGGCCTCGGCGGGAGCCTCGGCCGAAGCCTCCTCGGCCGGGGCCTCGGCGGTGTCGTCGGACGAGACGCCCTGACGCTCCGCCTTACGCGCGGCCTGGGCCTCACGCGCCTCGGCCATGGCCTCGGTCTTCTTCTTGTGCGGGCCGAGAACCATGATCATGTTCCGGCCGTCCTGCTTCGGGTTGGACTCGATGAAGCCAAGCTCCTCGACGTCCGAAGCCAGCCGCTGCAGCAGCCGGAAGCCAAGCTCGGGGCGGGACTGCTCACGACCACGGAACATGATCGTGATCTTGACCTTGTCACCCTGCTTGAGGAACCGGACGACGTGACCCTTCTTGGTGTCGTAGTCGTGCGGGTCGATCTTCGGCCGGAGCTTCATCTCCTTGATGACCGTGTGCGCCTGGTTCTTGCGCGCCTCACGGGCCTTCATGGCCGACTCGTACTTGAACTTCCCGTAGTCCATGAGCTTGCACACGGGCGGACGGGCGGTCGCCGCGACCTCGACCAGGTCGAGGTCGTACTCCTGTGCGAGCTCCAGGGCCTTGGCAAGCGGAACAATCCCGACCTGCTCGCCGCTGGGACCGACAAGTCGCACCTCGGGAACGCGAATCCGGTCGTTGATGCGGGGCTCGGCGCTGATGGATCCTCCTCGGTAGCACCACGTGACCGCCTGGCGGACGGACACGTATGTTCTGTTTCGTGAGACCAACCGCGCCGGTACATGAAAAATGCCCCGGACGGGACACAGGCGGGGCTCCACGGAAATACCGGAGCACCGCCGCGGTGTTCCGCGGGGCGCACATCGGGCGGCTCCATCGTCCGTACGGAACGATGGGCGCCACCTGACCGGTGACCCGCCGCCCGCGAGGGCGGTCAGGTGGGAGATCGGAGCCTCCACTTGTGGGCCGGGCACATAGGTGTCCGGCCGGTCGTTACACAAGGTTAGCACCGTCCGGGTTGCTTGACCAACCGAGCCCGCGGGCAGGAGTGCGGGGCGTCCCGGCATATCGTGTGGGCATGAGCGAGACGCCCCACACCGAGTCCCCCGACTCCCCCGACTTCGACGACATGACCCGTGACATCGCGGAGGTCCCCGCGGTCGAGGTCATCGTGACCGTCGCGGTGAACCTGATGAGCGCCGCCGCGGTGAAGCTCGGTCTCACCGAGGACGGCGAGCAGCACAAGGACCTCGACGAGGCCCGCAAGCTGGTCCACGCCCTGGCCGGCCTCCTGGACGCCAGCACGACGGAGATCAGCTCCTTCCACGCGGCGCCGCTGCGGGACGGCCTGAAGTCCCTGCAGCTGGCCTTCCGCGAGGCCTCCCTCGTCCCGGACGAGCCGGGCCAGGGACCGGGCGAGAAGTACACGGGGCCGGTGTACGGGTAAGGGCCGGGCTTGAGCGGTCGCGCCATTGAGCGGACGAGCGGTCGAGCCGTTGAGCGGTTGAGAGGGGTACGGGGATCGTCCCGTACCCCTCAGTTCTTTACGTAGAGGGGCTCGCCCGGAGGCGTGGCCGAGGCCGGCAGGAGTGCCAGGTCGAGGCCGCGCACCAGGCGGGCCCGCAGTGTTTCGTCGGCCGCCAGGCCGCGGGCCACCCGCTGGGCCGCCTCCGCCGGGGCCGCGTCCTCGGCGAGGACCAGGGCGAGGGTGCCGTCGGCGTCGCCGGGGCCGAGGTGGGCCCGGAGGACCGCGGGCTCGGCGGCGACCGCGGTGCGTACCGCTTCCCGTACGGCCGGGTCGTCCAGCGGGTCCAGGCTGGTGCGGCCCTCGGCGAGGGCGAGCAGCGCGGGGCCGGTCAGCTGGTACGGGACGGGGCCCGCGAGGTCGAGGACGAGGGTGTCCGCCTTCTCGTGCGCGGCGGCCTGAAGGGCCTGGTGCAGGGGGACCGCGACCGGCCGGGCCTCGGGGTCCCAGAGCGCGAGCGAGGCGATCGAGGTGAAGGCGGGGAGCGCGCGCCGGTCGCCCGCGGTGAGCGTGGGCACGGCCATGTCGCTGGTCTTCTCCCGGCGCAGCCCCGTCTCCGGGTCCTCCTCGACCTCGCCGAGGACCGCGACGACGGGGACGAGCAGGCGCGCGTCCTTCAGCGCCGCGAGGACCGGGCCGTGTGCGGTTC
The DNA here is from genome assembly GCF_044746945.1 of Streptomyces sp. NPDC090127. Taxonomy (NCBI): domain Bacteria; kingdom Bacillati; phylum Actinomycetota; class Actinomycetes; order Kitasatosporales; family Streptomycetaceae; genus Streptomyces; species Streptomyces sp. NPDC090127. The sequence continues at coordinate 225,470 of NZ_JBIVDE010000007.1, read as the reverse complement.
TGTCCGCCGCCCAGGCCGCGAGGGCCTCGGTGAGTCGCGGGTCGGCGGTTCCGTCGTCGTCGGAGAAACCGGGGTCAGGGATGTTCTTGAGCGCCACGCACCGAGCCTAACCGCCGTCGCGGGGAGGTCAGCGCGGAGGGCGGGGCCCGGTGGTCCGGCTGCCGCGCCAGAGCAGGACGGCGGCGACGAGCAGGACCGCGCCGAGCCCGCCGGCGGCCGGGGCGAGCAGGCCGACCGGCTTGCCCTCGTCGTCGGCGGGGGGTTGCGGCCCCGGGCCGAAGAAGCGGCCCCCGTACCCGGCGGCGGCGTTCTTGGGGTCGGCGGCCTTGAGTCGGAGGCCGGCCTTGATGGCGGCGGCAGGGTCGACGGTGCCGTACCCCTTGTCGTCGCTGCGGCCGTTCTCGGGCCGGTCGCGGGCGGTGTCGACGAGGAGCTGCTTGACCTGGGCCGGGGTCAGGTCGGGGTGGGCGGAGCGGACGAGGGCGACGGCGCCGGAGACGAAGGCGGCGGCCGCGCTGGTGCCCCAGCCCGAGTAGTAGCGGCGGTCCGGGTCGGCGATGACGATGTCGATGCCGGGGGCGCTGACGGTGGCGTACCAGCGGCTGGTGGAGAAGGAGGCGTGGGTGCCCCACCGGTCGACGGCGGTCACGGCGACGACGCCGGGATAGGCGGCGGGGTAGGAGATGTGGTCGCCCTTCTCCCCGCCGTTGCCCGCCGAGGCCACGACGGAGACGCCCTTGGCGAGGGCGTACTGGACGGCGGCGTCCTCACCGGCGTCCGGGTGGGCGGACTTGGAGTCGTCGCCGAGGGAGAGGTTGATGACGTCGGCGCCGTGGTCGACGGCCCAGCGAATGCCTTCGGCGAGGGCGGTGCCGCGGGTCTTGCGGGCCTTGTCGCGGGCCTTGTCGGTGCCTTCGAGGATGACGCGGACGGGCAGGATCTCGGCCTTGGGCGCGATGCCGAGGACGCCGTCCTGGCGGCCGGGGCCGTGGCCGTGCCCGGCGATGATGCCGGCCATGGCGGTGCCGTGGCGGGCCCACGCGCGGTCGCCGCTCTCGGCGCCGAACCCGACGAGGTCCTTGCCGGGGAGGACGGAGCCGGCGAGGTCGGGGTGGTCGGCGTCGACACCGGTGTCGAGGACGGCGACGGTGATGTTCTCGCCCTTGGTGGTGCGCCAGGCCTCGGTCGTGTGCAGGGCTTCGAGGCCCCACTGACGGGCGCGGATGGTGTCGGCGTACGCGGGCGTGGTGGTGGCGGGGAGCACGGCGAAGGCGGCGGCGAGGAGGGCCGCGAGGGGGCGGGGGGTGCGGTTCACGTGTCGGCGTCCTTCGCTGCCGTGGCGACCGTGGCGCGCAGGGTGCGTTCGATCTGGTCGGCGAGGCCCTTGGCCTCGTGCCCGAGGCCGGACTGGGCGGCGGGGCTGGTCTGTCCGTCGGCCATGGCCCGCTCGGCGGGTTCGGGGGTGGCGACGGGGCGGCCGTCGGCGAAGCCGGAGACGGCGGTGACGAGGACCGGGAGGTCGACGAGGGCCCGGGTGGACCAGCTGGCGCGCTGCGCCGGGCCGAAGCGGGCGGCCACGGTGCCGGGGCCGGCGAGGGCCGGGGGCACGTCGGCGCCGAGGCGGGCGGCGGACCGGGTGACGAGGTCACGGGTGGCGGTGGGGTCGGCCTGGGTGAAGACGAGGCCGACGGTGATGACGCCGGAGGAGGTCGCGTCGGTGTACGTGGCGCGCAGGACGCGGTCGCAGCCGACCGGGCTGACGGCCGTGAGCAGGCTCTTGGGCAGGACGGCCGCCGTGCAGGGGGCGTCGGGGGCAACGACGATCCGCGTCCAGGAGCGGTCGGCGGCGCCGGGGCCCTTGCCGGGGCCGGCGAGGGTGCGCGGGAAGAGCGTGTCGACGGGGACGCTGTGCCAGAGGGTGCCGGCCTCGGTGTAGCCCACCGGCTCGGGGGGCGCGCCGGCGTCGGTGGCGGCGAGAACGGCCCCGGCGAGCGCGCCGCCGACGAGGCCGACACCGAGGACGAGGCAGACCCCGGCCGCGACGACCCGCCCGACACGGCGCCGGTCACGGACCGGCCGAAGACGGGTGGTGGTCTCGACGGCCGTCTCGGGCGGCGCGGTGAAGGCCCGGTAGGCGCCGTACGTCCCGTAGGTCTGGGGGCTCTGGGACGGGGTGCCGGCGGCGGGGGTGGCCGGGGCGGCGGGCGCGGCTTGGGGCACGGCTGCCCGGGGGGCGGGGGCGGTCTGGGGCGCGCGCCCCGGAGCAGGTGCGGCCGGAGGCGTCGCGCGGGTGTCGCGCGCGGCGTGGGGCGTGGCCCCGGTAGGGGTCGGGGCCTGGGGCACGGCTGCCCGGGGGGCGGGGGCGGTCTGGGGCGCGCGCCCCGGAGCAGCGACCCGCCCTGGAGCAGGTGCGGCCTCGCGGATCGGTCGCAGCCGCGCGGTCGTCTCTACGGCGGGAGCGGCGCCGCCGGGGGCGTCGGAGCGAGGCGTCGTGACGCCGCCGGACCCGGAACGCGGACCGGCGAACGGTCCGGCGAGCGGACCCCTGGCACCGCCGTCCGCCGAGCCGGCGACGCGCGGAGCGTTCGCCGGGCGGGGCGGTGTCGGGCGGGGGGCGCCGGTCTGAGCGGGGGCGCCGTCGCCGGGCCTCAGGAGCGAGCCCTTCGCCGGACGGGGGCCGCCGGGCCGGGCGGGGGCGCCATCGCCGGCGCCCGTGTGCGGGGCGGTCGACGGACGGGGGCCGCCGGTCTGAGGGGCCGCGCCGTCGACGGGGCCCGTGTGCGGGGCGGTCGACGGGCGGGGCGGGGCCGGGGGACGGGGCGGTTGGGTCGGTACCGAGGGGATGGAGCGACGGGGCGTGGTGTCCGCGCTCTCCTCGTGCGGCAGGGCGTCCGTGCCGGGTGCGCCGGGGCGGTGCGCGTCGGTGCTCATGCCCGGCCCCCCTGGTCGTTCCGTCGTCGTGCTTGCCCCAGCAATGCCCGCCACTCTACGGGCTGTTCCCCTCACCACGGGAACGCAGGGGCTACCCACCCGTAAACCCGTCTGGCAAGCTCGGCCCATGACTCCCCGCGCCGCCGACCGGGCCCGGTACGACCGGGCCACCGCCCATCTCGACGCGCCCGTCGCCCTCGTCGATCTGGAGGCCTTCGACGCCAACGCCGACGACCTCGTACGGCGGGCCGGGGGCAAGCCGATCCGGGTGGCGAGCAAGTCGGTGCGGTGCCGGGCGCTCCTGGAGCGGGTGCTGGCGCGCGAGGGGTTCGCGGGGGTCATGTCGTTCACGCTCGACGAGTCGCTGTGGCTGGCCCGGGCCGGGTTCGAGGACGTCCTGCTTGCCTATCCGTCGGCCGACCGCGCCGCGTTCGGCGAGCTCGCCGGCGACGCGAAGCTCGCCGCCGCCGTGACCGTGATGGTCGACGACCCGGCGCAGCTGGAGCTGATCGACGCGGCCCGCGCGGGCGGCGGCGAGGAGATCCGGATCTGCCTGGAGCTCGACACCTCCCTCCGGCTGCTCGGCGGCAGGGTGCGGGTCGGCGCGCTCCGCTCCCCGCTGCGCGAGCCCGCCCAGGTCGCGGAGCTGGCCCGCTCGATCGCCCGTCGCCCCGGATTCCGGCTGGTCGGGATCATGGCGTACGAGGGGCACGTCGCCGGGGTCGGCGACGCGGTGGCCGGGCGGCCGCTGCGGTCCCGGGCGATACGGCTGATGCAGTCGGCCGCCCGCCGCGAGCTGGCGGCCCGGCGCGCGGCCGTGGTCCGTGCCGTACGGGCGGTGGCGCCGGACCTGGAGTTCGTCAACGGTGGCGGTACGGGCAGTGTGCAGCACACGGCGGCCGAGGAGGCGGTGACCGAGATCGCCGCCGGTTCGGGGCTGTTCGTGCCGCGCCTCTTCGACAACTACACGTCCTTCACCGGCCGTCCGGCGGCCCTGTTCGCCCAGCCCGTCGTGCGCCGCCCCGGAGTCGGCGTGGTGACCGTGCTCGGTGGCGGCTACCCCGCGTCCGGTGCGGCGGGGCCGGACCGGCTGCCCGTCCCGTATCTGCCGGAGGGGCTGCGGTACGACCCGCAGGAGGGTCCTGGCGAGGTGCAGACCCCGCTGATCGGCTCGGCGGCCGACGATCTGCTCATCGGGGACAAGGTGTGGTTCCGGCACGCGAAGGCGGGGGAGCTGTGCGAGCGGTTCGACAGCCTTCAGCTGGTCGAGGGCGACCGGACCACGGCGACCGTCCCGACCTACCGGGGTGAGGGGCGCACGTTCCTCTAGCCACGTCCCTCCAGTCGGCTGCCCGACGCCCGCTCCCCGACGCCGACTCCCGACGCCCGCTCCTCGGCGGTCAGGTTCCCGGTGTGATCGAACTGCCCACTCCCCCGTTGGTGTCGCTGCCGATCGGGCGGATGCCGCGTGCGATCTCGTCCATCAGGGCGAGCGACGGCCCGTCCGGGCCCGCGTCGAAGACGAAGCGGACGACGACCGGGGACTCGCTGCCCGTCGGGGAGGGGAAGGCGAGGGACTGGACGTAGCCGCCGGGGCCCTTGTCGGTGGTGACCTGCCAGCGGACCAGGTAGCCCGTGCGGCCGGCGACGACGGCGGGGCGGGCGGCGACCACCTTGTGGGAGACCATCTGGCCGTAGGGGAGGCTGCCGAGGACGTCCTCCTCGTACGTCTCCTTGGCGGCCAGCGCGATGTCCCCCTTGGCGACCGCCTCCGGGGTCGTGGCGTCGGTGCCCGAGACGGCGTGGGAGGAGACCGTGCCGTGGCGGCACTCCTTGGAGGACGCGCCGTGGCACGGGTATGTGCCGACGGTCATGACCGTGGGCGCCGGGCCGGAGTGGTACTCCGGCTTCTCCCAGCCCTGGACGATGGGGAGGGTGATGCCGTTGAGCTGGTCGACGACCTGCGTGGGCTTCTCGTCCGTCTCCTCCGTCTCCTCCGTCTCGGAGGGCCCGTCGGTCGCGGGGGCGGCGGACGTCGTCGGGGTCCCGGTCGGACCCGCCGTGGGCGGGGTCTCCTCGTCGTCGCCGCCGAACACGAGCACGCCCGCGACGACCGCCGCGACCACGGCCACCGCGACGGCGCCGAACACGACGGCCCGGCTCCGCCCGTGGCGTACGGACGGAGCCGGTGCGACGACCGTGTGCGGCACGAGGGGCGACGCCGCCGTGGGGGCGGTCTGCGTCGGCCGGGTGTGCGCGGTCCAGTTCGCGCCGTCCCACCAGCGCTCGACGGTGGGTACGGCCGGGTCCGGGTACCAGCCCGGCGGGGTCGTCATGCTCATGCCGCAAGCGTAGGACCCCGGTGCCGGCCGCTACAGCGGGGTCACGTACGCGCCCGAAATGCCGCCGTCGACGAGGAAGTCGGTGGCGTTGACGAAGGAGGAGTCGTCGCTGGCCAGGAAGGCCACGGCGGCGGCGATCTCCTCGGCCTCGGCGAATCGGCCGACGGGGATGTGGACGAGCCGGCGGGCGGCCCGCTCCGGGTCCTTGGCGAACAGCTCCTGCAGGAGCGGGGTGTTGACCGGCCCGGGGCAGAGGGCGTTGACGCGGATGCCCTCGCGGGCGAACTGCACGCCCAGTTCGCGGGACATGGCGAGCACGCCGCCCTTGGAGGCGGTGTACGAGATCTGGCTGGTGGCCGCGCCCATGATCGCGACGAACGAGGCGGTGTTGATGATGGAGCCCCGGCCCTGCTGCCGCATGTAGGGCAGGGCGGCCTTGCAGCACAGGTAGACGGAGGTCAGGTTGACGTCCTGGACGCGCTTCCATGCCTCCAGGCCCGTGGTGAGGATCGAGTCGTCGTCGGGCGGCGAGATCCCCGCGTTGTTGAAGGCGATGTCGACGGAGCCGTAGGTGTCGAAGGCGGTCTTGAAGAGCGCCTCGACCTGCTCCGGGTCGGTGACGTCGACCTGTACGAAGGTCCCGCCGACCTCCTCGGCGGCGGCCTTGCCGGCGACCTCGTCGATGTCGCCGCAGACGACGTGGGCGCCCTCGGAGGCGAGGCGGCGGGCGGTGGCCAGGCCGATGCCGCTGCCGGCGCCGGTGATGACGGCGGTGCGGCCGACGAGGCGGCGGCAGACGGTCTCGTTGCTCTCGTTGCTCACAGTGCGGGGCCCTCCGTGCTGATGAAGACGTTCTTGGTTTCGGTGAAGGCGGTCAGTGCGTCGGGGCCGAGCTCCCGGCCGAGGCCGGACTGCCGGTAGCCGCCGAAGGGGGTCCAGTAGCGGACGCTGGAGTGGGAGTTGACGGAGAGGTTGCCGGCCTTGACGGCGCGCGAGACGCGCAGGGCGCGGCCGACGTCCCGGGTCCAGATGGAGCCGGAGAGGCCGTACTCGGTGGCGTTGGCGAGCCGTACGGCGTCCGCCTCGTCCTCGAAGGGCAGGACGACGGCGACCGGTCCGAAGACCTCCTCGACGGCGCAGGGAGCGTCCTCGGCGACGCCGGTGAGGACGGTCGGCGGGAACCAGAAGCCGGGGCCCTCGGGGGCCTTGCCGCGGATGCCGGGGAGGGTGTCGGGGACGTACGCCCGGACGCGGTCCAGCTGGGCCCGGGAGATCAGCGGGCCCATCTGGGTCCTCTCGTCGGCCGGGTCGCCGACGACGATCTCCTCGACGGCGGGGGCGAGGAGGTCCAGGAACCGGTCGTACACGGAGCGCTGGACCAGGACGCGGGTGCGGGCGCAGCAGTCCTGGCCGCTGTTGTCGAGGAAGGACATCGGCGCGGCCGCCGCCGCCGCCTCGATGTCGGCGTCGGCGAAGACGATGTTCGGGCTCTTGCCGCCGAGTTCGAGCGTCAGGCGCTTCACCTGGTCGGCGCACTTCGCCATGATGCTCTTGCCGACCCGCGTCGAGCCGGTGAAGACGATCTTGGCGATGCCGGGGTGGCTGACGAGCGCGTCGCCCGCGACGGCTCCCTCGCCCGGCAGGACCTGGAAGAGGCCCTCGGGGAGCCCCGCCTCCAGAGCCAGTTCGGCGAGTCGGAGCGCGGTGAGCGGGGTGGTCTCGGCGGGTTTGAGGATCACCGCGTTGCCGGCGGCGAGGGCGGGGGCGGTGGCCCAGGCGGCGATCGGCATGGGGAAGTTCCAGGGCGCGATCACGCCGACGACGCCGAGGGGTTCGAGGATCGTGATGTCGAGTCCGCCGGCGACGGGGATCTGGCGGCCGTTCAGCCGTTCCACTCCCCCGGCCGCGTAGTCGAGCAGGTCGCGGACGTTGCCCGCCTCCCAGCGGGCGTTGCCGAGGGTGTGACCGGCTTCGCGGACCTCGAGGAGGGCGAGCTCCTCGGTGTGGGCGTCGACGACGGCGGCGAAGCGGCGCAGCAGCCGGGCCCGGTCGGCGGGGGCGGCCTCGGCCCAGCCGCGCTGGGCTTCGGTGGCGCGTACGACGGCGGCGTCGACGTCCTCGGGGGTGGCGGCGGGGACGGTGGCGACGACCTCCTCGGTCGCCGGGTTCAGGACAAGAAGTTCGTGCGGCAACTCGTTCCTCACATGCGTTCGAAGGAGCGGCGCAGCTCCCAGTCGGTCACCGCGGCGTCGTACGCGTCCAGTTCGACGCGGGCCATGTTGCGGTAGTGCGCGACGACCTCCTCGCCGAAGGCTGCCTTGGCGATGGGGCTGGTCTCCCAGAGCTCGGCGGCCTCGCGCAGGGTGGTGGGGACGTGGGCGTAGTCGGCGGTGTAGGCGTTCCCGTCGCAGCCGGGCGGGAGTTCGAGGCGCTGCTCGATGCCGTGGAGGCCGGCGGCGATCAGGCCCGCCACGGCGAGGTGGGGGTTGACGTCTCCGCCGGGGAGCCGGTTCTCGAAGCGCGTGGAGCGGCCGTGGCCGACGACGCGCAGCGAACAGGTGCGGTTGTCGACGCCCCAGGCGACGGCCGTGGGGGCGAAGGAGCCGGGCTGGAAGCGCTTGTAGGAGTTGATGTTCGGGGCGTAGAGGAGGGAGAACTCGCGCAGGGCGGCGAGCTGCCCGGCCAGGAAGTGCCGCATGACCTCCGACATGCCGGCGGGGCCGTCGCCCGCCATCACGTTCGTGCCCGTCGCGTCCTGGAGGGAGAGGTGGATGTGGCAGGAGTTGCCCTCGCGCTCGTTGTACTTCGCCATGAAGGTGAGCGAGACGCCCTCCTGGGCGGCGATCTCCTTGGCGCCCGTCTTGTAGACGGCGTGCTGGTCGCAGGTGACCAGGGCCTCGTCGTACTTGAAGGCGATCTCGTGCTGGCCGGGGTTGCACTCGCCCTTGGCGGACTCGACGGTCAGGCCGGCGCCGGCCATCTCGTTGCGGATCCGGCGCAGCAGGGGCTCGACGCGGCCGGTGCCGAGGACTGAGTAGTCGACGTTGTACTGGTTGACCGGCGTCAGACCCCGGTAGTTCGCGTCCCAGGCCTGCTCGTAGGTGTCCTTGAAGACGATGAACTCGAGCTCCGTGCCGACGTGCGCGGTGTAGCCGTGTTCGGCGAGCCGTTCCAGCTGGCGGCGGAGGATCTGGCGGGGTGCGGCGACGACGGGCGAGCCGTCGCTCCAGGCGAGGTCGGCGACGAGCATCGCCGTACCCTCGTTCCAGGGCACGCGGCGCAGGGTGGCGAGGTCGGGGCGCATGGCGAAGTCGCCGTAGCCGCGGTCCCAGGAGGACATCGCGTAACCGTCGACCGTGTTCATCTCGGCGTCGACGGCGAGGAGATAGTTGCAGCCCTCGGTGCCGTGGTCGAGGACCTCGTCGAGGAAGAACGGAGCGGCGAACCGCTTGCCCTGGAGCCGTCCCTGCATGTCGGGGAAGGCCAGGACGACCGTGTCGATCTCACCGCTCGCGACGAGGGCGCGGAGCTCCTCGACGGAGAGCGGGGCTTTGCGGTCTGCCACGGGATTGTTCCTCCTTGGGTCAGCCGGAAGCCATAAGGTATTGCCGAAGACCATTGCTTGGGAAGGGGAAACGGGAACGTGTCCAGTACGAGTGAATCGGCGGACCGGTTGACGCCCGTGCTGCGGCCGGTCCGGGCGGGCAACGGTTTCGAGGAGGCCCTGGAGCAGATCCTCCAGGTGGTACGGCTCGGACTCGTGCCCGGCGGCGAACGGCTGCCCGCCGAACGGGAGCTGGCCGACCGGATGGGGATCAGCCGGGTCACGCTGCGCGAGGTCCTGAAGGTCCTCCAGGAGCAGGGCCTGGTGGAGAGCCGGCGCGGGCGGTACGGCGGAACGTTCGTGCTGCCGCGTCCGCAGACGGCCGACGAGGGCGAGCTGCGGCGCCGGATCGCCTCCGTCGACATGGAGGACACGTTGCGGTTCCGCGAGGTCCTGGAGGTCGGCGCGGCGGGGCTGTGCGCGGCGCACGGGCTTGACGACGAGGGCGTCGAGCGGCTCCGTACGGCCCTCGCCGCCACGCACGACGCGCCGCTGGACGACTACCGGCGGCAGGACACCCTGCTCCACCTGACGCTGGCCGAGCTCTCCGGCTCCCCCACGCTCACCGCGCAGTACGCCGCGGTGCGGGCGACGGTGAACGACCTCCTGGACTGCATCCCGCTGCTCGTACGGAACCTGGAGCACTCCCAGCATCAGCACACGGCCCTGGTGGAGGCCGTCCTCGACGGCGACCCGGACGCCGCCCGCGAGGTGATGCGCGAGCACTGCGGGGGCACGGCGGCGCTGCTGCGGGGGTTCCTGACGTGAGGGGTTCGTGGAGGGCGCCCGGCGCGTAACCCGAAAGTAACGCACGGGGGTTGCATTCCCGCAGAGCCGACGCAAAGGTATGGCACCAATCCATTGGGCCCGACGCGGGAGCTGACGCTGCCATGACGCTCGAAGACACCACCGGGGACAAGCAGGCACCACCAGGGGGCAGGACGGCGCCGGACGACTACCTCGAACGCCGGGCCCTGCGCCGGGGCAGCGCCGGCTGGCTGCTGCTCACCGGACTGGGCGTGGCCTACGTCGTCTCCGGCGACTTCTCGGGCTGGAACATCGGCCTGTCCAAGGGCGGCTTCGGCGGCCTCGCCATCGCGACCGTCCTGATGGGCGCGATGTACGCCTGTCTCGTCTTCGCGCTCGCCGAGCTGTCGGCCATCCTGCCGACGGCGGGCGGCGGCTACGGCTTCGCGCGCCGGGCGCTCGGCACCTGGGGCGGCTTCCTCACCGGCACCGCGATCCTCATCGAGTACATCCTCGCCCCCGCCGCGATCTCCATCTTCATCGGCGACTACGTGGAGTCGCTCGGCCTGTTCGGCCTGGAGTCGGGCTGGCCGGTCTATCTCGCCTGCTTCGCCGTCTTCATCGGCATCCACCTCTGGGGCGTGGGCGAGGCGCTCCGTTTCAGCCTGATCGTCACGGCCGTCGCGGTCGCCGCGCTCGTCATCTTCGCGCTCGGCGCGCTCAGCGACTTCCACGTCGACGGGCTGAACGACATCCCGGTCGACGGCGAGGCGCTGGGCGCCAACTCCTGGCTGCCGTACGGTCTGCTGGGCATCTGGGCGGCGTTCCCCTTCGGCATGTGGTTCTTCCTCGGCGTCGAGGGCGTGCCGCTGGCGGCGGAGGAGGCCAAGGACCCGGTCCGCTCGATGCCGAGGGCGCTCGCCCTGTCGATGGGCATCCTGGTGCTGCTGGCCGTGGTGACCTTCTTCGCCGCGACCGGGGCGCGCGGCTCGGCCGCGATCCAGGAGGCGGGCAACCCGCTGGTGGTGGCGCTCCAGGGCGACGGGGACCCGACGACGCTCAGCCGCTTCGTCAACTACGCGGGGCTCGCCGGGCTGGTGGCCTCGTTCTTCTCACTGATCTACGCCGGGTCGCGCCAGCTCTTCGCGCTCTCCCGGGCCGGCTACCTGCCGCGCTTCCTCTCGCTCACGAGCCGCCGCAAGTCCCCGTACCTGGGACTGCTGATCCCCGGCGGGATCGGTTTCGCGCTGGCGGCGGGGACCGGGGACGGGGCGCGGATGCTGAACATCGCGGTGTTCGGCGCCACCATCTCGTACGCACTGATGGCGCTCTCGCACATCGTGCTGCGGCGCCGCGAGCCGGAGCTGCCGAGGCCGTACCGGACGCCCGGCGGCGTGGTGACCTCGTCGGTGGCGTTCGTGCTCGCCCTCTCCGCGCTGGTGGCGACGTTCCTGGTCGACAAGGACGCGGCGTTCATCGCGCTGGGGGTCTATGTGATCGCCCTCGCCTACTTCGCGTTCTACAGTCGGAAGCACCTGGTCGCCAAGGCGCCGGAGGAGGAGTTCGCGGCGCTGGCGGCGGCCGAGGCGGAACTCGCACGCGACTGACCACGACGCCCTTCCTGAAGGAGTCTCCCTTGTCCAAGCCGCTCATCGGCGTGACGACCTACCTCGACCAGGCCCGCTGGGGCGTGTGGGACATGCCGGCGGCGCTGCTGCCCGCGCGGTACCCACGCCTGGTCCAGGCGAGCGGCGGCCTCGCGACGATGCTCCCGCCGGACGAGCCGTCCGCCGCCGCCTCGGTGGTGGCGCGGCTCGACGGGCTGGTGATCGCGGGCGGCGCGGATGTCGAGCCGGTACGGTACGGGGCCGAGCGCGACCCCCGTACCGGCCCGCCGGCCCGGGCCAGGGACACCTGGGAGCTGGCCCTGATCGAGGCGGCGCTGGCCTCGGGCACCCCGTTGCTGGGCATCTGCCGGGGGATGCAGCTCCTGAACGTGGCGCTCGGCGGCACGCTCGTCCAGCATCTGGACGGCCATGTCGAGTCGGTCGGCGTGATCGGCCGCCACGCGGTGAAGCCGGTCCCCGGCACGCGGTACGCGTCCCTGGTGCCGGAGCTCACCTCGGTGCCGACCTACCACCACCAGGCGGTGGACCGCCTGGGCGCGGACCTGTCCCCGTCGGCGTACGCGGAGGACGGCACCGTCGAGGCGATCGAACTCCCGGACCCGACCTGGGCCCTGGGCGTCCAGTGGCACCCGGAGATGGGCGACGACCTCCGGCTGATGCGGGCGCTGGTGACGGCGTCGGGCTGATCACCCCGCGGAGGGGAGGGGGGCGGGGAGCTGCGCGCTCGGCGGGCGAGCGTGAGGGGCGCGGGGCCTACCCGCCTGAGGGGCGCGGGGCCTCGCGCTCAGGGGCGCGGGGAACTGCGCGCTCAGGGGCGCGGGGAACCGCGCGAACGATCACGGCGTGCGCCCGGAACTCCCCACGAGCCTCCGTCCCGGGGAACCTCAGGGGCGCGGGGAACTGCGCGAACAACCACCCCGCGTCCGCAGCCCAGCACGCACCGGCACCGCTCCCTCGCCGGCACCGCCCCCTCACCCCGCAGGCGTCGCCCTCGTGAGCGAGAGCAGGTCCCGCGCCGGACCCGTGGGGCGGTGGCCGGTGGGCCAGACCGCGCGGAGGTCGCGGCGCAGGAGGACCCCGTCGACCGGGATCTCGACCAGGCGGCGGGAGGCCAGTTCCTCGGTGATCGCGAGCTCGCTCAGGACCGCCGGGCCCGCGCCGCTGACCGCCGCCGCCTTCACGGCCGTGGTGGAGGCGAGTTCCAGGAGCGGCTGCGCGAGGCCGCCGTGCGCGGAGAGCGCGGAGTCCAGGACCTGGCGGGTGCCGGAACCCCGCTCGCGCAGGATCAGCGGGGTCGCCGCCAGCTCGCCCGGGTCCAGCGGCCTGCGCCGGCGGGCCCAGGCGTGCGACGGCGCGGCGACCACGACGAGCCGGTCGCGGGCGACGACCGCCCCCTCCAGGCCGTCCGGGACGGCGAGCCCCTCCACGAAGCCCAGGTCCGCCTCGTCGCCCAGGAGCCGTTCCGCGACCGCCGACGAGTTCCCCGCAAGCAGCGACACCGCCGTGTCCTGCCGCTGGGCACGCAGCGCGATCAGCCACCCGGGCAGCAGGTACTCGGCGATCGTCATCGACGCGGCCACCCGCAGCCGCGAGTCCCGCCGTCCCCGCAGCGCCTGCGCACCCGCGTCGAAGGCCTCCGCCGCCTCGACGATCCGCCGCGCCCAGTCGGTCACGAGCGCCCCCGCGTCCGTGAGCCGCGAGCCGCGTGGCGAGCGGTCCACCAGGGCGACCCCGAGCTGCCGCTCCATCGACCGGATCCGGCTGCTCGCGGCGGGCTGGGTGATGCCCACTTCACGGGCGGCCCGCCCCAGGCTCCCGTGGCGGGCGACGGCCAGCAGCAGTTCGAGCGCGCCGAGGTCGGGGACGCGGTGGGACAGGGGTGAGGTCTCGGCGGGCTCGTTGCTCATAAAGTCAGCTTATGACGTCATAGCGCGATGATCCCTGGTCGGTCCCGCGCGACCGCGCGAGGGTGAGGTCATGGCAACACTCGCACCTTCCCGCCCGGCCCCCCTCGCCACCACCCCCGGCGAGCGGGCGACCGCGGTCCGTCACCTCGGCCCCAACTGGTACGCCTCGGTGATGGGCACCGCCATCGTCGCCAACGCGGGAGCCACCCTCCCCGGCGCCGTCGGTGTCCCCGGTCTCCGTACCGCCTGCACCGCCGTCTGGGCGCTCTCCCTCGTGATGCTGTTGGCTCTGCTCACGGCCCGCGCCCTGCACTGGGTCCACCACCGCGACCGGGCCCGCGAGCACCTCCTCGACCCGGCCGTGGCCCCGTTCTACGGCTGTCTGTCGATGGCCCTGCTCGCCGTCGGCGCCGGCACGCTGATCGTCGGCCGGGACTGGATCGGCCCGACCGCGGCCGTCGCCCTCGACACGGTCCTGTTCACCGCCGGTACGGTGATCGGCCTGGCCGCCGCCGTGGCCGTCCCGTACCTGATGGTCGTGCACCACCGGATCGAGAGCGCCTCCCCCGTGTGGCTGCTGCCCGTCGTCGCGCCGATGGTCTCCGCCGCCGTCGGCCCGCTGCTGCTGCCCCACCTGCCGGCCGGACAGCCCCAGCAGACCCTGCTGATCGCCTGCTACGCCATGTTCGGCATCAGCCTGCTCGCCACCCTCGTCATGCTGCCCCTGGTCTTCGGGCGGCTGGTCACCGGCGGGCCGCTGCCGCTCGCGCTCACCCCGACGCTCTTCCTGGTCCTCGGCCCGCTGGGCCAGTCGACGACCGCCGCGAACAAGTTCGCCGACGCCGCACCTGGCGTGCTGCCGACCCCGTACGCCCACGGCTTCGCGGCCTTCGCCGTCCTCTACGGAGTGCCCGTCATGGGCTTCGCCCTGCTGTGGCTCGCGCTCGCCGGGGCGCTGGTGCTGCGGGCCCGGCGCAGCGGCATGGGCTTCGCGATGACCTTCTGGGCCTTCACCTTCCCCGTCGGCACCTGTGTGACGGGCGCGGAGGGGCTCGCCCGGCACACCGGTCTCGCCGCCTTCCGCTGGCTCGCGACCGCGCTGTACGTGTTCCTCGTCGCGGCCTGGCTGGTGGCCGCACTCCACACCTTGCGGGGCCTGTTCAGCGGTGCGCTGCTCGCAGGGCCCGGGCGAGCACCCCTGGCGCCTCGGCCAGTGAGGGCCCGTACCACGTGAGGTGACGGCCGCTGAGGAGGGCGGCGGCCGTCCCGGGGAACGCCTCGGGGCCGTCGTCGCGCGTGAAGCGGTACGGCTCGTCCGGCAGGACCACCAGGTCGGCGCCGGACGCCCGCAGGTCGTCGAGCGGGACGCGCGGGTAGCGTTCGGCATGGTCGGCGTAGAGGTGCCGGACACCGAGGCGGGCCAGCAGGTCGCCCGCGAAGGTGTCCCGGCCGAGGACCATCCAGGGGCGGCGCCAGATCGGCACGACGGCGGTGAGCGGCGGATCGGGTGTCTCGACGGCCGCCCAGGCCGCCTCCGCCTCGTCCAGCCAGCGCGGCCGGTGCCGTACGCCACAGGCCCGCAGCACCCGCTCCAGCTCCCGGAACGCCTGGTCGAGCGTGCGCACCTCGGTGACCAGGACCTCGACCCCGGCGGCGCGCAGGGCGGCCAGGTCGGGGGCGCGGTTCTCCTCCTCGTTGGCGATCACGAGGTCGGGACGGAGTTCGGTGACCGCGGTGACGTCGGGGTTCTTGGTGCCCCCGACGCGTACGACGTCGAGGTCCGCCGGGTGCTCGCACCAGTCGGTGGCGCCGACCAGCAGACCGGGCGCGGTGACGGCGACCGCCTCGGTGAGCGAGGGCACGAGGGAGACGACGCGGGCCCGGGACTCCTTGCCCCCGGGCCTCATGTCTCGTCGGCCTCGATGTGCTCGGCGACGGCCACGACCAGGAGACGGGTGCCGGGTTCGGTGGCGCGCCACCGGTGCCGTACGCCGCCGGAGAGGTAGAGCGTGTCGCCGCGTTCGAGCCGGTAGGCCCGGCCCTCGGCCTCGACCTCGGCCGCGCCGTCGGCGACGAACAGCAACTCGTCGTTGCGGTGCTGGAATTCGCGCCCCGCGTCCCGCTCGCCGGTGAACTCCAGGGCGTGCAGCTGATGACGGCCGCGAACCAGGGACCGCACGCCCTCGGGCATCGCGTGCGGATGCTCCTCCGCGCGTACGACATCGACGGTGCGGGCGGCCTCGGCGGCGGCGAGCAGCTCGGCGGCCGAGGTCTCCAGGGCGCCGGCGACGAGCTCCAGGGAGCGCTTGCTGGGGCGGGCCCGCTCGTTCTCGACCTGGCTGAGGAAGGGTACGGACAGGCCGCTGCGCGAGGCCACGACAGCCAGGGTGAGCTTGAGGGCCCTGCGGCGCTTCTTGACGGCCGCGCCCACCCGTAGGGATTCCTTGTCGTCCATGTCGGCTCCCTCCCTCCTCGTGCCTCGGTGCTCGCGTACTGGTCGGTTACCTGAACCTTACGCAGCTTTGGCGCGCGGTTTCGCGTCGTGGCGAAAAGGGGTGGTCGCCGAACACGCTCGGCGACCACCCCTTTTCGGACAGGAGTCGACATTCCCTCTTCCGCGCCTGTCGGCGTCTGCCGTCGGCGCTACTGCGGAGCGAGCTTCTCGGCGAGGCCGGGGTTCTTGTCCAGCCAGCCGCGGACGGCCTCCTGCTCCTTGCCCTTGCCGGTCGCCTGGATGGCGGCTTCAAGATCCGTGAGCTGCTTCTCGGTCAGCTTGAAGTTCTTCAGCCAGGCGCCGATCTCGGGGTTCTCCTCGGTGAAGCCCTTACGGGCGAGCGTGTGGACGCCGTCACCGGTGCCCCAGCTGCCCTTGGGGTCCTTGAGCTTCTTCAGGTCGTACGTGGAGTAGGCCCAGTGCGGCGACCAGAGCGTGACGACGACCGGTTCCTTCTTGTCGTACGCGCGCTTCAGCTCGGCGAGCATGCCGGGCGTGGAGCCGTCGACGACCTTGTACTCGCCGTCCAGGCCGTACTCCTTGAGGACCTTGTCCTTGAGGATGCCCATCATTCCGGCGCTGGGCTCGATGCCGATGATCCGGCCCTTGAACTGGCCGCTCTTGCCCTTGAGGTCGTCGAGCGAGTCGACGCCCTTCATGTACGACGGCACGGACAGCTCCAGCGATGTGGGGCCGAACCAGGAGCCGAGGTCCTCCAGCTTGTTCTGGTACTTCTCCCAGTACTGGGCGTGCGTGACCGGGAGCCAGGAGTCGGTCTGGAAGTCGAGCTGACCGCCCGCGAGCCCGGTGTAGAGCGCGCCGGCCTCCAGCTGCTGGGCCTTGACCTCGTAACCGCGCCGCTCCAGCAGTTCCTTCCAGAGGAAGGTGGAGGCGATGCCCTCGTCCCAGGGGATGTAGCCGAGGTTGATCTCCTTGCCGTGGCCGATGTCCTTACCGCCGGCGGTCGTCGAGGCCGCACCGCCGCCGAGGAAGCCCATGCCGCCCGCGACGAGGGCGAGGACGACCACGCCGACGAGGGCGGTGACGGGCTGGGGGCGGTGGTTCCAGAGCTTCGCTCCGGCGCGCGCGGCGCTCGCGGCCCGCGCCTTGGCGAGCGCCCGGCGGCCGAGCGGCGAGACCTGGCGGCCCAGCGCGCCGGTCATCCGGTCCAGGTACATGGCGAGGATGACGATGGAGATGCCGGCCTCGAAGCCGAGCCCGATGTCGACGTTGCCGATGGCGCGGTAGACCGCGCCGCCGAGCCCGCCGCCGCCGACCATACCGGCGATGACGACCATGGAGAGGCCCAGCATGATGACCTGGTTGATGCCGGCCATGATCGTCGGCAGGGCGAGCGGCAGTTGCACGCGCAGCAGGGTGGCGCGCGGGCTGGTGCCGAACGCCTCGGCCGCCTCGACGAGTTCGCCGTCGACCTGGCGGATGCCGAGCTCGGTCATCCGGACGCCGGGCGGCAGGGCGAAGACGATGGTGGCGATGATGCCGGGGACCACGCCGACGCCGAAGAAGATGATGCCGGGGATCAGGTAGACCATGGCCGGCATGGTCTGCATGAAGTCCAGGACCGGGCGCAGCACGGCGCTGACGGTCGTGGAACGGGCCGCCCAGATACCGAGCGGGACCGCGATCACCAGGGTCACGAGGGTGGCGACGAGCACCAGCGACAGGGTCGCCATCGCGTCGTCCCACAGCTCGATGGAGTCGACGAGCGCGAAGCCCACGAAGGCGAGGGCTCCGGCGGTCAGGCCGCGCAGCCACCAGGCGACGACGGCGAGGATGCCGGCGAAGAGCAGCGGCTCGGGCGCCGAGAGGACGGCGTCGATCCCGTCGTAGAGACCGGTGACGACGGTGGTGATGGCGTCGAAGAGCCAGGAGAGCTGGGCCTGGAGCCAGTCGACGGAGCTGTCGACCCACTGGCCGAGGGGGAGCCTAGGCATGCGCGGCCACCTCCTTCGTACCGGTGCTGCCGGGTATGCAGGCGACGGGCGGGCGCTGCTCGTCGCCGATGAAGCCGATCAGCCGGGACTGCGGTACGACGCCGAGGACGGTGCCGTCGGTGTCCTTGACGGCCACCGCGTGCGGGACGCGGGCGCTGACCGCGCACACGTCGGCGACGAGGGTGTCGGGGCCGACGGTCTCGCAGCCGCAGGCGTCCGCGTCGTCGAGGCGCTCGGCGTCCGTCATGACGGCGGAGGCCGTGAGGACGCGGGAGCGGTCGACGTCCTGGATGAAGGAGGCCACGTAGTCGTTGGCGGGGCGGATCAGGATGTCCTCGGCGCTGCCGAGCTGGACGATCCGGCCGTCGCGCATGACCGCGATGCGGTCGCCGAGGCGCATGGCCTCGTTGAGGTCGTGGGTGATGAAGACGATGGTCTTCTTCAGCCGCTTCTGCAGTTCGAGGAGCTGGTCCTGCATGTCGCGGCGGATCAGCGGGTCGAGGGCGCTGAAGGACTCGTCCATGAGGAGCAGGTCGGCGTCGGTGGCGAGCGCGCGGGCCAGGCCCACGCGCTGCTGCATGCCGCCGGAGAGCTCGTCGGGCCAGGACTTCTCCCAGCCGGCCAGGCCGCACAGCTCCAGGGCCTCGGCGGCCCGGGTCTCGCGCTCGGCGCGCGGGACGCCCTGGACCTCCAGGCCGTAGCCGGCGTTCTCGAGGACGCTGCGGTGCGGGAAGAGGGCGAAGTGCTGGAAGACCATGCTGATCTTCGTGGACCGCACGGTGCGCAGGTCGCGGGGGCTCAGCGCGGTGAGGTCCTTGCCGTCGAACAGCACGCGGCCCGCGGTGGGCTCCAGCAGGCCGTTGAGCATGCGCAGGAGGGTGGACTTGCCGGATCCGGACAGACCCATCACGACGAAGATCTGGCCGGGCTCGACGGTGAAGGACGCGTCGATCACGGCTGCCGTCGTACCGTCGGCACGGAGTTCGTCACGGTCCGCACCGTGGGCGAGTTTCTTGACGGCTTCGTCGGGTCGTCTGCCGAACACCTTGAACAGGTGATCGGCCTGGAGCCTGGACACATATACCTCACGCGTTGAAACGAGAACGGCCCTCCCCCCACCCCGCAGCCGGGCCGTGGAGCGGGGCGGTTTCGGCCCGCGACTCCCGTGACGTGCGGCGATTCGTTGCCGAACGCCGCACCGGGTCCGCTCCGGGCCCCCGCCTGCCCGGGGGGCCCGGGCGCAAACGCAATGGTGACGGGGGTCACTTGAGGTGACCTTCATGGCCACTGCGGCTGCTACGGCCACTACAGGCCAGGGGGCGAGGCGGCGTCGGCCGGGGCGGGTGTCGGAGGGGTGGGGCATGATCGGGGTGTGACGCGACGCCTGATGCTCCTCGACACCGCCTCCCTCTACTTCCGCGCGTACTTCGGCGTGCCGGACTCGGTCCGGGCGCCGGACGGCACGCCCGTCAACGCCGTGCGCGGTCTGCTGGACTTCATCACCCGGCTCGTCCAGGACCACCACCCGGACGACCTGGTGGCCTGCATGGACGCCGACTGGCGCCCGCAGTGGCGGGTGGACCTGATCCCGTCGTACAAGGCGCACCGGGTCGCCGAGGAGACGCCGGCGGGCCCGGATGTGGAGGAGATCCCGGACACGCTCTCCCCGCAGGTGCCGGTCATCGAGGACGTCCTGGACGCGTTCGGCATCGCCCGGGTCGGGGTCGCGGGCTACGAGGCGGACGACGTGATCGGGACGCTGGCGGGGCAGGCGAAGGGGCCGGTGGACATCGTCACGGGCGACCGGGACCTCTTCCAGCTGGTGGACGACGAGCGCGCGGTGCGCGTGCTGTATCCCCGCAAGGGCGTCGGCGACTGCGACCTGGTGGACGACGAACTGATCCGTACGAAGTACGGGGTGCGGCCGGACCAGTACGCCGATTTCGCGGCGCTGCGCGGCGACGCCAGTGACGGGCTGCCCGGGGTGAAGGGCATCGGCGAGAAGACGGCCGCGCAGCTGATCACGGAGTACGGCGATCTGGCGGGGGTCCGGACGGCCGCCCTGGACCGCACGTCGAAGCTGACCCCGGCCAAGCGGCGCGGGATCGTGGAGGCGGCGGAGTACCTGGACGTGGCGCCCACGGTCGTCCGGGTCGCGGGGGACGTACCCCTGCCGGTGTTCGACCCGGCGCTGCCTCGCGCGCCGAAGGATCCGGAGGCGCTGGCCGGGCTTGTGGCGCGCTGGGGGCTCGGCGGGGCGGTGGGCAGGCTGCTGCCCGTCCTGGAACGCTGAGGCGCTCTGGGCCGCCGACCGCCGGGGGTGTTAGCTTAGGTAAACCTAAGTTCGTAGAGTCAGGGGAGACCGTCGTGGCAGAGCAGCCGGCCCGCAAGGCACCGCAGGCCCATGAGGCACGGGTGGTGCGCACGGAGCGACTCACGCCGCACATGGTGCGGGTCGTGCTGGGCGGGGACGGTCTCGACGCGTTCTCGGTGGGCGAGTACACCGACCACTACCTGAAGCTGCTGTTCGCGCCGGAGGGCGTGAGCTACCCCGAGCCGTTCGACATGGAGCGGATCCGCGCGGAGTTCCCGCGCGAGCAGTGGCCGACCACGCGGACGTACACGGTGCGGGGCTGGGACCCGGTCCACCGCGAGCTGACCGTCGACTTCGTGGTCCACGGCGACGAGGGCCTGGCCGGGCCGTGGGCGGCGCGGGCGCAGGCCGGCGACACCGTGCGCTTCCTGGGCCCGGGCGGCGGTTACGCCCCGGACGTGGAGGCCGACTGGCACCTGCTGGTGGGCGACGAGAGCGCGCTGCCGGCGATCGCGGTGGCCCTGGAGCGGCTGCCGGAGGGCGCGACGGTGCGCGCCTTCGTGGAGGTGGCCGACGCGTCGGAGGAGCAGAAGTTCGCGACGGCCGCCGGGATCGAGGTGACCTGGCTGCACCGCGGCGACCGCCCGACGGGCGAGGCCCTCCTCGACGCGGTCCGCACCCTGGACTTCCCGGCGGGCGACGTCCACGCCTTCGTCCACGGCGAGGCGGGCTTCGTGAAGGAACTCCGCCGCCACCTGCGCCTGGAGCGCGAGGTCCCGCGCGAGCGCCTGTCGATCTCGGGCTACTGGCGCGCGGGCAAGACGGACGAGGCCTGGCGCGCGATCAAGCGCGAGTGGAACGACCAGGTGGAGCGCGAACAGGAGAACTGACCGGGCGAGGCGGGGCGGAGGCCCCCGCCTCGAAGCGGCGCGCGGCCCCGCACCCGCTTCGCCCGTACCCACCCCGTACGACGCGGGGGCACAGGCGCCCGCCGGCCCGTACGCGCCCGGTTCGAAGCGGGGCGGGCCCCGCCCCCGTGGCCCGCACCCGCTTCGTTCGAAGGGGGCGTGCCCCCGTCGGCCCGCCCCCGGGGCGGATGCCGGCCCGCCGGGGGCCGAGGCGTCACTCCCCCATGCCGAAGACCTTCCTCGACGCGTCCACGTGCGCCAGCCGCCGTAGGGCCGCGAAGACGGCGTCTCCCAGTACCGTCCCCACGACCACGCTCTCCACCAGTTCCTCCCGCTCCACATTGCGGGCGACGTATTGCAGGTCCGCCCCGGCCACCTGCTCCGCCGCCCCCGCGTACGCGTCGAGCACCTCCGCGAAATCCGCGTGGCCGATCTCCGTCAGCGCCGCCAGGGCGACCGCGAGCGCCTCCGCCGCCGGGCTGTCGTCGTACGTGTGCCAGCCGCGTCGGTCGACCAGTTCGGCGACGGTGGCTCGCGCCTCGGCGACCCCCTCCCCCGCTTCCTCGCTGTAGCGCGGCACCACGCGGTCGGCGGCCGTGCCCAGCATCTTGTGCACCGGACGGTCGCGATCCTCTATCGCCTCGAGGATTTCACGGATCCCGGCGACCGAGAGCCCGCCGACATCCAGGAGTGCCCGGACCAAGCGGAGGCGGCGTTCGTGCGTCTCCCCGTACGAGGCCTGGTTCGGGCTCGTCAACTCCCCGGCGGGCAGCAGCCCTTCCCGTACGTAGTACTTGATCGTCGGCACCGACACCCCGGTCCTGCGACTCAACTCTCCGATGCGCACCCTGCGTTCACCTTCCCGATCCTGCTCCGGCCTTGCCGACCGACCTACCCATCATAGATAGTGGCGCTATCAGATAGCGGCAAGTGCCACTATCTATTCTCCTTGGCAACCACGGGGGTACCCATGTCCTCACCCTTTCCGCAGGTGCGCGACCTCCACCGGCCGCTGGTCTGGTTCTCCGGGGCGATGGCGTTGCTCGCCCTCGTCTCCGCCGGCGGCCTGATCTTCGACGACCGGATCCTGGTCGGCGTCCCGATATGGACCAAGCCGTTCAAGTTCGCGGTCTCGTTGATCGCCTACTGCATGACGCTCGCCTGGATGCTCACCCTGCTCCCCCGCGGCCGACGCGTCGCGTGGTGGGCCGGCACGGTGGTCGCCCTGGCCGGGGTCACCGAGATGACGCTGATCACGCTGCAGGTGATCCGCGGCAGGCAGAGCCACTTCAACAGCGAGACGGCCTTCGACGCGGCCGTCTTCCGCGTGATGGGGGTCACGATCGTGGTGCTGTGGCTGGCGGCCCTGGTCATCGCGATCCTGCTGCTGCGCGCCCGGATCATGGACCGCGCGACCGCCTGGGCGGTGCGTCTGGGCTCCCTGATCGCCCTCGCGGGGGCGGCGGTCGGCTTCGCGATGGTGGGGCCGACCCCCGAGCAGCGTGCGACCGGGGACGACAGGGGGATCGTCGGCGCGCACAGCGTCGGCGTCCCGGACGGCGGCCCCTCGATGGCGGTGACGGGCTGGTCCACGACCGGCGGCGATCTCCGCGTCGCCCACTTCTTCGGCATGCACGCCCTCCAGGTGCTCCCCCTGCTGCTTCTCGTCCTGGTCACGCTCGCTCCGAGGTACGCCCGACTGCGCGACGAACGCGTACGGCTGCGGCTGACCCTCACGGCCTCGGGCGCCTACGCGGCGACCGTCGCCCTCCTCACCTGGCAGGCCCTCCGCGGCCAGCCCCTCCTCTCCCCCGACACCCCGACCCTCACGGCCGCCGCCACGATCACCCTCCTCACCGCGACAGCCACGTGGGCATCCCTCCGTCCCACATCTCCCACCCCGGAGCCCGTCTCATGACCGCCTTCCTGTTCGACCTCAGCTTCTACCTGGCCGCGCCCGTCTGGCTGCTCATGATCTTCGCGCCGAGGTGGCGATGGACCGAGCGCCTCGCGGCATCCCCTCTCACCGTCGTCCCGATCCTGGCGGTCTACCTCACCCTGGCCCTGCCGATCCTGCCCGAGCTGTGGACGGCGGTCAGGAGCCCGGATCTCGACGCCTTCCGGGACCTCACGGCCGGGGCGAACGGGGCGGGAGCGCTCTGGGCCCAGGTCATCGCATGGGACCTGCTGCTGGGCCAGTGGATGTACCAGGAGGCCCGCAGGCTCAGCCTCTCGCCCTGGCTGATGGCACCCCTGCTGATCCTGGCGATCCTCCTGTCCCCCTTCGCCCTTCTCGTCTTCCTGACCATCCGCGCCGTCAGAAAGCGCACAGTGACGCCCACTTGAGCCCCCGACCCCTCACGCCCCAGGCAGCAGCCGGGCATCGCCGGGCGGCAGTTTGGTCCACCAGTGGGCGTAGCGGGCATAGACCTGGGGCTCGCGGGTGGCGAGGAAGGCGGTCAGGGCTCGGGCCTCCTCGGCGAGGGCGGCCCAGGTCTCGGGCGGCAGGGCGTGGAAGGCGGTGGCCTCGATGCCTCCCTCGATGGGGCGCCACACGCCGGCGACGTATCCGTCGACCAGCAGGGTCGGCAGTACGTCGCCGTTCCTGCGGATGACCGTCGCCCGGTAGGCGGGCGGGATTATCCGTGAACGGTCGGCGTAGGCCAGCAGGGTGCTGTCCCACATGGCCATCAACCGCGGCGGGGCGGGGGTCTCCTCATCCGGGCGAGGGGCGTCCGGGAGGTCGAACAGGTCCTCACCGGCCGGGCCCTCCACCCGTTCGAGGTCGTCCGTCAGTGTCGCCAGCGCCGTGCGCACCCTGGCCCGCTGGACCAGCGCGAACTGCGCGATGTCCGCAGCCGACGCGGGACCGAAGCCCTCCAGGTAGCGCAGGAGCAGGGTCCGCAGGGCCGCGTCCGACGTCTCCGGGTCCGCCGGTACCGGCGGCGGGTCGAGGGGCGCCATGTACCGGGGGCGCTCCCCGAAGGACCACGGTGTCGTCGTGGGCGCGTGCACCAGCGGTGTGTAGTGCCGCAGCGCCCACCACGCCCCGGACTTGGGCGCGGCCCCCGCCCGCTCCTGGATCCAGGCCTCGTACTCCGCCCCCGTCCGGGGCCGGTCGGCGAAGGCCAGCAGCTCCGGTACGAGCAGGTCGGCGTCCTCGGCGGTCAGGCCCGAGGCCGCGAAGCGGCGGTCGCCGATCCTGCCCCCTCGCAGCAGCGGATGCACGGCCTGCCGGAAGACCCGGAAATCCTCGACGTGGACGGCATGCAGGGTGATCCGCATCAGTGTCGACTTGACGACCGTTCCCCGGGCGAAGGCCCGGTCGAGGTCGGCCGAGTCGAATCCGACGGTCCTGTTCCACAGCGCGAGGTACGGGGAGGCCGGCTGCTGGGCCTGGAGTGCGACCACCTTCCGTACCGCCTCGGCGGCCCCGAGCCGCTCCCGCCGCAACAGCAACTGCCGGGCGAGAGTGGAACGGTTGAGTCCCCGCGCACTGATCCTCATATCGGAATCATCCCGCACAGTTCAGGGTCGCGCGCGGACCGTGGCGAGGACCTCCCGGTCCGGCTGGAGGGTGAGGCTCGGCACGGGGCCTATCTCCCCGGGGCCGAGGTCCAGGTCGAGCCGGAACCGACGCGCCAGGACCGCGAGGATCAGGACCGCCTCGACCATCGCGAACCGGGTCCCCAGGCAGACCCGAGGCCCGCCGCCGAACGGGAACCACGCGTACTCCGGTATCTCATCGGCGGGGGCGCCCTCGCCCCCGCACCAGCGCTCCGGGCGGAACTCCTCCGGCTCCCCGAACCAGCGTCCGTCCCGGTGCGTGGCCCACTGGCTGGACCACACCCGTGTCCCGGCCGGGATCTCCATCCCGCCGAGCGTCGCGCCCTCCCGCGCGATGCCGGTGATCAGCCAGATGGTCGGGTAGAGCCGCAGGGTCTCCTTGACCACGGCCTGGGTGTACGGCAGCAGGGCGTAGTCGTCGAAGCCCGGTTCACGATCGCCGAGGACGCGGTCCAGCTCCTCGGCGAGGGCGTCCCGCACCCGCGGGTTGTGGGACAGGAGCTGCCAGGCCCAGACGAGCGTGGAGCTGGTGGTCTCGTGTCCGCCGATGTACAGCGTGACGGTCTCGTCGCGGATCTCCTGGTCGGAGAGGTGCGCGCCGGTCTCGTCCCGGGCGGCGAGCAACCGGCTGAGCAGGTCGGGCCGCTCGGTGTCGCCGTCGCGGTGCCGGTCGACGACCCGGCCGACCTCGGCGTCGATGACGGCGGTGGCGCGCCTGATGCGGGCCCGTCCCGGCGTGGGCACCCAGTCGGGCAACAGGGCCCCGATCCCGCTGAATTCGGCGCCGATCTCCTTCTGGGCGACGTCCATGGCACGGCCGATGGCCTCGGCGTCGGCGGCGGTGTCGACGCCGAAGATGGTGCGGACGGCGATCAGCTGGGTGAGGGCGGCCATCTCCTTCTTGAGGTCGACCCGCTCGCCGTCGCCCCACCGGTCGGCCAGGGCGATGGCGCACTCGGCCATCGTGGCCGCGTAGGACCGCACCTGCTTGGGCCGGACGGACGGCTGGACCAGGGAGCGCTTCCGGCGCCAGTCCGCGCCCTTGGCCACCACCACGCCGTTGCCCAGCAGCGTACGGAAGGCGACGCCGAGGTCGGCCGTCTCGAAGGTGCGCTCGACCTCGGTGAGGAGTTCGCCGATGTTCTCGGGGTGGGCGATGAAGAGCGCGGCGGGCCCCGGCCCGAACCGCCAGCTGACGAAGTCCCCGCGGTCGCGCAGCCGCTCGAAGAAGGCCAGCGGGTCCTTGCCGAACTCCGGCAGGTTCCCGAGCAGCGGTACGCCCCGTGGCCCCGGCACGATCTTCTGTCCGTCGGCCGTCTCGTCGACGGCGGCCGAACCGGCTTGCGTGGTCACGTGGTTCCCCTCCCAGCGGTGCTGCCCGGTGTGGTGCCGAGTCCATGGAATCGGAGAGGACCGACCCTCCGCCACCCCTGTGGACAACGCCCTGTGGACAACACCCGTCCCACCCGCTCGATCCATCCGTGCCCCCACGCACGAAAGGGGCCCGTGGCGTCAACCACGAGCCCCCCTAGGCGACATGACCGCGCGTCAGCCCACCGAGCTGTACGCCACGACACCCCGCAGCAGCGAGTCGACCGCCTTGCGCGCGTTCTTGGCGACCGTGCTGTTCTCCCTGGGCGCGGCCGCCGCGATCTGCCCGAGCACGTCGATGACCTGCTTGCACCAGCGCACGAAGTCACCCGCGGGCATCTCGGCCTCCCGCAGGACCTCGTCCAGCCCCTTGTCCGAGGCCCACTGGTACGCCGCCCAGGCGAAGCCCAGGTCGGGCTCGCGCTGGCCGACACCCTCCGCCTGGTTGATCTTGAACTCTTCCTCCAGGGCGTCGAGCCGCCCCCAGATCCGCACCATCTCGCCGAGCGCGGCCTTGGCGCTCCCGGCGGGAACCTTCGGCGGCACGGCGTCGTCGGACTGCCGGGCCTCGTAGACCAGCGCCGAGACGCACGCCGCCAGCTCGGGCGGGGTCAGCCCTTCCCAGACCCGCTCGCGCAGGCACTCGCTCGCCAGCAGGTCCAGCTCGCCGTAGAGCCGGGCGAGCCGCTTGCCGTTGTCCGTGACGTCGTCGCCGCGGAGATAGTCCAGCTCGGTGAGGAGCGCCACGATCCGGTCGAAGGTACGGGCGATGGTGTTCGTCCGGCCTTCGATGCGCCGCTCCAGCTGGCGGGTGTCGCGCTGGAGCCGGTGATAGCGCTCGGCCCAGCGGGCGTGGTCCTCGCGCTCGTCGCAGCCGTGACAGGGGTGTGCGCGCAGCTCGGTGCGGAGCCGGTTGATCTCACGGTCGTCGGCGGCGGCCGAACGCTCCTTGCGGTGCCGCTCGGGGTTCAGGTGCCCCGCCTTGGTCCGCAGGGCGGAGGCGAGGTCGCGACGGGACTGCGGGGAGCGGGCGTTGAAGGACTTCGGGATCCTCATCCGCTCCATGGCCTCGACCGGGACCGGGAAGTCGATCGACGCGAGCCGCTTGACCTGCCGCTCGGCGGTGAGCACGAGCGGGCGGGGCCCGTCGTGCTGCTCGAAGCCGCGGTGGCCGTTGGTCCGCCCGGCCGGGATCCCCGGGTCGAGGACGAGCGCGAGTCCGGCGAACTTGCCCGTCGGCACGTGGATGACGTCGCCCGGCTTCAGCTTCTCCAGGGACGCGGCGGCCGCGGCCCGGCGCTGCGCGGCGCCCTGCTTGGCCAGTTCGGTCTCGCGGTCCTTGAGGTCGCGGCGCAGCCGCGCGTACTCCTCGAAGTCGCCGAGGTGGCAGGTCATGCCCTCGCGGTAGCCCTCGAGTCCCTCTTCGTTCTTCTGGACCTGGCGCGAGATCCCGACGACGGACCGGTCCGCCTGGAACTGCGCGAACGAGGTCTCCAGGAGCTCACGCGAGCGGTGCCGGCCGAACTGGTCGACCAGGTTGACCGCCATGTTGTACGACGGCTTGAAGCTGGAACGCAGCGGGTACGTGCGGGTGCCGGCGAGCCCGGCGAGGTGGCCGGGGTCGAGGCCGCGCTGCCAGAGGACGACCGCGTGTCCCTCGACGTCGATGCCGCGCCGCCCGGCGCGCCCGGTGAGCTGGGTGTACTCACCGGGAGTGATGTCGGCGTGCTGCTCGCCGTTCCACTTGACGAGCTTCTCCAGGACCACGGACCGCGCCGGCATGTTGATGCCGAGCGCGAGGGTCTCGGTCGCGAAGACCGCCTTGACCAGGCCGCGGACGAACAGCTCCTCGACGACCTCCTTGAAGGTCGGCAGCATGCCGGCGTGGTGGGCGGCGATGCCGCGCTCCAGGCCTTCGAGCCACTCGTAGTACCCGAGGACGTGGAGGTCCTCGGACGGGATCGAGGCGGTGCGGGCCTCGACGATCTCGCGGACGCGGTGGCGCGCCTCGTCGTTGTTGAGCCGCAGCCCGGCGTAGAGGCACTGCTGGACGGCCGCCTCGCAGCCGGCGCGGCTGAAGATGAAGGTGATGGCAGGCAGGAGCCCCTCGGCGTCGAGGCGTTCGATGACCTCGGGCCGTCCGGGCGTCCAGATGCGGGAGCGCTGACGGCGCTCGCGCTCCCGGTCGGCCTCGCGGATCATCTTGCCGCGCCGCCGCTCGCGCGGGTTGTACGTCCGGGTGTTCTCCGTGCGGGCCAGACGCAGCAGGTCGGGGTTGACCTCGCGGCGGGACGCGCCGCGGCCGCCGTGGTCGGTCTCCTCCTCGAAGAGGTCGTACATCCGGCGGCCGGCCAGGACGTGCTGCCACAACGGCACGGGGCGGCTCTCGGAGACGATGACCTCGGTGTCGCCGCGTACGGTGTCGAGCCAGTCGCCGAACTCCTCGGCGTTGGAGACGGTCGCGGAGAGTGAGACGAGCGTCACCGATTCGGGGAGGTGGATGATCACTTCCTCCCAGACGGCGCCGCGGAAGCGGTCGGAGAGGTAGTGCACCTCGTCCATGACCACGTAACCGAGGCCGCTGAGGGCCTGGGACCCCGCGTACAGCATGTTGCGGAGGACCTCGGTGGTCATGACGATGACCGGGGCGTCTCCGTTGACGCTGTTGTCGCCGGTGAGGAGGCCGACCTTGTCGGATCCGTACCGCTTCACGAGGTCGGCGAACTTCTGGTTCGACAGCGCCTTGATGGGTGTCGTGTAGAAGCACTTGCGCCCTTGGAGCAGGGCGAGGTGGACGGCGAACTCGCCGACGATCGTCTTGCCCGAGCCCGTGGGCGCGGCGACGAGCACGCCCTTGCCCGCTTCGAGGGCTTGGCAGGCCTCGATCTGGAAGGGGTCCAGACCGAACTCGTACATCTCGCGGAAGGGGGCCAGCGCCGTGGCCTGCTCGGCGTTGCGAGCCCGGGCAGCTGCGTACGCTTCGGCTGGTGTGAGGTCCTCTGTCATCTTGTTGTCGAGCCTACCCGCCCCCTCTGACAGTGACGCGATCTTTAATCACCGGGTGAGAATCAGCCGTGAGAGCGGCTTCGGGGCGCGGCCCCGCCGCGGATCGCGGCGGGCATGGCTCTCCCCCCGGACACCGTCTCGGGGGGAGGTCTGCGAGCTCAGGTGACGTCGTCGTAGCTACCGGGGCGAAGTGCCGCCCTGCCGCCGTCGGCCTCGCCGCCGGACTGCTCGGGCAGGGCGCGGGACGCGCCGACGGGTTCGACGGCTCCGACGCTCTCGGGCGTGAGGTCGAGGCTGGAGGCCTCGTCGTCGTCGAGCTCCGCGTCGGGGTTGCGACGGGCCCGGCGCCGGTCGTTGAGGAGCGAGAATCCGACGGCCCCGAAGTAGAGGACGGTGATCGGCCCGGCGAGGGCGATCATGCCGACGGGGTCGGTGGTGGGGGTGATGACGGCGCCGAAGACGAAGACGCCCATGATCACGCCGCGCCACCAGCCGGCCATCCGGCGACCGGTGAGGACGCCGGTGAGGTTCAGCATGACGAGGACGAGCGGAAGCTCGAAGGCGAGGCCGAAGACGAGCACCATGCGCAGGGTGAAGTCGAGGACGTCACCGAGGGAGAGGATGTTCGCCGAGCCGCCCGGCGTGAGGCTGATGAGGACCTTCACGCTGATGGGGAGGATGAGGTACGCGAGGTAGGCACCGGCGGTGAACAGCGGGACCGCGGCGCCGACGAAGGCGTAGGTGTACTTCTTCTCGTTCCGGTGCAGGCCCGGCGCGATGAAGGCCCAGAGCTGGTACAGCCAGATCGGGCTGGCGACGACGAGGCCGGTCACGAGGCTGACCTGGATCGTCGTGCTGAAGGGGGCGATCAGCGTGTTGAAGGAGACGATCGCGCAGTTTCCACCGTCGCTGGTGACACCGGGCCCGCACTTGGGCACCGACTTCGTCAGGAACTGCATCAGCTCCTCGCTGTACACGAGGGCCACGACGGTGACCGCGGCGACGGCCAGCAGGCCCTTCGCCATGCGGTTGCGGAGCTCACGCAGGTGCTCCACGAGGGGCATCCGGCCCTCGGGGTCCTTCTCCTGCTTGCGGGCAGACTTGAGCAACCCACGTCCTCATCTCGTGCGGCAGCCGCCGCTCGGTGCGGCGGCCGCGGCGGACCGGGTCAGCGCTTGGTGGTGTCCGACGGCTCGGTCACGGGGCGCGAGCTGGACACGTCGCCGGGCGCGGCCTGGATCGTCCGCGGAGCGGCCTGGTCCTGGGCGCCCGGGGTCGGCGGGTCCGCCGGGGCGGGGGTGCTCTGCTGGTCTTCCGACTTCATCGCCTTGGCCTCGCTCTTGAGGATGCGGGCCGACTTGCCCAGCGAACGGGCCATGTCAGGGAGCTTCTTGGCGCCGAACAGCAGGATGATGACGACGAGGATGAGAATGATCTCGGTGGGGCCGAGCCTACCCATAGCTGTTTACCTTCTTCACCGAGGCGACATGGAGTGCGTGTCCGGCGGGTCGGACATGCGTCCGGCCACCGCGCTGTCTGCGATCGTAACCCGCAGGAGTAAACGCGGGGCAATGGCTGTGCATACTCGCGATTGCGGCCCGCGCACCGCTCTCGGGTCGCCCTCAGCAGCGTACGGCACCCCCTCAGCGCAGCGCCCCGCCGGTTCGGGTCAGGTCCTCGGTGGCCCGTTCGAGCTCCTCGGCGGCGCGATTGATGCGCTCGGTGGTGTGGGTCACCTGGCGGCCGAGCCGCTGGGCTTCGACGAAGACCTTGATGCCGAGGACGCCGAGGACGGCGATGCCGAGGAATCCGAGGGCGATGGCGAGCATGGGCCAGAACATGGGGCGAGCCTAGACCGTGGGCGGCTGTCGGGTGGCTGTCGGGACGTCAGACGGTGGAGTGCAGACGCAGCGTGCGGACGCCGCCTCCGGTCAGGAGTTCGACGATCCGCTCGCCGGCCGGTTTGCGGACGGAGCTGCCGCACTCGGGGCAGGTGAACGAGTAGAAGGTCGTACGCCGGCTGGCGCCGATGGCCAGGCGCAGCGAGCCGGCGCCGAGCTCGAAGCGGGCGCGGCAGTCGGGGCAGGCGGCCTTGAAGAAGACCGGCGCGATCGAAGCGGTCATTCCGTGCATCACGGACATATCCGTCATCCTCTCCGGTTCCTCAGACCTGGCCCTCGTAGGCCGCGAGCGCCGCGACGGCCGCCTCCCGCGCGCTGTCGGCGAGGTCCTGCGGGGAGACGATCCGTCCGTCGCTGCCGAGCCGCAGAGCGAGGCGCCGCAGCGAGGCCGGGGCGGGGGTCCGCAGGGTGATGCGCAGCCCGCCGTCCGGCAGCTCGTCCGCCCGGTCGTGCGGGTAGTACTCCGCGACCCAGCGGCCGCCGGGGCCCACCTCGACGACGACCTCGGGGTCCTCGGCGGACGGCTGGACCAGCCCCTCGGACAGGTCACGGAGCTCGATCTCCGGCGGTGCGGAGTGCTCGTCCAGGATCCGGATCTCGGCGACCCGGTCGAGCCGGAAGGTGCGGCGCGCCTCGGAGAGCCGGCACCACGCCTCCATGTAGGTGTGACCGACGGCGAAGAGCCGGATCGGGTCCACCTCGCGCTCGGTCAGCTCGTCACGGGCGGGCGAGTAGTACCGGACCCAGAGCCGCCTGCGCTCGGAGATCGCCCGGTCCACCTCGGCGAAGACGCCGCCTTCGGACTCGAAGGTGACCGACAGTCGTGCGCTCGCCCCGGCGGTCTCGCCGGCGGCGGTCTCCAGCTTGGCGGTGGCCCGCAGCAGGGCCTCCCGGTCGCTCTCGCGCAGGCCGGGGAGCGTCGCCACGGCCCGCGCGGCGACCAGCAGGGCCGTCGCCTCGTCGGCGGCCAGGCGCAGCGGCTCGGCCACGTCGTCCGGGTTGTGCCACCAGATCCGGTCGCCGTCGGTGTCGATGTCGAGCAGGTCTCCGCCGCGGAAGCTCGTCCCGCACATCGGCAGCACGTCGAGGTCCGAGATCAGCTCGTCCTCGGTGATCCCGAAGGCGCGCGCCACGTCGGCGACGTGCGCGCCGGGGCGCTCGCGGAGGTAGGTGACGAGGGAGAGCATCCGCCTCGTCTGGTCGATCGCGTTCGCAGCCATGCTGTACGTCTCCCCCTTCAGCCCTTGGCCACGGCGCGCAGCCGGTCCACCACATCGGCCCGCAGGTCAGCGGGTTCCAGTACGACGACATCGGGACCGAACTCGACGAGCCAGGCGTCCAGCCCGTGCCCGTACGGGATCTCCAGCTCGTCCCAGCCGTCGGCGCCCTCGCGTACGGAGCGGGCGCGGGCGCGCAGCGGGTAGCCGCTGCCGGCGCGCAGCCTGATCCGGGCGGAGCGGGTGGCGGTCTCGCCGGCCCAGCTCTCCACGGTCTCGCGGACGGTGACGACGTCGGGCACGGGCGCGGTGAAGGCGCCGGCGCGGGAGCGGACCTTGCCGGTGATGCGGGAGAGCCGGAAGACCCGCTCGGCGCCGCGGTCGCGGTCCCAGCCGGCCAGGTACCAGTGGCCGCGCCAGCACTCCAGGGTCCACGGCTCGACCTGGCGGCTCTCGGGGCGGGCGGCCGTGGCCTTGCGGTAGTCGAAGACGACCGGGCGGCGGTCGCGGCAGGCCAGCATCAGGGGCTCGAACGCGGCCTCGTGGACCGGGATGCGGGGTTCGAGGGCGCTGTGCTGGGCGTCGTACGAGTCCTCGGCCTCGGGCATGCCGGCGGCGCGCAGCTTCTGCAGGGCGCCGCTGGCGGCGCCGGCGAGCCGGGCCTGCTGCCAGACCTTGGCGGCGAGGCCGAGGGCGGCCGCCTCCTCGGCGTCCAGGGTGATCGGCGGGAGGCGGTTGGAGTCGCGGCGGGCCAGGTAGCCCGTGTCGCCGTCCAGGTTCTCGACGGTCTCGATGACCAGACCGAGTTCGCGCAGATCGTCCTTGTCCCGCTCGAACATGCGGTTGAAGGAGTCGTCCGTACCGGCTTCCATGTAGGCCTCGATGGAGCCGCGCAGCTCACGCTTGCTGAGCGGTCTGCGGGTCCCGAGCAGGCAGAGGGCCAGATTCATCAGCCGCTCGGCCTTGGCAATCGCCATCGACGCCCTGCACCTCTTCTGCCGGATTGACTTCTAAGAGATCCGACCGTACCGCCCCGGGGTGTCGTGACAAAAGCCGAGGGCCCGTGCCTGGACAGGCACGGGCCCTCGTTCGAGCGGATCCGGTCAGCGCTTGGAGACGCCGACCAGGTCGCAGACGAAGATCAGGGACTCGCCCGGGGCGATCGCGCTGCCCGCGCCGCGGTCGCCGTAGGCGAGGTGCGCGGGAATGATCAGCTGGCGGCGGCCGCCGACCTTCATGCCCTGCACGCCCTGGTCCCAGCCCGCGATGACCTGGCCGACACCGAGCTGGAAGTCCAGCGCGTTGCCACGGTTCCAGGAGGCGTCGAACTCCTCACCGGTGGAGAAGGCCACACCCACGTAGTGGACCTTGACGAAGTCGCCCTTGGCGGCAGCCTCGCCGTCGCCCTCCCAGATGTCCTTGATCTCCAGGTCGGCCGGCGGCTCGCCGCCCGGGAAGTCGACCTCGGGCTTCTCGATGCTCACTGCAGTGTGCTCCTCAAACTGATGAACCGCGCAACGGTGAACTGCGCGACGGGGACAGTCTTACATCTTCGCCAGGATGTCGACGGCGAACACCAGCGTGGAGTTCTTCGGAATACCCTGCTGCTCCTTGTCGCCGAACGCCTCGGACGGCGGGGCGACGATCAGGACGCGGCTGCCGACCTTCTTGCCGGCCATGCCGTCCTTGAGACCCTTCAGGGTCAGCTGCGCCAGCGGGAAGTTGGCGGTCTTGCCCGTCGCGTACGTCGAGTCGAAGACCTTGCCGTCCTTCCACAGCGCGGCGACGTAGTTCACCACGACCGTGTCGTCGGCCTTGACGACCTCGCCCTTGGACTCCAGGACGTAGTTGGAGACGAGCTTGGTCGGCGGGTCGACCTTCGGCACCGTCAGCGAGGGGGCCTTGCCGTCGGTGTTGGTACCGACCTTCGGCAGGTCCTTGTTGTCCTGGGCGACCGGGGTGCCCTCGGCGGACTTCGGGATGGTGGTGGACTTCAGGATGTCCACGACGAAGACGAGGGTGGCGTTCGGCTTGATGTCGCCCTGGCCCTCCTCTCCGTAGCCGAGGGCCGGCGGGATGCCGATCTCGACGCGGCTGCCGACCTTCTGGCCCTCCAGGCCCTGGTCCCAGCCCTTGATGACCTGGCCGGCGCCGAGGGTCAGGTCGAACGGCTGACCCCGGTCGAAGCTGTTGTCGAAGGGGGTGGTGGAGTCCCAGGCCTGACCCAGGTAGTTCACCTGGAGCGCGTCGCCCTTCTTCGTTACGGCGCCCTTGCCCTCGCTGATCACATTGACCTTGAGGTCCTTCGGCGGGTCGCCCTCGCCCTTGGCGAGAGTGGGCTTCTCCCCGAACTTGGCCCCCGCGGTGATGGCGGGCAGTCCGTTCTTCATCGAGGCGTTATCGGAGCCCTTGTCGTCGCTGCCGCACGCGGCTGTCGAGAGCAGCAGCAGCGGGACGACCAGTAGGCCGGCAAGTCGGCGCACGTGTTCCTCAGATCTCAGACGGCACAGTAGTTGCCCGACACTCTAGGGGACCGCCCGAGCAGGCCAAGGGCCCCGCACGACACTCGCGCGGGGCCCCGCTCCTTCGTACCGCCGTGTCCTACATTCCGGCGATCAGCTTTTCCACCCGGTCGTCGACCGACCGGAAGGGGTCCTTGCACAACACCGTGCGCTGGGCCTGGTCATTGAGCTTGAGGTGGACCCAGTCGACGGTGAAGTCCCGCCGCTGCTCCTGGGCGCGGCGGATGAAGTCGCCGCGCAACCGTGCCCGGGTGGTCTGCGGGGGCACGGACTTGCCCTCGAAGATCTTCAGGTCGTTGCAGATCCGGGCGGCCTGCCCCTTCCGCTCCAGGAGGTAGTACAGCCCCCGGCGGCGGTGGATGTCGTGGTAGGCGAGGTCTATCTGCGCGACCCGCGGGTTCGACATGGTCATGTTGTTCTTCGCCCGGTACCGCTCGATGAGCTTGTACTTCATGACCCAGTCGATCTCGGTGCCGATCCGGTCCAGGTCCTCGGCCTCGATGGCGTCCAGGGTGCGGCCCCACAGCTCCAGGACCTGGGCGACCGTGCCCGTCCGGATGCCCCGGCGGTCGACGAAGTCGGCGGCCTTCTCGTAGTACTCGCGCTGGACCTCCAGGGCGGAGGCCTCGCGGCCGCTGGCGAGGCGGACCTTGCGCTGGCCGGTGATGTCGTGGCTGACCTCGCGGATGGCCCGGATCGGGTTCTCCAGGGTCAGGTCACGCATCACGGTGCCCGCCTCGATCATGCGCAGCACGAGGTCGGTCGCGCCGACCTTGAGCAGCATGGTCGTCTCGGACATGTTCGAGTCGCCGACGATGACGTGCAGCCGGCGGTAGCGCTCGGCGTCCGCGTGCGGCTCGTCGCGGGTGTTGATGATGGGGCGGGAGCGGGTCGTCGCGGAGCTGACGCCCTCCCAGATGTGCTCGGCCCGCTGGGAGACGCAGTAGACCGCGCCGCGGGGGGTCTGGAGCACCTTTCCGGCGCCGCAGATGAGCTGTCGGGTGACGAGGAAGGGAATGAGGATGTCCGCGAGCCGGGAGAACTCGCCGTGCCGGGCCACCAGATAGTTCTCGTGGCAGCCGTAGGAGTTTCCGGCCGAGTCGGTGTTGTTCTTGAAGAGATAGACGTCGCCGGCGATTCCCTCCTCGTGCAGGCGGCGTTCGGCGTCGACGAGCAGACCTTCGAGAATGCGCTCGCCGGCCTTGTCGTGGGTGACCAGTTCGGTCACGTTGTCGCATTCGGGAGTTGCGTATTCCGGATGCGAACCCACGTCGAGGTACAGGCGGGCGCCGTTCCGCAGGAAGACATTGCTGCTGCGGCCCCATGACACGACACGGCGGAAGAGGTAGCGCGCCACTTCGTCAGGAGACAGTCGGCGCTGTCCCCTGAACGTGCACGTGACGCCGTACTCGTTCTCCAGCCCGAAAATGCGGCGGTCCATGTCTGAACATTACGCCTGATGGCCTGAGCTGAAACCGGGTTCGACAGCCCCGTTTCGATCATTTTCCGATGAGCGCGTGTTCTTTTCGGCGTGTCCGGCCTCGCCGGCGCCCACGCTGACGGCGTGTCGCACGCCGTGGACCGGTGCCCGCAGCACCCGGCCGGTCGCCAGCAGGACCAGGAGGGCCACCAGACCGCCGCCCCCGGCGACGGCGAAGCCCGCGGTGACTCCGGCGAGTTCGACGGCCGGTCCCGCGACGGCGGAGCCGAGCGCCGCGCCGACGCCGAAGGTGGTGACGAGCCAGGAGAACGCCTCGGTGACGGTACCGCTCGGCGCGTGCCGGTCGACGACGATGAAGGCGCAGGCGAGTGCGGGGGCGAGGAAGACACCGGAGAGGGCGGCGAGGGCCGTCATCGGCAGGACGCCGGGGGTGAGCATGAGCGGCAGATAGCCGAGGGCGAGCAGACCGACGATGACCCGCAGCCGTCGCTCGGGGGCGCCGGACCAGCGGCGGGCGCCGTAGGCGACGCCGCCGATGAGCGCGCCGAGGCCGAGCGCGGCCATCAGCCAGCCGTACGCCGCCTCGTTGCCCTGGTCGTCGGCGTAGGCGAGGCCCGCGACGGTGATGGAGCCGAGGGCCAGGCCGACGAAGAAGAAGGAGCCGAGCAGGGCCAGCAGGCCGGGCGAGCGCAGGGCGCCGAGCCAGTGGGCCTCGCGGGGCGCCGAGCGCCACGCGCGCGAGGGCTCGGAGAGGACGACGGAGAGGGCGCCGACGACCCCGAGGACGTTGATGACCAGCAGGGCCGCGGCGGGCGACCAGAGGGCGACCAGGAGGGTCACCAGCAACGGTCCGACGGTGAACATGACCTCCTGGGCCACCGCGTCCAGGGCGTAGGCCCGGTGGACCCGGTCCTCGCGGCCGAGGACGCTGGGCCACAGGGCGCGCAGTCCGCCTTCGAGGGGCGGAGTGAAGAGTCCGGCCACGACGACCGCCGCGTAGGCGAGGACGAGGGGGCTGATTCCGGCCATGGCCAGGACGATCATGCCGACGGCGGAGATCAGCGCGGCGGGCAGCTGGACGCGCGGCTGGCCCTTCAGGTCGACGGCCCGGCCGAGGAGCGGCTGGCCGACGGCGGTGGCGATGCCGTACGCGGCGGTGAGTCCGCCCGCCAGGCTGAAGCTGCCGCCCTCGGAGCGGACGAAGAGCACGATGGCGATGGGCCCGGTGCCGTTGGGCAGTCGGCCGACGAGGGTGCCGGTGAGCAGTCGCAGGGCGTGCGGGGCCCTGAGTATGTCGAGATAGCCGCCGCTCTCCTTGGCCTCGCTGGCCATGTCCGTCTCCTCTCCCCCGGTGTCCACCCCCGAGGTTTTACGTATAACGTCAAGCGTCATACGTACCATGGCGGCATCCCGCGGGTCCAGCCCGCTGTCGGCGACCACCTCTCGCGGAGGCACGAGTGCAGACCCCAGACTCTCCCGGCACGGCGCGGCCCACCAGCCGGGACGTCGCCAGGGCCGCCGGGGTGTCCCAGGCGACCGTCTCCCTCGTCCTCGGCGACAAATGGCGGGGCAGGGTCTCCGAGCGCACCGCGGACGCCGTACGGGAGGCCGCCCGCGAGCTGGGGTACCGGCCGAATCTCGCCGCCCGCAACCTCCGCCTCGGCCGCACGAGGACCGCGCTGCTCGTCGTCCCGGCCCTCACCAACGAGTTCTTCGCGCGCGTCTACACCGGCGCCGCCACCGTCGCCGCCCGCCACGGCTTCGGCGTCGTGCTCTACCCCTCCCCCGACGGCGTCGGCCCCGCCAAGGACCCCTTCGCCTCCGCCCGCGCCGCCCTGGACGGCATCATCGCCTCGTCCATGGCCGCCGACGCCCTGAAGGCGTTCCACGGCACCGACCTGCCGCTGGTCATGCTCGACAGCGACCCCTCCGACACCGCCGCGGCCGCCCACGTCAACCTCGACATCGCCGACGGGATGCGCCAGGTCGCCGCCCACCTGCTGGACCTGGGCCACCGCCGCTTCGTCCACCTCGCCTCGGCGGTGCCGTCCTGGACCTTCGACGTCCGCGCGGCCGCGCTCGCCGACACGCTGGGCGCCGCCGCGGGCGAGGCGACGGTACGCACCGTCCGCGCCCCCCTCGACGTGGCCGGCGCCCGCGCCGCCGCCGAAAGCGCCCTCACCGGCCCCGGCCCCCGCCCCACGGCGCTGATCTGCGACGACGACATCCTCGCCGCCGGTGCCTGCAAGGCCGTCCGCCGGCTCGGGCTGCGCGTCCCCGAGGACGTCTCCGTCACCGGCTTCGACGACCTGGCCCTCGCCACGGCCGTGGAACCGGAGCTGACCACCGTCCGGTTGCCCGCCGAGCGGATCGGCGAGCACGGCATGGCCGCGCTGCTGGCCGTCCTGGCGGGCCGGAGCCCCGAGCCCGGCGACCTCCCGGTGACGCTCATGGCCCGCGGCTCCTCCGGCCCCGCACCGGCCTGAGCACGGCGAAACCCCGGCCCGCCACAGCGGACCGGGGTTTCGTCAGGACTTCTCGAAGGCCTACTCCTCCGAGTCCTCCACGATCTCGTCGGACGGGTCGTCCGTCTTCGCGATCGCCGCGTTGTCGGCGTCCAGGAGACGCACCAGCTGGCGTCCGACGATCCGCTTGAACTTGCGCTGCTGCGGGCGCCTGCGGTCCAGGACGGCCACCTCCAGGCGCTCGGCGGGGATCTCCCGCTCGCTGCCGTTGGTGTCCCGCGAGAGGGCCTGCACGGCCAGCTTCAGCGCCTCGGCGAGCGACATCCCGTCGCGGTGCCGCTGGTCGAGGAAGCTGCTGATCTGCTCCGCGTTGCCACCGACCGCGACCGAACCGTGCTCGTCCACGATCGATCCGTCGTGCGGCAGCCGGTAGATCTGGTCACCGGCGGGCTCCTCGCCCACCTCGGCGACGACCAGCTCCACCTCGTAGGGCTTCTCACCGGCGCTGGAGAAGATCGTGCCGAGCGTCTGCGCGTACACGTTCGCCAGGCCCCGGGCCGTCACGTCGTCCCGGTCGTAGGTGTAACCCCGCAGGTCGGCGTAGCGCACGCCACCGATGCGGAGGTTCTCGTACTCGTTGTACTTGCCGGCCGCGGCGAACCCGATCCGGTCGTAGATCTCGCTGAACTTGTGCAGCGCGCGGGACGGGTTCTCGCCGACGAACACGATGCCGTCGGTGTACTGCAGGACGACCAGACTGCGGCCGCGGGCGATGCCCT
The DNA here is from genome assembly GCF_044746945.1 of Streptomyces sp. NPDC090127. Classification (NCBI taxonomy): domain Bacteria; kingdom Bacillati; phylum Actinomycetota; class Actinomycetes; order Kitasatosporales; family Streptomycetaceae; genus Streptomyces; species Streptomyces sp. NPDC090127. The sequence goes on along the minus strand of NZ_JBIVDE010000007.1, from coordinate 186,371 downwards.
TGCGGGCGTACTCCGCCCGGTCGGCCATGGCCTGCTGGGGTGAGACATAGAACGGAGTCGACACCGGCTACCCGTCCCTTTCTTCTGGGGTTCTACGGACGTCGAGGGATCAGAGCAGGGCCGCGCGCGGTCCGTCGGGCTGCTCCAGGCGCCGGTCGGTGACCGAGCGGGCGAGCGCCGAGGACTCGTCCTCGCTGAGCCTGCGGAAGCCCTCGTCGGTGATGACGGTGACGATGGGGTAGATGCGGCGGTAGAGGTCGGGGCCGCCGGTCGCCGAGTCGTCGTCCGCGGCGTCGTAGAGCGCCTGCACGACCAGCGTGGTGGCCTGCTCCTCCGTCAGGTCGGGGCGGTAGAGCTTCTTCATGGAACCGCGGGCGAAGACCGAACCGGAGCCGGTGGCGGCGAAGCCGTGCTCCTCGGAGCGGCCGCCGGTCACGTCGTAGGAGAAGATCCGGCCTTTCTCCTTGCCCTCGTCCCAGCCGGCGAAGAGCGGCACGACGGCCAGACCCTGCATGGCCATGCCGAGGTTGCCGCGGATCATGGTGGACAGGCGGTTCGCCTTGCCCTCCAGGGAGAGGGTCGCGCCCTCCACCTTCTCGAAGTGCTCCAGCTCCAGCTGGAACAGCTTGACCATCTCGACGGCGAGACCGGCGGTGCCGGCGATACCCACGGCCGAGTACTCGTCGGCCGGGAACACCTTCTCGATGTCGCGCTGCGCGATCATGTTCCCCATGGTCGCCCGCCGGTCACCGGCGAGCACGACACCCCCGGGGAAGGTCACGCCGACGATCGTGGTGCCGTGCGGCGCCTCGACGATCCCCTCGGGCAGCTTCCGGTTCCCCGGGAGCATCTCCGGCGAGTGGGCGGACAGGAAGTCCATGAACGAGGACGACCCGGGCGTCAGGAAGGCAGCTGGTAGACGCCCGGTGCTACGAGTGTTGGCTTCCACGCGTGTCCCTCCAAGTATTCAGATGGCCCGACGCGGACACTGCCGGGGGTCGTCTCCCGACATTCCGTTGGCCTTGGCCGCATTGCAGTTGAAGCACGGTACGTCACGGACCCTACCCGGCTCGTGACGGTGATCCACATCGGCTTCGGGGGCGGATGCCGGCCGCCCCGGCGCACGGTGCGTGTGCCGTGACGGGACGGTGCGGACGCTGTGGTCCGCACCGTCCGGTGACGCTCCGCCACCCGCCCCCGTCTTCGAGTCGAAGGTCAGAGGACCTTACTGACCGCCCTTTTGCACGAAGGACCGCACGAAGTCCTCGGCATTCTCTTCGAGCACGTCGTCGATCTCGTCCAGGACGGAGTCCACGTCGTCGCTCAGCTTCTCCTGGCGCTCCTGGAGGTCGGAGCTCGCCTCCGCGGTCGTCTCCTCGACCTCCTCCGTGGAACGCGTCGCCTTCTGCTGTCCGCCGCCGGTGTCCTTGGTCGCCATATCCCTCACCCCGCTCGAATCGGCCCGCTCGGTTGGGTCTCTCAAGATCAGACCCTACAAGCCAGGTCTGACTTCGGCCCCGCAGTTTGGTACAACGTCCGGGCACTAATCCCATGATTCCCAGTGCTCAGCCATTTCAGCCGCGGCTCAGCTGCCGGAAAGGACGCGGACCAGTTCCTCCGCCGTCCTGCACCGGTCCAGGAGCTCTTTCACGTGGTTTCTGGTACCCCGCAGGGGTTCCAGGGTCGGTACCCGCTGGAGGGAGTCGCGGCCCGGGAGGTCGAAGATCACCGAGTCCCAGGACGCTGCCGCCACGTCGTCCGCGTACTGCTCCAGGCAGCGCCCGCGGAAATAGGCCCTGGTGTCCTCCGGAGGCTTCGTCTCGGCCTTCTCGACCTCGGACTCGTCCAGGAGCCGCTTCATGCGCCCCCGGCTCGCCAGCCGGTTGTACAGGCCCTTCTCGGGGCGTACGTCCGCGTACTGGAGGTCGACGAGGTGCAGCCGGGCCGCGTCCCAGTCGAGGTTGTCGCGCCGGCGGTAGCCCTCCATGAGCTCCCGCTTGGCGATCCAGTCCAGCTCCCCGGCCAGGCTCATCGGATCGTTCTCGAGCCGGTTGAGGGTGTCCTCCCAGCGCACCAGGACGTCCTTGGTCTGCTCGTCGGCGTCCGCGCCGTAGCGTTCCTCCACGTACTTCCTGGCCAGCTCGAAGTACTCCATCTGGAGCTGGACCGCGGTGAGCGTGCGGCCGCTGCGGAGCGTGACCAGATGCTGGAGGCCGGGGTCGTGGGAGACCTGGTGCAGCGTACGGACCGGCTGCTCGACGGCGAGGTCCACGTTGATGAACGAGTCCTCGATCATCGACAGGACCAGGGCGGTCGTGCCCAGCTTGAGGTACGTGGAGATCTCCGAGAGATTCGCGTCCCCGATGATCACGTGGAGCCTGCGGTACTTCTCGGCGTCCGAGTGCGGTTCGTCGCGGGTGTTGATGATGGGCCGCTTCAAGGTCGTCTCCAGACCGACCTCGACCTCGAAGTAGTCGGCGCGCTGGCTGATCTGGAAGCCGTGCTCGCGGCCGTCCTGGCCGATGCCGACCCGCCCCGCGCCGGTGACGACCTGGCGGGAGACGAAGAACGGGGTGAGGTGACGGACGATGTCCGAGAAGGGCGTCTCCCGCTTCATCAGGTAGTTCTCGTGGGTGCCGTAGGAGGCGCCCTTGTTGTCCGTGTTGTTCTTGTACAGATGGATGGGCTGGGCGCCGGGCAGCTGCGCCGCCCGCTCCGCGGCCTCCGCCATGATCCGTTCGCCGGCCTTGTCCCAGAGGACGGCGTCCCGGGGGTTGGTGACCTCCGGGGAGCTGTACTCGGGGTGCGCGTGGTCCACGTAGAGCCGGGCACCGTTGGTGAGGATCACGTTGGCCAGGCCGATGTCCTCGTCCGTGAGCTGACTGGAGTCGGCGGCCTCGCGGGCGAGGTCGAAGCCGCGGGCGTCCCGCAGCGGGTTCTCCTCCTCGAAGTCCCAGCGGGCGCGACGCGCCCGGTGCATCGCCGCCGCGTAGGCGTTGACGATCTGGGACGAGGTGAGCATGGCATTGGCGTTCGGATGGCCCGGAACGGAGATCCCGTACTCCGTCTCGATGCCCATTACTCGCCGTACGGTCATGCGGCCCTCCTTGCCCGGCGGCGCTCCCCGATCGGGTGCGGCGCTACAAGTACCGACGAGCCTAGAGCGACTCCGCGCCGGTGGGGAGATCGATTACGTCATTCCTGCGGGGAAAAGCGTCCGGCTGCGGAGGTCCGATGGTCCGGACCTCCGCAGCCGGTGTGCGATCTAGAGGTACTGACCGGTGTTGGCCACCGTGTCGATGGAGCGTCCGGTGTCCGCGCCCTGCTTTCCGGTGACGAGCGTGCGGATGAACACGATCCGCTCGCCCTTCTTTCCGGAGATCCGGGCCCAGTCGTCGGGGTTGGTGGTGTTGGGCAGGTCCTCGTTCTCCTTGAACTCGTCCACGCAGGCCTGGAGGAGGTGGGAGACGCGGATGCCCTTCTGGTTCTGGTCGAGGAAGGCCTTGATGGCCATCTTCTTGGCCCGGTCGACGATGTTCTGGATCATCGCGCCGGAATTGAAGTCCTTGAAGTACAGGACTTCCTTGTCGCCGTTGGCGTACGTGACCTCGAGGAAGCGGTTCTCCTCGGATTCCGCGTACATCTGCTCCACCACGGACTGGATCATTCCGTGGGTGGCGGCTTCCTTGGACCCGTGGTGCTCGGAGAGGTCGTCGGAGTGCAGCGGCAGGGTGGCCGTGAGGTACTTCGCGAAGATGTCCTTCGCGGCCTCCGCGTCCGGGCGCTCGATCTTGATCTTGACGTCGAGCCGGCCGGGCCGCAGGATCGCGGGGTCGATCATGTCCTCGCGGTTGGAGGCGCCGATGACGATGACGTTCTCCAGGCCCTCCACACCGTCGATCTCGGCGAGCAGCTGCGGGACGATCGTGTTCTCGACGTCCGAGCTGACTCCGGATCCACGGGTGCGGAAGAGGGATTCCATCTCGTCGAAGAAGACGATGACGGGGGTGCCCTCGCTCGCCTTCTCCCGGGCACGCTGGAAGACGAGGCGGATGTGCCGCTCGGTCTCACCGACGTACTTGTTGAGGAGCTCGGGGCCCTTGATGTTCAGGAAGTAGGACTTCCCCGCGGGCTGCCCGGTCACCTCGGCGACCTTCTTGGCAAGGGAGTTGGCGACGGCCTTCGCGATCAGCGTCTTGCCACAGCCGGGCGGGCCGTAGAGCAGGATGCCCTTCGGGGGCCGGAGCTCGTGCTCCTTGAAGAGATCCGGGTAGAGGTACGGAAGCTCCACCGCGTCCCGGATCATCTCGATCTGTCCGCCGAGGCCACCGATCTTGTCGTAGTCGACGTCGGGGACCTCTTCGAGGACGAGCTCCTCGACCTCGCTCTTCGGCACCACCTCGTAGACGTAGCCGGAGCGGGGTTCGAGCAGCAGGGCGTCGCCGGGGCGGATGGTGATGTCCAGCAGCGGCTCGGCGAGCCTCACCACCCGTTCCTCGTCGGTGTGCCCGACCACCAGGGCGCGCTCGCCGTCCTCAAGGATCTCCTTGAGGGTGACGATGTCCCCGGCGCGCTCGAACTCCATGGCCTCGACCACGTTGAGCGCTTCGTTGAGCATGACTTCCTGGCCGCGCCGGAGCTCGTCGAGCTCGACGCTGGGGCTGACGTTCACCCGGAGCTTGCGGCCCCCGGTGAAGATGTCGCACGTGCCGTCCTCGTTGGCGTGCAGGAAGACACCGAAGCCGGCCGGCGGCTGTGCGAGCCGGTCCACCTCTTCCTTGAGGGCCACGATCTGGTCGCGGGCCTCACGGAGTGTGTTCGCGAGCCGCTCGTTCTGCGCGGACACGCCGGCCAGGTTGGTCTGCAGCTCGACGATCCGCTCTTCGAGAATCCTCGTATGACGCGGAGAGTCGGCGAGCTTGCGGCGCAGGACGGCGATTTCCTGCTCGAGATAGGCAACCTGGCCGGCGGGGTCTTCAGACCCCCGCCCCGGCCGGATGCCGCGGTTGATGTCGTCGTCGTGGGCTGCCACGGTCCTCACCTCCTCCAAGGGGAGCTGGACGCTTCCTGACCCTACCTGCGTGGGTGGTGATTGAAACCCCTAGATCACAAAGACTGTCGAGGCGTGTCCGATCTTCACCCTTGCGCTTCCCCTCACGCCAGGTGAATACCCACCCATCAACATCGGAAAGCGGGCGGTTGTATCGTCGTCAGTGGTCAACACCCGTCAGGCTTGGCCGGACTTAGAAGAACGAGCTCTTTTCGACGCTCAGGAACGGCAGGAGACATGACCGTGCAGCACGAGGCCCCGACGCAGGGCGCCGGCGACGCGCTGGAGGTCTGGATCGACCAGGATCTCTGCACCGGGGACGGGATCTGCGCGCAGTACGCTCCGGAGGTCTTCGAGCTGGACATCGACGGCCTCGCCTATGTGAAGAGCGCCGACGACCAGCTGCTGCAGGACACGGGGGCGACGACCCCGGTGCCGCTGCCGCTGCTCCAGGACGTCGTGGACTCCGCGAAGGAGTGCCCGGGCGACTGCATCCACGTGCGCCGCGTTTCGGACAGGGTCGAGGTCTACGGCCCTGACGCGGAGTGAGCGATCACACACCCCGGGCGTCGGCGTGGGCGGAGCGGACGAAGCTGCCGCCCTCCCAGCGCCAGCTGACGTCCTCGCGCTCGTCCGGGCAGCAACTGGGTACCTCGGGTGACGAGTAGCCGAGCAGGGTGGCGGTGACCGCGCCGTCGCGTACGGCGAGGTCGGTGACGTTCTTCTGCCGGCTGGACTCGACGAGGGTGGCGACCACGCGCGCGTCCGGGCCGTCCTTGGCATGGGTCAGGACGTAGACGGCGTGCGGGGGCGTGCCCGAGCCGGCTTCGCAGTGTACGACTGCGACGGTCTCGGGGTTCCCGTCCCCGTCGAGGTCCCCGCTCGCGCGCTGGGCGACCTTCGCCGGGCGTCCCCCGCACTCCAGGGGGTAGGTGGCCGTCGCGGCGTCCGGCGCGGGACGGACCGCCGCGGGAGCGCCGCCCGAGGCGGCGGCGGTCGTGGCGGTGGCCGGGCCGGGCTCCAGCAGGCCCGCGGCGGCTACGAGGGCGGCCATGGCGGTCGCGGTGGCCAGCCAGTGCACCGGCCGGGCGTGGGTGTGCGCGAGGTCCGGGACGGCGGGGTGCTGCACGCGGGATGTCTCCTGTGAGGTGGCGCGGAAGGAGTTGCGGGCATCGTGCCATACGTCACAGGCGGGTGGAACAGTCGGGGTGCGGGCCGTGCGCAAAGATGCCGAACGTGAAGGTGCCGCCGTCGAGTTCCTCGCCCTGGGGCGGGAACTCGACGGCGGCACGCGTTCGTTGTGGGGGCGTCAGCCCCGGTGGAAGGTCTTCCCTCAGCCCTTGTTGGGGCCTTCGTAGTCCTCGCCGTAGGCGCCCTTGGCGGGCCGGCGGCGGCGCATGGGGGGCTCGACGCCGTCGGCGAGTCGCCGGGCGGTGACGAGGAAGCCGGTGTGCCCGATCATCCGGTGGTCGGGGCGGACGGCGAGGCCCTCCACGTGCCAGTTCCGGATCATGGACTCCCAGGGCTGCGGTTCGGCGTAGCAGCCGAACTCGCGGATGGACTCCACGGTGCGCGCGAGCTGGGTGGTGGTCGCCACGTAGCAGCAGAGGATGCCGCCGGGGACGAGGGCCTTGGAGACGGCTTCCAGGCACTCCCAGGGGGCGAGCATGTCCAGGATGACGCGGTCCACGTCGGTGTCGGACAGGTTGTCCTGGAGGTCGCCGACGGTCAGCTGCCACGCGGGGTGCGGGCCACCGAAGTAGCGCTCGACGTTGCCCTTGGCGATCTCGGCGAAGTCCTCGCGGCGCTCGTAGGAGTGCAGCATGCCGCTGTCTCCGATGGCGCGTAGCAGGAAGCTGCTGAGAGAGCCCGATCCGACGCCGGCCTCCACGACGCGGGCGCCGGGGAAGATGTCGGCGAAGGCCAGGATCTGCCCCGCGTCCTTGGGGTAGACCACGGCGGCGCCGCGGGGCATGGACAGGACGTAGTCGGGGAGCAGGGGGCGCAGCGCGAGGTAGGCGACGTTTCCCGTGGTACGGACAACACTGCCCTCGGGAGCACCGATCAGCTCGTCGTGGGGGAAGGAACCCTTGTGGGTGTGGAAGTTCTTCCCGGCCTCGAGCGTGAACGTGTAGTGGCGTCCCTTGGGGTCGGTGAGCTGGACCTGGTCCCCGACCTTGAAGGGCCCGCGACGGCGGGCGGCACCGGTCGGTTCGGACATGTGACCAGAGTACCGGGGTTATGCGGACGGTCTTGCCATGGCCTTGACGAAGGCACGCTCCACGTCGGCGGTGGAGAGGACTCCGTAGATCTCGCCGGTCTCCTCGACGACGAGGTACTCGGTCGCGGGGCTGGCGCGCAGGTGGTCCAGGAGGGGCTGACCGGTGAGTTCGGCGGGTACCCGCATGCCGTCGGTGAGGTCCTGGGAGAGCGTGGAGACGGCGACCCAGGGGCGGCGGTGCTGGGGGACGCCGGCGATGGCGCTCTCGCGGACGAGGCCGGTGGGGGTGCCCAGGCCGTCGACGACCACGAGGGCGCGGGCTCCGGCCTCGTTGGCGCGGCGGAGGGCCTCGGAGAGCGGGGTGGCGGGCTCGACGGGGACGGCGCGCCGGGTGAGGGCGCGGGCGCGGAGGTCGGGGAGGTGCTCGCGGAGCCGGGCCATCCGCAGGCTGTTGCCGGCGCCGGTCCAGATGATGGCGGCGAGGATCGCGGCGAGCAGGGCGTCGGTGACGGTGTCCATGCCGCTGATCTCGTCGGTGGAGTTGCCGAGGGCGCCGGTGCGGGTGAGGAGCGGGAGGCCGATGAGGACGGCGACGGCGAGGGCGCGGCCGACCCAGGCGGCGGCGACGGTGCCGACCATGGGCTTGCCGGTGATCTTCCACACCACGGCGCGCAGCATGCGGCCGCCGTCCAGGGGCAGGCCGGGCAGCAGGTTGAAGATCGCGACGATGAGGTTGGAGATCATCAGGCCGGCGAGGAGGACGCCGGGGACGGTGCCGGGTTCGACGGCGTACAGCGTCAGGTAGAAGACCCCGGCGAGCACGAGGGAGAGCAGGGGGCCGACGAAGGCGAGGACGAACTCGCGGCCTGGGGTCTCGGTCTCCTTCTCGATCTCGGAGACGCCGCCGAAGAACTGGAGCTGGATGCGGCGCACCGGGAGCTTGAAGCGGAGCGCGGCGATCGTGTGGGCCAGCTCGTGGACGAGCACGGAGGCGTAGAAGGCGATCGCGAAGAAGAGGGAGACCAGGTAGCGGGCGGCGCCGAGCTCGGGCAGGACGCGCTCGATCTGGTCGCCGAAGACCCAGGTGATGAGGGCGGCGACGAGGAACCAGCTGGGGGCCACGTAGACGGGCACGCCGAAGGGGCGGCCCATGAGGATTCCTCCGCCGGGTTCCTCGCCGCGCCTGGGGCGGGAGTCGGCGGGGGCCGGCGGTTCCGCGTCGCCGGACCGCGGTCGCTGGTTCTCGCCGCGCTCGTCGTCCTGGTTCACGGGTTCCTCTCGTCGCCTTCCGCTCGACCCTCGTCGTGCGTCACTCTTCGATCATGCAGCGTGACGGGGTCCGCCGTCGATGGTATTCGGCGTGCTGTCAGTGGTGGGTCGTAGGGTCTGAGTCATGAGTACGAGCGAGCAGCCGGTCGTGGGGCCCAGGGCGCCCATGTCGTTGTCGCCCTCGCGGGCGAGCGACTTCATGCAGTGTCCCCTGCTGTACCGGTTCCGGGTCATCGACAGGCTGCCGGAGAAGCCGAGCGCGGCGGCGACCCGCGGCACGCTGGTGCACGCGGTCCTGGAGCGGCTCTTCGACCACCCGGCCGCCGAGCGGACGGCGCCGCGGGCGAAGGCTCTGGTCCCGGGGCAGTGGGACCGGCTCCTGGAGTCGCGGCCGGAGCTGGGCGAGCTGTTCGCGGAGGACGCGGAGGGGGAGCGGCTGGCGGGCTGGCTGGTCGAGGCCGAGCGGCTGGTGGAGCGCTGGTTCACGCTGGAGGACCCGACGCGGCTCGAGCCGGCGGAGCGTGAGCTGTTCGTGGAGACGGAGCTGGATTCGGGGCTGCGGCTGCGCGGGGTGATCGACCGGGTCGACGTGGCGCCGACGGGCGAGGTCCGGATCGTCGACTACAAGACGGGCAAGGCGCCCCGCCCGGAGTACAGCGAGGGCGCGCTGTTCCAGATGAAGTTCTACGCGCTGGTGGTGTGGCGGCTGAAGCGGGTGGTGCCGCGGCGGCTGCAGCTGGTGTATCTGGGCAGCGGTGACGTGCTGACGTACGACCCGGTGGAGGCGGATCTGCTGCGGGTGGAGCGGAAGCTGCTGGCGCTGTGGGAGGCCATCCGGCTGGCGACGGAGACGGGTGAGTGGCGGCCCCGGCCGACGAAGCTCTGCGGCTGGTGCGACCACCAGGCGGTCTGTCCGGAGTTCGGGGGCACTCCCCCGGCGTATCCGCTGGAGATCCGTACCGCGACACCGGCCGAGGGCCAGGTTGATGCCCGGGCCGGTTCCCCGGTGCCTGCCCAGGCCGGGTCCGGGGCTGATTCCCCGGCGTCCGCCCAGGTCGAGTCCCGGGCCGGCTCCCCGGCGCCTGCCCAGGCCGAGTCCCGGGCCGAGTCCCAGGCCGCCGCTCAGGCCGAGTCCCGGGCCGCCGTGCGGGCCGAGTTCCAGGCCGAGATCGGGGCGGAGATCGTCGCCGCGCGCCCGCCGGAGGGGGACGATTCGGGGCAGGGCAGAATGGGGCCGGTCCAGCCCGCGCCGTGAAGGAGTTCTCGTGGCTATCCGCGTCCTACTGGTCGACGACCAGCCGCTGCTGCGCACCGGTTTCCGGATGATTCTGGAGGCGGAGCAGGACATCGCGGTCGTCGGTGAGGCCGGGGACGGCCTCCAGGCCCTGGACCAGGTGCGGGCGTTGCAGCCCGACGTGGTGCTGATGGACATCCGGATGCCGCGCATGGACGGGGTCGAGGCGACGCGCCAGATCACGGGTCCCGGCCGGGACGGTCCGGCGAAGGTGCTGGTGCTGACGACGTTCGACCTGGACGAGTACGTGGTGGAGGCGCTGCGGGCGGGGGCCAGCGGCTTCCTGCTGAAGGACGCGCCGGCCAACGAGCTGGTGCAGGCGATCCGGGTGGTGGCGGCCGGCGAGGCGATGCTGGCGCCCTCGATCACGCGTCGCCTGCTGGACAAGTACTCGGCGCATCTGCCGTCCGGCGACGAGCAGGTGCCGGACACGCTGAACACCCTGACCGAGCGTGAGGTCGAGGTGCTGAAGCTGGTGGCGCGCGGTCTGTCGAACGCGGAGATCGCGGCGGATCTGTTCGTCAGCGAGACGACGGTGAAGACCCATGTGGGCCACGTGCTGACCAAGCTGGGGCTGCGGGACCGCGTCCAGGCGGCGGTGTACGCGTACGAGAGCGGGCTGGTGCGCCCCGGAGCGCAGTAGCGGATCCGTGGCGCCCCGGGGCGCGGTAGCGGGTTCGTACGGAGGACCACAACGAGGGGCCCGGCACGCAGGACGCGTGCCGGGCCCCTTCGCGTGGCATCGGGGCGGCCTGCCCCGGCGCCGAGGGCGGTCAGCCCTTCTTCAGCTCCCAGAAGCGGAAGACGGTCGACGCGTCGAGCGTCCAGTCCAGGCCGCTGACGTCGTCGCGGGCGACGGCGTACTGCTTGCCCTGCCAGAGCGGCAGCAGCGGCAGCTCCTCGGCGACCAGGTCCTGGAGCTTGCCGAAGTCCGCCTCCGTGCTGGAGCGGTCGGCGGCGGCCGAGGTCCTCGGCAGCAGGCTGCCGGTGATGGTGGCGTTGGCGTAGTTGTTGTCGAGGACGTTGCCCTCGCCGAAGAACGGGGCGGTGAAGTTGTCGGCGTCCGGGTAGTCCGGCACCCAGCCCTTCACGTACACGCCGTACTTGCCGTCCGCGATGTCCTTCTCGTACTGCTCGAACTCGACCGACTTCACGTCGGCGTCGAACAGGCCGCTGGTGTTGAGCTGTTCGGCTATCGCCTTGAGCTCCTGGTCGGTGGCGGGGCCGTAACGGCTCGGCGTGGACCAGAGGGTGAGCTTCACCTTGTCGGTGATGCCGGCCTTGCGCAGCGCCTTCTTGGCCTTGGCGGCGTCGGGGCGGTCGCCGTAGGTGTCGATGAAGGCGGTGTTGTGGCCCGCGACGCCCGCCGGGACGATCGAGTACAGCGGCGTGGCGGTCGACTTGTAGACATGCTGGACGAGCGCGTCGCGGTCCACGAGGTGGGCGATGGCCTGCCGGACACCGAGCTTGCCGACGACGGGGTCCTTGACGTTGAAGACGAGGTGCTGGACCTCGGCGCTGGTGCCCTGGACGACCTCGACGCCCTTGTCGTCGGTGTCGCCGGAGGTTTCGAGGGCGGCGATGTCGTCGGCAGCGAGGCCTCGGTAGGCGATGTCGATGTCGTTGTCGGCCAGCGCCCTGGAGAGGGCGGCGCGGTCACCGCCGTAGAGCTTGAGGGTGACACCGCCGTTCTGCGGCTTGGCAGCGCCGTTGTAGTCGGCGTTGACCGAGAAGACGGCCTCGCTGTCGCTGATGGACTCCAGCTTGTACGGGCCGGAGCCGACCGCCTTGCCGTCGGTGCGCAGCCCGTCCTCGGCGTACTCGCGGTGGTCGACGATCGAGCCGGCGCCGGAGGCGATCTTGCTGGGGAAGGTCGCGTCGGGGGTCTTCAGCCGGAAGACGACGGTCCGGTCGTCGGGGGTCTCGATGGACGCGATGGAGGAGAGCAGCGGCGCCGGGCCGGACGGGTCGTCGATCTTCAGCGCGCGGTCGAAGGAGAACTTGACGTCCTTGGAGGTCAGCGGGTTCCCGTTGGAGAACTTCAGGCCCTCGCGCAGGGTGCACCGGTAGACCTTGCTGCCGCCTTCGAAGTCGCACTTCTCGGCGGCTTCCGGCTCGGGCTCGGTGTTGCCCTTGGGGAAGCTGAGCAGGGACTGGAAGACGTTGTTGAACAGCAGCCAGGAGCCGGGGTCGTAGCCGGCGGCCGGGTCGGTGGCCAGGACCTCGTCGGACATGCCGACGCGGACGTTGTCCCCGGAGCTCGCGCCGCCACCCTGCTGGGTGCCGCAGCCGCTGAGCAGGGCGGCGGACAGGCCCGCGGCGAGGGGTGCCGTCAGCCACTTGTTGTGCTTCACAGAACGTGCCTCTTGATCTCTTGCCAGACCGGTCGCGCGCGGGTGCGCGACCGGTGGAGCCGGAACGGGGTGAGGGGTCAGGTCAGGCGTTCCTGCGCGCCAGCTCCCAGAGGAGCAGGTCGGAGGAGGTGTTCAGGGCCCATTCGACGCCGGTGACGTCGTCGCGGGAGGCGACGTACTGCTTGCCCTGCCAGAGCGGCAGGACCGGGACGTCCTGGGCGACGATCTTCTGGATCTGCCCGAAGACGGGGCCGGCGGCCGTGCGGTCGGCCGAGCGGCGCGAGCGCGGGATCAGCTGGTCCCGTACGGAGGCGTTGGCGTAGGGGGTGTTGAGGAAGTTGTCCGCGTCGAGGAAGGGGGCGACGTAGTTGTCCGGGTCGGGGAAGTCGGGGAACCAGCCGAGGCCGTAGACGGGGAAGTCGCCGCGCTTCTGCGCGGGCCGGAAGGTGGACCACTCGCTGCCCTCGACGGTGACGTCGAAGAGTCCGGTGGCGTTCAGCTGGTCGCGCAGCGCCTCGAACTCCTGCTTCGTGCCGGAGCCGTAGTGGTCGGTGGTGTAGTGCAGGGTGAGCGCGACCGGCTCGGTGATGTCGGCCTTGCGCAGGATGCCGGCGGCCCGGCTCTTGCTGGGCTCTCCGTAGGCGTCGAAGAAGGCGGTGGAGTGGCCGGTGACGCTGGAGGGGATCAGCGAGTAGAGCGGCTGGGCGGTGTTGCCGTAGACGGCGTTGACGATCGCGCCCCGGTCGACGACGGAGGCGATGGCCTGCCGGACGGCCTTGTCCTTGACGGACGGGGCCTCGGTGTCGAAGGCGAGGTAGCGGATCTCCAGGCCGGGGACCTCGGTGAGGTCGATGCCGTCCTTGGGCTTCTCGGTGAGCGTCTTGACCTGTTCGAGCGACATGGCGCGGGTCATCATGTCGATCTCGCGGCTCTCCAGGGCGGTGCCCATGGAGCCCGCGTCGGCGAAGGAGCGCAGCTCGACCTTGTCGTTGCGCAGCGTGATGTCGCCCTTGTAGGAGGGGTTCTTGGTGAAGACGGCCTTGATGAAGCGGTCGCCGTCGCGCTCGGTCTTCATCGTGTACGGGCCGGAGCCGTCGACGTCGAAGCCCTCGCGCAGCTTCCTGCCGTCGTACTTGTCCTTGCTGAGGATGCCGGCGACCGGGGTGGAGAGCTTGTACGGGAAGGTCGCGTCGGGCGTCTTGAGGTGGAAGACGATCTCTCGCGGGCCGTGGGTCTCGACGGTGTCGATGTTGGCCAGGAGGGCGGCGGTCCCGTTGTCGGACTTGATGGCGAGAACGCGCTCGACGGAGAACTTGACGTCGGCGGCGGTCAGCGGCGTGCCGTCGGCGAAGGTGAGTCCGTCACGGAGCGTGCAGCGGTAGCTCTCGCTGGCGCGGTCGCTGAAGGAACAGCTCTGGGCGGCCTCGGGGACGGGCTCGCCACCGCCGCGCGGCACGTGCATCAGGGTCTGCACGGTCTGGCGGAGGATGTTCCAGGTGCCGGTGTCGTAGGCGAAGGCCGGGTCGAGCGGGGCGGGGGCGTCGCTGGTGGCGACGAACTGGTCCGTGGTGCCGACGACGATGGCTCTGGACTCGTCCGCACCGCCGCACGCGGTGAGCAGGGGGGCGAGCAGACCGGCGACGGCCGGCAGGGCCAAGGTCTTGCGGTGCATCAGGGACTTTCTCCTCATCCGGCACTGGGATACAGCGGGGTACGGACACTCCGCCGCTGCCGCCCGGTCGGGGCGGGCGATCGGGCCGGGATGGTGAGCGATCGGTCCTGTGTCGCGGCGACTTGGATACGGCGCCGGTGCACGCGGAAGGCGCGACGAAGTACTCGCGAAAGATTAGTGCGAGACGCCTCGGCGGCGGACCGCCGAGGGTCCGCCACGGATGCGGATAGTGATCATGAATACGGGGACGTCGATAGTCATGCGTGGGAATGATTCCGCAGGGAAGGCGCGAATCGGGACAGACGTCGAGCCTCAATCCCGGCTATCCGGACATCGGGCACGGGACGGCCGACCGCGGCCCGGCACGCTGGGTGACGAAGGTCACGCGCGCGCCCGTTCCGCGGGCGGCCGTCCCCATGGTCACGGTCCGGTGATGAGCGTGCGCAGGAAGGGCACGTCCACGTCCTCCAGGGAGCGGACGACGACCCGCCCCGGGGAGGGGGCGATGGGCGCCACGGAGGGCACGGCGACCACCCGGCAGCCGGCCGCCTCGGCGGCCGCCACGCCCGTCGCCGTGTCCTCGATGACCGCGCACAGCGCCGGTTCGGCGCCGACCCCGCTCGCCGCCGTCAGATACGGCTCGGGGTGCGGCTTGGTGCGCTCCACCTCGTCGCCGGCCACGGTGAGCGTGAAGCGGTCGCGGCCCAGGGAGGCGAGGACCCGGTCGATGATGCGGCGGTGCGAGGCGGAGACCAGGGCGGTCGGGATGTTGTGCAGGGCCAGCTCGGTGAGGAGCCGTTCGGCGCCCGGCATCAGGGGCACGCCCCGGGCGATGCGCTGCTCGAACTTCTCGTTGAGCAGCACGGTGAGCTCGGCGAGGGTGACGTCGGCGCCGGTCGCCTCGATGAGATAGCCCGCGCTGCGGGTCATCGGGCCGCCGACGACGATGTCGCGCCAGGATTCGTCCAGCCGGTGTCCGAGGTCGGCGAAGACCTCGACCTCCGCGTCCCACCAGAACCCCTCGGTGTCGACGAGGGTGCCGTCCATGTCGAGGAAGACCGCCTGCAGGGCGGAGCTTCCGTTGGTGCGGAACAAGGACGCGGGGACCGTACTGGTCATCCGGCACACCTCCATGGAGGGACGAGAAGGCCGGTCTCCCTCCCCGGCACGGGGGTAGGGCGACCGGCCTGCACTGGACCGACCAGTGTACGTCGCGAGCACGCGAGGTGCCCTGATTTACTCGCCGGACGGGGGCGCCGCGCGGGCGTCGCGCCTCCGATGCCCCCGCGTCGCGCCTCCGGTGTCCCCGCGTGGCGCAGCGCAGCGCCTGTCACCGCGTGGCGCAGCGCAACGCCTGTCACCGCGTGGCGCAGCGCAACGCTCCGGCGTCACCGCGCGTTGAAGTACTTCGCCTCCGGGTGGTGGATCACGATGGCGTCCGTGGACTGCTCGGGGTGGAGCTGGAACTCCTCCGACAGGTGGACGCCGATCCGCTCCGGCTGGAGCATGTCCGCGATCTTCGCCCGGTCCTCCAGGTCGGGGCAGGCGCCGTAGCCGAGCGAGAAGCGCGCGCCCCGGTACTTCAGCGCGAACATGTCCTCGACGTCGGACGGGTCCTCGCCCGCGAAGCCCAGCTCGGCGCGGACCCGGGCGTGCCAGTACTCGGCCAGGGCCTCGGCGAGCTGCACGGACAGACCGTGGAGCTCCAGGTACTCGCGGTAGGAGTCGGACTCGAACAGCTTGGCCGTGGCCTCGCCGATCCGGGAGCCGACGGTGACCACCTGGAGGCCGACGACATCGGTCTCGCCGGACTCCTCGGGGCGGAAGAAGTCCGCCAGGCAGAGACGGCGGCCGCGGCGCTGGCGCGGGAAGGAGAAGCGGGTCCGCTCGTTGCCGGCCTCGTCGAGGATGATCAGGTCGTCGCCCTTGGACACGCACGGGAAGTAGCCGTAGACCACGGCGGCTTCCAGCAGGTTCTCGGTGTGCAGCTTGTCCAGCAGGCCACGCAGCCGGGGCCTGCCCTCGGTCTCGACCAGCTCCTCGTACGTCGGGCCGCCCGCGCGGGCCTGCTTGAGCCCCCACTGCCCCTTGAACAGGGCGCCCTCGTCCAGCCAGGACGCGTAGTCCTTCAGCGGGATGCCCTTGACGACGCGGGTGCCCCAGAACGGCGGGGTGGGGACCGGGTTGTCGACGGCGACGTCGGAGCGGCCGCCCGGCTCCGGCTCCTCCACCTGGAGGGCCGGGGTGTCGCGCTTGGCGACCCGGCGCTGCTTGAGCTCGGGCAGGCTGGCGCCGGGGACACCGCGCTTGACCGCGATGAGCGCGTCCATCAGCCGCAGGCCCTCGAAGGCGTCCCGGGCGTAGCGCACCTCGCCCTGGTAGATCTCGTGCAGGTCCTGCTCGACGTAGGCGCGGGTGAGGGCGGCGCCGCCGAGGATCACGGGGTACCTGGCGGCCAGCTCGCGCTGGTTGAGCTCCTCCAGGTTCTCCTTCATGATCACCGTGGACTTGACCAGCAGACCGGACATGCCGATGACGTCGGCGCGGTGTTCCTCGGCGGCGTCCAGGATCGCGGAGACCGGCTGCTTGATGCCGAGGTTGACGACGTTGTAGCCGTTGTTGGACAGGATGATGTCGACGAGGTTCTTGCCGATGTCGTGGACGTCGCCCCGGACGGTGGCGAGCACGATGGTGCCCTTGCCCTCGGCGTCCGACTTCTCCATGTGCGGTTCGAGGTGGGCGACGGCCGTCTTCATGACCTCGGCGGACTGGAGCACGAACGGCAGCTGCATCTGGCCGGAGCCGAACAGCTCGCCGACGACCTTCATGCCCTCCAGGAGGGTGTCGTTGACGATGTCGAGGGCGGGGCGCTCCTGGAGCGCCTCGTCGAGGTCGGCCTCCAGGCCGTTCTTCTCGCCGTCGATGATCCGGCGCTTGAGGCGCTCCTCCAGCGGCAGGGCGAGGAGTTCCTCGGTCTTGCCGGCCTTCATGGACTTGGTGGTGGCGCCCTCGAAGAGCTCCATCAGCTTCTGCAGCGGGTCGTAGGCCGGTTCGTCCCCCTGCTGGGGGCGTCGCCGGTCGTAGATCAGGTCGAGGGCGGTGGTGACCTGCTCCTCGTCGAAGCGGGCGATCGGCAGGATCTTGGAGGCGTGCACGATCGCCGAGTCCAGGCCCGCCTTCACGCACTCGTCGAGGAAGACCGAGTTCAGCAGGATCCGCGCGGCCGGGTTGAGGCCGAAGGAGATGTTGGACAGGCCCAGCGTCGTCTGGACGTCCGGGTGGCGCCGCTTGAGTTCGCGGATGGCCTCGATGGTGGCGATGCCGTCCTTGCGGGACTCCTCCTGCCCGGTGCAGATGGTGAAGGTGAGCGTGTCGATCAGGATGTCCGACTCGTGGATGCCCCAGTTGCCGGTCAGGTCGTCGATGAGCCGCTCGGCGATGGCGACCTTGTGCTCGACGGTACGGGCCTGGCCCTCCTCGTCGATGGTGAGCGCGATGAGCGCGGCACCGTGCTCCTGGGCCAGTCGGGTGACCTTGGCGAAGCGCGACTCGGGTCCGTCGCCGTCCTCGTAGTTGACCGAGTTGATGACGGCGCGGCCGCCGAGCTTCTCCAGGCCCGCCCGGATGACCTCGACCTCGGTGGAGTCGAGGACGATCGGCAGGGTGGAGGCGGTGGCGAAGCGGCCGGCCAGCTCCTCCATGTCGGCGACGCCGTCCCGGCCGACGTAGTCGACGCAGAGGTCGAGCATGTGCGCGCCCTCGCGGATCTGGTCGCGCGCCATCTCGACGCAGTCGTCCCAGCGGGCCTCCAGCATCGCCTCGCGGAACTTCTTGGAGCCGTTGGCGTTGGTGCGCTCGCCGATCGCCATGTACGAGGTGTCCTGGCGGAACGGGACCGTCTGGTAGAGCGAGGCGGCGCCGGGCTCGGGGCGCGGGTCGCGGACGGTCGGCGTGAGGCCGCGGACCCGCTCGACGACCTGGCGCAGGTGCTCCGGGGTCGTACCGCAGCAGCCGCCGATCAGGGAGAGTCCGTACTCACGGACGAAGGTCTCCTGGGCGTCGGCGAGCTCGGTGGCGGAGAGCGGGTAGTGCGCGCCGTTCTTGCCGAGGACGGGCAGGCCGGCGTTGGGCATGCAGGAGAGCGGGATACGGGAGTGGCGGGCGAGGTAGCGCAGGTGCTCGCTCATCTCCGCGGGGCCGGTGGCGCAGTTCAGGCCGATCATGTCGATGCCGAGCGGCTCGAGCGCGGTCAGCGCGGCGCCGATCTCGGAGCCGAGGAGCATGGTGCCGGTGGTCTCGACGGTGACGG
Organism: Streptomyces sp. NPDC090127; assembly: GCF_044746945.1. Lineage (NCBI taxonomy): Bacteria > Bacillati > Actinomycetota > Actinomycetes > Kitasatosporales > Streptomycetaceae > Streptomyces > Streptomyces sp. NPDC090127. The sequence continues at coordinate 168,202 of NZ_JBIVDE010000007.1, read as the reverse complement.
AGACGATGAGCGGCAGGTCGGCGCCGAGGGAGTCGAGGGCGCGGCGGGCGCCGATGACGGAGGCCTTGGTCTGGAGCAGGTCCTGGGTGGTCTCCACGAGCAGCGCGTCGGCGCCGCCGGCGATCATGCCCTCGGCGTTCTGCTGGTAGGCGTCGCGCAGCAGGGTGTACGGGGCGTGGCCCAGGGTCGGCAGCTTGGTGCCGGGGCCCATGGAGCCGAGCACCCAGCGCTGCTGTCCGGTGGAGGCGGTGAACTCGTCGGCGACCTCGCGGGCGATCCGGGCGCCGGATTCGGAGAGCTCGTACACCCGCTCGGGGATGTCGTACTCCGCCAGGGCCGCGTGGTTCGCGCCGAAGGTGTTGGTCTCGACGCAGTCGACGCCGGCGGCGAAGTACTCCTGGTGCACCGAGCGGACGATGTCGGGGCGCGTCACGTTCAGGATCTCGTTGCAGCCTTCGAGGTCCTGGAAGTCCTCGAGGGTGGGGTCCTGGGCCTGGAGCATGGTGCCCATGGCTCCGTCGGCCACCACCACCCGGGTCGCGAGTGCCTCGCGGAGTGCTGCGGCGCGGGTCCGGCTGTCAACGGAAGGGGTCGGCGACGAGGCCATGGATGAGCTCCCTGGGATGCGACGGCTGTCGGCTTTGCACGCTCGGTGGAGGGTGCACGGGGCCAGCGTAACCGCGTGGTGCCCGGGGTGGACATCGCGTTCCACTGGGCGGACGGCATCCTTCTCTCCGGGGGCTCCCGGTGGGGCCCGTCCATGACCGACACTGTGGAGGTAACACACGGTCGGCATCGACCGATAGTGTTCAGCATTGCCGAACAGCATGATCCACGCGATTCTGTTCCAGGATCCAGGGGCAGACCCGGGGGCGTGGACGCCATGGAGAGGGAGAAGGGCCGGGCGATGGCGAAGAACATCCAGTCGCTTGAACGAGCGGCGGCGATGCTGCGACTGCTCGCGGGCGGCGAGCGCCGGCTCGGCCTCTCCGACATCGCCTCGTCCCTGGGCCTGGCCAAGGGCACGGCCCACGGCATCCTGCGGACCTTGCAGGCGGAGGGCTTCGTGGAGCAGGAGGCGGCCTCGGGCCGCTACCAGCTGGGGGCCGAGCTGCTGCGCCTGGGCAACAGCTACCTGGACGTGCACGAGCTGCGCGCGCGGGCGCTGGTCTGGACGGACGACCTGGCGCGCTCCAGCGGCGAGAGCGTCCATCTGGGCGTCCTGCACCAGCAGGGCGTGCTGATCGTGCACCACGTCTTCCGACCGGACGACAGCCGGCAGGTCCTGGAGGTGGGGGCCATGCAGCCGCTGCACTCCACGGCCCTGGGCAAGGTGCTGTCGGCGTACGACCCGGTGGCACACAGCGAGGTCCTGGAGGTGCCGCGCGAGGGGTTCACGCCGCGTACGGTCACCGACCTGACGGAGTTCGAGTCGCTCCTCGACCTGACCCGCGCCAAGGGCTGGGCGGCGGACGTGGAGGAGACCTGGGAGGGCGTGGCCTCGGTGGCCGCGCCGATCCACGACCGGCGCCGGATGCCGGTGGGCGCGATCGCCATCACCGGAGCGGTGGAGCGGGTCTGCGCGGACGGCGAGCTGCGCCCCGAGCTGGTCGCGGCGGTACGGGACTGCGCCCGCGCGGTCTCCCGCGACCTGGGCGCCCGGCGCTTCTGAGCCACGGCGCGGGGCCGCGCCCGCGCCGAAGTGCCTGATCAACCCGTCGGTAACGATCCCGTTATCGGCGGTTTTTTCGTTCCCGCAACCCTTGACGCGCTGTTAACCCGAGGGCAAAACTTCCGTGCATCGGTCGGCATTGCCGAACACCTACCGGCAATACGCGCTAGAGTGTGGCAGTGCCAAGGGCCGGCAACGCCCTCATCGGAGGGCGCGGACCACCGGAGGGACCCGGGGTTCGCCTTCCCCTGGACGAAGGACAAAGGAGTCGCGGGTGTCCAGCTCCGACATCTTCATCGGCGAGACCATCGGTACCGCCGTACTCATCCTGCTGGGCGGCGGCGTCTGCGCCGCCGTCACGCTCAAGGCCTCCAAGGCCCGCAACGCGGGCTGGCTCGCGATCACCTTCGGGTGGGGCTTCGCGGTCATGACCGCCGTCTACATGACGGCTTCCCTCTCGGGCGCCCATCTGAACCCCGCCGTCACGGTCGGCATAGCGATCAAGGACGGGGACTGGAGCAACGTCCCCGTGTACTTCGCGGGCCAGATGCTCGGCGCGATGATCGGTGCCGCACTGGTCTGGCTGGCCTACTACGGCCAGTTCCAGGCGCATCTGACGGATCCGGAGATCATCTCCGAGCCGCGCGAGGAGGGCATGGTCGACCAGAAGTCCGCACCGAAGGCCGGCCCGGTGCTCGGGGTCTTCTCCACCGGCCCCGAGGTCCGTGTCGTCTGGCAGAACCTGGTCACCGAGATCATCGGCACGGTCGTGCTGGTCCTCGCGGTGCTGACGCAGGGCCTCAACGACAGCGGCAAGGGCCTGGGCGTCATCGGCGCCCTGATCACGGCCTTCGTCGTGGTCTCCGTCGGCCTCTCGCTCGGCGGCCCGACCGGCTACGCCATCAACCCGGCCCGAGACCTCGGTCCGCGTATCGTGCACGCCCTGCTGCCGCTGCCGAACAAGGGCGGCTCCGACTGGAGCTACGCCTGGATCCCGGTCGTCGGTCCACTGATCGGTGGCGCCCTCGCCGCGGGTATCTACACCATCGCGTTCGCCTGAGCCGTCCTTCTTCCAGACTTCCCCAGGAGCACACCGTGACCGACGCACACACCGCCGGCCCGTTCATCGCCGCCATCGACCAGGGCACCACCTCCAGCCGCTGCATCGTCTTCGACAAGGACGGCCGGATCGTCTCCGTCGACCAGAAGGAGCACGAGCAGATCTTCCCGAAGCCCGGCTGGGTCGAGCACGACGCCGCCGAGATCTGGACCAACGTCCAGGAAGTGGTCGCCGGGGCGATCTCGAAGGCCGGCATCACCGCCGCGGACGTCAAGGCCGTCGGCATCACCAACCAGCGCGAGACCACGCTGCTCTGGGACCGGAACACCGGTGAGCCCGTCCACAACGCGCTCGTCTGGCAGGACACCCGTACCGACGCGCTGTGCAGGGAGCTGGGCCGCAACGTCGGCCAGGACCGCTTCCGCCGCGAGACCGGCCTCCCCCTCGCCTCGTACTTCTCCGGCCCGAAGGTCCGCTGGCTGCTCGACAACGTCGAGGGCCTGCGCGAGCGCGCCGAGCGCGGCGAGATCCTCTTCGGCACGATGGACTCCTGGCTCATCTGGAACCTCACCGGCGGCGTCGAGGGCGGCCGGCACGTCACCGACGTCACCAACGCCTCGCGCACCATGCTGATGAACCTGCACGACATGGCGTGGGACGACCGCATCGTGCAGTCGATGAACATCCCTGCCGCCATGCTGCCGGAGATCCGCTCCTCCGCCGAGGTGTACGGCACGGTCAAGGACGGCGCCCTGAGCGGCGTCCCGGTCGCCTCCGCGCTGGGCGACCAGCAGGCCGCCCTGTTCGGCCAGACGTGTTTCGCCGAGGGCGAGGCGAAGTCGACGTACGGCACCGGCACCTTCATGCTGATGAACACCAGCGACAAGATCATCAACTCCTACAGCGGCCTGCTGACCACGGTCGGCTACCAGATCGGCGACCAGAAGCCGGTCTACGCGCTGGAGGGCTCGATCGCCGTCACCGGTTCGCTGGTGCAGTGGATGCGCGACCAGATGGGCCTGATCAAGTCCGCCGCCGAGATCGAGACCCTCGCGTCCTCGGTCGAGGACAACGGCGGCACCTACTTCGTGCCCGCCTTCTCCGGCCTGTTCGCCCCGTACTGGCGCTCCGACGCCCGCGGTGTGATCGCCGGCCTCACCCGGTACGTCACCAAGGCGCACATCGCGCGCGCCGTCCTGGAGGCCACCGCCTGGCAGACCCGCGAGATCACCGACGCCATGACGAAGGACTCCGGCGTCGAGCTGACCGCGCTCAAGGTCGACGGCGGCATGACCTCCAACAACCTGCTGATGCAGACCCTCTCGGACTTCCTCGACGCGCCGGTCGTGCGCCCGATGGTCGCCGAGACCACCTGCCTCGGTGCCGCCTACGCCGCCGGCCTGGCCGTCGGCTTCTGGCCCGACACCGACGCCCTGCGCGCCAACTGGCGCCGCGCGGCGGAATGGACCCCTCGCATGGACGCCGACAAGCGTGAGCGCGAGTACAAGAGCTGGCTCAAGGCCGTCGAGCGGACCATGGGCTGGATCGAGGACGAGGAGTAGATCGACATGACCACCCTGCAGAGCGTCCCTGCCCTGGGGACGCGCCCGGCTGCCGGTTCCCTGCCGAGCCGCGCCGAGACTCGGGAGCAGCTTTCCAAGGCGACGTACGACCTCCTGGTGATCGGCGGTGGCATCCTGGGCATATCCACGGCCTGGCACGCCGCGCAGTCGGGCCTGCGGGTGGCCCTGGTGGACGCCGGCGACTTCGCCGGCGCCACCTCCTCCGCTTCCTCCAAGCTGCTCCACGGGGGCTTGCGCTACCTCCAGACCGGAGCGGTCAAGCTGGTGGCGGAGAACCACTTCGAGCGCCGTGCGGTCTCCCGCCAGGTGGCCCCGCACCTCGCCAACCCGCTCACCTTCTACCTGCCCGTCTACAAGGGCGGCCCGCACGGCGCGGCCAAGCTGGGCGCCGGTGTCTTCGCGTACAGCGCGCTGTCCGCCTTCGGTGACGGCGTCGGACACCTGCTCAGCCCGGCCAAGGCCGCGCAGGACGTGCCGGAGCTGCGGACGGACAACCTGAAGGCCGTCGCCGTCTACGGCGACGACCAGATGAACGACGCCCGCATGGCGCTGATGACGGTCCGCGCCGCGGTCGCCGCCGGCGCCGTCGTCCTCAACCACGCCGAGGTCACCGGGCTGCGCTTCACCCGCGGCCGGGTCACCGGCGCGGAGCTGAAGGACCGGACGAGCGGCGAGGAGTTCGGCGTCACCGCCCGTCTGGTGCTGAACGCGACCGGCCCCTGGGTCGACCACCTGCGGAAGATGGAGGACCCGAACGCGGCGCCCTCCATCCGGCTCTCCAAGGGCGCGCACCTGGTCCTGAAGCGGACCTCGCCGTGGAAGGCAGCGCTGGCGACCCCGATCGACAAGTACCGCATCACCTTCGCCCTCCCCTGGGAGGACATGCTGCTGCTCGGCACCACCGACGAGGAGTACGAGGGCGACCCGGGCGAGGTCGGGGTGACCGAGAAGGACACCGCCCAGATCCTCGACGAGGCCGCGTTCTCCATCCGCGACCAGCAGCTGTCGCGCGATCTGATCACGTACTCCTTCGCGGGTCTGCGGGTGCTGCCGGGCGGCCCCGGCGACACCTCCAAGGCCAAGCGCGAGACGGTCGTCACCGAGGGCCGCGGCGGCATGCTGTCGGTGGCCGGCGGCAAGTGGACGACCTTCCGCCACATCGGCCGTACGGTCATGAAGAAGCTGGAGTCCCTGCCGGGCCACCCGCTGGGCGAGGACTACGAATCCGTCTCGACGCTGCCGAAGCGGCTCCCGCTGCCCGGCATCGCCAACCCGGACGCGGTCGTGCACCGGCTGCTCGTCGACGGACCGGCCCCCGGCCCGCGGATGGCCGCCGACACCGCCAAGCACCTGGCGACGCACTACGGTTCGCTCTCCTTCGACATCGCGCGGATGGCGAACGAGAACCCGGAGCTGGCCGAGCGCGTCCACCCCGACGCGCCGGAGATCTGGGCGCAGGTCGCCTACGCCCGGGACCACGAGTGGGCCGAGACGGCGGACGACGTGCTGCGCCGCCGTACGACCCTGACCATCCGGGGCCTGGCGACGGACGAGATCCGCGGCAAGGTCGAGTCCATGCTGCGCAAGTGACGGACTGAGATACGGATGTAAGGGGCGGCCTCCCGGGAGGCCGCCCCTTACGCGTCCGTGTGCCGAGGGGCGTTCCTGGGTAGTCGATCAAGGCCGCGAATGGCGCTCGGTGGTGCACGAGGGCTGCGGACGGGCCCCTGGAAAGCCGTAAGGTTGGTCCGTACGAGAGGTACGACAGGAACGTCGAAAAGGAGGCACTGGGTGATCGAGCTCGAGGGGGTTCCCGAGCTGATCGACCCGGTCATGGTGGCCGCGTTCGAGGGCTGGAACGACGCCGGCGACGCCGCCTCCACCGCGGTCGCCCATCTGGACCGGGAATGGAAGGGCGAGGTGTTCGCGGCGCTGGACGCCGAGGACTACTACGACTTCCAGGTCAACCGGCCGACGGTCTGGCTGGACAACGGTGTCCGGAAGATCACCTGGCCGACGACCAGGCTCTCCGTGGTCCGGGTCGGCGGCGAGAAGCCGCGCGACCTGGTGCTGGTGCGCGGGATCGAGCCGTCGATGCGCTGGCGCTCGTTCTGCAACGAGATCCTGGGCTTCGCCCATGAGCTGGGCGTGGAGATGGTGGTGATCCTGGGCGCGCTGCTCGGCGACACCCCGCACACCCGGCCCGTCCCGGTCAGCGGGGTCACCTCCGACCCGGACCTGGCGCGGACGATGGACCTGGAGGAGACCCGCTACGAAGGGCCCACCGGCATCGTCGGGATCCTCCAGGAGGCGTGCACCCACGCGGGCGTGCCCGCGGTCAGCCTGTGGGCGGCCGTGCCGCACTACGTCTCGCAGCCGCCCAACCCGAAGGCGACCCTGGCCCTCCTGAACCGGCTCGAGGACCTGATCGACCTGCGCATCCCGCTGGGCGAACTGCCCGAGGACGCGCGGGCCTGGCAGCTGGGCGTGGACCAACTGGCCTCCGAGGACAGCGAGGTGGCGGAGTACGTCCAGACGCTGGAGGAGGCGCGGGACACCGCCGAACTGCCGGAGGCCTCGGGCGAGGCCATCGCCCGGGAGTTCGAGCGCTATCTACGGCGACGCGACGGCGGTCCCGGCCAGGGGCCGGGGCCCGGACCCGGACCGGGTCAGGGGCCGGGGGTCGCCACGGAGGGCGGGGACACCTCGTACCTGCGGGAGACCGGCGGCGGCAGGACCCGCCCCCCGAAGCCGGAGCAGCCGGGCCCGGAGTCGCTCCCGGAGACCGCGGAGGCTTCGGAGGCTTCGGGCGCCGCGGGGGCTTCGGGCGCCCCGAAGTCCGCGGGCCCCCCGGAGGCTTCGGACACCCCGGAAGCCGCGGACAACCCCGAGGCCGCTGACCCCCCGGAAGCCTCGGACACTCCCCAGGCCGCTGACACCCCGGGCACCTCGGGCAGACCCGAAGAGCCGGACACACCCGAAGGGCCGGAGGCGCCGGACGCGCCAGAGGCGTCCGGGTCCCCCGAGTCCCCCGAGTCCCCCGAGGCGTCCGGGTCCCCGGAGGCCCCGGGCGCTCCCGGGGCGCCTCGGGGCGACGAGGGTTCCGAGGGCCGCGACGGCAGGGACTGAGCCGTAGCGGATCGAGCCGTACGAGAGGGGCCGCACCGATCACGGTGCGGCCCCTCTCCCCGTTTCCGGGCCGGCCGGGTCAGGCGCAGGCGAAGCGGGCGGCGGCCCAGTCCCCGTGGTCACCGCTCTTGGAACCGTTGGTGTCGGTGATCCGCAGCCGGACGTGGCGGGCGCCGGTGACGTCCACGTCGACCGGAAGCGTCGCCGAGGCCCCGGTCAGCTTCGGCGAGGTCCACAGCACCTTGCCGTCGGCCTCGACCGAGAAGGCCACCTCCCCATAGCCGTTGATCTCGTCGTCGATGCCGACGTCGGCGGTGAACGCGGTGCAGCGGCCGCCGAGGTAGACCTCGATGTCGGAGTCGGCGTGGGCGCCGATGCCCTTGTCGTAGGTCGTCCCCGCCAGGGTCAGGGGCCGGCCGTCGCTCGCGCCCGACTCGCCGTTCGAGCGGTCGCGTTCGGGCGGCCCCCAGCCGTTGGTGGACGTCAGCCAGGTCAGGTCGCTCGCCCAGACTCCGGTGGACGGGGGTTCGGGCATCACCCCGACGGCGAAGCGCTGCACGGCGGTGCGGTCCTCGTACGCGGCGCGGTGGCGGACCGTCGCGGTGAGCGTCACCTCCCCCGGCTCGGCCGTCCTCGCGGGGGTGACGGCGACCTCGACCCGGCGCGTGGTGCCGGCCGGGATCCGCCCGATCGGGGCGGCCGGGGTGACCTGCCAGCCGGCCGGGGCCACGAGCGACACCTCGACGCCGGTGGCGTCCCTGGTGCCCGCGGTGACGTCGACGGCGACGGTGCCGGGCGCGCCCGCGCCCAGCTCGTGACCGGTCGGGACGGCGACCGTGGCGGCGGCGCCCGGGACGGCTCCGCCGACCGCGCTGGTGTCCTCCAGCTCGAGGGTGAAGGCGCGGTCGGTGCGCTGGGCGGCCGTCTTGACCTTCACCACTCCCCCGCGGTCGTCGCGGTCGTACCACCAGCCCTGGCCGGCGGCCTCGTAGGCGGCCTTGGAGGTGAGGCGCGGCAGTGCGCGCCCGCCGAGCGTGACCTCGCTCGGGGCGTCGCCGGTGTGGACCGTGAACTGGTAGGGCCGGGCGGCGGACTTGCCCGTGAAGGAGCCCTTGCTCGCGCCGATCCGTACCGTCACGTCACCCGCGCCCCGCTGCGGCGCGCGGACCTCCGCGGTCTGGGTGGCGTACTGGCCGGTGCGGTGGGCGCGGGTGACGCCGTCGTCCTCGTACAGCTCGAAGGACGAACTGCCCTGCGGGTAGATGTCCCAGGCGAGCGGGGAGTCCGGGGTGCGGTCGCTGTACGAGCGGATGCCGCCGGGCCACATCGGGACGGTGGCGCCTGCCCGGACGAAGAGCGGCAGGGTGTCGAGCGGGGCGCTGTAGTCGTCGACGGTGACCGGGCCCTGGTAGGTGCGGCCGGTCCAGTAGTCGATCCAGGTGCCCGCGGGGAGGTAGATGCCGTCGCGCTCCACCGCGTCCTGGTAGACGGGGGCGACGAGGAAGTCCTCGCCGCTGAGGAACTCGTACTTCGCCGAGTCCGAGGCTGCCTTCGGGTCGTTCGGGTACTCCAGGACCAGCGGCCTGGCGAGGCCGACACCGGTCGTGGTGGCACGGTGGGCGTGCGAGTAGATGTAGGGCAGCAGCGACTCGTGGAGCTTGAGGTAGTCGCGGTTGACGGAGGTGTACGGCTCGCCGTAGCGGAAGGGCTGCTTGTCGTTGGCCGCCCAGCCGTCCATGGTCATCGTGACCGGCAGGAACATCTTCCACTGGAGATCACGGGTGTACGTCTTCGCGCTGCCGCCGAAGATGCCGTCCACGTCACCGGTGGTGTACGCGAGTCCGGACATCGACGCGCCCGCGTAGGTGGGGATCTGCCAGCGGATGTACTCCCAGGTGCCCGACTGGTCGCCGGACCACTGGACGCCGCAGCGTTGCGCGCCGGACCAGCTCTCGGGCGCCCAGGTGAAGCCGCGGGCGTCGCTGTGCGCCTCGATGCCGGCGTAGGCGTCCTTGCAGCCGTCGAGGGCGAACTTGTAGCCGGAGCCGACCCAGGCGACGTCGAGCTTGGCGACCCGCTGGCCGGCCTTGACCTGCTCTTCGAGCGTGTCGATGCCGTCCTCGGTCCACAGCCCGAGCTGCATGCCGCGCTGCTGGAGCCCCTGCGCGGTCTCGGCGAGGTTCTCGTAGCCGCAGCCGTAGCCGTCGTTGACGAGCATCCAGCCGTTGGGCATGTCGTTCTGGACGTAGCCGTCGGCGACCTTCAGGGCGTCCAGCGTGTGGCGCTCGCCCCGGTTGGCGTTGTGGAGGTAGCAGTCGGCGTCGCCGATCTCCAGTCCGTAGACGGGCGGCAGGAACGGTTTTCCGGTCAGGTTCGTGTACTCGCCGATGACGTCCTTGAGCGCGTCGGAGCCGGAGCCGGCGAAGTAGTAGGCGTCGAAGCGCTGTTCGCGGGCGCTGGTGGTGACCGGCTCACCGAAGACGTAGGTGTTCGGCGCGTAGGTGTTGCGGTAGACGCCGTAGCCGGCCGAGGAGAGGTAGAACGGCACGGAGTTGGGGTGACCGCCGTCGTCCCAGTTGTAGTCGACGCCGACCTCGACGGTCTTGCCGCGGTGCGAGGTGTTGCCGCGTCCGTTCTGCATGCCGGCGCCGTAGAACTGCTCGTCGGCGCCGCGGGCCAGGGTCTGGGTGGTGCGCTCCTGGCTCCAACTGAGGCCGGTGGTCTCGGACCAGAGCTGCGTGCCGTCGGCGCGGAGCGCGGCGAAGCGCAGCGGCGACTTGTAGGCGCGCAGGGTCACCTTCGCGGTGGTGAGTTCGTAGCGGTCGCCGCGGTCGCGCCAGCGGGTGCGGGGCGGGGCTCCCTGCGGCTGGACGATGTCCCGCCCGGTCGGGTCGGTGAACCGGCCGTCGGGGGCCAGTTCGATCCGGAAGGTCTCGTCGGTGACGAAGCTGACGCGGGCCTGGGCGGTACCGGCGGTCAGCCGGTAGACGGCGCCGTCGGCCTCGAAGCCGGTGAGATCCCCGACGGTGGTCGGTGCGGGCTCGGCGCCGGTCGGTGGGGGCTCGGCGGACTGGGCGCTGCCCGGCCCCGCGAACACCGCGAGAAGCCCGAGCACGGCGCCGGCGAATGCAGCCTTCATGCGCAATGTTGATTGCATGGACGGTATTTAGCGCAGAATCGAGCAACAGGGCTAGGACAAAAGGGAACCGCCCCCGGACTTCGTGAGAAGTCCGGGGGCGGTTGCCGACGAGTGGGTCGTCCGGGGCGGGGCTACAGGGCCACCCCGAGCAGGGCGTCCACGGCGCGGGAGACGAGGCCGGGCGCGGACTCGTCCGTACCGCCCTCGGCGTGCTGCCGCTCGGCCCACCGGTCGACCGCGACGAGCGCGGCCGGCGCGTCGAGGTCGTCGGCGAGCGCCTCGCGGACCTCCTCGACCAGGGCGTCGGCGGAGGGACCGTCGGGACGGGAGACGGCGGCGCGCCACCGGCCCAGGCGGTCCAGGGCGTCCTGGAGGACCTGGTCGGTCCACTCCCAGTCGGCGCGGTAGTGGTGCGAGAGGAGCGAGAGACGGATGGCGGCCGGGTCGACGCCCTGGCGGCGGAGCGCGGAGACGAAGACCAGGTTGCCCTTGGACTTGGACATCTTCTCGCCGTCCAGGGCGACCATGCCGGCGTGCACGTACGCCTTGGCCATGGGGAACTCGCCGGTGAGCGCCTGGGCGTGGGAGGCGCCCATCTCGTGGTGCGGGAAGATCAGGTCGGAGCCGCCGCCCTGGACGTCGAAGCCCATGCCCAGGTGGTCGAGGGCGATGGCGACGCACTCGATGTGCCAGCCGGGACGGCCACGACCGAGGCTGCCGCCCTCCCAGCTCGGCTCGCCCTCACGGGCCGCCATCCACAGCATCGGGTCGAGCGCGTTCTTCTTGCCCGGGCGGTCCGGGTCGCCGCCGCGCTCGGCGGAGAGGTGGCGCATCAGCTCGGTGTCGTAGTTCGACACCGAGCCGAAGTGCGGGTCGGACTCGACGGAGAAGTAGATGTCGCCGTCGAGTTCGTAGGCGGCGCCGGAGTCCCGCAGCCGCTCGACGAGCGGCACGATGCCCGGTATGGCCTCGACCGCGCCGATGTAGTGCTGCGGCGGCAGCATCCGCAGGGCGGTCATGTCCTCGCGGAAGAGGGCCGTCTCGCGCTCGGCGAGGCCGACCCAGTCGACGCCGTCCCGGATCGCCCGCTCCAGGAGCGGATCGTCGACGTCGGTGACGTTCTGGACGTAGTGAACCTGCCGCTTGGTGTCGAGCCACACGCGCTGAACGAGGTCGAACGCGTTGTAGGTCGCCGCGTGACCGAGGTGGGTCGCGTCGTACGGCGTGATGCCGCAGACGTAGATACGGGCGACGGGGCCGGGGGCGAGGGTCACTCGTCCACCGGTCGCGGTGTCGTGGATCCGGAGGTCGCGGCCCTTGCCGGGCAGGGCGGGGACCTCAGAAGCGGGCCAGGCATGCATGACCTGAGCGTAACCGGACACCCGTTCCCGAAACGAACCGGATCCGGATCTTGGCCGACGAGGCGCTCTTGCAGCTCGGGGCCGGTTCGTGCATTCCCCCCGGGGGTACGGCCCCTCCTTGCCGAAATGGCCGAATCCGAGCGGTCAGACCGGCGGCCAGGGGATCGCCGGCCACTGGCCGGAAGGCTCGGGGTGACGGCCGCCGGTCCGCAGGGCCGTGACGCGACCGCGCAGGGCGTCCACCTCGGCGGCCGTGAGCAGCTCGGCCAGTCGGGTGGTGAGCGGGCCCTCGGGAGCCAGGAAGGCGTCGAGCCGGGTCAGGACGTCGGCCGCCTCGGCGGGCAGCTCCTCGCCGGCCCAGCCCCACAGCAGCGTGCGCAGCTTGTCGTCGACGTGGAAGGTCACGCCGTGATCGATCCCGTAGAGCCGTCCGTCCGGCGCGGGCAGCAGGTGGCCGCCCTTGCGGTCGCCGTTGTTGATGACGGCGTCCAGGACGGCGAGCCGGCGCAGTTCGGGGCGGTCGGCGTGGACGAGCAGGGCGGTGCGGTCCTCGCCCACCTGGGCGGGTCCGACGGCCTTCCAGCCCTCCCCCGCCTCCTCGTCCTCGGTGAGGGCGAGCAGGCTCGCCCCGGGATCGGCCTCGATCCACAGCTGGACCATGCCCTCGCCGTACGGGCCGTCGCGCAGCACGGTCGGCGGTACGAGGCCCCAGCCGGTGGCCTCGGAGAGCTCGTAGGCCGCGACCTCGCGCTGGGCGAGGGTGCCGTCGGGGAAGTCCCAGAGCGGCCGCTCGCCGGCGACCGGCTTGTAGACGCAGTCGGCGGTGGCGCCGTCGAGGGTGACGGAGCAGACGAGCACCGCGTTCGACGCCTCACGAACCTGACCGCGCACGGTCAGTTCGCCCTTGGTGAGCAGGTCGACGACCGCCCGGCTGTCGGGACCGCTCATGCTCCGCGTCGGTATCCGTTCTGGCGGGGGCAGACATGGCCCTCGGGGTCGAGCGGCAGGCTGCACAGCGGGCACGGCGGGCGGCCGGCGTTGACCACGTCCAGGGCGCGCTTGGCGAAGGCCCTGGCCTGCGCCCCGGAGAGCCGGACGCGCAGCATCGGCGGCCCGTTCTCCTCGTCCTGGAGCAGCCGCTCCTCGGCGGCCGCGAGGTCCTCCTCGGACTCGGCGTCGAGTTCGACCAGCGCCTGCGCCTCGACGATCATGCGCTGCTCCTCGCCGTCCCAGGCGAGCGCCATGGTGCCGACCCGGAACTCCTCCTCGACGGGCACGTCGAGCGGAGCGGTGTCGGCGATGTCGGTGGGCGCCATGGCCGGGACGGGCGCGTTGCCGCCGGTGCGGCGGACGACCTCGTCCAGGAGTTCGTCGATGCGTTCGGCGAGTGCGGCGACCTGGGTCTTCTCCAGGGCCACGCTGGTGACCCGGCCGGCCGCGGAGGCCTGCAGGAAGAACGTACGGCGGCCAGGCAGCCCGACCGTACCGGCCACGAAACGCTCCGGTGGGTCGTAGAGGAACACCTGACGGGACACGTCCCTGACTCCCTTGGGTCTCGGCAGTGATGGAGGCCCGCGCTACAGCGGCCCGTCCACCCTACTGCGCGGATGGATCACGGTGCGCCCGCACCGCCCCCTACCTCGGCCGCCCCGTTCGGTTCGGCGCTCTCCCGGGGGGCGAGCGCGGCGAAGTCGCCGGTGTCGCCGAGCCGTACGAGGAAGGGCCGCATCCGGGTGTAGCGGATGGCGGTGACGGAGCAGGGGTCGACGTGGATGCGCTGGAAGAGGTCCAGGTGCATGCCGAGCGCGTCGGCGACGATCGACTTGATGATGTCGCCGTGCGAGCACATGACGTAGACGGCGTCCTCGCCGTGTTCGGCCTCCACGCGCGCGTTCCAGTCCCGTACGGCGTCGACGGCCCGGGCCTGCATGGCGCGCATCGACTCGCCGCCGGGGAAGGCGGCGGAGGAGGCGTGGCCCTGGACGACCTGCATGAGGGGTTCGTCGGCCAGTTCGGCGAGCTTGCGGCCGGACCAGTCGCCGTAGTCGCACTCGCTGATCCGCTCCTCGGTGTGCAGCGGCAGGTCGGGCCGGGCGGCCAGGAGCGGCCGCAGGGTCTCGCGGCAGCGCTGGAGCGGGCTGCTGACGGCGGCGGCGAGCGGCACCCCGGCCAGGCGGTCGGGCAGGGCGGCGGCCTGGGCGTGCCCGCGTTCGTCGAGGGCGATCCCGGGCAGACGACCGGCGAGGACGCCGGAGGTGTTGGCGGTGGAGCGTCCGTGCCGGACGAGGAGAAGCGTGGCCATGGCGGCAAGGGTAGGCGGTGCACGCGCGTGCGTGCGGCGCGTCGGGAAGGGAGAATGCGGCGCGTGATCGTGGACTCTGCCATCTACCGGGACGGGCGCCGCACCAAGGGGCCCGCCGACCTGTCCGACGCCCTGGCGGAGGCGCGGGCGGCCGGGAACGCCTTCCTCTGGGTCGGGCTGCACGAGCCGACGGAGGCGGAGTTCGACCACGTCTCGGCCGAGTTCGCGCTGCATCCGCTGGCCGTCGAGGACGCCCTGAAGGCCCATCAGCGGCCCAAGCTGGAGATCTACGACGACTCGCTCTTCGTCGTCCTCAAGCCGGTGGTGTACGAGCCGGAGAGCGACCGGGTCACCTCGGACGAGGTGATGCTGTTCGTGGGCGATTCGTTCGTGGTGACGGTCCGGCACGGCGAGGGGGCGCCGCTGGCGGCCGTACGGCGCCGTCTGGAGGCCGACCCCGAGGTCCTGCGGCACGGTCCGACGGCGGTGCTGTACGCGATCAGCGACGAGGTCGTGGACCACTACATCGACGTGGCCGGTGAACTCCAGGTCGACCTGGAGCAGCTGGAGGCGGACGTGTTCGCCCCGGTGGGCGTCAGCCCGTCGAACACGGCGGAGCGGATCTACACGGCCAAGCGGCAGGTCCTGGAGTTCCGGCGGGCCGGCGGGCCGCTCGCAGGGCCGATGGCCCGTCTCGCGGGCGGGGACGTGCCGTTCGTGCACGAGAGCGCGCGGCCCTTCTTCCGGGACGTCAGCGACCACCTGATCCGCGCCAACGAGCAGGTGGAGGGGCTGGACCGGCTGCTGTCGGACGTGCTGTCGGCGCATCTGGCGCAGATGGGGGTGCGGCAGAACGACGACATGCGGAAGATCTCGGCGTGGGCGGCCATGGCCGCGGTCCCCACGATGGTGGCGGGGATCTACGGCATGAACTTCGACCACATGCCGGAGCTGACCTGGACCTGGTCGTATCCGGCGGTGATCCTGCTGATGGCCGGCATCGAGATCGGCCTGTACCGGCTGTTCAAGCGCCGGGGGTGGCTGTAGCCCCCGGCGGGGCCACGTGCCCGGCGCTTCGGACGGCTCAGAAGGCGGGGGCCGGGGTCGCGGGCCCGCCCAGGGCGTCGCGGCGCTCCGGCATCTTCAGGTCGACCATCTTGTGCCAGCCGGCGAGGCGTTCGTACGCGTACATGCCGTTGATCCCGGCGGCGAGCGCGCCCGCCTTGGCCTTCGGCCACTTCAGGATGCGGCCCATGTGGCTCATCACGGCGAGGCTGACGTCGCGGTAGACCTTGATCTCGGCGAGCGCGGACTCACGCAGGGTGCGATGGATGAGCGGGCCGTGCCCGGCGTACGCGAGGCGCAGCAGCTCCTCGTGGCAGTACGCGAGGTGGTTCGCCTCGTCGTGGTCGATCATGTGGATCGCCTTGCCGAGCTCGGGGTGGTCCCCGAAGTACGTGACCAGCATGTCCATCTGGTCCGCGGCCCGCTGCTCGGTGACCCGGCTGTGCGCGAGGTAGACGATGATGTCGTCCTCGGTCAGCGGCTCGTCGCGGCGGAGCTTGTCGTGGGCGAGGCCGATGCCGCTCTGTTCGAGGAGCATCGTGTAGTCGGTCTCGGGCGGGACCGGTACGGCCGCCAGGCCGCGCTTCTTCAGCAACGCCTGGAAGATCCGGCCGTGCTTGTCCTCGTCGGCGCCGTGCCGGGTGATCTTGGGGGCGAGCTCCCGCATGCCGGGGGCGACGAGGGCAGCGATGCGCGCGTTCTCCCAGCCGCCCTGCGACTCGCCGCTGGCGGCGATGGAGCAGAACAGCTGGAAGGACTCGTCGTTGTCGATGATCTCCTGGAACAGGCCCTTGGCCGTGAGCATTGCAGCCACCTCCAAGCGGGCGTCCGCACGCCGCACGTCCGCAGAGAACGAGTCAAATGCGGTACGGGCCGGTGGGCAACACGAGGGGCGGGCCGTTCGGCTGAAAGAAGGAGCGTTTCGCTCGTAACCGCGCGCCCGGTGGAGCGTTGTCCTGGATGACGGCCGTGGCGGGGAAGACCCCCGAGCCCCCACCACGGCCGCAGACTTCTCGACGGGCTTCCCGCCGGCTCCCGCGGGCGCTCCGCGGGTCTTCCGGAGACGTTCTGCGGGTCTCCGGGAGACGTTCTGCGGGGCTCCCGGAGGCGTTCTGCGGGGCTCCCGGAGGCGCTCCCGGGTCTCCCGCTAGGCCAGGCCCGCGTGCTCCAAGGCCTCGGTGCCCGCCCGCAGCGCCGCGAGCCGCTCGTCGAGGGTGAAGCCGGCCGGGTTGAGACTCAGGGTGGTCACCCCGGCCTCCGCGTACGCCTTCATCCGGTCGGCGATCCGCTCGACGGAGCCGAGCAGGGTCGTCTGGTCGATCAGCTGACGCGGTACGGCGGCCGCGGCGCCCGCCTTGTCGCCGGAGAGGTACTTCTCCTGGATCTCGGCGGCCTGCTTCTCGTAGCCCATGCGCTGGGCCAGCTGGTTGTAGAAGTTCTGCTTCGGACTGCCCATGCCGCCGACGTACAGGGCGGTGTACGGGCGGAAGATGTCCGCCAGGGCGTCGATGTCGTCGCCGAGGGCGATCGGCAGGGTGGGATGGACGTCGAAGCCCTCCATCGTCAGCCCGGCCTTCTCGCGGCCCGCGCGGAGCGGACGGAGGGCGGTCTCCTCCAGGTGCTCGGCGGAGGGGAAGATCAGCAGCGCGCCGTCGGCGATCTCGCCGGTCTGCTCCAGGTTCTTCGGGCCGATCGCCGCGATGTAGAGCGGGATGTGCTCGCGCTGCGGGTGGACCGTGAGCTTGATGGGTTTGCCCGGGCCGTCCGGCAGCGGGAGCGTCCAGTGTTGCCCCTCGTAGCTGAGCCGCTCGCGCGACATGGCCCGGCGCACGATCTCGACGTACTCCCGGGTGCGGGCCAGCGGCTTGTCGAACTTCACGCCGTACCAGCCCTCGGAGACCTGCGGGCCGGACACCCCGAGGCCGAGACGGAAGCGGCCGCCGGAGAGCGAGTCGAGGGTGGCGGCGGTCATCGCCGTCATCGCGGGCTGGCGCGCGGGGATCTGCATGATCGCGGAGCCGATGTCGATCCGCTCCGTCTTGGCGGCCACCCAGGCGAGCACGGTGGGCGCGTCGGAGCCATAGGCCTCGGCGGCCCAGCAGACGTCGTAGCCGAGGCGGTCCGCCTCCTGGGCGACGGCGAGGTTGTCGCCGTCCATACCGGCGCCCCAGTAGCCGAGATTGATGCCGAGCCTCATGATCGCACCCTCTTTACCGATCAGTAACGTCCCTTGCGCCGGACTCTAGCGCGCGTCCACGGAATCCGTCAGGGGGAGGTTGTCCACAGGCTCTCTCCGCGTGGGGCCTTGGCCAGTAATCTCGCGCCCATGGAGCAGAGGCATCTCGGACGTACCGGCCTGCGCGTGTCACGGCTCGGGCTCGGCACCCTGACGTGGGGCCGGGGCACCGACGAGCACGACGCCGCCGACCAGTTGAAGGCGTTCTGGGACGCGGGCGGCACCCTCGTCGACACCGCCGACGTGTACGGCGGGGGCGAGGCCGAGTACGTGCTGGGACAGCTCATGGAGCGACTGGTGCCGCGGCGGGATCTGGTCGTCTCCACCAAGGCCGGCAGCGTGCCCGACCCGGACCGGCGGATGGACGGCTCGCGCGGGCATCTGCTGGCCGCGCTCGACGCGTCCCTGGACCGGCTCGGCACGGACCACGTGGACCTGTGGCAGCTGCACGCCTTCGATCCGCACACCCCGCTGGAGGAGTCCCTGCAGGCGCTGGACATCGCCGTGAGCAGCGGCCGCGCCCGGTACGTGGGGGTGTCCAACTTCTGCGGCTGGCAGCTGGCGAAGGCGGGCACCTGGCAGCTCGGCGCGGCCGGGGCCGGACGGACGCGGCTCGCGGCGACGCAGATGGAGTACTCCCTGCTCCAGCGGGGCGTCGAGCGGGAGGTGCTGCCGGCCGCCCTCGACCTGGGCATAGGCCTGCTGCCGTCCTCTCCGCTGGGGCGCGGGGTGCTGACGGGGAAGTACCGCACCGGGACGCCGACGGACTCCCGGGGCGGTTCCGAGACCATGGCCCCCTTCGTGGAGCCGTATCTCGACGAGGCCGCGAGCCGGATCGTGGACGCGGTCGCCACGGCGGCGGACGGCCTGGCGACGACCCCCCTCCAGGTGGCGCTCGCCTGGGTACGCGACCGGCCCGGCGTGACCGCCCCGATCGTCGGCGCGCGCAACGCACAGCAGCTCACGGCCGCTTTGTCAGTGGAGAGCCTTAGTCTTCCTGTCGAGATCTGCCGGGCGCTCGACGATGTGTCGGCGCCCGTGCACCGCTATCCGGACCAGGACTGGAGCACCTTGTGACCGAGCCTTCGCGGGAGACCCCGCCCGAGGCCACCGAGCCCGAGCCGGGCGAGACCGACGGGGCCGCGGGCGGCGAGGCGGCAGCCGACGAGGCAGCGGGCGGCGAGACGGCGGCCGACCGGGCGGCGGACGGCGAGACGGCGGCCGAGCGCGCGCCGGAGGCCACGGACGCGGAGACGGCCGGGGCGGAGGCCGTCGACGAGGCGGAGGCCGCCGACGAGGCGGAGGCCGCCGACGAGGCTGGAGTCGCTGAGGAGGCTGGAGTCGCTGAGGAGGCTGGGGCCGTCGACGGCTCTGAGGGCCCGGACGGTGCGGAGGTCGCCGACGGGGCCAAGGCTGTCGACGGGGCCAAGGCCGCCGAAGAGGCAGAGGTCGCTGACGAGGCTGAGGTCGCCGAGGTCGCAGACGGTGCCGAAGCCGGCGAGGGGGCGGCGGCGGGTGACGCGGAGGCGAAGGCTGCCGAGGTGTCCGAGGCGCAGGCGGAGCTTGCCGCGCAGCGGGAGCTGCGGGCCCGGATCGAGCAGCGCAAGGCGGAGAAGGCGGCGCCCGTGGAAGCGGGCGCGAAGCTGAGCGGCCCCGCGGCCGATCTGCTCGCGGCGGTACGGGCGGTGGAGAGCGGTACGACGTCGGGCAGCGCGTTCTTCGAGGCGCCGGAGCCCGCACCCGAGCCCCGGCACCCCGCCGCGCCCACCCCCGCCCCGGCGCCGGCGCCCGCCACGGCTTCACCGGCCGCCCCCGCACGCGTGCCGGTCCAGGCGCAGACGGCCGCCCCGGAGGCGCTGGCGGCCGTGCGGGAGGTCCTCGCGCACGGCGGGGCGCCCGAGACCCTGGCCGGGCAGGTCGTCGCCACCCTGGGCGAGGGCGCCGCCGAGGCGCTGCGGGAGGACCCCTGGCAGCTGCTGGCGGTACCGGGGGTGCAGCCCGAGCACGCCGACGGCTTCGCCCGGGCCCTGCTCGGCGCGGAGTGCGGCCCCGACGACCCCCGCCGGGCCGTCGCCCTGGTGACCTGGCTGCTCGAACGGGCCGCGCTGAAGGGACACACGGCCCTGGAGGACACCGCCGTACGGGCCGGGCTGGCCAAGCTGTCGGTGGCCGACCCGGACGAGGCCGTCCGGGAGGCGGCCGCCGAGGGTGCGGTGCTGCTGTTCCAGGAGCAGGAGGACGAGCAGTTCCCCGACGAGGCCGACGAGGACGAGGCCGACGAGGAAGAGGCCGTCGAGCAGGGCGGCGACCCGTCCGGCGCCGCGGTCTCCGAGGCCGCGGAGGCGCCGGAGGCGCCCGCCCTGCTGGGGCTCGACCGGTACGCGCTGGCCGAGGAGAGCCTGGCCGACGGTCTGGCCCGGCTGGTCAAGACCGTCTCGACAGAGGTCTGGGAAGGACCCGAGCTGGCCCGCGCGGTCGGCGCGCACGGTCTGGTGCTGCACACCGGGGGCGAGGCCGCCCGCGGCGAGCCGGTGGCGCTCGCCGAGGCCGCCCGGGGACGGGGCCTGCGGGTCGCCGTGGCCACACACAGCGAGAACGGGGTCCAGCGCCTCGGCGCGCGGGCGGTGACCGTCGCCGCCCTGCTGTCCGGCGCCGCCGGTCCCGGCCGGGACGAGGAGGGCGCCCTGGCCCTGGACCTGCTGGTCGTCCTGGACGCGCCGCAGCTGGACGTCGAGAGCGCGACGACGCTCGTGGAGTCCCTGCCCGACGGCTGCCGTCTCGTCCTCAGCGGAGACCCCGGCGTGCTCGGCTCCGCGGGCGCCGGCCGGGTGTTCGGCGATGTGCTGGCGGCCCGGGTGTGCCCGGCGGTCGCCTCCCGCCTCCCCGATGCCGGTCCGATCGGCGAGCTGGTCTCGGGCATCGGCATCGGCGAGCTGAACCAGGTGGAGGCCCCCGGCAAGGAGGTCGTCATCGTCCCGGTCCGGGACGCGGGCGAGGCCGTCCACCGCACGGTCCAGCTCGTCGCCGACTCGATCCCCCGGGCGTTCGGCGTGCCGGCCGGGCTGACCCAGGTGATCACGGTCGGCCACGGCGGCTCGGCGGGCACCCGCGCGCTCAACGCGGCGCTCAAGGAGCGGCTCAACCCCGGCCCCGGCCGCTTCGGCGGCTTCGACCCGGGCGACCGGGTGGCCTATGTGCCGGCCCCGGGGCGGACGGTGCCCGGGACGGTCGTGGGGGCGGACGCCGAGGGCCTGCGCCTGGAGTGCGCGGGCGAGCCCCTCGTCGTGCCGAAGGAGCGGGTGGAGTCCACCGTCCGGCACGGCTGGGCGCTCACGGCGCACCAGGCGGCCGGGATGCGCTGGCCCGCCGCGGTCGTGGTGCTGCCGGGTGACGCGGCCCAGGGGCTGAGCCGGGCATGGGTGTACACGGCCTTCGGCCGGGGCGAGCGCCACCTCTCGGTCGTGCACGGCGTGGACCAGGCGCTGCCCCGCGCGGTGGCCGAGGGCGCGACCCAGGAACGCACGACCCGACTGAGGCCGCTGCTGGAAGCCCTGCTGGCGGCCGAGGAGGACTGACGGCCGGGCCCCGGGGGCCTGTCACCGGACCCGAGGGCGGGCACGGCCCGGGAACGGCCCGGGGTCCGGGTGCGGCGGAGGGCGGGGCACCGAGGTGTCCCGCCCTCCGTCGTACCGTTCAGGCGTCCTGCTCCTCCAGGTCGTCGTCCAGCTCGTCGTCGAAGACCGCGCTGACGTCGAAGCGGCAGACGATCCGTTCCGGATCGGCCTGCTCGAAGGGGGCGTTCAGCCACTCGCCCGGTTCGGGCAGCTCCTCCGACGCGGAGACCCAGAGGGTGGAGTCACCCTCCTCCAGGCCGAACTCCTTGTGCCGCGAGGCGATTTCGTCCGGTTCGTACTCACCGAAGAGCACACCGAGCGCGGCGTGCGTGCTGACACCGACGACGGCCGCGTCCGCGTCCTCCTCGTCCTTCTCCAGATCGACGATGCGCTGGGCCTGGGCGAGCAGCCGCTGCGGCTCCACGACGGCGTAGTCGCGGCGGATCAGCACGCTGAGGGCGTGCGGCTCCTCCGGACCCGCGTAGGGCGGGAGCGAGTCGTCGGCGCCCGGGATCTCGAAGGGGGTGACCTCGTCATAACGGTCGTAGAGTCGCTCGTCATAGGCCTCGGCGGCCGCGGCGAGGGCGTTGAAGGCTTCGTAGACGGCCGGGTCGTCGTCCCCCGAACGACGTTCGACCGCCTCAAGGTGACGGTCCAGTGCGGCTTTGACCGCCTCGGCGGCGGCACGTACCTCGGCAGCGGTGGGCTGCGCAGCATCAGACATGGGACGCACGCTATCCGTACCGGGCCGGTGCCCGCACAATAGATGCGATGCCGGAATACGAATTTGTCGACGTGTACGTGCCGCGCGGTGTCTCCCGCAAGGAGGCGACGCGGCTTCTGACCGACCATGCCGAGTACGGGCACTGGGAGTTGGACCGCCTGAGCCTGCACCGGGACGGCAGCCGCAGGGTGCGGCTGCGCCGGCGCATCATCCGTCAGGTCCGCGCCACCTGGTGACATGAGGAGGGGCCCCGCGATGCGGGGCCCCTTGTGCGTCGCGCGCGGCCGTTCCCGGACGGCCCTGCGCGGTCCTACGCGGTGCGGCGGGCGCGGCGGTAGAGCACCGATCCGGCCAGCAGCAGAGCGGCACCGGCCGGGACGGCCACGCCGAGCGGACCGGCGCCGGTCTGCGCCAGCTCCTCGGTCGCCTCCGGCTGCGCGATCGTGTGCGTACCGGGCGTGTTCGGCCCGGGCGGCGTCCCGTTCTCGCCGGAGTCGCCGGGGCTACCGGGAGCGCCAGGGTTACCGGGGTTACCCGGCTCACCAGGGTTGCCCGGGTTCCCGGGGTTACCCGGCTCACCAGGGTTACCGGGGTTACCCGGCTCACCGGGGTTACCCGGGTTTCCCGGGTTTCCCGGGTTTCCCGGGTTCCCAGGGTTGCCCGGGTGCCCGGGGTGCGTCGGCTCGATGCCGTTGGCGCAGTCGTTGCCCATCGTCGGGTTGAGGCCGCCGATGACCGTGACGCTGTTCCCGCACGCGTTGACCGGCACGTCGATCGGCACCTGCACGGTGTTGCCGGAGCCGACGCCCGGGGAGCGCGTGGCGCCGCCCTCGGCGGAGGAGCCGCGGTGCTTGCCCTTGGAGACGTTGGCGCACTTGTTGCCGAACGCCGGGTTGAGCAGCCCGACGACGTTGACGGTGTTTCCGCAGACGTTCACCGGCGCGTGCACCGGGACCTGGACGGAATTGCCGGACGCGACGCCCGGGGAATTCGAGGCCGTGCCGTTCGCACCCGAATCGGCATTCGCATAACCACCACCGAGGGCGATGACGCCGCCCGCGGCCGCAACGGTGATCAGGCCTTTGCGCGTGACCTGTCGCATAGCTTGTTCCCTGCCTTCTCGGCTTCTGCCTTCTGGCTCCAGAAGAGGCCCCCGAGCGTGACGCCCGGGGGCGGAATGCCCACCGGCCCCGGAGTGCATGGCACGCACTCCGGGGCCGGCCTGGCTCAGACCCTCACGGGTCGAGGCACAACGTCAGGCGTTGACGCAGGTGTTGCCGAAGGCGGGGTTCAGCAGCCCGATCACGGAGACCGTGTTGCCGCACACGTTCACCGGGACGTGAACCGGCACCTGGACGACGTTGCCCGAGAGCACGCCGGGGGAACCGATGGCGGCACCCTGGGCACCCGAGTCGGCAACGGCCATGCCCGCACCCGCGAGAACGAGACCGCCCGTGGCAGCCGCAGCAGCGACGACCTTCTTGATCATTATTCCTCCTTGTTGGCAATGCGATCCCAGCCGCGGACCGCACCACCTGTAACGAGGGGGAAGTAATGGGGCTACGAGCCTATGAGTTCATTCACTCTTTCCGGTCAAAGGCGTACGTGTGGCCGATTATCGGAAACGGGTGATCGAGCGCCGGCTCAGGAGGCGTCGATGAACCGGTCGAGGACGCGGACACCGAACTTCAGTCCGTCCACCGGCACCCGCTCGTCCACGCCGTGGAACATCCCGGCGAAGTCCAGCTCCGGCGGCAGCTTGAGCGGCGCGAAGCCGAAGCAGCGGATGCCGAGGTCGTCGAAGGACTTGGCGTCGGTGCCGCCGGAGAGCATGTACGGCACGGCCCGGGCGATCGGGTCCTCGGCCTTGAGGGCCAGCTGCATCGCGTCCACGAGGTCGCCGTCGAAGCTGGTCTCCAGTGCCTTGTCCCCGTGCACGTCCTCACGCTTGACCCGGGGGCCGAGGATCCGGTCGAGGTCGGCCAGGAACTCCTCCTCGTACCCCGGCAGGAACCGGCCGTCGACGTGCGCCGTGGCCTGGCC
Source organism: Streptomyces sp. NPDC090127 (assembly GCF_044746945.1). Lineage (NCBI taxonomy): Bacteria > Bacillati > Actinomycetota > Actinomycetes > Kitasatosporales > Streptomycetaceae > Streptomyces > Streptomyces sp. NPDC090127. Next base: position 144,274 of record NZ_JBIVDE010000007.1, on the reverse strand, counting down.
GGGGATGACGTTGACCTTGTAGCCGGCGCCGAGCATGGTCGGGGCGGCGGAGTTGCGCAGGGTCGCGCCGACCATCTTGGCGATGCCGCCGAGCTTGGCGAGCGTCGCCTCCATGTCCTCGGGGTCGAGCGGGGTCCCCAGCGCGTCGGAGAGCTCGTCCAGGAACGACCGCACGGTCTTGGTGACCCTGACCGGCCACTGGTGGCGGCCCAGACGGCCCACGGCCTCGCAGAGCTCCGTGATGGCGTTGTCGTTGTTGGTCATCGACCCGTGACCGGCCGTCCCCTCGACGGTCAGCCGCATCCAGTGCATGCCCTTCTGGGCCGTCTCGACCAGATAGAGCCGCAGGTTCTCGTTGACCGTGAACGAGAAGCCGCCGACCTCGCCGATGGCCTCGGTGACCCCGTCGAAGAGGTCCCGGTGGTGGTCGACCAGGTGCCGGGCGCCGAAGGTGCCGCCCGCCTCCTCGTCGGCGAGGAAGGCGAGCACGATGTCGCGCGGGGGCTTGCGGCCGCTGCGCATCCGGTCCCGTACGACCGCGAGGGTCATCGCGTCCATGTCCTTCATGTCGACCGCGCCCCGGCCCCAGACGCAGCCGTCGGCGATCTCGCCGGAGAAGGGGTGGTGGGTCCAGTCCTCGGCGTTGGCCGGCACGACGTCGGTGTGGCCGTGGATGAGCAGGGCCGGCCGTGACGGGTCCTCGCCCTCGATCCGGGCGACGGTGGAGGCCCGCCCCTTGTGTGACTCGATGATCTTCGGCTCGAGACCGACCTCCGCGAGCTTCTCGGCGACGTACTCCGCCGCCGCCCGTTCGCCCGGGCCGGAGTGGTCGCCGTAGTTGCTGGTGTCGATGCGGATGAGGTCACGACAGAGGTCGACCACCTCGTCCTCGCCGGTGACGCTCCGGGCCGTGTTCGACTCGCTCACGCTGCTTCCTCCCACTACGTGCCCCACGTGCGTGCTGGTGGACGCCCCCATCCTCGCTCCCCCGACCCCCTGGACCCAAGGGCGGCCGTCGACCGACATCCGCCTGTCACACGGTTCCGCCCGACCGGGGGTGGTGATCGACCCCCTCCGATGTTTGCTATGGTTTTCCACGTCGGAACGGCCCAGGCCGAAAAGACAGACACCTTGTCCGGGTGGCGGAATGGCAGACGCGCTAGCTTGAGGTGCTAGTGCCCTTTATCGGGCGTGGGGGTTCAAGTCCCCCCTCGGACACCAGCGAAGGACCCCACGTCATGTGGGGTCCTTCTTGCTTTACGGATGCTTGCTCTACGGATGCTGGCCTTACGGATCTCGGGCAGGGACGGCGCGACGGCGGTGGGACGGGTGAGACGCAGAACGAAGGGCCCCGTGGCGCCGCTCGCGCAGCGGGAGGGGATCGACCCCGTGCGGGTGCGGTTGCCCGAGGACTCCGGCGAGGGGTGGGCGACCGTCGGGGAGTACCTGCGGGCTCGGTACGGCGAGGCCGTGGGGGACGCTCGGGTGCGGGAGATGGTGCGGGACGGGCGGTTCGTGGGGGTGGACGGGCCCGTGCGGGAGGACGAGCCGTACAGCACCGGGACGTACCTCTGGTTCCACCGGGACTTCCCGGTCGAGGAGCGGGTCCCGTTCGAGATCGGGATCGTCCACCGGGACGAGCGGATCGTCGTCGTCGACAAGCCGCACTTCCTGGCGACGATGCCGCGCGGGCGGCATGTGACCGAGACGGCGCTCGCCAGGCTGCGGCGGGAGCTCGGGGTGCCGGAACTGCAGCCCGCGCACCGGCTCGACCGGCTGACGGCCGGGCTCGTGCTGTTCGTGGTGCGGCCCGGGGACCGGGGCGCGTACCAGACGCTCTTCCGGGACCGGCTGGTCGGCAAGGAGTACGAGGCCGTGGCGGCGTACGACCCGGCCGTCGCGCTGCCGGTGACCGCGCGGAGCCGGATCGAGAAGGAGCGCGGGGTGATCGCCGCCCGGGAGGTGCCGGGCGAGCCGAACAGCGAGAGCCGGATCGAGCTGGTGGAGCGGCGGGGCGGGCTCGGGCGGTACCGGCTGCGGCCGGCGACCGGGCGTACGCACCAGCTCCGCGTGCACATGAACAGCCTGGGGCTGCCGATCCTGCACGATCCGGTCTATCCCGTGGTCCGGGAGGACGGGCCGGAGGACTTCACGCGACCGCTGCAGCTGCTGGCGCGCGTGCTGGAGTTCACCGACCCGTTCACGGGGGCCCCGATGCGGTTCGAGAGCGGGCTGCTCCTCAGTGGCCTCGGCTGATCCACTCCTGGAGGTGCGGGGCCTCGGCGCCGATGGTGGTGGTGTCGCCGTGGCCGGTGCGGACGACCGTCTCCGGCGGGAGGGTGAGCAGTCGGTCGCGGATCGAGTCGACGATGGTGGGGAAGTCGGAGAAGGAGCGGCCCGTCGCGCCCGGGCCGCCCTGGAAGAGGGTGTCGCCGGTGAAGACCGTGCCCAGGCCGGGGGCGTGCAGGCAGACCGCTCCGGGGGCGTGACCGGGGGTGTGCAGGACGGTGAGGTCCGTCCCCCCGATGGTCAGGACCTGGCCGTCGGCGAGGGCGCCGTCGGGGGTGTGGTCCGGGTGGGTCTGCTTCCACAGCGGCAGGTCGTCGGGGTGCAGCAGGATCCGGGCGCCGGTGGCCGCGGCGAGGGCAGGGGCGGCGTCGATGTGGTCGTCGTGGGCGTGGGTGCAGACGATCGCGCGCAGCGTACGGCCGTCGAGCGCGGCGAGGATGGCGGAGGCGTCGTGGGCGGCGTCGATGACGATCGCCTCCGTCTCGTCGCCCACGATCCAGACGTTGTTGTCGACGTCCCAGGTGCCGCCGTCGAGGCTGAAGGTGCCGGAGGTGACCAGGTGGTCGATGCGGGGGGCCATCAGAGGACCACCACCGAGCGCAGGACGTCGCCCTCGTGCATGCGGGCGAAGGCCTTCTCGACGTCGCCGAGGCCGATGGTCTCGGTGACGAAGGCGGCGAGGTCGATGCGGCCCTGCTGGTGCAGGTCGATGAGCATCGGGAAGTCGCGGGAGGGCAGGCAGTCGCCGTACCAGGAGGACTTGAGCGCGCCGCCGCGGCCGAAGACGTCCAGGAGGGGGAGTTCGAGCGTCATCTCGGGGGTCGGGACGCCGACGAGGACCACGGTTCCGGCGAGGTCGCGGGCGTAGAAGGCCTGCTTGTACGTCTCCGGGTGGCCGACGGCCTCGACGACCACGTCGGCGCCGAAGCCTCCGGTGAGTTCGCGGATCGCCTCGACGGGGTCGGTCGTACGGGAGTTGACGGTGTGGGTCGCGCCCATCGCCCGCGCGGTCTCCAGCTTGCGGTCGTCGATGTCCACGGCGATGATCTTCGCCGCGCCCGCGAGGCGGGAGCCGACGACGGCGGCGTCGCCGACGCCTCCGCAGCCGATCACGGCGACGGTGTCGCCCCTGCCGACGTTCCCGGTGTTGATCGCGGCGCCGATGCCGGCCATCACTCCGCAGCCGAGGAGGCCCGCGACCTCGGGGGCGACGGCCGGGTCGACCTTGGTGCACTGGCCGGCGGCGACCAGGGTCTTCTCGGCGAAGGCGCCGATCCCGAGGGCCGGGGAGAGCTCGGTGCCGTCCAGCAGGGTCATCTTCTGGCGCGCGTTGTGGGTGTCGAAGCAGTACTGGGGGCGGCCGCGCAGACAGGCGCGGCAGGCGCCGCACACGGCACGCCAGTTGAGGATCACGAAGTCGCCGGGGGCCACGTCGGTCACGCCGGCGCCGACCGTCTCGACGATGCCCGCCGCCTCGTGGCCGAGGAGGAAGGGGAAGTCGTCGTTGATGCCGCCCTGCTTGTAGTGGAGGTCGGTGTGGCAGACGCCGCACGCCTGGATCCTCACGACCGCCTCGCCCGGTCCCGGGTCGGGGACGACGATCGTCTCGACCCGTACGGGCTCGTTCCTGCCGGGGGCGATGACCCCTCGGACCTGCTGCGGCATCGGGCACTTCCCTTCCTCGGTAAGGCTCTTGGGTACCACTATCTCCTGACGTACGGCGAGACCCCCGCAGGCCGCCGCCTGCGGGGGTCCCGGTTCCCGTGGGGGGTGTGTCAGTCCTGGCGCGAGGCCGCGGTCGCGCGGACCCGTCCCCGGACCAGGAACCAGCCGCCGACGAGCAGGAGCCCGATCAGCGGGAGGCAGTTCACGGTGGTGCGGCTGATGCCGCCGTCCATCCACATCAGGACGAGGACGGAGCCGAGGAAGACCAGCGTGACGATCTGGGTGTACGGAGCCCAGGGCAGCTGGTAACCGGGGCGGGTGACCCGGCCTTCCTTGGAGCGCTTCACGAAGAGCAGCGAGCAGACCATGATCATGGCCCAGGTGCCGATGATGCCGACCGAGGCGAAGTTCAGGACGAGCTCGAAGGCCTCGCCGGGCATGACGTAGTTCAGGCCGACGCCGAGGACACCGAAGGCGGCGGTCAGCAGGATGCCGCCGTAGGGGACGCCGCCCTTGTTCATGACGCCGGTGAACTTGGGCGCGGAGCCTGCGAGCGACATGGAGCGCAGGATGCGCCCGGTGGAGTACAGGCCGGAGTTGAGGCTGGAGAGCGCGGCCGTCAGGACGACCAGGTTCATCACGCCGGCGGCGCCGGGGATGCCCAGCTTGTCGAAGACCGTGACGAAGGGGCTCTGGTCGCCGGTGTACGCGGTGTACGGCAGGAGCAGCGCGAGCAGGACGACCGAGCCGACGTAGAAGAGGCCCACGCGCCACATGATCGAGTTGATCGCGCGGGGCATGATCTTCTCGGGGTTCTCGGTCTCACCGGCGGCGACGCCGCACAGCTCGACGGAGGCGTACGCGAAGACGACGCCCTGGATCAGCAGCAGCATCGGCATGACGCCGCTCGGGAAGATGCCGCCGTTGTCCGTGATGGTGGACAGGCCCGGGGTGTGGCCGCCGATGTCGTGCGAGGTCACGACCAGGAAGATGCCGATGAGCATGAAGGCGACGAGGGCACCGACCTTGACGATCGCGAACCAGAACTCCATCTCGCCGAAGTACTTCACCGAGATGAGGTTGGCGGCGAGGACGACCGCGAGGGCGATCAGGGCGAGGATCCACTGCGGGACGTCGCTGAACATGGCCCAGAAATGGGCGTAGGTCGCGGCCGCGGTGATGTCGGCGATGGCGGTGGTCGACCAGTTGAGGAAGTAGAGCCAGCCGGCCGTGTAGGCGCCCTTCTCGCCCATGAACTCACGGGCGTAGGAGACGAAGGCGCCCGAGGAGGGGCGGTAGAGGACCAGCTCGCCGAGGGCCCGCACCACGAAGAAGGCGAAGACGCCGCAGACGGCGTAGGCGATGAAGAGCGACGGTCCGGCGTTGGCCATGCGGCCGCCGGCGCCGAGGAAGAGGCCGGTGCCGATCGCGCCGCCGATGGCGATCATGTTGATGTGCCGGGACTTGAGGTCCTTGCGGTACCCGGCGTCACCGGCGTCGACGTGGGGGGACGCTCCGGTGGCCGTCGCCGGAGGCGGCGAGGCGGACAGCGTGTCGGCCGCAGAGGGGGTGCGGTCACTCATGGAGTTGTTCGCCTTCGTGAGGGGGAGGGTCTGTGCGGTACCCGGCCGCGCGCGTGGAGGTCGTCCACGGCTCACGGCCAGCGCACATCGTCACGGCACGGCGCGATTTCAGCAGTGGCCAATGTCACTGCTCGCCCATATTTGAGCTAGTTCTGAGGTTGCGCGACCATGAAGCCTCGGGAAGGCGGGGTCGAAGCCCCCGGGAACATGGGATTACGGGGCGAGGACGTCCAGCTCCTTGAGGGCGCCGACCGCGATCTGGCGGGTCAGCTCCTCGGCGCGGACCGCGTCGCGCTCCCGGACCGCCTCGGCGACCTGGACGTGCAGGGTGACGGCGGCCGGGTCGGGGTCCTCGAACATCACCTGGTGGTGGGTGCGGCCGGTGAGGACCTCGGCGACCACGTCGCCGAGGCGGGCGAACATCTCGTTGCCGGAGGCGTTGAGGACCACCCGGTGGAAGGCGATGTCGTGGACGAGGTACGCCTCCAGCTGCCGGCCGCGCGAGGTGGCGACCATGCCGAGCGCCTGCTCGGTCAGCTCGCGGCACTGCTCGGGGGTGGCGTGGGCGGCGGCGAGTCCGGCGGCGACGGGTTCGATCGCCGAGCGGAGCACGGTGAGCGAACGCAGCTGGCGGGGGCGGTCGGCGCCGGCCAGGCGCCAGCGGATGACCTGGGGGTCGTAGACGTTCCACTGCGCGGTCGGCAGGACGATCACGCCGACGCGGCGGCGGGACTCGACGAGGTGCATGGATTCCAGGACGCGGACGACCTCGCGGACCACGGTGCGGGAGACGTCGAAGCGCTGGGCGAGCTCGTCGGTGCGCAGCACGCTGCCGGGCGGGTACTCCCCCGCGGTGATCGCGAGACCCAGGGTGGCGAGGACGTGCGAATGAAGCCCCTGGGCCGGTGTCGTCATGGGGGTCAGCCTACGGGGCGACCAAGATCGGCAACAAAAAGTATGACTTTAATGTCACAGGCTCTTGAATACGTCGTACCCAATGGGTTTCATGAGCGCGACGGATCGATGTCGAAGAAGACAGCGAGGCACCACTCCATGAGCACCACCTCCCCGACGGCTCCCCGGGTCGTCGTCGTGATGGGCGTCGCCGGTACCGGCAAGACGACCATCGGACCGCTGGTCGCGGACGCGCTCGGCGTCCCCTATGCCGAGGGCGACGACTTCCACCCGGCGGCGAACGTCGCCAAGATGTCGGCCGGCGTCCCGCTGGACGACACCGACCGCGGCCCCTGGCTCGACGCGATCGGGCGCTGGGCGCACGGCCGGGAAGGACTCGGCGGGGTGGTGAGCAGCTCGGCGCTCAAGCGGATCTACCGGGACCGGCTGCGGGCGGCCGCCCCGGACGTGGTCTTCCTGCATCTGACCGGCGACCGCGAGCTGATCGAGCGGCGGATGGGCGAGCGCACGGGGCACTTCATGCCGACGGCCCTGCTCGATTCGCAGTTCGCCACCCTGGAGCAGCTCGGCGAGGACGAGGCCGGTGTCGCCGTCGACGTCTCCGGCTCGCCCGAGGAGATCGCCGCACGGGCGGTCGCCGCGCTGGGCCGGCTCACCGCCCGCTGACCGCCCGGTACCTCCGGTTCTCCCGTACGCCGCGCTCCGCCCGTACCCTCTCCTGCTCCCACCCCGTCCCTAAGGAACCACCGTGACCAGTCTCAGTGTCGAGATGCTGGCAGCGGACGCCGTCGAGCCGATCACCTCGGCCGGCAACGCCCAGCTGGGCATAGCCGTGCTCGCGGGCATCGCCGTCATCGTGCTGCTCATCACCACCTTCAAGCTGCACGCCTTCCTCGCCCTGACCATCGGCTCGCTCGCCCTCGGCGCCTTCGCCGGCGCGCCGCTCGGGGCGACCATCGACTCCTTCACCTCGGGTCTGGGCAAGACCGTCGCGGGTGTGGGCGTGCTGATCGCGCTCGGCGCGATCCTGGGCAAGCTGCTCGCCGACTCCGGCGGTGCGGACCAGATCGTCGACACGATCCTCGCCAAGGCGAGCGGACGGTCCATGCCCTGGGCGATGGTGCTGATCGCCTCCGTCATCGGTCTGCCGCTCTTCTTCGAGGTCGGCATCGTGCTGCTGATCCCGGTGGTCCTGCTGGTCGCCAAGCGCGGCAACTACTCGCTGATGCGGATCGGCATCCCCGCCCTGGCCGGTCTGTCCGTCATGCACGGGCTGATCCCGCCGCACCCCGGCCCGCTGGTCGCCATCGACGCGCTCGGCGCCAACCTCGGCGTCACCCTCGCCCTCGGTGTGCTGGTCGCCATCCCGACCGTGATCATCGCCGGTCCGCTGTTCTCCCGGTACGCGGCCCGCTGGGTCGACATCCCGGCCCCCGACAACATGATCCCCGCGCGTCCCTCGGAGGACCTGGAGAAGCGCCCCGGCTTCGGCGCCACCGTCGCGACCGTCCTGCTGCCCGTCGTCCTGATGCTGGTCAAGGCGCTGGTCGACATCGTCGTCGACAACCCCGACAACGGCCTGCAGAAGGTCACCGACGTCATCGGCTCGCCGCTCATCGCGCTGCTGGCGGCGGTGCTCGTGGGCCTCTTCACGCTGGGCCGGGCGGCCGGTTTCACCAAGCAGCGGCTCTCCACCACCGTCGAGAAGTCCCTCGCCCCGATCGCGGGCGTCCTGCTGATCGTCGGTGCGGGCGGCGGCTTCAAGCAGACCCTGATCGACGTCGGCGTGGGCCAGATGATCCTGGACTTCTCCAAGAACTGGTCGATCCCCGCGCTGCTCCTCGCCTGGCTGATCGCGGTGGCGATCCGTCTGGCGACCGGCTCGGCGACGGTCGCGACCATCTCGGCGGCCGGTCTGGTGGCCCCGCTGGCCGCGGGCATGAGCACGAGCGAGACGGCGCTGCTCGTCCTCGCGATCGGTGCCGGTTCGCTCTTCTTCAGCCATGTGAACGACGCCGGGTTCTGGCTGGTGAAGGAGTACTTCGGCATGAGCGTCGGCCAGACCATCAAGACCTGGTCGGTGATGGAGACGATCATCTCGGTCGTCGGCATCGTCTTCGTGCTGCTGCTGTCGCTGGTGTTGTAGCCGCCGCGCTCCGCTCGGCGTGGGCCGGGTCCGGATGCCTCCTGGGCGTTCCGGGCCCGGCCCGTCGGCGTTCACGCGCTGCCGCCGCCCGCGACAAGGCGCGGCGGGGCCAGCCCACGGCGCGCGACCGCGCGCCACCCCACCGCGCGCCGTCGTCCGCGACCGCGCGCCACCCCCTAGCCCACGGCGCGCGCGGCCGCCCGGCCCGCCGCCCGGCCCGAGAAGACGCAGCCGCCGAGGAAGGTGCCCTCCAGGGAGCGGTAGCCGTGGACGCCTCCGCCGCCGAAGCCGGCCGCCTCGCCCGCCGCGTACACCCCCTCCAGTACCTCGCCGCCCGCCTTGAGCACCCGCGACGACAGGTCGGTCTCCAGGCCGCCCAGCGACTTGCGGGTGAGGATGTTCAGGCGTACGGCGATCAGCGGACCGGCCTTGGGGTCCAGGATCCGGTGCGGGGGCGCGGTACGGATCAGCTTGTCGCCCAGGTACCTGCGCGCGCCCCGGACTGCGGTGACCTGGGCGTCCTTGGTGAAGGGGTTGGCGATCTCGCGGTCCCGGGCCGTGATCTCGCGGCGCAGCTCCGCCTCGTCGATCAAGGGCTCGTCGGTGAGGGCGTTCATGCCCCGGACGAGGGCGGTCAGGTCGTCCTCCACGACGAAGTCGACGCCGTGGTCCATGAACGCCCGCACCGGTCCCGGCACGTCCGCGCGGGCCCGGCCGATGACGTCCCGGACGGACTTGCCGGTGAGGTCCGGGTTCTGCTCGGAGCCCGAGAGGGCGAACTCCTTGCCGATGATGCGCCGGTCCAGGACGAACCACGTGTGGTCGTGCCCGGTCCGCATGATGTGTTCGAGCGTGCCGAGGGTGTCGAAGCCCGGGAAGAGCGGGACGGGCAGCCGGCGGCCGCGGGCGTCCAGCCAGAGCGAGGACGGGCCGGGCAGGATGCGGATGCCGTGCTTCGCCCAGATCGGGTTCCAGTTCTCGATGCCCTCGGTGTAGTGCCACATCCGGTCGCGGTTGATGTGGTGCGCACCGGCCTCCTCGGTGATGCCGAGCATCAGTCCGTCGACATGGGCGGGGACGCCGGAGAGCAGCTTCGCGGGCGGGGTGCCGAGCCGGTCGGGCCACTGCTTCCGTACGAGGTCGTGGTTGCCGCCGATGCCGCCCGAGGTGACGATCACCGCCTGGGCGCGCAGGGCGAAGGTGCCGGTGGTCTCCCGGCTGCTCGCGGCGCCGCGCTCGGCGGTGGACGGCTCCAGGATCTCGCCGCTGACGGTGTCGACGGCTCCGGCCGTGGATCCGAGGGCGGTCACCCGGTGCCGGAAGCGGAACCGGACGAGGCCGCGCGCCACGCCCTCGCGGACCCGGCGCTCGAAGGGGGCGACGAGGCCGGGACCTGTGCCCCAGGTGATGTGGAAGCGGGGCACCGAGTTGCCGTGCCCGGTCGCGCCGTACCCGCCGCGCTCGGCCCAGCCCACCACGGGGAAGAACCGCACCCCGCGCGCGTGCAGCCAGGACCGCTTCTCGCCCGCCGCGAAGTCGACGTACGCCTCCGCCCACTTCCTGGGCCAGTGGTCCTCGGCGCGGTCGAAGCCCGCCGTGCCGAGCCAGTCCTGGAGGGCCAGCTCGTGGCTGTCCTTGATCCGCAGTCGGCGCTGCTCGGGCGAGTCGACGAGGAAGAGCCCGCCGAAGGACCAGTGGGCCTGGCCACCCAGGGACTGTTCGGGCTCCTGGTCGAGCAGGATGACGCTCCGCCCGGCGTCCACGAGTTCGGCGGTGGCCACCAGGCCGGCGAGGCCCGCTCCGACCACGATCACATCAGCGTCGTACGACATGGTCCGAATCTTGGATACACCGATGTATCGAGTCAACAGTCCGGACCCGTGCACGGCCCTCCCGTTTTCTAATGTCGAGCATTAACATGAGCCCATGGCGAGGACATCAGGGCCCGAGACCCGGGAGAAACTGATCCGCGCGGCGGAGGAGATCTTCGCGGCGCAGGGCGTCGACGGCGCTCAGTTGCGGGATGTCGTGGCCCTCGCGGGCCAGAGCAACCCGTCGGCCGTGCAGTACCACTTCGGCTCACGCGCGGGGCTCCTGGACGCGGTGATGGCCGGCCGCCAGAGGCGTACGGAACAGGTCCTCGAACCGCTCCTGGCCGAGGCGGCCGACACACCGCACGCGCTGCTGCGGGCCCTGGTCGACGCCGAGGCGAGCGAGCTGCGCACCGAGCGTGGGCGCCGCTGTCTGCGGATCTCCGCCCAGCTCAGCCACGAGAGCGGGGTGCGCACCCGCACGCCGCATCCGACGCTCGACGGCACCGTCTACTGGCGGCTGATCGAGCGGATCGAGGCCTGCCTGACCGGCCTGCCCGAGCCACTGCGGCTGGAGCGGCTCGACCTGGCGCTGACCGTCGTCGGCGCCGCCCTGGCCGACCGGGCCCGGCAGTACCTCGACGGCACCGTCCCGCTCACGGACGAGGAGCTCTTCCTCGCCGACCTCGTCCAGACCACGACGGCCCTGCTCCAGGCTCCGCCGCCCTCGACCCGAAAGGACCTCTCATGACCGAGAACACCGACCCGCAGCACGACCTGACCGGCAGGACCGTCCTGATCACCGGAGGCGCCCGCGGCCTGGGCGCCGAGGCCGCGCGGCAGGCGGTCGCCGCCGGCGCGAACGTCGTGATCACCGACGTGCTCGACGACGAGGGCAGGGCGACCGCGGCCGAACTGGGCGAGCGGGCGCGCTTCCTCCACCACGACGTGACGTCCGAGGAGGCGTGGGCCGCGGCCGTCGCGTACGCGGTCGACGAGTTCGGCGGGCTGCACGGCCTGGTCAACAACGCCGGTATATCGGCCGGGGCCTTCCTGGAGACCGAGTCGGTCGAGAACTTCCGCAGGGTGCTCGACATCAACCTGACGGGCGTCTTCATCGGCATGAAGGCCGCCGTCCCGGCGATGAAGCGGGCGGGCGGCGGTTCGATCGTCAACATCTCCTCGGCCGCCGGCCTGATGGGCCTCGCGCTGACCGCCGGTTACGGCGCCTCGAAGTGGGGCGTGCGCGGTCTGACGAAGATCGGCGCGGTGGAGCTGGGCACGGCGCGGATACGCGTCAACTCGGTCCACCCGGGCATGACGTACACGCCGATGACCGTCGGCGTCGGCATCGAGAAGGGCGAGGGCAAGTACCCCAACACGCCGATGGGGCGGGTCGGCGAGGCGCACGAGATCGCGGGCGCGGTGGTCTTCCTGCTGTCGGAGGCGGCCTCGTACGTCACGGGCGCGGAGCTGGCCGTCGACGGCGGCTGGACGACCGGTCCGACGGTGAAGTACGTCATGGGGCAGTGAGCCCGTCGATGAGTCGGTGAGTCGATGAGTCGGTGATGGGATGGGGGCATGAACCCCGCAGATGAGGTACTCGACGTCGTCGACGAGCACGACGAGGTGATCGGACAGGCCCCGCGCGGCGAGGTGTACGCGCGGGGCCTGATCCACCGCTGCACCTTCATCCAGGTCCGGGACGCCGAGGACCGGATCTTCGTGCACCGGCGCACGCCCGGGAAGCTGGTCTACCCGTCGATGTACGACATGTTCGTCGGCGGAGTCGTCGGCGCGGGCGAGTCGTACGACGACGCGGCGCTGCGCGAGGCCGAGGAGGAGCTCGGCGTCTTTGGCCTGCCGCGTCCCGAGCCGGTGGTCCGGTTCCTCTACGACTCCGGGGGCGTCGCGGGCAAGTGGTGGTCGGCGGTCTACCGGGTGCGGTGCGAGCTGCCGGTGAACCCGCAGGTCGAGGAGGTCGCCTGGCACGCCTTCCTGCCGGAGGCGGAGGTGGTCGCGCGGCTCGGGGAGTGGCCGTGGGTCCCGGACGGCCTCGCCGCCTACGAACGGCTGCGCGGGGATGGCGGCTGAGGTGCGGGGACGCGGTCGGTGGGCGGGGCGCGGGAACGCACGGCGCCCGAGGGGCGGGAACACACGGCGCACGGGGGCGCACGGCGGCTGAGGTGCGGGGACGCGGTCGGTGGGCGGGGCGCGGTTAAGGTGCCCGGGTGAGTGACTTCGTGCAGAGCCTGCGGTTGTGGTTCGCGCCGCAGCGGATCCGGGACGAGGGCGAGACGCCGGACTACCGGTTCTCGCTGGCCAACGAGCGCACCTTCCTCGCCTGGATCCGGACCGCGCTCGCGCTGGTCGGTGGCGGGTTCGCCGTCGACCAGTTCCTGCCGGACCTGCGCTGGGGCGTACGCGTCGGACTCGCCCTCGCGCTGCTCGCCGCAGGCGTGCTGTGCGCGCTGCGCGCGGTGAACCACTGGGTGCGGTGCGAGCGGGCGATGCGGCGCGGGGAGGACCTTCCGGTGTCGCGGTTCCCGACGGTGCTGAGCCTCGCGGTGGCCGTGGTGGCGCTCGCGATGGTGGTGGTCATCCTCTTCGGCTGGGCCGGCCGGTGAGGGAGGGTGCCGGGTCGGCGGCGCCCGCCCGGGATCCCGGGCTCCAGCCGGAGCGGACCCGGCTCGCGTGGCGCCGTACGACGCTGGCCTGCACGGTCGTGGCGGTGCTCGCCGCGAAGTCGGCGATCAGCGACGAGATCACGGCGGCGGGCGTGGCGGGGGCGGCGCTGATCGCGCTGGTCTGGGTCGGTTTCCTGGCCGTGGCCCACCGCCGGATCCACGCCCTGGGCGCCTCCCGGCCGGGACCGCTCTCGCGCCGGGGCGCGCTGCTGTCGACGGCGTGCACGGTCGCACTCGCCGCGTTCGCGGTGGCGGTCGTCCTGTAGCCCGCCGCGGGCGGGCCCCCGGGGCAGGCGGGCAGGCGGGCAGGCGGGCAGGGCCTAGTCGGGCCAGGCGACCGTGACCACGACCTTGCCCTGGAGGCCGCCCTCCTGGTTGGCGCGCTGGGCGTCGGCCGCCTCCTCCAGGGGGAAGGTCCGGGCGACCCGTACGGAGAGGGCGCCCTCGTCGACCAGGGCGGCGAGCGCGGCGAGGTCCTGGGCATCCGGGCGGACCCAGAAGTAGCGGCCGCCGAGCCCGATCACCTCGCCGTCCGCGATGGAGGCGAGGCGGCCGTCGGGGGCGAGGACGTCCGCGGTCTTCTTGAGGAAGGTCCCGCCGATGGTGTCGAAGGCCGCGTCCACGCCGTCGGGCGCGAGGGCCCTGACCTGCTGGACGAAGGTGCTCTCGTCGTAGACGACGGGCTCGCCGCCCAGCTCCTCGATCCGCTCCCGGCCCTCCTCGCGCGCGGCGCCGATGACCCGGCAGCCGAGGTGGCGGGCGATCTGGACGGCCATCGAGCCGACCCCGCCGACCGCCGCGTGCACCAGGACCGTCTCGCCGGCCCGGACGGCGAGGGCCTGGTGGAGCACCTGGTAGGCGGTGAGCCCGGCCAGCGGGAGGGCGGCGGCGTCCTCGAAGCCCATGGTGCGGGGCTTGCGGGCGAGCGTACGGATGGGGGCGGCGACGTACTCCGCGAAGGTGCCCCGGGAGAGGAAGTCCTCGCGGACGTAGCCCATGACCTCGTCGCCGACGGAGAACTCGGTGACGGAGACACCCGGCTGGACGACGACCCCGGAGACGTCCCAGCCGGGGATCACGGGGAAGACCGCCTCGATCATCCCGTCCAGGTAACCCGCCTGGGCCTTCCAGTCGACGGGGTTCACGGCGGCCGCCCGCACCTTCACGAGGACGTCGTCCGGACCGACCTTCGGGTCGGGCCGCTCGCCGTACTCCAGTACCTCGGGTCCGCCGTACCGGCTGTAGCTGATCGCCTTCATACCCCGAACGATCACCGCGGGCCCGGCGCCCCGCAAGCCGGATACCCCCGGGAGAGCGCGTCCGGGCAGGTCCGGGCGGCTCGGCGAGGGCCCGGGCGGCTCCGTCAGCCGCCCAGTGCCGCGGGCGGGGTGCGGCTCCGTCAGCCGCCCAGCGCCGCGGGCGGGGGCAGCAGGGTCCGTGGGTCCTGCCCGGCGTGCCAGAGGCCGATGAGGAAGGCGGTGGCGGACTCCAGGAGGTCGGCGTGGCGCAGCCCTCCGGTGACGAGCGGGGCGCACCCCATGTCGGTCGCCAGGGTGGCGACGAGCGCCAGGGCCTCCGCGTCGTCGCCGCAGAGCGGGACGGTGAGCGGTCCGTCGGCGAAGACGGGCGGGGTGCGGGACCAGACGGCCGGCGTGACGTGGTTGAACGCCTTCACCACGCGGGCGCCGGTGGCCGCCGCGATCCGACGCGCCGCGCCGGGGCCCTCGCCGGTGGTGAGGACGAGCCCCGGCCCGATCGCGTTGGTGCAGTCGATAAGGACCCGGCCGGCCGGGAGCGGCCCGACCTCCGCGATGACGTCCAGGACGGCGTCGTACGGGAGTGCGAGCAGGGTCGCGTCGCCGAACCGGGCCGCCTCCCGCAGGGTGCCCGCGCGGGCGCCGGTCCGCCCGGCGAGTGCTTCGGCCCGCGCGGCCGTCCTGCCGCCGACGAGGATCTCGTGGCCGGCCCGGGCCCACTGGCCGCCGAGTGCCTCCGCCATGGCGCCGGTGCCGAGAATTCCGATGCGCATGTGCGCCTCCCTGTGGTCGTCTGGAGCGATGCGAGCGATGCGAAGGACGCTAGAGGGGTCCTCGGTAACCGAACGGTGCGTGGGCTGAGTTGGACGACGACCGACTGCTCGCCGACTGCCGGGCCCGCCTCGGTTTCGACCTGCTCGCACACACCTGGAACGCCGTCGTCCTGTACGCCCTCTCCGACGGGCCCCGGCGCCCGCGCGAGCTGCGTGCCGGAATCGGCGGGATCAGCGCCAAGGTGCTCACCGAGACCCTGCGCCGGCTGGAGGGGTACGCCCTGGTGGAGCGGTCCGTCCACGTCGAGTCGCCGCCCCGGGTGGAGTACGCGTTGACGGCCCTGGGGCGCACGCTTCTCGGTCCGATCGAGGCGCTGGGGCGGTGGTCGGCGGAGTACGGGGACGCGTTCGTCGCGGCACAAGGATGGAATCAGGACGACTCCGACATTCAGGGCTAATCTGAAGCCGTCACACACCCCCTCACAGAGGCGATGACATGACCCTCCTCCACCACGAGCACCCCACCCACGCGCATACGCACGGGCCGTCGTGCGGGCACACCGCCGTGACCCACCACGACCACGTCGACTACGCCCACGACGGTCATCTCCATCGCGAACACTCCGGGCACTGGGACGAGTGCGAGCCCACCTCCCACGTCCCGCACACCCACCCCGACCACACGCACGGCCCTGACTGCGGCCACACGGCCGTCCCGCACGGCGACCACGTCGACTACGAGCACGACGGCCACCGTCACGCGGCGCACGGCAACCACTGGGACGACCACTGATCGGACGAATCGCCGAGCTTTCCCCCTGGACGGGCCCAACTGGCAGGCTGCCAGCCGTCAGTCGGGCTCTCGTCCATCTCGTCCGGGGGAAACCTTGTCCGTCACCGATCCGTACGTCGTCCCTCTCGCACCGCAGGTGTACGCCTTCGTCCAGCCCGACGGCGGCTGGTGCCTGAACAACGCCGGATTCGTCGGCGACGCCCGCGAGTCGCTGCTCGTGGACACGGCCGCGACCGAGCGGCGCGCCCGGCTGCTGCGCACGGCGGTCCTCGCGGAGGGGCTGCCGCTCCCCCGCACCCTCGTCTCCACGCACCACCACGGCGACCACACGTACGGCAACGGGGTGTTCGCGCCCGAGGCGCGCGTCGTGGGCCACGACAGCTGCCGGGCCGAGCAGATCGCGGCCGGGCGCCAGCTGCATCTGCTCTGGCCGCAGACCGACTTCGGCGCGGTGGAGGTGACTCCTCCGTCCCTCACGTACAGCGAACGTCTCACCTTGTACGTGGGCGAGCTGGAGGTGCGGGTGCTGCACCCCGGGATCGCGCACACGACCGGCGACTCGATCGTCCATCTCCCGGAGCGGGGCGTGGTGTTCACCGGGGACCTCGTCTTCCACGGCGGGACGCCGTTCCTTCCGATGGGTTCGCTGGCCGGTTCGCTCCGCGCGCTCGACCTGCTGCGCTCGCTCGACGCGCCGACGGTGGTGCCGGGCCACGGGCGGGTGACGGACCCGTCGGCGTACGACGCGACGGAGCGGTATCTGCGCTGGGTGGGCGAGCTGGCCCGCGAGGGGTACGCGCGGGGCGCGACGCCCCTGGAGACGGCGCGCCGGGCGGAGCTCGGGGAGTTCGCGGCCTGGCGGGAGAGCGAGCGGCTGGTGGCCAACCTGCACCGCGCGTACGCGGAGGTGAACGGGCTCCCGGAGGGCGCGCCGCTGGACCCGGTGGCGGTCTTCGGAGACATGGCGGCGATGAACGGCGGCGAGCCGGTGGCCTGCCACGCGTAGCCCCGGCGCCCCTGTGGGCGGGTCGTTCGGGCGGCGTCGGGCGTCCTTGGGGGACGGAGAGTCTGCCCTGCCGTACCTGGCGGGCCGTCAGCCGCTGCCGGTATACCGGGAGTGCAGACGACCAGCGCCGGAAGGATCCTTCATGCACGACCGAGCGAGCAGCCGCACTCCGAAGGGGCGGAACGCCCCGACGGAGCGCACCTCCCCGGCCCCGGTGGCTCCCCCCGAGGCCCTGCTCGCCCTCCAGCGGTCGGTCGGGAACGCCGCCGTGGTCCAGATGCTGCGCCGGGGCGGCGCGGCACAGGACCGGCACCAGCACGGCGCGGGCTGCGGTCACGAGGAGGAGCCGCGCTCCACGGTGCAGCGCTCCGCCGTGCACAACGTCCTGCGGGGCAGTGGCCGGCCGCTCGACGAGGGCAGCCGCGCCGACATGGAGGCGCGCTTCGGCGCGGACTTCTCCGACGTCCGCATCCACACCGACTCGGCCGCCCGGGCATCCGCCGCCGAGCTCGGCGCCTCGGCGTACACCTCCGGCAGCCACATCGTGGCCGGGCCGTCCGGTATCGACCAGCACACCCTCGCCCACGAACTGACCCACGTCCTCCAGCAGCGCCAGGGGCCGGTGTCGGGGACGGACCGGGGCGACGGGCTGCGGGTCAGCGACCCGTCGGACCGGTTCGAGCGCGAGGCGGAGGCCACCGCCCACCGGGTGATGAGCCGCCCGGCGACCGCCGCCACCGGCGGGGAGGCCGCCGCGCAGGCCGCGCCGGCCTCCGCCGGGACCGGCGACGTCCAGCGCATGCACCACCCGGGCAAGATCGACGACGAGGTGCTGCGGCTGGTCGCCCAGGCGGCGGACGGCCTCGACGACTACATCGCCGAGTACGACACCTGGCAGGCCCAGCGTGGCAACATGAAGTGGCTCATGAGCAACTCCGACCTCAGCGACAGCATCGAGTACCTGGAGAACCTGGTGGGCCCGCCCGCGGGGCGGAGCAAGGCGGATCTGGAGGCGGCGCTGGAGACGACCATCCGCGCCGACCTGACCTCCACCGCCTCGGACACGGTGTCGACGACCCGGACCGCCGCGCTCGACGCCAAGCGCAAGCTCATCCTCGGCCGCACCGGCGACACCGGCCCGTGGGCCACGTACCAGCAGGGCAAGCCCCAGGTCGGGGACCGGCTGTCGGAGGGGGCGCGAATGGGCCGGCGGCTGAACACCACGAAGTGGTCCGTCCCCGTCAACTACGCCTTCATGGACGGCGGCATAGAGGAGCGCGCCGTCTTCAAGATCATCACCAGTCTCGGTCCGCAGATCGAGGGCATGCTGACCGGCGGGCAGCTGAACCCGGGCAACTTCTGGCAGCAGGTCGAGGCCCTGGGCGACGGCGCGCTCTGGGACAGCAACAAGTCGGCCGACGAGGGCGGGCCCCAGGCGATGCTGGGGCACGAGATCCTTCAGCTCCTCGAGTCCGGCTACCAGTTCTTCGGCCGGGAGAGCGTCTACGCGCAGGGCAACGCCCGGCTGGTCGCCGTCCACCCGGACCGGCCGGCGCCCGCGCCCGGGGACAAGACCCAGCCGCTCACCCTCCCCTGAGCCGCCCGGGAGAGCCCTAGGGGGTGACGTGCGGATCCCGGCATGATCCACAAGACCCCCTAGAGGGCGTCCCGCAGCCTCCGCATCGCCGCCGCGTCGTCGCGGTCCCGGTGGGTGCCGTCGTCCTCCCGCCAGCGGCGGTGCAGGGCCGCGAGCCGGTCGCGGTCCAGTTCGACGCCGAGACCGGGGGCGTCGGAGACCGCGAGGCGCCCGCCCCGGAACTCGGGGCGGGCGGTGACGACGTCCTCGGTCTGCCAGGGGTAGTGGGTGTCACAGGCGTGGTCGAGCCGGGGCAGCGTCGCGGCGACCTGGGTCATGGCCGCGAGGCTGATGCCGAGGTGGGTGTTGGAGTGCATGGAGAGCCCGACACCGTACGTGCGACAGAGGGCGGCCAGTTCACGGGTGCGGTGCAGACCGCCCCAGTAGTGGTGGTCGCACAGGACGATCCGTACCGCGTCCTCGGCGAAGGCCTCGGGGACCTCCTCGAAGGTCGTCACGCACATGTTGGTCGCCAGCGGCACGTCCGTGCGGGCCGCGACGTACGCCATCGCCTCCATGCCGCTCGCCGGGTCCTCCAGGTACTCCAGGACGTCCTTCAGCTCGCGCGCCACGGCGAGCGAGGTCTCCGTGGACCAGGCGCCGTTGGGGTCGAGCCGGAGCGGCCGACCGGGGAACTCCTCGGCCAGGGCGCGGATCGCGGCGATCTCCTCCTCGGGCGGGAAGACGCCGCCCTTGAGCTTGAAGGACCGGAACCCGTACGCACGGTCGAAGCGGCGGGCCTGCGCCACGATGCCGGCCGGGTCGAGGGCCGCGCCCCAGTCGTCGGCCCCGGCGTACTTGTAGAAGAGGTACGCGCTGTACTCGACCCAGTCACGGACCTTGCCGCCGAGCAGCGCGTGCACGGGCAGGCCCAGCGTCTTGCCGAGGGCGTCCAGGCAGGCGACCTCGAAGGCGGAGACGACGGAGAGGCGGAGCTTGTCCGCCGTCTGGACCCCGCGCAGGCCGCCCGCGTCGACCCGCTCGTCCACGGCCCCCGAGTCGCCGCACACGAGCGCGGCCAGCGCGAACAGGCCGTTCACGTCCGTGACCGAGCTTCCGGGCAGGGCCTCGGCCAGCGGCCGGGCGAGGTCCAGATACTTCCCGTCGCCGTAGGTCTCCCCGAGGCCGGTCACGCCGCCCCGCGTCACCACTTCGACGATCAGGCGCGGGGTGAAGGGCTGATGGACGCCCTGGGTGTTGAGCAGCGGTGGGTCGGCGATCAGGATCGGGGTCAGCCGGACGTCCTCGACAAGCAGCTCGGGATTCATATGTGAACCCTATTCATGGATCCGATTCCGGGCCAGACCGCCGACAGGAATTTCCCGCACCGCCCGGCACCCCGCCCTGGACGACATACCGACTGGTCGGTCATCATGAACGCCGACCGGTCCCCCGTCCCCGGAGGTACGCACGATGACGTCAGCCCAGCCGCCAGGCCTCGACCCCGAGCAGTTGCGCCGGTTCCTCGACCGGGAACGGCCGGGGCTCGTGCGCGGCCCCCTCGACGCCCGGCTGATCGAGGGCGGCCGCTCCAACCTGACGTACGTGGTCTCCGACGGCACCGACCGCTGGGTGGTGCGCCGGCCTCCGCTCGGCCATGTCCTCGCCACCGCGCACGACATGAGGCGCGAGCACCGGGTGATCAGCGCCCTGCACACGACGGCGGTGCCGGTCCCCGGGACCGTGCTGCTCTGCGAGGACGACTCCGTCCTCGGGGCGCCCTTCTACGTCATGGAGTTCGTCGAGGGCACCCCGTACCGCTCGGCCGGACAGCTCGCCCCGCTCGGCCCCGAGCGCACCCGCGCGGCCGTCCTCGGTCTGGTCGACACCCTCGTGGAGCTGCACGCCGTGGACCCCGAGGCCGTGGGCCTGGGCGACTTCGGGCGACCCGAGGGCTTCCTCGACCGGCAGCTGCGCCGCTGGGGCAAGCAGCTCGACGCCTCCCGCAACCGGGAGCTCGGGGGCATCGACGAGCTGCACGCCGCCCTCGGCCGCTCGCTGCCGGCGTCTCCGGCGCCGACCGTCGTACACGGCGACTACCGCCTGGACAACGTCCTGATCGGCGCGGACGACCGGATCAACGCCGTCCTCGACTGGGAGATGTCCACGCTCGGCGACCCGCTGACGGACCTCGGACTGCTCGCGATGTACAGCGCGAAGCTCGACCTCCCGCACTCCCCCGTCTCCACGACCGCCGGGGCGGCCGGGCACCCGGACCCCGCCGAGCTGATCGAGCGGTACGCCGCCCGCTCGGGCCGCGACACCTCCGCCATCTCCTGGTACACGGCCTTCGCCTGGTTCAAGCTCGCCGTGATCCTGGAGGGCATCCACTACCGGTACACCCTCGGCCAGACCGTCGGCGCGGGTTTCGACCGCATCGGCGACCTCGTCCCCGTCTTCATCGAGCACGGCCTCACCACCCTCCAGGAAGGCTGATCCGCCATGGACTTCGCATACGACGCGCGCACCGAGGAGCTGCGGGAGAAGCTGCTCGCCTTCATGGACGAGCACGTCTACCCGGCCGAGCGGACCGCCCACGAGCAGCGGGCGCTGCTCGCCTCGCCGTGGGACACCCCGCAGGTCGTGGAGGAGCTGAAGGCGGAGGCCCGCCGCCAGGGCCTGTGGAACCTCTTCCTGCCGGACGCCGAGCACGGGGCGGGGCTGACCAACCTCCAGTACGCGCCGCTCGCCGAGATCACCGGCCGCAGCCCGCAGTTGGCCCCCACCGCCCTCAACTGCGCCGCGCCGGACACCGGGAACATGGAGGTGCTCGCCCAGTTCGGCGACGAGGCGCAGCAGAAGCAGTGGCTGGAGCCGCTGCTCGCCGGCGAGATCCGCTCGGCGTTCGCGATGACGGAGCCCGAGGTGGCCTCCTCGGACGCGACCAACATCGAGACGCGGATCCTGCGCGACGGCGAGGACTACGTCGTCAACGGGCGCAAGTGGTACATCTCCGGGGCGATGAACCCCGACTGCAAGATCTTCATCGTGATGGGCAAGACCGACCCCGACGGCATCGACATCCGCCGCCAGCAGTCGATGATCCTCGTGCCCCGCGACACCCCCGGCGTCGAGGTGCGTCGGGCGATGCAGGTGTACGGCTACGAGGACCACTACCACGGCGGCCACGCCGAGGTGGTCTTCCACGACGTCCGGGTCCCGGCCACGAACCTGATCGGCGAGGAGGGCGGCGGCTTCGCCATCGCGCAGGCCCGGCTCGGCCCCGGCCGGATCCACCACTGCATGCGGCTGATCGGCATGGCCGAGCGCGCCATCGAGCTGATGTGCCGCCGTGCCGTGTCCCGTACCGCCTTCGGCAAGGCGATCGCCCAGCAGGGCGTGGTCCAGAACTGGATCGCGGACGCCCGGGTGACCGTCGAGCAGCTGCGGCTGCTCGTCCTCAAGACGGCCTGGCTGATGGACACCGTCGGCAACCGGGGCGCCCACACCGAGATCCAGGCCATCAAGATCGCGACCCCGCGCGCGGTGGTCGACATCATCGACAAGGCCGTGCAGGTGCACGGCGCGGGCGGGGTGTCGCAGGACTTCCCGCTGGCCGAGCTCTGGGCCGGCGCGCGGACGCTGAAGCTCGCGGACGGCCCGGACGAGGTGCACCAGCGGTCGCTGGCGCGGCGGGAGCTGAAGAAGTACCTCTAGAGAGGCGTTACGGCCGGAGTGCGAGGCCTTACGGCCGGAGTGCGCGCAGCAGCAGGTCGGCGAGCTGGTCGGCGACCTGCTGCGGCGTCATCGGGCCGTCCGGGCGGTACCAGGTGGAGAGGTGGTGGACGGAGCCGAAGTGGTAGTCCACCACCAGGTCCGCCGGGGTCGCGGAGGAGAAGACCCCGGCCTGCTGGCCCTCCTCGATGAGCGCGCGGAACCGCTCGTGGTAGCGCCGCCGCTCGGCCCGCACCTGCTTGTTCTTCTCCGGGCTCAGGTGGTGCATCGAGCGGAAGAAGATCGAGGCGTCGTCGAGGTTGTCGATGGTGGTCACCACGACGTCGGCGGCGGCGTCCCGCAGCCGCCGCTCGACCGGGGCGTCGGCGTCCGCGAAGGCGTCGAGCCGCTCCTGCTGGAGCCGCAGCACCCGGGAGTAGACCTCCTGGAGGAGGTCCTCCTTGGAGCCGAAGTAGTGGTAGAGCGCGCCCTTGGTGACCCCGGCCGCCTCCACGATCTCCTGGACGGAGGTGCGGTCGTAGCCCTGCTCCGCGAAGAGTCGGGTGGCGGCGGCCAGCAGCCTCTGGGGGACGGGGGTACCGCTCCCGTCCGTGGTCCTGGCCATGCGCCGCCGCCTCTCTCGTGATCACCGTGGGTGTCGTGATGTGTGTCGTGTCTACCAGGGGGAACGGAGTTCCCTCCTGAGGATCTTCCCACTTGTCGTCTTGGGCAGCTCCGCCAGGATCTCGACCTCGCGCGGGTACTTGTACGCGGCGAGCCGCTGCTCGCAGTAGGCGGCCAGCTCGGCGGGGTCCACGGCGCTGCCCGGGCGCAGGCTCACGTACGCCTTGACCGTCTCGCCCCGGTAGGCGTGCGGGATGCCGACGACGGCGGCCTCGCGGACGGCCGGGTGGGTGTAGAGGACGTCCTCCACCTCCCTCGGCCAGACCTTGAATCCGGAGGCGTTGATCATGTCCTTCTTGCGGTCGACGACGTACAGCCAGCCGTCCTCGTCCATGAAGCCGATGTCGCCGGTACGCAGTTCCCCTTCGGGGAAGGTGGTGGCGGTGGCCTCCGGGAGTCGCCAGTAGCCGGGGACGACCTGCGGGCCGCGCACGGCGATCTCGCCGTGCGCGCCGAAGGGCACCTCGGCGCCGTTCTCGTCGAGGATCCGGACGAGCGTGTCGGGGCCGGGGACGCCGACCGAGAGGGTGCCGGAGGCGGGATCGACCGGGGCCTCCTTCTCCGGCGGCACGGCGGCGCAGGGGGCGGTGCACTCGGTGAGCCCGTAGCCGTTGTGGATGTACGGGCCGAAGCCGGCGCGGAACTTCTCCACCAGGGCGGGCGGGACGGGGGCGCCGCCCGAGGAGATCACCAGGAACGAGGAGAAGTGGTCGCGGGTCGCGCCGGGGTGCGCGGCGAGGGCCATGAAGGCGGTGGAGGGGCCGACCGTGTAGGCGGGGCGGTGCTCCAGGAAGGCGTCGAGGACGACACCGGCGTCGAAACGGTAGGCGAGGACGAGCGTGCCGGCGTTGCCGAAGCAGGCGGCGAGCTCGCAGACCAGGCCCGTGATGTGGAAGAGCGGGGCGAGCGCGAAGTAGCCGGCGCCCTCGGGGACGGGGTGGCCGGTGCGCTGGCGTTCGGCGTTGTAGGCGATGCCCCGGTGGAGGTTGAGGGCGCCCTTGGGGGTGCCGGAGGTGCCCGAGGTGTAGCTGACCAGGGCCACGTCGTCGCCGGTGAGCTCGCGGTCCGCGGGGGCGGGGTGCCCGGCGCGGGCGGCGGCGAGCAGGTCGTCGGCGTCCGTCTCCACCCGCTCGAAGGCGAGGACGCGCGGGTCGTCCCGGGTCTGGAGGTCGCGCTCGCAGGCCGTCAGCGCGATCCGTACGGGAGTGTCGGCGACGGCCTCCCGCAGGAAGGCCGCCCAGGCGCGGTCGGAGCAGATCAGGGCGGTCGCCCCGGAGTCCCGCAGGGCGTGGCCGACCTCCCCCGACTTGTACATCGGGTTCAGCGGGACGACGGTGGCGCCCGCCTTCCAGGCGCCGAGCAGGGCGAGGACGAAGTGCGGGCTGTTCTGGAGCATGATCGCGACCCGGTCGCCCTTCGCCAGGCCGCGGGCCGCGAGGTGTCCGGCGACCGAGTCGGAGAGCGCGTCGGTCTCGCGGTAGGTCAGCCGGCCGTCGAAGTAGGCGAGGGCCGGCTGCTCGGGGACGCGGGCGGCGGCGGCGCGGAAGGCGTGCAGCGCGGTGGTGGGCGGGGACATCGGCGCGCGCTGGGCCTCGGTGAGCTGGGCGAGCCAGGGCCTGGCGGCGTAGCGGGACTCCGTGGAGGTCATGCGCGGGCCCCTTCCCACTTGCGCTGGATGTGGTTCATGTTGCCGAGCCAGCGCTCGGGGTCGGCGGCGCGGGCCCGGTAGTAGTCGGCGACCTCGGGGTGCGGCAGGACCAGGAAGCGGTCGGCCTCGATGGCGTCGAAGAGGGAGTCGGCGACGTCCTCGGGCTCGATGGCGGTGGGGGCGAGGACGAGTTCACCGGCCGATCCGGCGGCGGTGAGCATGTCCGTACGGACGCCCTGCGGGCAGATCGCGTGGACCTTGAGGCCCCGGTGGCGATAGGTGAGGGAGAGCCATTCGGCGAAGGCGTACGCGCCGTGCTTGGAGACGCTGTACGGGGCCGCGCCGACCATGGTGAGCAGCCCGGCGGCGGAGACCGTGGAGACGAAGCGTCCGCTGCCGCGCTCCAGCCACTCGGGCAGCAGGGCGCGGGCCGCGCGGACGTGGGCCATCACGTTGACGTCCCAGGCGGCGGCCCAGACGGCCTCCTCGGCGAAGGCGTCGCCGCCCGAGGCGAGTCCGGCGTTGGCGCACCACACGTCGACGGTGCCGCCCAGGAGCCGGCGGGCCTCCTCGACGATCTCCGAGGCGTCGCCGGGGACGGCGGTGGCGCCGATCTCCTCGGCCACCGCCTTGGCGCGGTCGGGGTCGAGGTCGTTGACGACGACCCGGGCGCCCTCGGCGGCGAACCGGCGGGCGAGGGCGGCCCCGATGCCGCCGCCCGCGCCCGTGACGACCACTCCAGAACCCTGCACCGTACTCATCGGGGACCCGCCTCTCCGTCGTGACAGTACGGGCAGACTAACCAGTCGGTATGTGTCGGCGAAAGTCCCGTGCGCACGCCTCGTTCCCTGCGGGCGTCCGGGGCGCTAGCGTGCGGGGCCATGTCGGGGAAGGCGATCAAGGAGGTTTCCGGATGAACCTGTCGGGCCTGTCCAGACGCGGTCTGCTGGCCGCCGGCGGCGCACTCGGGGTGGGCGCGGCCGTCGCCCCGGCCGCGGCGGCGCACGAGGGAGGGAGGCGGGTCCGTACGGGGTTCGAGCGGCTGGCCGCCGACGGCTACCGGGCGCTCGCCGGGGAACGCGTCGGTGTCGTCACCAACCCGACCGGGATCACGGCGGACGTCCGGCACGTCGTCGACGTCATGCACGCCGACGACCGGGTGGACCTGGTGGCGGTCTTCGGCCCCGAGCACGGCTTCCGGGGCACGGCGCAGGCCGGCGGCTCCGAGGGTCGGTACGACGACCCGGCGACCGGGCTGCCGGTCTACGACACGTACCTGAAGAGCGGTCAGCCGCTGGCGGACGTCTTCACGGCCTCGGGCGTGGACACCGTCGTCTTCGACATCCAGGACGCCGGCGCCCGTTTCTACACGTACATCTGGACGCTCTACGACTGCATGGTGGCGGCCGAGCTGGCGGGGAAACGGTTCGTCGTGCTCGACCGGCCGAATCCGGTGACCGGGCGGGCCGCGCTCGGGCCGGTCCTCGACCGCGCGTTCGCGACCTTCGTGGGGCGCGAGCCGATCGCGCAGGCGCACGGGATGACGGTGGCGGAGCTGGCGCTGCTGTTCAACGGGGAGTTCCTGGCCCGGCCGGTGGAGCTGGAGACCGTACGGATGTCCGGGTGGCGGCGCGCGGACTTCTTCGACGCGACCGGGCTGCCGTGGGTGCCGCCGAGCCCGAACATGCCCACGGCCGACACCGCGCTCGTCTACTCCGGCACCTGCCTCTTCGAGGGCACCAACCTCTCCGAGGGGCGCGGCACCACCCGCCCCTTCGAACTGCTCGGCGCGGAGGGGATCGACCGGCGGTGGGCGGAGGCGGCGAACGCGCTCGGCCTGCCCGGGGTGCGGTTCCGGGAGGCGTACTTCGCCCCGACCTTCTCCAAGTTCCAGGGGAAGACGGTCGGCGGGGTGCAGGTGCACGTGCACGACCGGGCGGACTTCGACCCCGTACGGACCGGGATCGGGCTCCTCGTCAGCGCCAGGCGGTCCTGGAGCGGCTTCGCGTGGCGACCGGACAACTGGATCGACAAGCTGACGGGCTCGACGCGGGTACGGACCATGATCGACGCGGGCGCGGACACGGACGAGGTGGTCGGGGCGTGGGGCGCGGACCTGGCCGCGTTCCGGGCGGTACGGAGGGAGTACCTGCTGTACCGGTGACGGGCGGGGGCGGCGGGTGGCGGGTGGCTGGTGATGGGTGGGGGAAACCCCCGTACGGGGCGGGTGTTGGCGGGTTGGCCGGGGCGAGTGACCGGCCGACAGGCTTGATCCATGAACAAGAACCCGAACCCGAACATGGACATGGACATGGACATGGACATGGACACGGCTGGGCACCCGCCCGCCTCCGCACGACGGCGCCGGTTACCGCTGATGGGCGCGGTCGTGGCACTCTGTCTCGCCGCCCTGGCCCCCGCCGCACGGGCGGACGCTCCGACGGTGACGCCCGACCCCGC
Organism: Streptomyces sp. NPDC090127; assembly: GCF_044746945.1. Classification (NCBI taxonomy): domain Bacteria; kingdom Bacillati; phylum Actinomycetota; class Actinomycetes; order Kitasatosporales; family Streptomycetaceae; genus Streptomyces; species Streptomyces sp. NPDC090127. The sequence continues at coordinate 117,268 of NZ_JBIVDE010000007.1, read as the reverse complement.
TCGCGAACTCGCCCGCAGCGCCCGGCCCCTGGTCGACCTGCGCCCGCTGGACCGGATGATCGGCTCGGCCAAGGTGGTGGGGATCGGGGAGGCCACGCACAGCTCGGGCGAGTTCTTCGAGACCAAGCACCGGATCTTCGAGCACCTGGTCGAGAAGCAGGGGTTCACCACCTTCGCCCTGGAGGCCAACTGGTCCACGGGGCTGCTGCTCGACGACTACGTGCGGTTCGGCAAGGGCGACCCGGCGCGGATCCTGGACGACGAGTTCCAGAACGCGTACCGCTTCTGGAACACCGAGGAGTACCTCGACCTGGTCGTCTGGATGCGGCAGCACAACCTGCGCCACCCGGACCACCCGGTGCGCTTCATGGGCAACGACCTCGGCTACGCGGGCGCGAACCTCTTCGACAGGGTCACGGGGTACGTGGCCCGGACGTACCCCCGGCTGCTGCCGCGCTTCCAGGAGCTCTACCGGGCCTCGCGGCCGGTCGGCGAGGTCGACGCCTGGATGAACGCGTACCTGGTCAGGCCGGCGGAGGAGCGGCGGCGGATGGCGGCCGACGTGAACCGCGCGCTGGCCCTCCTGGAGCGCCAGAAGCCGGGCCGGGACCGCGAGGAGCACGCCTGGACGGTCCAGCACGCGCGGGCGATCGCCCAGGTCGGCACGGAGTACGCGTACGACATGACGGGGACGGGGATCGCCGACGCGATGCTGTACCGGGACCGGATCATGGCCGAGAACACCGTGTGGTGGCAGCGGGCGACCGGCGACCGGATGGTGCTCTCCGCGCACAACGGGCACGTCGGCTACGAGACGCTGAAGCCGGACCAGTACCCGCGCCTCCAGGGGGCTTTCCTGCGCGACGCGCTGGGCCGCGACTACGTGAGCATGGGCGCCTCCTTCGGGAAGGGCTCGTTCAACGCGCACGACACCGAGGCGCCGGGTGAGCCGATCAGGAGCTTCACCGTCGGGCTGCCGGGCGCGGGGGACAGCGGCGCCGAGGTGCTGGACCGGGTGTCGTCGCGCCCCTACTACCTGGACCTGCGCACGACGACACCGGCCGCGCGGAGCTGGCTGAACGTCCACCGCCCTGCCTGGCTGGTCGGCACCGCGTACCCGTGGCCGGGCAGCCAGGCGCCGGTCCGGCTCGCCACGTCGTACGACCTGCTCGTGCACTTCCCCGAGGTCGCGGCGGCGCGCCTGCGCTGAAAACCGGGACGCCTCTCCGTGTGCACGGGATGCCGGCGCGGGAAGCCTCTGGATGGGACATTCCCCGAAGGCTTCCCGGGGGCTTCTCCGAGGCTTCCCCGTAGGACGCCCCGAATGCCTTCGGGGCGTCCTACGGGGGCGGGCCTTCGGGCCCGGCTTCTCCGGAGGCCTTCGGGGCCTTCTTCGCAGCTTCCTCGACGCGGAGGGACGGGCAGACCATGGCCGGCATGAGTGTGGAGCCGTACCGCGAGATCACCTTCGACAAGGACGGCGACGGGGCGGCCGGGCAGCGCGAGGTGTTCGCGGAGCTGGCCGCCCGGGGGGTCACGGATGTGGTGCTGTTCGCCCACGGGTGGAACAACACCCCGTCCGTGGCCCAACGGCTCTTCTCCGCGTTCTTCGCGCCCTTCCCGGAGGCCGTGCGGCCCGGGGTGCGCGTGGGGTACGTGGGGGTGGTGTGGCCGTCGATGATGTTCTCGGACGAGCCGATCCCCGACTTCGAGTCCGTGGCGGCCCTGCACCCGGGCAAGGAGGCGGTGGTCGGACGGCTGGCCGCGCTGCTCGAGGAGCAGCCGGACGACGAGGCCGCCTTCGCCGAGTTCGGCGGGCTGCTGCGGACGTTGACGGACACGGACGGCTCGCAGGAAGTCCCCTCGCGGGGGGTCCAGGAGGACGCCCAGGACGTGCCCGACTTCCTGCTCGCGGACCCGGTGGTGGTCTGCGCGATGTTCGCCGACGCGCTGGAGGAGGCGGCGGGGCCGGGGACGGTGCCGACCCCGCGCGAGGCGTTCGGCGGCGGCACGCTGTCGCGGTACTGGAAGGGCGCGAAGGAGGCGCTGCGCCAGGCGACGTACTACACGATGAAACGGCGGGCGGGCATCGTCGGCGAGCGGGGCCTCGGCCGACTGCTCGGCGACGTCGCCCACTCGTCCCCCGGCCTGCGGATCCACCTCGTCGGGCACAGTTTCGGTGCCCGCCTCGTCGCGTACGCGCTGCGCGGACTGCCGGCGGGGGCGCGGAACGTGGCGTCGGTGACGCTTCTCCAAGGGGCCTTCTCGCACTACGCGTTCGCGACGCGCCTGCCGCACGAGCCGGGCCGGGGAGGCTCGCTGAGGGGCCTTCAGCGACGGGTGGACGGGCCGGTGGTGGCCTGCTACTCGCGGCACGACAGCGCGCTCCGGGTCTTCTACCCGCTGGCCTCCCGGCTGGCCAGGGACGCGGAGTCGCTGCTCGGCACGGACAAACGCTGGATGGCCATCGGCCACGACGGCGTCCAGGCCGTCCCGAACACCCCGGCCCTCCCCCTGACGCGAGCCCTGCGCGACGGGTTCCCGGCGACGGGGTGCGTGAGCGTGGACGCGGCGGAGGTCGTCGGCGAGCACAGCGACATCTGCCACCCGGAACTGGCACGGGTGGTGGCGACGGCGGGACGGATCGGGGGGCGGTAGGCGGCGGGCGCTTCAGCGTTCCCGACCAGGCACCGCTCCGCGTCGACGAGCAGCCGTGGCCTCGTCGCCACGGGCGGCGCGGGGTGGGAGGCGCCCACGAGCCGGATTCGGCGGACACCGGCGGGTGATCGGCGCGCCCCCGGCTCACCGGTGACATGCGTCACAGCGGCTCCGCACGGGCCGGCCGCCGCCGGCGAGGAGGGCGGCGAGCAGCGCCGCCGGTACGCGCCGGTTCTGAGCCAAACGCGGCCCGGTCGGCCACATGGGGTGGGGGCGAGTTCCTCCTCCTCCGTGGGCGGCGGGCGAGGAGGAAGAGGGTGTTCTCGTCACCGATCGCTATCAGCCGTTCGAGCAGCCGCTCCGGCAGCGCCGGGTTGTCCGCGATCCCCAGCAGTACGTCCTGCACCAGAGCTCCCCCGTGCGCCTCTGATGGGCCCCATCGAATTTTCGATGGAACACGACGGGGTAGTCGTTCGTCCATCCCATAACGTCCTTGACGCCGAAGCAGCAGCGACGGAGGTGCGGAGCCATGGCGGGTTTCCGGAGTCTTGCGAGACAGGTGCGCGATCCAAGGAGTGACACGGCGCTGCGGAGGTATTCGCTGCGTAAGTGCCTGGAGCGGTTCGCGCCGTACGGGCATCGTGCGACCTGGGACCACCTGTGCCGACGGCACAGGTTCGGGCCCGAGGATCGGGAGCTCGATCCAGGGCGGCTGGTGGCCGCGCTCGACGAGCTGGAGGAGGCGCGGGCCGTGTGGCTCGCGTACGAGAAGGAGTTCGCGGCGCGACGGCGGCGCGAGAAGCACGAGGGGCTGCGCAGGCCGGGCGCGCTCGACGACTGGCACCGGCGGACCTGGGGCGGCAACGGGGTGGCCCGCTGCGACGACCCGGCGGTCCATCCCTCGGAGCCGCTGGCCGAGGTCTTGCGGCGGCTGATCACCGCCCTGGAGTCCGATCCCGGGGAGCAGTGCCCGGTGTGCGCGGGTGACCGGATCGACTGGCGTCCGGATCTGGCGGACAAGCCGTGGTTCGGCCCGGTGTGCGGGGCGTGCGGCGTGGTCGTTCCCCGGGCGGTGCTGACGACCGGGGCGCTGACGCGGGCGCGAGGCGGATCGGTGCTCCGGCTGGCATCGGTGGCCTGACGACACGACGACGGCGGTCCGGTGGCTGATGGCTGATGGCTGATGTCTCATGGCCGGGCCGGCACCCTCGCACAACCGCTCGACCGCTCGACCGCTCGACCGCTCGACGAATGGTGCGACATGAGTGACCGCGAACCGCGACAACGGGGGCAACGGGGGGACACGTTGATCCAGGTCTGTCTGAACGGGACCCGGGGGCCCGGGGATTCGGCGGCGGTGCCGATGTCTCCCGGCGCGATGGCGGAGGAGGCGGCACGGGCGGTCGCGGCGGGAGCCGAGGACGTCCATGTGCACCCCAGGACGCCGTGCGGGGGCGACACGCTGTCGCCCCGGGTCCTCGCGGCCACGCTGACGGCGATCCGGGAGGCCGTCGACGTCCCGGTGGGCGTGACGACCGGAGCCTGGGCCGAGCCCGATCCCGTACGGCGGGTGGAGCGCGTCCGGGCCTGGACGGTCCTGCCCGACCACGCCTCGGTGAACTGGCACGAGCCGGGCGCCGAGGAGCTCGCGGCCGCGCTCCTGGAGCGGGGCGTGGGCGTGGAGGCGGGCCTGTGGTCCGGTACGGAAGGACCTGAGCTGTTCCTCGGCTCGCCCCTGGCGCCCCGGGTGCTGCGGATCCTGGCGGAGGTCACCGACTCCGACGCCACGACCGCCGAGTCCACGGCCCTCGCCCTGCTGGCGACCCTGGCGGGCTCCGCCCACGGACGGCCGGTCCTCCTGCACGGCGAGGAAGGCGGCGCCTGGCCGGTGCTGCGGCTCGCCCGTCGGCTGGGCCTGGACACCCGGATCGGCCTGGAGGACACCCTGTCGCTGCCCGACGGCAGTTACGCGGAGTCCAACGCCCAACTGGTGGCGGCCGCGCGGGCGGCGTGACCGTACCAGAGCGCAATTCGGTGGCCCACCGCAATATCGCTCCCGCAGAGTGTTCCGCGTCGAGAACGCCCACCGATTCTCCCGGAGCACCGCCATGTCGACGCTACGCGTCACCGCCGAAACCCTGGCCGTCCACGCCCACCCGAACGCCGACGCGCTGGAGCTCGCCCAGGTGGGCCTCTACCGCGCCGTCGTCGCCAAGGGCGCGTACCGCAGTGGTGATGTCGCCGTCTACATCCCGGAGCAGGCCGTGCTGCCCGCCGCGCTCGTCGACGAACTGGGGCTGACCGGGCGGCTCGCCGGGAAGGCCTCGGACCGGGTCAAGGCGGTCCGGCTGCGCGGCGAGGTGTCGCAGGGCATCGTGTGCCGCCCGAAGGCGCTGGCCGACGTGGACCTGGCGGCGGCCGCCGCCGAGGGGACCGACTTCGCCGAGCTGCTCGGGATCACCAAGTGGGTGCCGCCGATCCCGCCGACGATGAACGGGGACGTGGAGGCCGCCCCCGATCTGCTGTCGTGGGTCGACATCGAGAACCTCCAGCGGTATCCGGACGTCTTCGAGCCCGGCGAGCCGGTGGTCCTGACGGAGAAGCTGCACGGTACGGCCTGCCTCGCCACTTACTTCGCGGAGGACGGGCGCCTCCAGGTCTCCTCGAAGGGCTTCGGCGCGAAGGGCCTGGCGCTCCAGGAGGACCCGCGCAACCTGTACTGGCGGGCCGTTCTCGGCCACGGCGTGCCGGCGGTCGCGGCGCGGCTCGCCGAGCGGCTCGGCGCCCGCCGGGTCGGGCTGTTCGGCGAGGTCTACGGAGCCGGGGTGCAGGACCTCGGCTACGGCGCCAACGCCCGTGGCGAGAAGGTCGGTTACGCGGTCTTCGACGTGTCCGCCGAGATCGACGGCCAGGTGCGCTGGCTGGACCCGGCCGAGGTCCTGGAGGCCGGCGAACTGCCCCTCGTACCGCGGCTGTACACGGGCCCGTACGACCTGGACACCGTGCTGGAGGTGGCGAGCGGGCGGGAGACCGTGTCCGGGCGTGGGCTGCATCTGCGCGAAGGGGTGGTGATCCGGCCGGTCACGGAGCGGTACAGCCCGGTCGTCGGCGGCCGCGCCATCGCCAAGGCGGTCAGCCCGGCCTACCTGACGCGCAAGGGCGGCACCGAGTACGAGTGACGGCCGCGAGCCGCGAGGACCGAGGGGCCCGCCCACGGGGGTGGCGGGCCCCTCACTCGTACGCCTACGAGACGGCGTACACGTACACGTCCGTTGGCGCGGGTGTGGGTGCGGGTGCCTAGGACTTGCGCCGCTCCCCCATCAGGCGCGAGCCGGTGATCTGCTCGCCTATCACGTCGTCCGGGTTGGACAGGACGCAGTTCCGCAGGGACAGGCATCCGCAGCCGATGCAGTCGGTCAGGTGGTCCCGCAGCCGGCCGAGCTGCTTGATCCGCTCGTCCAGCTCCGTGCGCCAGGTCGCCGAGAGCCGGGCCCAGTCCTCGTTGGTGGGCGTGCGTTCGTCGGGGAGTTCGGCGAGGGCGTCACGGATGGTCGCGAGCGGGATGCCGACGCGCTGCGCCGCCCGGACGAACGCGACCCGGCGCAGGGTGTCACGGCCGTAGCGGCGCTGGTTGCCGCTTGTTCGGCGGCTGGTGATCAGGCCCTTGGTCTCGTAGAAGTGCAGGGCGGACACCGCGGCGCCGCTGCGCGCGGACAGCTGGCCGACGGTGAGTTCATGAATCTTCTCCGGAATCTGCGGCACCCCTCGAACCCTACTGTCCGTTGACAGCGCGTCGCCCACCCCACATGCTGAGCAAGCGCTTAGAAACAGGAGCCACAGGTTCACGAGAGGACGAGGGAAACATGGCTGAGCCGAGGATCTTCACCTCCGCCGAGGAGCTGCGTGCCGCCGTCGGCGAGCAGCTGGGACACAGCGACTGGCTGGAGATCGAGCAGAAGCGGATCGATCTGTTCGCCGACGCGACCGGTGACCACCAGTGGATCCACGTGGACCCGGAGCGGGCGGCCTCTGGGCCGTTCGGGAAGACCATCGCGCACGGCTATCTGACGCTGTCGCTGCTGCCGACCCTGGTCCCGCAGATCATGCGCGTCGAGGGCATGAAGATGGGCCTCAACTACGGTACGAACAAGGTCCGTTTCCCCGCGCCGGTACCGGTCGGCTCCCGGCTGCGGGCCGGCGCCGTCCTCACCGAGGTGACGGAGGCCGGCGGCGGGGTCCAGGTGACCGCGACGGTGACGGTGGAGAGCGAGGGCGGCGAGAAGCCGGTGTGCGTCGCCGAGTCGGTCTCGCGCTACTACTTCTGAGCGCCGACCATCCGCAGCACGAGGTCGGCGTAGAGCGCGCCGACCTCGTCCGGCGTCCGGCGGCCCTGGGTGTTGAACCAGCGCGAGACGTCGATGCAGAGCGACAGCACGGCCACGGTCGCGCCCGCCGCGTCCGGCACGTCGAACTCCCCGGCCGCCACGCCCTCGTCGATGATCCGGCGGACGGTGGCGTCGGACTCCCGGCGCAGCGCCACGATCTCGGTGCGGTGCTCGGGCCCGAGGGCGTCGAGCTCGTACTGGACGACCCGCGCCGTGGTGTGCCGCTCGGCGTGCCAGCGCACGAAGGACCGTACGGCGTCGGCGAGCCGCTCGCCCGCCGTGCCCTCGCCGTCGGCCGCGCGCCGGAGGATCTCCAGGGCCCGGTCGTGGCCGATGCGGCTGATCCGGTGGAGCAGCTCTTCCTTGGTCTTGTAGTGGATGTAGAGCGCGGCCGGGCTCATCCCGGCGCGGCCGGCGATGTCCCGGGTGGTGGTGGCGTGGTAGCCGCGCTCGGCGAACGCCTCGACGGCCGCGACGAGCAGCCGCCGGGCCGCCTCGGGCGTGACCTCGCCCCACGGCGCGTCCTCGCCGCCGGGCGTCTCCTCCGCCGCGTCCGCCGCGCTCATCGCTCGCCCTCTTCTCAGCCGGTCGTCAGGACGAACACCATACAACGAAGCTGAGCAAGCGCTTAGAGCTTCTGGAGGGGGTCGTGCTCGGCGAGGAGCTTCTCCAGCCGGGCCTGGTCGACGCGGCCGACGATCCGGCCCGCCTCCCGCCGGCCGCGGACGACCTCGGCGAGCGTGGAGGCGGAGGTGGTGAGGTGGAGGACGGCGACGGCGAGGAAGGCGCGCACCCGCTCAGGACGCCGACCCCCACCTCAGAACGCCGACACACCCGTCAGCGCGCGTCCGATGATCAGCTTCTGGATCTGGCTCGTGCCCTCGTAGAGCGTCATCACCCGCGCGTCGCGCAGCAGCTTGCCGACCGGGTACTCGTCGATGTAGCCGTAGCCGCCGAAGACCTGGAGGGCGTTGTTGGCGGCGCGCACGGCGGCCTCGGAGGCGTACAGCTTGGCCTTGGAGGCGGCGGTGGCGAAGTCCTGCCCCCGGTCGATGAGGTCGGCGACCCGCCAGGTCAGCAGCCGGGAGGCGTCCACATCCACGGAGATGTCGCTGATCAGCTCCTGGACCAGCTGGTACGAGGCGATCGGCTTGCCGAACTGCTCGCGCTCCCCCGCGTAGCGCACGGCCGCGTCGAGGGCCGCCTGCGCGATGCCGACGCAGCCGGCCGCGACCGACATCCGCCCCTTGGCCAGCGCGGACATGGCGACGGAGAAGCCCTTGCCCTCGGGGCCCAGCATCGCGGCGGCGGGGACGCGCACGTCCTGGAGGACCAGCTCGGCGGTGGCCTGGCCGCGCAGGCCGAGCTTGCCGTGGATGGTGCGGCGGGTGAGGCCGGGGGTGTCGGTGGGGACGAGGAAGGCGGAGACGCCCTTGTGGCCGGGCGCGTCTCCGGTACGGGCGAAGAGCAGGACCACGTCGGCCCAGGTTCCGTTGGTGATGAACATCTTCGAGCCGTTGACGACGTACGTGTCCCCGTCACGGACGGCCCTGGTGGCGAGGTTTCCGGCGTCCGAACCGGTGCCGGGCTCGGTCAGCCCGAAGCAGCCGAGGGCGTCGCCGGAGGCGAGCCGGGGCAGCCAGGTCCGCTTCTGCTCCTCGTCGCCCCAGGAGGCGATGGTCTTGGCGACCAGGCCCAGGGAGACGGAGACGATGCCGCGCACGGAGGAGTCGCCGCGGCCGAGCTCCTCGGTGACCAGGCAGTACGCGAGGTGGTCGCCGCCCGAGCCGCCGTACTCCTCGGGGATCGTCAGGCCGAGGAAGCCGACGGCCCCCAGCTTCTTCACGATCGACCGGTCCACGTCCTCGGCGCGGTCCCACGCGACGACGTGCGGGGCGACCTCGCGGGCGACGAAGTCCTCGGCGAGCTGCCGTACGGCTTCCTGTTCCTCCGTGAGCTCCAGGTTCACTGCGCCACCGACCTTCGGGAAGAGACTGAAGAGGCTTGCCTCAGCAGGCTTTAATTAGCACTGCTAGTTTCCGTTGTGCAGGCCTACTATGTGCGCCATGGCCCGACCGCGCAAGCCCCTCCTGAGCAGAGACCGGATCGTCGAGACGGCGAGCGCGCTCGTGGACGCGGAGGGCCTCGCGGCGCTCTCGACGCGGCGGCTCGCGGCCGAGCTCGGGGTGAGCGGGCCGTCCCTCTACAACCACTTCCGCACCAAGGACGACATCTTGGACGCGGTCGCCGACGCGGCCAGCGCCAAAGTCGACCTGTCGATGTTCGAGGAGGGCGACGGACGCGACTGGCGTACGGCCCTGCACGACTGGGCCGTCTCCTACCGCGCCGCCCTCGCCGACCACCCGCACATCGTCCCGGTCCTCGCCCAGGGCCCGGGCCGCCGCCCGGCGGGCCTGCGGGTCGCCGACGCCGTCTTCGGCGCGATGGTCCGCGCGGGCTGGCCGCCGGCGCAGGCGACGTACATCGGCGCGCTGATGCGCTACTTCGTCACCGGCTCGGCCCTGGGCTCCTTCGCACGCGGCTTCGTCGACGACGAGACGGCCTACGACCCCGCCGACTACCCGCACCTCGGCCAGGCGCACCTGCTCGCGGAACACCGCCAGAAGGTCGACGAGGGCGCCTTCGAGACGGGCCTGCGGGCGCTGCTCGACGGCCTGGCGCTGCAGTACGAGACGGGGGCGGGGGCGGGCGCGCGGGGGCGCAAGGGGGCGACGAGCGGTTCGTAGCCGGAGGATCGGCCGGTTCGGCCTGTTCGGTCCGGGCCTTCGGGCCGCTCGCATCGGCCGGTTCGGCCTGTTCGGCCTGTTCGCTCCGGGCCTTCCGGGCCTTCGGATCGTTCGGCGGACGCCGAACGGTGCGGGCCTCATCCTGGGGCCATGGCCTCCAAAGATCTCGCCGCCCTCGCCACGCTCTTCGCCGACGAGACCCGTGCCTCGTTCGTGCTCGCCCTGCTCGACGGGCGGGCCTGGACCGCCGGGGAGCTCGCGCGCCACGCGCGCGTGGCGCCGTCCACGGCCAGTGAGCACCTCGGGAAGCTCGTCGCGGGCGGGGTGCTCGCCGAGGAACGGCAGGGCCGGCACCGGTACGTGCGGCTCGCCGATCCCGGGATCGCGCACCTGGTCGAGGACCTCGCGGCCCGCTCCGAGCCCGCCTCGAAGGCGCCGCCCCGCACCCTGCGGGCCGCGAGCGCGGGCGAGGCGATGGCGCGGGGGCGTACCTGTTACGACCATCTCGCGGGGCGGCTCGGCATCACGATCACCGAGGCGATGACCGCGCGCGGACTGCTGCGCCAGGACACCGGCTTCGCGCTCACCGACCAGGGCGTGACCTGGTTCGGGGACCGGGGCATCGACCTGACGGCGACAGGGCGGCGGCCGGTGGCCCGGGGCTGCCTCGACCGGACCGAGCGCAGGCCGCACCTCGCCGGCGTCGCGGGCGCCTCGCTGTGCCGGTACGCGCTGGACAGCGGCTGGTGCGTACGGATCGGCTCCGAGCGGGCCGTGAAGGTGACCGCCGACGGCGAACGCGCCCTGCGCGAGGCCCTGGGCATCGACCCGGCGATATTGCGGTGAGCGCCGAAGGGTCCGGGGCCTACGGTCCTCCCATGACCAACTCCCCGGCAACGCCCGCTCCCCACGGCACGTCGCGCCTCGCGCTCGCGGCCGCGTCCGTCACCGTCGTCCTGTGGGCCTCCGCCTTCGTGTCGATCCGCAGCGCCGGGGCGGCCTACTCCCCCGGTGCCCTCGCCCTCGGGCGGCTGCTCTCCGGCGCGCTCGTCCTCGCCGTCGTCCTGCTGATCCGGCGGGAAGGTCTGCCGCCCCGGGCGGCCTGGCCGGGGATCGCGGTCTCCGGTGTCCTGTGGTTCGGCGCGTACATGGTGGCCCTCAACTGGGGCGAGCAGGAGGTCGACGCCGGGACGGCGGCGATGCTCGTGAACATCGGGCCGATCCTGATCGCCCTGCTCGGCGCCCGGTTCCTCGGCGAGCGGCTGCCGCCCCGGCTGATCGCGGGCATGGCCGTCTCCTTCGCGGGTGCGGTGGCCGTGGGGCTGTCGATGTCCGGCGAGGGCCACGCCTCGGTGCTGGGCGTCGTGCTCTGCGTGGTGGCGGCGATCGCGTACGCGGGTGGCGTCGTCGCGCAGAAGCCGGCCCTGGCGCACGGGAGCGCCCTCCAGGTCACGACCTTCGGGTGCCTGGTCGGCGCGGTGGCGTGCCTGCCCTTCGCCGGACAGCTGATCGACGAGGCGGCCCGGGCCCCGCTGTCGGCGACCCTGAACATGGTGTACCTCGGGGTCTTCCCGACCGCCCTCGCCTTCACGACCTGGGCCTACGCCCTGGCCCGTACGACCGCCGGCCGGATGGGCGCGACGACGTACGCCGTACCCGCGCTGGTGGTCCTGATGGCGTGGGTCTTCCTCGGCGAACTGCCGGGTCTGCTGACGCTCGCGGGCGGGGCGCTCTGCCTGGCGGGTGTGGCGGTCGCGCGTTCCCGCCCGAAGCCCCCTGCGAAGGCACCGGCCGGGAACGCGGAGTACAGCGGGCGCGGCTAGAGAACGGTGGGGCTTCCTGTCCGGCCGGCCCCTGGGGTCGGCCGGACAGGAAGCCAGGGCCTGACGGGCCGGTGGCGCCCGCCCGGCTAGAAGACCACCAGCGCCCGGCCGCCCTTGCCCGCGAGCATGTTGTCGAAGGCGCCCGGGATGCCGTCGAGGGTGATCCGTTCGGTGACCAGTGCGCCCAGGTCGAGGCGGCCGGCCCGGATGTGCTCGGCGAGCACGGGCAGGTCCTCGGCCGGGTCTGAGTTCCCGTACACGCAGCCGGACAGGGTCCGGCCCCAGTGGAAGAGCTCCAGGGCGTGGAAGGTGACCTGCTGGTCCTTGCCGCCGATGCCGACGACCGTGGTGCGGCCGCCGCGCCGGGTGGAGTCCCAGGCGGTACGGATGGTGGTGGCGCGACCCACGCATTCGACGGCCACGTCGGCGCCCTGGCCGCCCGTCAGCTTCCGGACCTCCTTGGCGGTGGTCTCGGAGGCGACGACGTACTCGGTCGCTCCGGCGGCCCGGGCCAGGGCCTCCTTCTCCGGCGAGACGTCCACCGCGATGATCGGCGAGGCGCCGGCGATCCGGGCGGCCTGGAGGGTGGCGAGGCCGACGCCGCCGACCCCGTACACGACGACGGACTCGCCCTGCCGGACCCGGGCCGAGTGGTGGATGGCGCCCCAGCCGGTGAGCACCGCGCAGCCGAGGAGCGCCGCGTCGGTGAGCGGCACCCCGTCCGGCACGGGCAGGACGCACTTCTCCGCGACGACGGTCTCCTCGGCGAAGGCCGCCACGTTGAGCCCGGGGTGGAGCTCGGTGCCGTCCTCGGTGGCGGCGTGGACGGCGCCCGCGCCGGTCAGCGCGTCGGCGCAGAGCCAGACCTCGCCGAGCGAGCAGGGGTGGCAGGCGCCGCAGGACGGCGCCCAGTTCAGGACCACTGGGTCGCCGGGGGCGACACGCGTGACCCCCTCGCCGACGGAGACGACCGTTCCGGCGCCCTCGTGACCGAGGACGGCGGGCACGGGCACCCGCATGGTGCCGTTGGTCAGGGACAGGTCGGAGTGGCAGACCCCGGCGGCGGCGAGACGGACCCGGACCTGGCCGGGGCCGGGCTCGGGCAGACGTATGCCGGCGATCTCCAGCGGAGAGCCGACGGCGGGCAGGAAGGCGGCGCGGACCACACTCATGACGCGTTGCGCTCCTCGGGGCTCAGAACTGGAGGGACTTGGTCTGGAGGTACTCGGAGAGGCCGTGCGCCCCGAGCTCGCGCCCCACGCCCGACTGCTTGTAGCCGCCGAACGGGGCCAGCGGGTTGAAGCGGCCGCCGTTGATGTCGACCTGGCCGGTGTCCATGCGGCGGGCGAAGGCGACGGCCTCGTCCGGCGCGCCCCAGACGGCACCGCCGAGCCCGTAGACGGTCCCGTTGGCGATGGCGAGGGCGTCGTCCTCGTCCTCGTACCGGAGGATCGAGACGACCGGTCCGAAGATCTCCTCCTGGGCGATGGTCATCTCCCGCGTGACGTCCGCGAAGACCGTCGGGGAGACGTAGTAGCCGGTCTCGCGGGGTGCCTCGGCGCCGCCCGCGACGACCCGGGCGCCCTCCTCGACGCCCTTCTCGATGTAGCCGCGCACCCGCTGGAGCTGCTTGGCGCTGACGAGCGGGCCGACGCGCTCACCGGGGACGTACTTGGCGACGGCCTCGACGGCGAGCGCCACCGCCTCGTCGTACTGGTCGCGGTGGACGAGCATCCGGGTCCAGGCGCTGCACGTCTGGCCGGAGTTGCTCATGACGTTGGCGATGCCGACGGCGACGGCCTTGCCGAGGTCGGCGCCGGGCAGGATGACGTTGGCGGACTTGCCGCCGAGCTCCAGCGCGACCCGCTTGACCGCTCCGCCCGCGAGGGCACCGATCCGCTTTCCGACGGCGGTGGAGCCGGTGAAGGAGACGAGGTCGACGTCCGCGTGCTCGGCGAGCGCCTGCCCGGCGACCGGGCCGAGGCCGGTGACCAGGTTGAAGACGCCGGCCGGGAAGCCCGCCGCGTCGACCACGTCGGCGAAGAGCTGGGCGGTCAGCGGGGTGTCCTCGGCCGGCTTGAGGACGACGGTGCAGCCGGCCGCCAGCGCGGGGGCGACCTTGGCAACGATCTGGTGGAGCGGGTAGTTCCACGGGGTGATCGCGCCGACGACACCGACCGGCTCGGAGTAGACGGTGGAGTTGCCGACCTTCTCCTCGAAGGGGTGGGTGGCGGCGAGGTCGGCGTACGAGCCCGCGACCGCGACCGGCAGGCCGGCGTGGACGGCGGCGGCGAGCTGCGGCGGGGCGCCCAGCTCGGCGGTGACGGTGGCGGCGATCTCCTCGGCACGGGCCGCGAGGCCGTCGCGGAGCGCGCCGAGCAGCTTGGCGCGCTCGGCCGGCGGGGTGGCGGCCCAGCCGGGGAAGGCGGCGCGCGCGGCCCGTACGGCGGCGTCGACGTCCTCGGCGCTGCCGGCCGGGACATGGGCGATGACCTGCTCGTCGGCCGGGTTGACGACCGGGAGGGTCTCCGGGGACGCGGCGGGCCGCCACTCCCCGCCGATGTACATCGCGTCGTGGCTCTTCATCCGCTGCTCCTTCGGTCCTTCGGTCCATCGGGCTTCGTTACCGGCCGGTTCACATCGGCACCAAACTAGCGCTGTTAGTTTTCGGGCGCCAGGGCCTTCGGCGAACGGCGCACGCCGCCGCTGACGCCAGGGCCTTCGGCGAACGGCGCACGCCGCCGCCCTTGCCGCCCTCGGCCGCGTCCTGGGACGGCAGAGGGTTCGACAGGGCGACGGCGTCGTCGGCAGCGGCGTCGGCGTCGGCGTCGGCGTCGGCGTCGGAACTGCCGTACCCGGCGGGCGCGCTGCGGGTGCGCGCGAGCCCGCGGGGCATGGCCCGACGGACGGCGGGCCCACCGCCGCTCAGATCGTCCGGGCGACGTCCGTGAGATGGGCGAAGACGACGATGTTCGCCGTATAGCCCTTCTTGGCGTCGAAGGGACCGCCGCAGGTGAGCAGCCGGAGCTCGGGGCGGCCCGTGGAGCCGTAGACCTCGCGGTCGGGGAAGTTCTCCTTCGTGTACGTGCGGACCTTGTCGATCGTGAAGACGGCGACCTTGCCGTCGGCGCGGGCGACCCGGACGGTGTTGCCGGGCGCGAGCGAGTCGAGGTTGAGGAAGATGGCGGGACCGGTGCGGGTGTCGCGGTGGCCCACCACGATCGCGGTGCCGCGCTCTCCCGGGGCGGGGCCCTCCGCGTACCAGCCGACGATCCGGGGGTTCTCGATCGGCGGGGAGCCGAGCTGTCCGGACCGGTCCAGGGCCAGGCCGACGACCGGAGCCTCGATGGTGATCGCCGGGATGGCGACCTCGGTGGCGCGCGAGCGGGCGAGGGGCGCGGGCGACGACGGGGCCTGCTCCAGAGCCTTGGGCCTCGGCTGCGCCTTCGGCTTCTGGTCGCGCTGCCGCCCCGGTTCGGCCGGGCTGTCGGCCGGAGCCCGGTCCGCCGCGTGCGCGGCCGGGGCGGCGACCGCCGGTGGGCCGGACGGTTCCTCGTCCTGGGCCCACCAGATGCCGCCGCCGACCAGCGACAGGGTCACCACCACGGTCCGGGTGAGCCGGAGGCGGCGCCGCTGTCTGCGCGTGATGCGGGACCTACGACGCGCCATGCGTGCGGCGACGCGACCGGCGGACGAGGATCAGACCGGCCATGCCCGCGAGGCCGGCGGCGAGGGCCGCTCCGACCCCGAAGGCGGAGTCACCGCCGAGGGCGTCGGCGCTGCCGCCGCCGCCCGCCCCGACCGGACCGTGCGGAGGCCGCTGCGGGCCGTTGCCGCCGTTGCCGCCGGTGGTGGGCGGCTGCGTCGGGTTGGTGACGTCGTCGAGGCAGTCGACCCTGAAGACCTTGCTCTTCGCGGCGCCCTGCTGGCCCTCCCACGTCCACTCGACCTTGTACATGCCGTCGGCGAGGGCCAGGTTCGGGGTGTTGCCGTTGCCCTGGGCGTCGACGGTGATCCTGCCGGTGAGGGCGACGCTGTCCACGGCCGGCTGCGGGGAGACCGTCCAGTTCAGCTCCTGGAGCCCGTCGAAGTCGAAGGCCGAGAAGTAGAACTTGCAGACCTGGGGCTTGTTGCTCCGGTCGTCGACGGGCGTGCGGGGCGGGAACGGTCCGGCGTGGTGGACCTTGACGTCGCCGTTGTCGCCGGGAGCCGCGTACGCGGCGGGGGCGCCGGCCAGGGAGACGGTTCCGAGGGCGAGTGACGCGGCGGCGACGGACAGCAGGGGACGTACTGCCAGAGCGGTCATGCGGGGGTTCCTCCAGTCACGAAGACCAGTCATGAAGACACGGACAGATTGACCGATAATCTGACTATCTGTCATGACGGGAATACGCAGAGTGGCAGCCGTGCCGCACCGCTCTCCGATATTCACTCCCCCGGCCGAGGAACGCCGCCTTCCGCGTCCTCGCGCCGCCGGCTCGCCCGCGTCCTCGCGCCGCCGGATCGCCCGCGTGCCTCCGGCGCCGGCTCGCCCGCGCTCCGCGCCGCCGGCTCGCCCACGTCCCCCGTGGCTAGATGATCCCGAACAGGATTCCCGCCGCGAGGACCACCAGCGACGTGAGCGCCGCCCACTTCACGGTGAACCGCGTGTGGTCGCCGAACTCGACCTTCGCCATGCCGACCAGGACGTACACGGCCGGGACCAGCGGGCTGGACATGTGCAGCGCCTGACCGACGATCGAGGCCCGGGCGATCTCCAACGGTCCGACGCCGTGCGCCGCGCCCGCCTCGGCGAGGACGGGCAGGACGCCGAAGTAGAAGCCGTCGTTCGACATGAAGTACGTGAGCGGGAGGCTCAGCAGACCGGTGACCAGCGCCATGTGCGGACCCATGCCCTCGGGGATCGCGCCCACCAGCCAGTCGGCCATGTGCTTGACCATGCCCGTACCGGTCAGGACGCCGGTGAAGACGGCGGCCGCGAAGACCATGCCGGCCACATTGAGGACGTTCTCGGCGTGGGCGCCGATCCGGGCCTTCTGGTCGGCCATGTTCGGGTAGTTGACGGTGAGCGCGAGGGCGGCGCCGAGCAGGAACAGGACCGGGATCGGCAGCACTTCGAGGATCATCGCGGTGAGCAGCGCGAGGGTGAGGCCGGCGTTGAACCAGTACAGCTTGGGCCGCAGGGTCGGCCGGTGCGGATCGAGCCCCTGGAAGCCCCCGTCGGCCGCCTCGGCGCTCGCCTCCGAGCCGGGCCCCGTCGCCGTGGCCCCGGAGGCCGACGCCTTCGTCACCTCCGTACCGCCGCCACCACCCGCCCCGCTGCCCACCAGTACGGTCTCCGTCCGCGGCTCCAGGACCTCGTCCAGGGTGAGGTAACCGATGCGCTTGCGCTCGCGGCGGCCGAGGACGTACGCGAGGGCGAAGACGAAGAGCAGCCCCACACCGAGCGCCGGGATCATCGGGACGAAGATGTCGGCCGCGTCGACCTTGAGCGCGGTCGCGGCGCGCGAGGTCGGGCCGCCCCAGGGGAGGGTGTTCATGACGCCGTTGGCGGTGGCGGCGACACCGGTCATGACGACCAGACTCATCCCCAGACGCTTGTAGAGCGGGTACATCGCCGAGACGGTGATCATGAAGGTGGTCGAGCCGTCGCCGTCGAGCGAGACGATCGCGGCGAGGACCGCCGTACCGACCACCACCCGCACCGGGTCGGCCTTGCAGAAGCGCAGGATGCCCCGGACGATCGGGTCGAAGAGGCCGACATCGATCATCACGCCGAAGTAGACGATGGCGAACATGAGCATCGCGGCGGTGGGGGCGAGGTTCTGGACGCCGTCGATGACGTAGTCGCCGAGGTCTGCCCCCTGCCCGACGGCGACGCAGAACAGCGCGGGGATCAGCACGAGCGCCGCGATCGGCGACATCTTCTTCGTCATGATCAGGACCAGGAAGGTCGCGATCATGGCGAAGCCCAGGACGGTCAGCATGGAGGACACCTCACGTTCACCTTTGAACTCGCACCGGGGCGGCTCCCGCCGGTGCGGCGGTCCGGATGACGTTAGGGGCCCTCTTCCGCCGTTAACAAGATGGTGACGCGTGAGCAATACGAGCAAAACCCCAGGTCAACGCAGGGGTCACGACAGGGGGCACGGCGGGGGGCACGGCAGGGCTCGCCCCGAGGGGCACCCCCGGGGGCGCCCCGGGTGTCACGGCAGGGGCGCCAGTTCGACGGGGAATCCGTTGAGCACGGCGGTGCCGGACAGCGGGTCCAGCCGGGAACCGTCGAGGAGCTGGTTGACGTTGACACCAGGGCGGGCGCCGGCGACCGCCAGACGGGTGCCGGACCGGTCGTGGCCCCAGCCGTGCGGCAGGCTCACCACCCCGGTCCGTACGGCGTCGGTGACCTCCACCTCGACCTCCAGCGCCCCGCCTTCCGCCGCGATCCGGGCTGGTTTGCCGTCGGCGAGGCCGAGGCGGTCGGCGTCGGCCGGGTGGACCTGGAGGGTGCACCGGTTCGAACCCCGGTTGAGGGACGGCGCGTTGTGCATCCAGCTGTTGTTGGAGCGCAGATGACGGCGGCCGACGAGGACCAGGCCGCCCGGCTCGGCGTCCAGGGCGGCGCGCAGCCGGGGCAGGTCGGCGGCGATCGGGGCGGGCAGCAGCTCGACCCGTCCGCTGCGGGTCTTGAGGAGGCCGGGGAGACGGGGCTTCAGGGGGCCGAGGTCGATGCCGTGCGGGGCCCCGCGCAGGGCGTCGAGGGTGAGGTCGTACGGGCCGAGGCGGAGCATCATGTCGAGCCGCCGTTCGGGCCCCGTGGCGCCGCTCAGTCCGGCGGCGAGGGTCTGCGGGTCGGCGCCGTGGACGGGTGAGTGCGGCTGGGTGACGGCCTTGGCGAGGGCGGTGTCGATGGCGAGGTCGTCGACGGCGGACGGCGGGGCGCCGTGCATCCCGGAGACGGCGAGGACGAGCCGGGCGTGGATCTCGCACTCGTCCATCCGTCCCTCTTCCAGAGGGACGGCGGGCGGGGCGAAGCGGACCTGGTTACGGACCGCGAAGCCGTTGAAGGCGAAGTCGAAGTGGGCGCTGCGGGAGGGCGGCGGCGGGGGCAGGACGACATCGGCGTGGCGGGTGGTCTCGTTGAGGTACGGGTCGACGGCCACCATGAAGTCGAGCGCGCCGAGCGCCCGGTCCAGGCGCAGCCCGTCGGGGGCGGACAGGACCGGATTGGCGGCGATGGTGATCACGGCGCGGATCCGCCCCTCCCCCGCCACGCGCTCCGGCGTCTCGATCTCCTCGGCGAGCGCGGCGGTGGGGAGTTCGCCCTTGGCCTCGGGATGGCCGGAGACCCTGCTGGTCCAGCGGCCGAGCGCGAAGCCCTTGCCGGGACCGGCCGGTCGCGGTGCGGGGGCGGTGGCGGAGAGCGGGAAGAGCGCGCCGCCGGGGCGGTCGAGGTTGCCGGTGAGGACGTTGAGGACGTCGACGAGCCAGTTGGCGAGGGTGCCGTAGGCCACGGTGGAGCTCCCCATCCGGCCGTAGACGGCGGCCGTGGGCGCGGCGGCGAGCTCGCGGGCGACGGTACGGATGGTGGCGGCGTCCAGGTCGCAGGCGGCGGCGACGGCCTCGGGCGTGAACTCCCGTACCGCTTCCCGTACGTCCTCGATGCCCTGGACGTGATCGGCGAGCGGGCCGGGGGCGGTGAGGTCCTCCGCGAAGAGGGTGTGGACGAGCGCGGCGAGGAAGAGGGCGTCGGTGCCGGGGCGGATGGCGAGGTGGCGGTCGGCGAGCCGGGCGGTGCGGGTACGTCGCGGGTCGACGACGGTGAGCGTGCCGCCGCGCCGGCGGAGCGCCTTGAGCTTGCCGGGGAAGTCGGGGGCGGTGCAGAGGCTGCCGTTGGAGTCCATCGGGTTGGCACCGAGCATCAGCAGGTGGTCGGTGCGGTCGAGGTCCGGGACGGGGACGGCGAAGGGGTCGCCGAACAGCAGCCCGCTGGAGACGTGCTTGGGCATCTGGTCGAGGGTGGAGGCGGTGAACAGGTTCCGGGTCCGCAGGGCGCCGATCAGCAGCGGGGGGTAGAGGGCGCCGGCCATGGTGTGGACGTTCGGGTTGCCGAGCACGAGGCCCACCGCGTTCGGACCGTAGGTCTCGATCAGGGGCCTGATCCGGGCGGCGACGGTGTCGAACGCCTCGTCCCAGGTGGCTTCCTGGAGCGTGCCGTCCTTGCGGACCAGGGGGCCGGTGAGCCGGTCGGGGTCGGCGTCGACCTCGCCGAAGGAGGCGCCCTTGGGGCAGATGAAGCCCTGGCTGAAGACGTCGTCGCGGTCGCCGCGCGCGCCGGTGATCCGGGTGCCGTCGAGGGTGAGCGTCAGCCCGCAGGTGGCTTCGCAGAGGGGGCAGATGCGCAGGGCGGTGGACATGGCGGACTCCCTGGAGCGGCGGCGGTGGCGCGCGGGCACCAGCGAGCATACCGACCGGTACGGACGGTGGGGAGGGTCCGTCAGCTCAAGGAGGGTGCGAGATAGGCGTAGAGGAGGTGGCGCGTCTCGGCGATGAGTGCGGGGTCCCCGGACGGGGCGGTACGGAAGGCCAGCTGGAGCAGCGCGTCGGCCGCCTCGACACCGACCAGGACCTTGCGGCGCAGGGCCTCGTCGGCGGTGCGGCCGAGATGGGCGGCGAGGAGACCGCAGAGGCGGTCGGCGACGAGATGGTTGGCATCGCCCCCGGAGCCGGACCCCGGGGCGCCGGGGCCGCCCGGGGGTGGGGCGACAGTGCCCTTGCCGCGGTCGCCCTCGGGATCGGCGTGATCGGCAGGGTCGGCGTGGTCGGCGCGGTCGGCGCGGTCGGCGTGGGCGGCGGGGTCGCCGGGATCGGAGTGGTCGGAGGGATCGGCGGGATCAGCGTGGTCGGCGCGGTCGGCGGGATCGGCGTGGTCGGGGCCGGTGGGGGCCGGGACGCCGAAGTCGACGAGCGCGAAGCCGGGGACGGTGCGCTTCATCGCGATGTACTCGTCCAGGACGCCGTCGATCGCGCTGTACGCGTCGACCCGCGCGGTCGCGGCGAGGCGGGCGGAGATCCGCTCGGCGTAACGGTCGAGGTTGCGGTGGGCGAGGGCGTCGGCCATCGCGCGCTTGTTGCCGAAGAAGCGGTAGACGGAGCCGATGGGGACGCCCGCCCGCTGGGCGACCGCGCGGGTGCTCAGCTGCTCGTAGCCGGTCTCGTCGAGGAGTTCGGCGCAGGCGTCGAGGATCCGGGCGAGGCGCTCGGCGCTGCGCTGCTGGACGGGGGTGCGACGGAGAGAAGGCTGGGGCACGAGGTCCATGATGCCGCTCCGTCGCTGGTCGGGTCAGGCGATGAGCAGGCCGATGCCGCCGAGGGTGTACGCGATCATCAGCGCGAACAGGGGGAGTTGGCCCGCCACGGCCCGGGCGGGCGGGAAGAGGCGCACGGCGCGGTCGTGGGCGGCGACGACACCGAGCACGTGGCCGGTGACGATGGCGGTGACCTGGAGCGTGGCGAGGGCGCCGGGGGCCAGTGGTGGAGCGGGTTCGGGGGCGTTGTCAGTGCCCCCTGCCATCATGACGGTACGTGGCCCTTCGGTCACGAGGAGTGTGAAGTAGTGGGCGACGAGATAGCCGAGGGCGATGGGCAGGAGGGAGTGCGCGAAGGAGGTGAGAGGGGTGGTGAGTTCGCGGGACATCAGACGCAGGGTGCCGGCACAGAGGCCGTAGAGGGCGGCGACCAGGGCGATGGCGGCGAGCAGACCGAGGGTGGCGGTGACGGTCGGGCCGAGGGGTGACGTCTGGAGGGTGGTGATCCAGCGAGGGTTGTCGGAGAAGCCGTCGTAGGCGGTGGAGCCGAGCAGGACGCAGACGGTGGCGACGAGGCCGGGTGTCCTCGGGGTGGAGTCGAGGCTGTCGAAGGGGGAGCGCAGGACGAGTCGGCCGTCGGCCCGGCGGCCGAGCGGGGAGAGCCGGGCGAGGAGGGAGGAGTAGACCTCGAAGGGGTCGGCGCGGGCGAACCAGTCGGGGCCGTGACGGGCGGCGCCGAGGACGCCGGTGACCGTGAGGACGGCGAGGAAGGCGAGGAGGGTGGTGGTGGACGCGGGGTCGGGGGCGGCGAGTTCGAGCCAGGCGAAGAGGAGGAGCCCCGCGGCGGCGGGGCGGATGCCGAGCCCGGCCGGCAGCGGGCGGGGGTGACGGGGAGCGGGCAGCAGCGCGTGGAGGGTGCGCAGGGGGTTGAGGAGGCGCCAGACGGGCCCGAGGAGGAGGGAGGCGGGGACGAGGCCCACCCAGAGCAGGACGTAGACGGCGCCGGGTGCGGGGTTGCGGTCCGGGTCGTCGGGGCCGAGGAGAAGGTGGAGCAGGACGGCCGTGGCGGCGGCCGCCCCGGCGAGGCGCAGGGCGGTCCGGGTGGCCGGGGCGTCGGCGAGGCGCTGGACGGCGGCGGGCAGCGGGCGGCCTGCCCGGTCGCCGCGGAACCGGGAGGTGGGCCAGAGCAGGCCGAGGGCCAGGAAGGAGACGAAGAGCGCGGCGAAGGCCCCCGCGTAGGCGTAGAAGGGCGAGAGGGGGAGGTCGTGCTGGGAGCCGATGCCGTGGGCGAGGAGGTGGTCGGGGGCCGGGGCGGACGGAGGGGTGGTCATCGGACGACGAGCTGGGTCAGCAGGAGCCCGGAGCCGTGGGTCTCGACCTCGAAGAGGCCGGTGCGGTCGGCGGTGAAGGTGAGGGTGCCGGGTTCGCCGGGGACGAGGGGCAGTTCACGGTCGTAGCCGTGGACGTGGAGGGTGTCGGCGCGGTCGGCCGTGACGCGGAGGGTGAGCCGTTCACCCTTCTTCAACTCGATGCGGGAGGGGGGTGGTTGGACGGACGTACCGGTGACGGTGATCTCGACGGTCCGGCCGGGGGCGGCCGTCGGGGCGGGGCTCGTCGGCGCGTTGGCCGTCGGCGTGGGGGGCGGGGCCCCGTCGGCTGTCGGCGCGGGGGGCGTCGGCGCGGGGGGCGTCGTGGCGGTGGTGGAGAGGGGGACGGTGGCCTCGACCGGCTGGCCGGCGACCGCCCAGACGGTGTGGTCGTCGGCGTGGAGCCGGACGGTGACCGCGCGGGCGCCGGGCGGGACGTGCTGCCAGGGGCCGTAGGCCCGGCCGGTCTCCTTGCCGTCGACCAGCAGCCGGGCGTGACCCCGGCCCGGGATGGCCGCGCCGCCGACGCTCTCGGGGGTGAAGCGGAACCTCTCCACGGTGAGGTGGATGTTCCAGCCGCCCTGGGTGTCGGGCCGCGCCGCGACACGTACGGCGGGCGCGCCGTCGGCCGGTACCTCCCGGAGCCGGTGTCCCGCCTCGTCCGTGGCCGCGAGCAGGGTGCCGCTGCCTCCGGTGGCCTCCTGGTGACTGGTCCCCGGCTTGTGATGGGTCGTGGGCCGACCGCCGCACCCGGCGGCGGCCAGGGCGACGGCGAGCAGGACCCCGGCGAGCACGGCGGCCCGTCGGCGGGCGAGGCGAACGACCGGGACCGCCGCCGCTCCCCGCTGCGGCGCCCGGGTGGCCGCTGCGCGCTCCGGCGGCACGGCCTGGGTCGCCGCTCCCCGCCGCTGCGGCACGACCGGGGCCGGCACCGTTCCGCGCTCCGGCGGCCGGGTGGCCGCTGCGCGCTCCGGCGGCACGGCCTGGGTCGCCGCTCCCCGCCGCTGCGGCCCCGCAGCCCTCGTCGGTGGCCGCCTCATGAGGTGGCTCCGTCGCTCGCCTCGCGGGTGGCGGCGGCGACCGGGGGCGGGCCGGGGTCGGGGGCCGGTTCGCGGTCGCCCGCTTCTCCGGGGGCGCGGCGGCCGGCCGCCACCACCGCCCACAGCACCCAGACCACCGCGAGGAGGCCGCGCAGCCAGGCGGGGCTGAGGGGGATCCAGGGGATCATCAGGACGGCCTTGTCGAAGGCGTCGAGGAGGGTGAGGGCGCCGAGCGCGAGGGTGGTCCAGGCGAGGGCGGGGCGGGTCGGGCGAAGAGCGAGGCCCAGGACGGTCCACCAGGCGCCGATCAGGAGCAGCGCGAGCGCGGGCAGGGGGCCGGAGGCCAGGCCGAGGGTGGAGCCGACCACGTCCAGGACGAGGCCCACGAGCCCCCCGAGGGTCGCGAGGCCCGCGAGCCGGTGGCCACGGAGCCTGCGCCACCACAGGGCGCCGCCCACGAGGGCGAGGACGACGGCGATCCCCAGGGCGAGCTGGGTCTCGACCCGCTGGATCCCCCGGGCTCCGTACCAGTCGCAGCCGGCGGGCAGTCGGCGCGCCTGGACGTTGTAGTCGGCGCAGACCAGGAGGTGGGCGAGCTTGGCCGGTTCGCCGACGAGCCGGTCGGTGTTCCCGGCGACCTCGCCGCGCCGCTTCCCGCACTCGGGCAGGGCGCCCGGGTTCGACGCCCCCGAGGGCTTGCCCTCGGCCTGCCAGCAGTTGCCGCCCCCCTGGCCGTCCCACCAGACGTCCGCGCGGTTGGGCCGGGAGGCGCCGGAGCGGTCGACGCCCAGACGGTTACCGGCGTAGCGGTTGTGGTGGGAGGTGTCGGTCTGCTTGCCCCAGGCCGACTCGCCCCGGATGAACGCGGGGACGGCGCTCAGGAAGAAGGCGGCGCGCTGGTGTCCGTACACCCAGTTGTTCTCGTACAGGTTCCAGTTGCCGCCCGCGGTGATGATGCCGGTGCCCGGCGGCATGGAAATCTGCGGGCAGACGACGCCCTGTTCGTAGCCGCGCTCGACCGGGGGCTTGGCGCAGGTGCCGTCGGCGACGTACCGGTAGTAGTTCTGGTTGTTGTCGTGGATCAGGTTCCGCTCGAAGCGGGCGTGGTTCTGCGGGAGTCCGGGGTGGCCGGGGAAGGCGGAGTCCATGGAGGCGCCGCCCATGTTGTGGTCGAACTCGTTGTCGTGGACATACACCGAGTCCCCTGCCGTGCCGCTGTAGCCGACCATGTTGTGGTGGCTGCGGCAGCCCGTGATCTCGATGGAGTAGCGCGGGACGTCGTAGCCGCGGCCGTCGTTGATGTCGGAGGCCGAGCCCGGATAGATGCCGGAGTCCCCGTTGCCGTACGACTCGCAGTTCTTGTAGAGGCCGTGGTCGGAGGCGAAGGTGAGGAAGCCGTACTCGTCGTTCCACCGGGTGAGCACGTCGTCGATGACGAAGCCGTCGGCCGCCAGCACGTACAGCGAGTTGAAGGTGGTGCGCTGGGCGGTGAAGTTGCGGAAGTAGACGCCGTCGGAGCCGTCGGCGCGCAGGGCGTTGAGCTTGGTGTACTTCGCGTCGAAGACGACGTCCAGACGGGAGGCGCCGGTGCCCTCGATCTGGAGGTTCTTCTTGCCGAGGATGGCGACGAGGTTCTGGTTGTGCGGGCACTGCCTCTGCTGCTCGTACGACAGGATCTGGTAGCCGAGCGCCGACCTGGGGGCCTTCAGCACGGCGCAGGCGCCGGTCGGCGCGGGCTGGGAGGGCTCCTCCTCGTACAGGCCGGGCAGGACGGCGATGGTCATCCCGGGCCGGTCGACGGCGTCGACGGCCTCCTGGAGATGGCGGTGGCCGCTGCGCGCGCAGCGGTCGAAGAGGGTCAGGTTGCGGGCCTTCAGCTCGGCGGGGAAGGCGGAGATCCGGCGGGTGAAGTCGGCCCGGTCCGTCTTGCAGACCAGGAGGTCGGGCTCCCCGGTTCGCAGCGTCGGCACGCTGCCGGAGCCGTCGGGGAAGGTGACGGGCCGCTCCTCGTGGGCCTGGGCCCCGGGGGCGGTGACGAGCGCGGCGGCGAGCGCCGCGAGAACGACCGAGAGCGCGACAAGGAGCCTGCGGGTCCACGACATGCGCGTGAGAGTAGAGCATTGTTCATCTTTTGAAACCCCTCATGCACGCGTCACGTCGAACCGAGACCCGCGAGTTCCCGCGAGTTCCCGCGAGTTCCCAGCAACACCCCGCCAGACCCCGCAGGACACCCCCGAGACCCGTTGACGTGAGCGGTCGCGGAATCCTACGGTCTTCCATAGGATTCCCCTTGCGGGCTCAGACAGGAGCGGGCGATGACCACGGAGCAGGCCACGCAGCAGGCCACGCGGCAGGCCAGAGAGACGGCTCGGAAGACCGCCGAGGCGCTGACGTACAGCACCGGGTTCGGCAACGAGCACAGCTCGGAAGCGGTCCCCGGCGCACTGCCGCACGGCCGCAACGCGCCGCAGCGCGCCCCCCTCGGCCTGTACGCGGAGCAGCTGAGCGGCAGCGCGTTCACCGAGCCGCGCGCCCACAACCGCCGCTCGTGGCTCTACCGGATCCATCCCTCGGCCGCGCACCCGCCGTTCGTCCGGACCGACAACGGCGCCGTCCGCTCCGCGCCGTTCACCGAGACCGTCCCCGACCCCAACCGGCTGCGGTGGAACCCGCTCCCCGACCCGGCGCCGGGCACCGACTGGCTGGCCGGCCTCTGGACGCTCGGCGGCAACGGCGACGCCACCCAGCGCACCGGCATGGCCGTGCACCTGTACCACGCGAACGCCTCCATGGAGCGGGTCTTCAGCGACGCCGACGGTGAGCTGCTGATCGTCCCCGAGCGCGGTGACCTGCTCCTCCGTACGGAACTCGGCCTGCTCGCCGTCCACCCCGGCGAGGTCGCCCTGGTCCCCCGCGGCGTCCGCTTCCGGGTCGAACTCCTCGACGCCACCGCCCGCGGCTACGTCTGCGAGAACTACGGAGCGCCCTTCCAGCTCCCCGACCTCGGCCCGATCGGCGCCAACGGCCTGGCGAACGCCCGCGACTTCCGCGCTCCGGTGGCCGCGTACGAGGACGCCGAGGGCCCGGTCGAGGTCGTCAACAAGTTCTGCGGCAACCTCTGGTCCGCGACCTACGACCACTCCCCGCTCGACGTCGTCGCCTGGCACGGCAACCACACCCCGTACGTCTACGACCTGCGCCGCTTCAACGTCATCGGGACGATCTCGTACGACCACCCGGACCCGTCGATCTTCACGGTCCTCACCTCGCCGACCGACACCCCCGGCCTCGCCGGCGTCGACTTCGTGGTCTTCGCCCCGCGCTGGCTGGTGGGCGAGGACACCTTCCGGCCGCCGTACTTCCACCGCAACGTGATGAGCGAGTACATGGGCCTCATCGAGGGCGCGTACGACGCGAAGGCCGAAGGCTTCGTCCCGGGCGGAGGCTCGCTGCACAACATGATGTCCGCGCACGGCCCGGACCGGGAGACCTTCGACAGGGCGAGCGCCGCCGAGCTGAAGCCGCAGAAGATCGACGACGGTCTGGCCTTCATGTTCGAGACCCGCTGGCCGCTCACGGCCACCGCCCAGGCGGCCGACGCCGACCACCGTCAGGGCGCCTACGACGACGTATGGCAGGGTCTTGAGCGCCACTTCCGGCCGTAGAGTCTCGTAGCCGTGTCGGGACTCGCCGTCCCCGAGTCCCGTTGTCGTCGTACGGAGAACGCCGTGACCGCCTTCGCTCCCGACTCGCTGGTCCTGAACCGCAAGCTGCCGCTCTGGTATCAGGTCTCGCAGTCGCTGCGCGCCTCCATACTGGGCCGCACGCCCGACGCCTCGCTGCGGCTGCCCACCGAGGAGCAGCTCGCGGCGCACTACGGCGTGAGCGTGCTGACGATGCGCCAGGCCCTCAAGGAGCTGGAGCAGGAGGGTCTGATCAGCCGGCACCGGCGGCGCGGCACCTTCATCGAGCCGGGCGCCCGGCGGTCCTCCCCGCGCCGGCTGCTCGGTTCGATCGACGCGATCGTGGCCCAGCAGTCCGGCGAGCGGACCACCGTCCTCGGCCACGGCCCCGAACCGGTGCCGGGTGAGCTGGCGGAGTTCTTCCCCGACGTCACGGAGGTGGTCGCGTACCGGCGGCTGCGCAGCGACGGGGAGAGCGGGGAGCCCACCAACTGGGCGGAGAACGCGGTACGCCCGGAGGTCGCGGCCGGTCTCGACCCGGCCGACCTGGAGCGCTGGCCGATGACGAAGGTGCTGCGGGACGTGCTGGGGGTCAGGATCAGCCGGATCACGGACACGGTCGAGGCCCGGCTGGCCGACCCGGAGACGGCGGCCCTCCTCCAGGTCCCGCTGCTGTCGCCGATCCTGCACTACACGGGCGTCACGTACGACGAGGGCGGCCGGGTGGTGGACGTGGCCCGGATCCGGTACCGGGGCGACCGGTTCTCCTTCACGGTGACGGTCGAGGCGCGCTGAGGGACGACCGGCGGCCGGAGGCCGAGGACAGGGGCCCGTCGACCGGTGGAGGCACACCGAGCCCGCTCGCTAGCATCCGAGGCGTGACCGAAGACGTACCGCTGGACGACGCGCCCCTCCTGGACGAGCTGATGCCGTGGTCCGTCGCACCGCTGCGGCTCGGCCGCTCCTGGATCGTGGCGCCGGACGTACGCACGCTGCGCGAGCGCTGGAACCGGCTGGTCGCCGCCGACCCGGCGGAACGCCAGGAGCTGTTCCGGCCCAGCCGGGCGCGCACCTTGTCGAGTTCCGTGGCCGCGCTGCCCGGGCAGCGGACCGGCACGGTCCGGTTCGCCCGGGAGACGGGGCCCTGCCCGGATCCGGTACGGCTCGCCCACGGGCCCTTCGACGAGCAGTGGCTGCTCCCCGACCACCGGCTGATCGACACCGCTCGCCCCGAGCTGTGGCGGGTCGCCGACGCGCACCAGCTCTTCGCCGTCGAGCAGGGGTACGTGCCGGGCGCGGCCGGACCCGCGCTGCTGGTGACGGCGGCGCTGCCCGCGGGCCGCTCCCCTGCCGGGCGGCCGGGCCGGATCCGGCCGCTGTTCCGCCGCCCCGGGGGCGCGGAGCCGAACCTCACGCCGGGTCTGCTCGACTGGCTGGGCGAGCGGTACGGATGCCAGGTCGCCGCCGCCGACGTGCCGGCCTGGGCCGTGGCGGCCGCCCGCCCCTCCGCCGCCGGCTGCCGTGTCCCGCTCCCGGCGGACCCGGACGTGTGGGCGGCGGGCGTGGAGCTCGGCCGCGCCCTCACCGACATCCAGCTGCGGGGCGCCCGGGGCGGCGAGCGGCCCCGGCTGCCGGGCGGGCGGCGCCCCTACGTCCGGGCGCCGATCCCGGCCCGGCCGACGACGCTCGCGTACGAGCCCGGGGAGGAGACGCTGACCCTCGACGAGGGCAGGATCTCGCCCGTCCCGGCCGCCGCCTGGGAGTTCCACGTGGGGGGCGTACGGATGCTGGAGCAGTGGTTCACCCATCGGACCGCGCCCGCGGAGCCGGGCGGTCTTGAGGCGATCGGGCCTGCCGCCTGGCCGCAGGAGTGGACCTCCGAACTCCTGGAGCTCGTCACCGTCCTCGCGCTCCTCGCCGCCCGGGACGAGGAGCGCGCGGCGCTGACCCGAGCGCCCCGGCTGCCCCGGAGTGCGCTGCGCGAGGCGGGGGTCCTGCCCGTACCGGAGGCGTCCCGCCGTCCCGCCTCCGTCCTGGACCACCAGGAGGAGGGCCCGGAGGGCCAGTTCGCGCTGCTGTGACCGGGGCCGCCCGCACGTCGTCGGCGGTACGCGCGGGGGTGACGGGGGCGCACGTGACGAGGGCGACGGTGACAAGCCGCCGGGCACCGGGTAGTCAGGGCTGTCATGAGCACTCAGCCACTCCCCCTGGAGGGGATCACGGTCGTCGCGGTCGAGCAGGCCGTCGCCGCCCCCTTCGCCACCCGCCAGCTCGCCGATCTGGGCGCCCGCGTCATCAAGGTCGAACGCCCCGACGGCGGTGACTTCGCGCGGGGGTACGACACGGCGGCCCGGGGACTCGCCTCGCACTTCGTGTGGTGCAACCGGGGCAAGGAGTCGGTGGCCGTCGACCTCAAGGACGGGCGCGGGCTCGGCCTGGTCCGCCGGCTCGTGGCCGGTGCTGACGTCTTCGTGCAGAACCTGGCGCAGGGGGCGGCGGCCAGGCTCGGCCTGGACGCGGCCACCCTGTGCGCGGCGCATCCCCGGCTGATCGCGGTCGACCTCTCGGGGTACGGGCCGGGCGGGCCGTACGCGCACAAGCGGGCGTACGACATGCTCGTGCAGTGCGAGGCCGGGCTCGTCTCGGTGACCGGGACCGAGGAGCAGCCGGTGAAGTCGGGGATCCCGGCGGCCGACATCGCGGCCGGGATGTACGCGTACGCGGGTGTCCTCGCCGCGCTGGTGCGGCGCGGGACGACCGGGCGGGGCGGGCCGGTGGAGGTGTCGCTGCTCGACTCGCTGGCCGAGTGGATGGGGCATCCGCTGCACCACGGGATGCACGGGGGCACGGCCCCGGCGCGCACGGGGCTCGCGCACGCCGTCATCGCGCCGTACGACGCCTACCCGACGGTCGACGGGAGCCTGGTGCTGCTGTCGGTCCAGAACGACCGGGAGTGGCGGCGGCTGGCCGAGCAGGTGCTGGAGCGGCCGGATCTGGCGGACGATCCCGCCTTCGCGACGAACACGGCGCGGGTGGCCGGTCGCACGGCGACGGACGCGGTGGTGGCCGGTGCGCTGGCGCCGCTGACGGCGGCGCAGGCGCTGGCGCGGCTGGACGCGGCGGGGATCGCGTGCGCGCGGCTGAACACCGTGGCGGACCTGGCGCAGCATCCGCAGCTGGCGGCGCGGGAGCGGTGGCGGGAGGTGGGGTCGCCGGTGGGGCCGTTGCGCTCGCTGGTGCCGCCCGTCACGTACCCGGACGGGCCGGAGGCCCCGATGGGCCGCGTGCCGGGGCTGGGGGACGACACGGACGTCGTGCTCGGGGAGTTGGGCGTCACGCCGGAGGAGCTGCGGGTGCTACGGGCGGACGGGGTCGTGGCGTGACCGCCCGCGAGAGGGGACGGTCACAGGGCGGGACGGTCGGTGGAGGGACGGGGGGACGGTCACGTACGGGACGGTCGGTGGTGGGACGGTCGCGGGAGGACCGCATCACGGGGTGAACGGGGGTGGGCGCGCGCCGTCGTCGGGGTTGTGCCCACCTGTCCCGCCCTGCGGGATGCGTGCCCGCTATCTCCGGCGGCTCAGCCTCTGCTGCCGAAGAGGCTGCGGCGCAGGCGGCGGAGGGGGGCGAAGAGCGAGACGCGCGCGCTCTTGCTCCTGCGGGTCTGCGTGATGTCGCGCGAGGTGAGCTCGCGCATCAGCAGCGTCGCCTCGGCCGCCTCGCGCTGTGGCACGACGGGGCCGCCGAGCACCGCGAGATGGCGGTCGAGCCGCGAACTGGTCGCGCTGTTCCCGCATGTGATGGCAGGCACTCGCGGCCTGCTGCGCATTGCTATCTGTTCCATGACACTCCCCACCCTAACGAGGGCACCCGGCCCGGGCAGGTTAACCCTATCGCTCCGTGCTGACACTCGTGTATCCCGACGGCAGGATTCACCGCACTCGTACGGGCGTTGACGACTACTGTCCGAATCCATCTGATTTCAGGGTGAGTTGGACAGGCCTCGAACACCTGCCGAACCGTCACGAACCATCCTGCACGCAAGGCCGCCGGCTGTCGTCCTCTGTCACCGTCTGACGATGTGTGATCTCCGCCACCAAGATCACACCGCGTTCTCCGCGCGGTGTTCGAACCACCCCGCCGGGGGGCAGACATGCTCAAACAGGACCCGGACCGGGCCGACGACGGAGAGGGACGCGCCATGACCGTGATCGCGGGGCGTTACCGGCTCCTGGACGTCATCGGACAGGGCGGCATGGGCACGGTCTGGCGGGCCAGGGACGAGGCTCTCGGCCGGGACGTGGCCGTGAAGGAGGTCCGCGCCCCGGCCGGCCTGAGCGGCGCCGACGAGCAGCGGCTGTACGCCCGCCTGGAGCGCGAGGCCTGGGCGACCGCCCGGATCGCGCACCGGAACGCGGTGACGGTGTACGACGTGGCCACCGAGGACGGCCGCCCCTGGATCGTCATGGAGCTGATCCAGGGCCTGACCCTCGCCGACGTGATCGACGCGGAGGGGCCGATGCCCCCGCAGCGCGCCGCGCTCATCGGTGCCGAGGTCCTCGCGGCGCTGCGCGCCGCGCACGAGGCGGGGGTGCTGCACCGGGACGTGAAGCCGGGCAACGTCCTGCTCGCCAACGACGGCCGGGTCGTGCTGACCGACTTCGGGATCGCGGCGGTGGAGGGGACGTCTCCGCTGACGATGACGGGCGAGCTGATCGGGTCGCCCGAATTCCTGGCGCCCGAGCGGGCGTTGGGCCGGACCCCCGGCCCGGCCTCGGACCTGTGGTCACTGGGGATCCTGCTCTACGCGGCGGTGGAGGGCAGTTCGCCCTTCCGCCAGGACACCCCCCTGACGACGCTGCGCGCCGTCGTCGACGAGGAACTGCCGCCGTCGCGTCGCGCGGGCCCGCTCGCGCCGGTCATCGAGGGCCTGCTGCGCAAGGAGCCGGGCGACCGCCTCTCGGCGGACGAGGCCGAACGGCAGTTGAGGCTGGTGG
Organism: Streptomyces sp. NPDC090127; assembly: GCF_044746945.1. Classification (NCBI taxonomy): domain Bacteria; kingdom Bacillati; phylum Actinomycetota; class Actinomycetes; order Kitasatosporales; family Streptomycetaceae; genus Streptomyces; species Streptomyces sp. NPDC090127. The sequence goes on along the minus strand of NZ_JBIVDE010000007.1, from coordinate 85,263 downwards.
GCGCGGGCGGCTCGCCCCGTTCGGGGCCGGTGCGCTCGGAGCCGTACGGGCCGACCGGCCGGACCTCGGACGAGGGGCCGAACCGGCCGACGGCCCCGATCCCGATCCCGACTCCGAACCCGACGCCGCCTCAGCCCCTCCCGGCGCACAGCTCGCGCGGTCAGGCGGAGCCGCCGGACCGCTCGGGGCGGGCGGTGGCCGTCCTCGCGACCGGCGTGGTCCTGCTGCTGCTCGCCGTGGGCGCCCTGACGTACGCGCTGCTGCGGAACGGAGACAGCGGAGGTCCGGGCGACGCGCAGGTGACGAGTTCACCGGCGACGAGCGCGCCCCCGACCGGCGCGCCCACCACGGCACCCCCCACCAGACCCACGCCGACCGGGCCGACGGCCACGACCGGCACCACGGCACCGCAGGCGCCCACGGTCCTGGTGCACGTGCGGGCGGTGCGCGGCAGTCACACGGGCACCTGCCCGCCGCCGGAGGAGCGGGCCCCCGCGTTCGTCGCGACGCTCACGGTGGGCCGGACACCCACCTCGGTGGAGTACCGCTGGGTCACCGAGAGCGGGGAGACCTCGGCCGAACAGGGCTGGCGGACGCTGGAGTTCCCGGCGGACGGCCCGCGGGAGAAGAACGTCGAGCACACCGAGCTGACGCACCGGGCGGACGACACATGGCGCGACCGGATCAGGCTGGAGGTGCGCGCTCCGGTCGAGAAGCGCTCGAACTGGGTGGAGTTCACGGTGACCTGCGAGCAGGTGACCCCGACGGGCGGGGCCACCTCCCCGAGCGGATCGGCTACGCCACAGCTCTGAAGCTGGGCAGGTAGCCGCCGGACTGACCGGCGGCCGTGGGGTGGTACGACTCGCCGATGTTGAGCCAGTTGACGCTGTGCAGCCACGACGAGCTGGAGCAGATCTCGTGGCCGGTGAAGGCGGGGACCACGCCGGCGAAGGTGTAGCCGTGGTCGGCGGCGCGCTTGGCGGTGGCCTCGTTGAGGATGTCCGATCCCTCGTTGATGGCGCGTCGTTCGTTCTCGCTCAGGCCGGCGAGGCAGCTGCCGCCGAGCTTGTAGAAGCGGGGGTAGCCGAGGACGACGACCCGGGCGTTCGGCGCCTTGGCCCGGATGGCCGCGTATACCGAGTCGAGCTTTCCGGGCAGGGTGTCGGCGACATAGGACTTGGCTTGATTCACACGGTTGATACAGGTGGTCTCCGACTGGAGGACGCAGGTGGTCATGACGTCGGCGAAGCCGGCGTCATTTCCCCCGATCGTGACGGAGACCAGGTCGGTGGCGGTGGAGAGGGGTCCGAGCTGACCGCTCGTGACATCACCCGTTCGGGCGCCCGAGCACGCCGTGAACGCGAACGACGAGGGTGCGTTCGCGTTCTTCCAGAGGACGGGGAAGGCCTTCGTGGAGCGCTTGCAGTCGCCGCTGGCGCTGTCGTAGCTGCCGGCTCCGACGCCGGAGGAGTACGAGTCGCCCAGCGCCACGTAGTCGACGGCGGCTGTTTCGGCGGCCTGTGCGGCTCCCGCCCCGGTGAGGGCGAGGACGGCACCGAGGAGGAGCGAGGACGAGAATGCCGCGAATCGGGACAGTTTCATGGAACCTCCCTGTAGCAGGATCTCTGCGCTACTAGGTAGTAGCAGCTGCCACGGCCCTGCTGGAAGTGTCCATGCCAAGAAGTTTTGGCGAGATCTTGCCGACGCCCCGTCAGGAGCCGCCCGAGGCCGCCACGGGCCGTCGAGATCAAGCCATCTGATGAATCATCCGTCGACGCGGATGCGCACAACAATGTGCTGGATCCGGTCGTACGCCGAAAGCTCTCCAAGGCGGGCCCTGACGCACTGAGAAGCGGCCGGCCGGCGGATCCGGGGGCTGCGGCCGTCCCCCGGATCCGCCCGGTCAAAACACGGTGCGCGCCATGGTCCGTTGCCGGATCATGGGCGCTATGTCTGCCACGCCAGCCGAGGAGTTCCCCCTGTCCGAACCCTCCGGGCCGCCCGAGCCTGCCGAACCCTCCGAGGCGTCCGAGCCTTCCGGGCCGTCCAGGTCGTCCGGGCGTACCGAACCCTCCGAGGCGCCCGAGCCGTCCGAGCCGTCCGAGCCGCAGCGGGCGTTGCCCATCCGGCTCACCGTCGACGACAGCGACTCGCCCTCGGACGTCATCGACGCGCTCTTCCTCGGCCGTTTCACGACGGGCGAGCAGCCGCACGCGCAGAGCACGACCCTGGACCGGGTGAAGCCCGCCGCGACGCTCCTGCCGGCCGGGGCGAAGGTGCTGCGTGCCGCCAAGGACGACGACCGCGCCGCCGTGCTCGCCGAGGGCGCGGGCTGGACGATCCTCGTCTCGCGCTGGAACCGGGGTGCCGACGTCACCGTCACCGCCACCGAGCCGGAACTGGCGGAGCGGATCCTCAAGGAGGCCACGGACGGGGCGAAGGACGAACCCGAACCGCAGCCCGAGAACGTGACGATGGGCTTCTGGTACGTGTCGCCCCGGCGCGGCCCGCACCGGACGACCCGGCAGATCAGCGCCGGGACGTGGGACGAGATCCGGCCCAACTACACGGCGCAGGTGGCCGATGCGATGGACCGGCTGATGAAGGTCACCCCGGACCACATCGCGGGCCGGCTGCTGCTGCTCCACGGGCCGCCGGGGACGGGCAAGACCTCCGCGCTGCGCACCCTCGCCCGCTCCTGGCGCGACTGGTGCCAGGTGGACTGCGTCCTGGACCCCGAGCGGCTCTTCAACGACGTCGGATATCTGATGGACATCGCGATCGGCGAGGACGAGGGTACGGCGAAGGGGCGGTGGCGGCTGCTGCTCCTGGAGGACTGCGACGAGCTGATCCGCGGCGAGGCGAAGCACACGGCCGGGCAGGCGCTCTCCCGGCTGCTCAACCTCACCGACGGGCTGCTGGGCCAGGGCCGCAACGTCCTCGTCGGCGTCACCACCAACGAGGACCTGGAGCGTCTGCACCCGGCCGTGGTCCGCCCCGGCCGGTGCCTGGCCCGGATCGAGGTGGGCGGGCTGACCCGGGCCGAGTCCGTGGGATGGCTGGGGACGGAGGAGGGCGTCGGGCGCGAGGGCGCGACGCTGGCGGAGCTGTACGCGCTACGGCGCGGCACGTCGCCCACCGGCATCCCGGAGTCCCGCGCCCCGGAGGCGGGGCTCTACCTGTAGGAGCTGAAGGCACGGTAGGAGCCGTCGCAGCCGTAGAAGCTGCGGCAGCCGACTCCGGGAGGCGGGGCGCTCCCGGGGCACAGGACGCCTCCGAGACGCGGGCACCTCCCGGGCACGGCGGGACGCCTACGGGGCGCGGGACGCCTCCGAGACGCGGGCACCCCCGGGGCGGGACGCCGACGGGGCGCGGGACGCCTCCGAGACGCGGGCACCCCCGGGGCGGGACGCCGACGGGGCGCGGGACGCCTCCGAGTCGCGGGCGCCTCCCGGGCACGGGGCGCCCTCCGAGGCACGGGGCCGCTCCGGGGTCAACTCCCGTACGTCGCCCGCAGCGCGTCCGAGATCGCGGCCGACGCCGCCTCCCGGGTCAGGCCCAGCCGCTTGGCCTCCGTCGCGTACATCGCGGCCGCGCTCGCCGCCCGGCGGGCCGCCGCGTCGCCCGCCGCCGCGACGAAGGTGCCGAGACGGCCCCGGGTCTCGATGACGCCGTCCGCCTCCAGCGACTTGTACGCCTTGGCGACCGTGTTCGCCGCCAGGCCGAGGTCCTCCGCCAGGCCTCGTACCGTCGGGAGTTTGTAGCCGACCGGCAGGGTGCCCGAGCGGGCGCGTTCCGCGATCTGGGCGCGGAGTTGTTCGTACGGGGCGGTCGAGGAGGCCGTGTCCACAGTGATTCGCAATGTCACGGGCCGATTCTCCCCCCGCCCCGGGGGAAAATGGGAGGCGGCCGCGCCACTCCCCCGCATAGCGTGCGGCACCATGACTGTGATCGTCCGGGATGTACGCCCCGAGGACGCCGAGGCCTTCGCCCTCGTCCGCCGCGCCGCGCTCCCCGCCATGCTCGCCACCGGCGCCCAGGTCGCCTTCGACTGGGCCCACGCCCATCCCGACGCCCACGCGCGCCCCCTGGTCGCCGAGGTCGACGGGGAGGTCGTCGGCACGGCCCAGATCCGTGTCGCGTACGACGCGCCCGAACCGGACGTCGGCTCGCTCAACATCTACGTCCACCCGGAGAGGCGGGGCCTCGGCGCCGGCTCGCTGCTGGTGCGGGCCGCCGAGGAGCACCTCGCGCGATGCGGGGCGACCACGCTCTTCAGCTGGGTGCTCGACGCCCCGGAGTTCCGTGGCTTCGCCGAGCGGCTCGGCTACGCGGCCCGCCGCACCGCGCACTTCCTCCGGCTCGACCTCACCGCCGAGCTGCCGCCGCTCCAGCGGCCGCCGTCCGGTGTCGAGCTGCGGACCGCCGCCACGTTCGCCGCCGATCCCCGTCCGCTGTTCGTCCTGGACGCGGTGACCACGGCCGACGAGCCCGGCGACGTCGGGGCCGAGCTGACCGACTACGAGCACTGGCTGGCGACCACCTGGAACCACCCGCTCTTCGACGCGGAGCTGACGACGGTCGCGGTGGTCGACGGCCGCCCGGTCGCCTTCAGCGCCGCCGAGACCGACGGCCGGGGGCGGTACAGCAGCGGGATGACCGGCACCGACCCGGCGTTCCGGGGGCGGGGCCTCGCCAAGCTCGCCAAGAACGACTCCCTGCACCGGGCCCGCGCGGCGGGCTGCACGGAGGCGTTCACCGGGAACGACGCCGGGAACGGGCCGATGCTGGCGATCAACGAATGGTTCGGTTACGAGGTGTGCGCGACGGAGGTGCGCCATGTCCGGGCGCTCGGTTGAGATCGTGCTCGTGAAGGCGGGGCGGACGAAGATCCGGTATCCCGCCGAGGTCGTCGCCGACGACGGTTCGCGGCTGACCGTGCGTGCGCCGTGGGCCGCCGAGGGGGTGCGTGACTTCGGCTTCGTACGGTTCGAGCCGGGCGATGTGTTCGTGGAGCACTACTGGCGCGATCGCTGGTACGCGGTCAAGGAGGTCCGGTCCTCGAACGGGACGCTCAAGGGCTGGTACTGCGATGTCACCCGGCCGGCCGTCGTCGACGGTCCCGAGGTCGTGGTCGAGGACCTGGACCTGGACCTGTGGGTGTCGGCGGACGGCACCGAGGTGCTCCGGCTGGACGAGGACGAGTTCGCGGCGAGCGGCCTGGCCGCCACCGACCCGGAGGCGGCCGGCCGCGCCGTCGACGCCCTCGACGAGCTCGAAGGTCTCGGCCGCGAGGGACTGGTCCGGCTGCTCGGCGTCAGCCGAGGATGACGGCGGACTCCTCCGTCGCGAGGAAGCCGGGCATCGGCACGCCCAGCGGGCCCGAGGGCGTGAGCTGCACCAGGGTGGCCCTCACCTCGGCGGCGCCGGCCCGGTAGGCGGGATCCTTCACGACGCTCGAGTTGGTCCAGTCGCGGATCCGGCCGTCGCAGACGGCCCTGGTGCCGCCGATCCCGGTGGACCGGTCGCCCTGGACGAGGGTGCTGCCGACGAAGACCGGTCCCGCGCTGTCGTCGAGGCAGCGGTACGTGCCGGAGACGGTGACGGTGCCGTCGGCGGCTACGGTCCCGTACGCGTCGACGGAGAGGGCGTCGGCGGGGCCCGCGTGGGCGGTGCCGGCGGCAGCGGCCACGGCGGCGACCAGCAGCGAGCCGGCGGAGAGGGCGAGGCGGATACGCATGGGGGTGATCCCTTCCGGGGGGGGTGGGTACGCCCGCCAGGGATACCGGATCAAGCCGCGAGCTGTCCGAAACTCACCCTATCGGGGGCGAGTTGAGGGGCCCGTGGTCATGAATACGGTCGTACGGTCCGCCCGGCCGCCCTCCCGGACTCCCCCCACACCCGCACGGGCGTGGGGGGAGGCCACCCGCGTCATGCCGACACGTCACGGCGGCGGCGGATCACCTTCTTCAGCAGGGGCCAGGCCAGCAGGAGCACGATCACCGCGTAGACCGCCACCGAGAACGGCGTGTTCACCAGGCCGGTCAGCGAGCCGTCGCTGATCTGGAGCGCGCGGCGCAGTTGCTGTTCGGCGGCCGGGCCGAGGATGACGCCGATGACGGCCGGCAGGACGGGCAGTCCGTACCGTCGCATGCCGAACCCGATCAGGCCGACGATCAGCAGGATGACCAGGTCGAGCGCCTCGCCGCCGACCGCGTACGCGCCGACGGCGGCGAAGAAGAGGATGCCGGCGTAGAGGTACGGGCGCGGGATGCGCAGCAGCTTGGCCCAGAGGGGCGCGAGCGGCAGGTTGAGCGCGAGCAGCAGGACCATGCCGACGAAGAGCGAGGCGATCAGGCCCCAGACCAGGTCGGGTTCGCGTTCGAAGAGCAGCGGTCCGGGCTGGATGCCGTACTGCTGGAAGGCGGCGAGCATCACGGCGGCGACGGCGGTGGTCGGCAGGCCCAGGGTCAGCATGGAGACGAGCGTGCCGGCGGCGGAGGCCGAGGCGGCGGACTCGGGTCCCGCGACGCCCTCGATGGCGCCCTTGCCGAACTGGTCCTTGTGGGTCGAGAACCGCTTCTCCGTGACGTACGAGAGGAAGGTCGGGATCTCCGCGCCGCCGGCCGGGATCGCGCCGAACGGGAAGCCGATGAGGGGGCCACGCAGCCAGGACTTCCAGGTGCGCCGCACGTCGTCCTTGCCGAGCCACGGCCGGCCGACCGGGATCGCCTCGCCGGACGTGCGGCGCAGGTGCGCGGCGACCCACAGGGCCTCGCCGATCGCGAAGAGACCGACCGCGACGATCACGACGTCGATGCCGTCGGCGAGCTGGAGCGACCCGAAGGTGAGGCGCTGCTGCCCGGTCATCTGGTCCAGGCCGACCAGCCCCAGGGTGAGGCCGATGAGCAGCGAGGCGAGGCCGCGGATCCGGGAGGAGCCGAGGACGGAGGTCACCGCGATGAAGGCGAGGACCATGATGGCGAAGTAGTCGGGCGCTCCGATGTCGACGGCGAGCGCGGCGACGGTCGGGGCGAGGGCGACGAGCAGCAGGGTGCCGATCATGCCGCCGGTGAAGTGGCCGATGGCGGCCGCCGCGAGCGCCTGCGCGCCCCGGCCGGCCTTGGCCATCGGGTTGCCTTCCAGGGCGGCGACGACGGCCGCGCTCTCGCCGGGGGTGTTGAGCAGGATCGAGGTGGTGGAGCCGCCGAACATGGCTCCGTAGTAGATGCCGGCGAACATGATGAAGGCGCCGGTCGGTTCGAGTCCGTACGTCACCGGGAGCAGCAGGGCGACCGCCATGGCGGGGCCGATGCCGGGCAGGACGCCGATGGCGGTGCCGAGGAGTACGCCGATGGCGGCCCACAGCAGGTTCATCGGGGTGAGGGCCGTACCGAAGCCGTCGATCAGGGAGTGGAGTGAGTCCATGGGTCAGAGCGCTCCCATCAGCGGGCCGCCGGGCAGCGGAACTCCGAGCAGGTTGTTGAAGAGGACGTAGGTGAGCAGGGAGAGTCCGGCGGCGATCAGCGGGTCGCGGGTGAGGTGGCGGCTGCCGAGGGCGTAGGCCGCGCCCCAGAAGAGCAGGGCTCCGGAGACGGGGAAGCCGACCGGTCCGATGAGGACGGCGAAGGCGAGGAAGACTCCGGCGAGGAGCAGGACCGTGCGCCAGTCGCCGGGCTCGGAGAGGTCGACGTCCTCGCCGCCCTCGGCCTCGCCGCGGCCGCCGCGCAGGACGTCGACGGTGAGCAGGACGGCGACGACGAGCAGGCCGACGCCGACGACGACGGGGACGGTCCTGGGTCCGACGGGGCCGCGCTGGGCGAGGTCGACGGTCATGGTGAGGGCGTCGGTGAGGACGAGGACGCCGATGGCGAAGAGGAGGACGCCGACGCCGAGTTCGGAGTGTTCTCGCAGCCAGGACCGCTGCGACGGCGTGGGGTTCGTGGGGGCGCTCACAGTCCCAGCTCCTTCAGTACGGAGGCGACCTGCTTGTCCTGTTCGGCGAGGAAGGCGCCGAACTGCTCGCCGGGCTGGAAGGCGTCGTGCCAGCCGTTCTTCTTCAGCGACTCGCGCCACTGCGGGGAGTCGTGCAGCCGGGTGACGAGGCCGACGAGCTTGTCGCGCTCGGCGTCGGAGAGGCCGGGCGGGGCGACGATCCCGCGCCAGTTGATGAACTCGGTGTCGAGGCCCGCCTCGCGCAGGGTGGGCGCGTCCAGGCCGGGGACCCGTTCGGGGCCGGTGACGGCGAGCAGGCGCAGCTCGCCCGACTCGATCTGGTCGCGGTACTCGCCGAGGCCCGAGACACCGAAGGCGACCTTGTCGCCGAGGATGGAGGCGAGGAGCTCGCCGCCGCCGTCGAAGGGGATGTAGTTGACGCTCTTCGGCGCGATGCCGGCGGCGCGGGCCATCAGCATCGGGGCGAGGTGGTCGGGGCCGCCGGGTGAGGAGCCGCCGCCGACGGGCAGCTTGCCGGGGTTCGCCTTCCAGGCGGTGAGCAGGTCCCCCATGGTCTTGTACGGGGAGTTCTTGCCGACCACGACGATGTCGGGCTCCATGGTGAGCCGGGCGATCGGGGTGGTGTCGGCGAGGGTCTTCGGCGTCTTGTTGGTGTGGACCGCGCCGACGACGCCGAGCCCCATGGACATCGCGACCTTGCCGTTGCCGTGTTCGCCGACGAGCCGGGTCAGGCCGACGGTGCCGCCGGCGCCCGGCAGGTTGAAGACCTCGATGCCGGTGGTGAGGCCGGCGTCCTCGGCGTTCTTCGCCGCCGTGCGGGCGGTGATGTCGTAGCCGCCGCCGGGTGTGTTGGGGACCATGAACCGCAGTCCGGGTATCTGGGTGCCGGTGTCGGAGCCGGTGCCGGCGGAGAGCAGGGGCGGCCCCACCAACACCAGCAGCGCGGCCCCGAGCAGGGCGAGGGGGGTGCGCAGACGCACGTGTGCCGCCTCTCGATAGATGTGTGAAGTGGCCCACATGTTGCCCGCGCGTTAAGAACCTGTCTCTCTTCCGCAATCAACGGACGTTGTGGTCCTTGTGGTCGCGACCTAGCGTGTCGGCGTGACGAAGGTGCTGGTGGTCGACGACGACTTCATGGTCGCGAAGCTGCACAGCCGTTATGTGTCGACTCTGGACGGTTTCTCCGTCGTCGGGGTCGCGCACAGCGGCGGTGAGGCGCTACGCCTCGCCGACCGGCTGCGCCCGGACCTCGTGCTGCTGGACATCTACCTGCCCGACATGGACGGGATCACTGTGCTGCGCGAGCTGCGCGGTTCCGGCCTCGCGGTGGACGCCCTGTTCATCACGGCCGCGCGGGACGCGGGCATGATCCGTTCGGCGCTGCGCGCGGGGGCGCTGCACTATCTGATCAAGCCGTTCAACCAGGCCGCGCTCCAGGAACAGCTGCGGCACGCGGCGTCGCTGCGGACCCGCCTGGACGAGCTGGACGAGGCGCGCCAGGAGGACGTGGACCAGATCTTCGGCGCCCGCCCGCCGGGCTCGCGCGAACTCCCGAAGGGCCTCGCCGCCCCGACGGCGGACCTGGTGGACTCCATCCTGCGGGCACACCCGGCGGGTCTGTCGGCGACGGAGTGCGCGGAGGCGGGCGCGCTGTCCCGGGTCAGCGCGCGCCGCTATCTGGAGTACTTCGCGGAGACGGGCCGGGCGGAGATCACGCTGCGGTACGGGGGGACGGGCCGCCCGGAGCGGCGCTACCGGCGCCTGGCGTAGGGAGGCTGGACCGAAGGCCGCACGGGCGGCTCGGGAGCCGGTGTCCGGGGTGGGCCGAGCGGGAGTCCGAAGGGCCGCTTAGCCGCTCCTTAAAGCGACCATAAGGATCGCCATCGCCCCCTCCTTGCAGCGGATTTCGTGGATTTCGGCGGCTAGCTTGCTGAGCAACCCCACGCACGTCCCCCCTCCAAGGAGTTGTTCACCATGACCGCTCGCCGTACCGCGTCCGCCGTCCTCGCCCTCGGTGTCGCGCCGCTCGCGCTCGCCGGGCTCGCCGCCTCGCCCGCCGCGGCGCACGGGTCGATGACGGACCCGGTGAGCCGGGTCTCCGCCTGTTACGCGGAAGGGCCGGAGAGCCCGCAGTCGGCCGCGTGCAAGGCGGCCGTGGCGGCGAGCGGAGCGCAGGCGTTCTACGACTGGAACGCGGTGAACATCGCCAACGCCGCCGGGAAGCACCGCGACCTCATCCCGGACGGCAAGCTCTGCAGCGCCGGCAACGACAAGTACCGGGGTCTGGACCTGGCCCGCGGCGACTGGCCGTCCAGCACGCTCGCCTCGGGCAAGCACACCTTCCGCTACAAGGGCACCGCCCCGCACCGCGGTTCGTTCGAGCTGTACGTGACGAAGGACGGCTACGACCCCTCGAAGCCGCTGGCGTGGTCGGACCTGGAGGCGAAGCCGTTCGCGACGGTGACCGACCCGCGCATGGAGAACGGCGACTACGTCTTCGACGGCACGATCCCGAACAAGTCCGGCCGCCACCTGATCTACTCGATCTGGCAGCGCTCCGACTCCCCCGAGGCGTTCTACACCTGCTCCGACGTCGTCTTCGGCAAGGACAACGGCGGTACGACGGCCCCGACGGCGTCGGCGCCGAGCGACGAGGAGATCAAGGACGGCGAGGACAAGTCCACCGTGGAGCACGGCGGGCACGGCGACCAGCACGCCGGGACCGGTGCGGAGGCGACGGCCCCGGCGCCGGAGGCCTCGGACCCCGCGACCTCGGACCCGGCCGCCTCGGACCCCGCGACCTCCCCGTCCGCCGCCTCGGACCCGGCGGCCACGGCCGCGCCCAACGCGCCGGCCGCGGCCGGTTCGGACACGGGCGAGCGCCTCGCCGAGACCGGGGGCGACGCCACCACGTCGTACCTGGCGATCGGTGGCGCCGCCGTCATGGCGCTCGGTGCGGCCGTGTTCTTCGGGGCGACCCGCCGGGGCCGTCGCGCCACGCGCTAGCCGGTCGGCGCGGGGCCGGCCCCCGGGCCGGTCCGGGCTAGCCGATCACGGAGGCGCAGGTGGTCGGGGTCGCGCGGGCCGGGTCGAGGGCGTTGGCCACCTCGTGGAACGTGACCCGGTCCACCGTCCCGATCGCCACGTGCTCCGAGAGGTCCAGGGCGCACTTGTCCTGGATCAGCACGTTGGTGACGCGGTCCCCGGAGAGGAACTGCGAGCGGTACGGGGTGACCACCTCGTCGTACTTGGTCGCGATGACCGTGTACGTGACCCCCGGGACCGTGTCCCCGCCCTCGTTGAGCCGGGTGAGGAACGGTGAGCCGGCCACCTGGTCGGCGAGGCCCGGGGTGTGGGCGCTGATGAGGTCCTCGACGCCGGGGAAGTACGGCAGCAGCCTGGTGAGGCCGAGGAGGGTCGTGCCGTGGTTGTCGGGGGCGATCCCGACGAGCGCGTTGACCTTCTCGGCCCCGCCGAGGAACTTCAGGTAGTGCCGCGGCATCATCCCGCCCTGCGAGTGCCCGACGAGGTCGGCCTCGGGGGCGCCGGTGGCCGCGAGGACCTTGTCCACGAAGACGTCGAGCTGCTCGGCGGACGCGGCGATCGGGCCGAGTCCGTGGAAGAAGGGCACGTTCGGCAGTTGGCCGTAGTCGAGCGAGAAGACGCAGTACCCGCGGTTGACGAGGTACGGCGCGAGGACCAGCCAGTTGTCGACGGAGTTCCCGAAGGTGCCGTGGACCAGGACGACGGGGCGCGGGTGGGCGGTCGAGGGCTTGCAGGAGAAGTCGTTCCAGCCTCGGCTCGAAGCGGCGGCCTGGGTGGGGACGGCCTGGGCGGAGGCGGTGGGGGCGAGGGTCGCGGCGGCGGTCAGCAGCAGGACCGAGAGGGCTCTGAGCGCGTGCTTCCAGGGCAGCATCGTGCGATCTCCTTGCGGCTCAAGGGAAATCAGGAACGAACGACGGCAGTACGCCCTGCGGCCCGGACCACAAGTGGGGATGCTCTGCTTCAGGCCAAGCTACGCACGAGTAGCGTCGACTGGGAAGTTACGCGTCGGTAAAAACTGACTTCTCGTCAACTCGGAGTACACGGTGACCGTTTCGGACCACTCCGAGGACGCCGAGCGGCGGTCAGCGGGCCAGCGCCGCCGGGCGGACGGCCTCCGGGCCGAAGCGGCGGCGGGCCCGGTCGGCGGCGGCCTCGGCCGCGCGGGCGCGGGCGTCACCGGGGTCCAGGGAAAGCTGGCGGTAGGCGCTGTCGGCGGACAGCAGGTCGTCGGCGCGGAGCGCGAACGACCGGACGCGGGCCCGCTGGAGCCCCAGGGCGGCCAGCAGCCCGAGGGCGGTCGCGGCGAGGGCCGGCGAGTGGGCGGTGGCCTCGGGCAGGGCGCGCGTCCGGGTGGTGGAGCTGCGGTCGGCGTACCGCACGGTGAGGGTGAGACGGCCGGCGGTCTGGCCCTCGCCGCGCAGGCGCCGTCCGATCCGGTCGGCGAGCCCCAGGACGGCCCGGTGCTGCTGCTCCGGGTCGAGGCAGTCCCGGTCCAGGACGAGGTCGGCGCTCAGGTGCGCGGCGGGCTCGGACGGGGTGACCGGGCGGGGGTCACGTCCCCGGGCGCGCTCGGCGAGGAGCCGGGCGGGACCGGCCCCGAGCAGTCGCTGCAAGGTCGCCGGGGGCAGCTCGAGGACCTGGCCGATGGTGTGGAGCCCGTACCGGTGGAGCGCGTCGGCCGTGGCGCGCCCGATCCCCGGCAGCGCGGTGACCGGCCGGGGGTACATCCACTCCTCGGCCTCGTCGGCGCGGACCCAGGTGGTCTCGCCGGGCGCGGACGCGTCGGCGGCCATGGCGGCGAGCATCCGGTTGCTCGCGAGCCCGGCGCTGCTGTCGATGTCGTAGAGCGCCTTCAGTCGGAGCTTCGCCAGCTGGACGACGTCGTAGGGAGACAGGTCGAAGTAGCGGAGCGCCGAAGTCAGGTCCAGCTGGACGGCCTGGGGCGGGACGGCCTGGACGTGCGGCGTGATACCGGACACCAGTTCGATTATGTCTCCGTACTGGGTCTCGGTCGGCGCCGTGTGCAGGTGGAGGTGGGCGATGTGCCGCTGCCGTGTGGTCATCCCGCGCTCCCGGGGCTCGTGTAGCCGAACTTCTTCAGGTCGGCCGAACGGCTGCCGGCCGGTTGCAGGTCGGCGTACGGGTGCAGGCGGGCGCCCGTCGTGCCGTTGACCAGGACGCGGTGCGGCTGGGCGGGGGTCGGGTGCGGCCGGTCGGCGCCGAGCAGGGCGAGCGCGGCCTCGGGGCCCCGGTCGCGCCGGGCGGCGGCGATCTCGTCCAGGTCCCAGGCCATGGTGCCGACGATGGTGCGGCGGGTGCCGCGCACCTGGACCGTGCCGCGCACGAGGAGCAGTCCGCTGTGGAAGACGGTGTGCGCGCAGGCCGGGTGGGAGTCCTCGAAGAAGGCCAGGTCGACCAGGCCGGAGCCGTCCTCCAGGGTGACGAAGATGATCCGCTTGCCGCTGGCGATCGGCGGGGTCTGGGTGGATGCCCGGACCCCGGCGACGAGAACCTGCTGACCCGCGCGCATCCCGGCCAGGTGGGCCGCGTCGATCGCGCCGATCTCGCGCAGCAGCCGGTGGTGGTGCTCCATCAGGTGCTTGGAGACGTCGATGCCGAGGGTGTTCAGCTCGGCGCTCAACGCCTCGCGTCCGGTCATCTCGGGCAGACCGCTCGGCTCCGCCCCGCCGACGGCGCCCGCGTCGAGGGGCAGCTGCCCCTCGCTCGCGGAGCGGGTGCGGGACTGCCGGTGGAGTTCGGCGATCTGCAGCAGCAGGTCGCGTCGGGTGAGGCGGCCGTCGTGGAGGGCGTGCAGGGCGCCGAGCTCGGCGAGCCGTTCGGCGACGGGCCGGCTGGGGCGGGCCCGCTGCCAGAAGTCCGACAGCGATCCGTAGGGCTGCCCCTGTTCGATCCGCGCGCACTCCTCCTCGCTGATGCCGTGCACGGCTGACAGGGCGAGCCGTACGCCCCACCGGTCCCCGTCGGTCTTCTCCACGGTGTGCTTCACCCGGGAGTCGTTGACGTCGACCTGGAGGATCGGCACGCCACGGCGGCGGGCGTCGGAGACGAGGACGCGCTTGGGCCACATACCGGGGTCGTGTTCGAGGAGACCTGCCAGCAGGAACGCAGGATGGTGCGCCTTGAGCCAGGCGCTCTGCAGCGCCGGTACGGCGAACGCGACCGCGTGCGCCCGGCAGAAGCCGTAGGCGCCGAAGGCCTCGACCGTCTTCCAGACCTGCTCGCGCACCTCCGCGCTGTAGCCCCGGGCCCCGGCCAGGCGGTGGAACCAGTCATGGATCCGGGGCAGCCGGGCCTTGTCGCCGAGGGCCCGCCGGGCGACCTCGGCCAGCGCCCGGTCGCAGCCGGTCATCACCGACAGGGTCTCGATGATCTGCTCGTGCCAGATGGTCACGCCGTAGGTGTCGGCGAGCACCGGCTCCAGGTCGGGATGGGCGTACCCGGGTGAACCGCCGTGCCGTGCGGCGATGTACCGCTCCGGCATGCCGCCGGCCACCGGCCCGGGACGGAAGAGGCTGATGTCGGCGATGACGTCCTGCGGGTCGCGGGGCTGGAGCCGGGAGAGCAGGTCCTGCTGGCCGGGCGATTCGAGCTGGAACAGGCCGAGGGTCTGGCTCTCCTGGATGAGCTTGAAGGCGAAGACGTCGTCGAGCGGCACCTGCGCGGGGTCGTCGAGGTCGATGTGGGTGCCGGTGGTCCGTTCGATCTCGGCGACCGCGTGGGTCATCGAGGACAGCATCCGTACGCCGAGGACGTCCAGCTTGATGTTGCCCAGCGCCTCGATCTCCTCCTTCGCCGCCATCGCCATGGGGTAGTCGCCCTGCGGGGTCGGCTGGACCGGCAGCCGGTCCAGGAGCGTCGCGTCGCTGATGACCACACCACAGGGGTGCATGGCCATGCCGTGGACCAGGGAGTCGAGGCCCTCGGCCAGCTCCCACAGCGGCCCGTACCGGTGCGCCTCGGCCGCGAGACCCCGCAGCTCGGGCAGTTCGGCGAGGGCGCCGGTGATGTCGGAGGCCCGCAGGTGCGGGAAGCTCTTGGCGATCCGGTCGACGTCCGCGGGCGCGATGCCGAGGGCGAGGCCGGTGTCGCGCAGGGCGCGGCGGGCCCGGTAGGTCTCGGGCATCGCGGTGACCGCGACCCGCTCCTTGCCGAACCGGTCGAAGATCGTGTCGTAGCACTCCAGCCGGCGGGCGGACTCCACGTCGATGTCGATGTCGGGCAGCGACTTCCGGCGCACGCTCAGAAAGCGTTCGAACAGCAGGCGGTGTTCGAGCGGGTTGGCCGTGGCGATGCCCAGCGCGTGGCAGACCATCGATCCGGCGCCGGAGCCCCGGGCCGCGACCCGGATGCCCTTCTCCCGGATGTCGGCCACGACCTGGCCGACGGCGAGGAAGTACGCGTCGTAACCCAACCGGGAGATGATCGCCAGCTCCTCGTCCAGCCGGTCGAGCGCGGCGCGGTCACGGTCCAGGCCGCGCCGGACCAGGCCCGCCTCGCTCCGCTCGCGCAGCAGCCGCGCCGCGCCGTCCGCGCCGGGGTCGGCGCCGAGCACGCCCGGCTCGGGGAAGTGCGGTGTGCCGAGCCCCAGGTCGGCGACGGGGTCCACGGTGCACGCGGCCGCCGTGGCGGCGGTGTCGGCGAGCAGCCGGCGGGCCCGCGCGGGGTTGGCGCCCGCGCACTCGGCGATCATCCGCGCGATGCTCGCCATCCGTCCCTCGTCCTTGAGCCAGCGCTGCCCGCCGTCCAGGCGGCGCCGGTCGATCGGCCGCAGTAGCCGCGCGGAGTCCAGGACGTCGGCGAGCCGGTGCTGCTCCTGGTCGGCGTAGCGCACGGCGTTCGACAGCACGGCGGTGGTACGGGTGCGGTCGGCGAGGGCCATCGTCCGGGCGGCCAGCCGGATCGACCCGGGCCCGGTGCCGGAGGGCCTGTGCCCCACGGCCTCCAGCCGGAGGCCGTCACCGAAGATCTCCTGCCAGGGGGCGAGCAGCTTCGTCGCGACGTCCTCGCGCCCCGCCGCCAGGGCGCGGACCGGCTCCGAGAGCGGTCCGAGCAGCGCGGTCAGGCCGGGGCCGCCGTACGTGCGCAGCGCCTCCCACGGCACCACCGGCGCCGTACCGGAACCGGCACCGGCACCGGCACCGGCACCGGCACCGGCGGACGCGACACCCGAACCGCCGGACACGGAACCGGACAGGGAACCGGCGGCACCGGCGTGGGCGGCCGAGGTGATGCGGCACAGCCGCGCCCAGCCCTCCCGGTCCTGGGCGAGCAGCGTGAACCGCAGCGGCGGCTCGACCACATGGGCGCCTCCGCGTACGGGCGTACGGCGCCGCTGGGTCGGCGGCGGGGGCGCGAGGGCCTCCACCGCGAGGTCGACACCGAAGACCGGCCGTACCCCGGTCTCCGCACAGGCCTGCGCGAAGCGGACGAGGCCGGTGACGGTGTCACGGTCGGTGAGCGCGAGGGCGGGCACGCCCCGCTCGGCGGCCCGCCGGACGAGATGTTCCGGGTGGGCGGCGCCGTAGCGGACGGAGTAACCGGACGCGACGTGCAGATGGGCGAAGCCCGCCATGCCACACCTCCATCACTCCACCCCATTCCGACGATTCACCCGATATGTTCATCGTACGCTCGTTCGATTACTGTACCCCCTCGCCGGCCTCCCGCGACCTGCCGCGTACGACGGACAGAGCAGTGGCCCCCGAGAACGGCGGGTACGCCGGGCTCGGGGGCCACAGTTCAGGGGCCGCGGACGGGCGCGCGTCAGTGGTGCTCGCCGTGCCGGCCGAGGGTCTCCACGGGGGTCGCACCGGGGCGGGTCCACTGCGGCACGGGCCGGCTGGTCGGGCCCCAGGTGGCGTCGCCGTCGGCGTCGGTGCGCCAGTACCAGCAGGACTGGCGGCCCACGGCCGGGTACCCCTCGCGGACATGGCCGAGCACGGGCCACCCCTCGGGGTTGTCCTCCCACCCCTCGCCGCGGCCGTAGGGCGTCATGTCGAGCAGGCCGAGGGACCCGTTGGCCACCTCGTTGCCGCGGCCCGTCGTGGAGTAGGTCAGGAACGTACGGTCGCCGTCGCGCAGGAAGGAGACGATGTGGCCCATCTCTCCGCCGACCGGCGCCTCCACACCCCGCACCGAGTACCAGGGCTGGGTGTACCCCATGAACGCGACGTAGCGGGCCACCTCGTCCCAGGGGCCCGAGGTCAGGACGGCGTACGAGACGCCCCGGGCGTTGAGGTAGACGGCGTCCCTCACGTGCCAGGCCGTGGTGGTGCAGCCCTCGCACTGCCCCTGGTGCGGCGCGCCGTCGTACCACATGTGCTGGTAGACCACGAGCTCGTCGCGCCCCTGGAAGAGGTCCAGGAACGGCACGGGCCCGTCGGCGCCGGTGACCTCGACGGTGCCGTCGAACTCCACCATCGGCAGCCGCCGCCGGGCCGCCGCGATCGCGTCGCCCGCGCGGGTGTGCTCCTTCTCGCGGACCAGCAGTTCGTCGCGCGCCGCCTGCCAGGTGGCCAGGTCGACGACCGGCGGCCTGCCGGGGCGCTCGCCGCTCGCGTCGCCGGGAGTGGTCGTCATGGTGTCCTCCGTGGTGTCTCGTGCCGGTGGGTGTCGTACGACGCCCACCGGAACCGACTCGCGACCCGGCCGGAACTCATCCCGGCAGGGGCCCGGGGCTCCCCCGACCGAGCCTGCCCGGACCGCGCGGCGCCCACAACCGCACGACGGCGTCCCGCGCGGTGGATCACGGCGGCACCCCGCGCCCCCGCCGGGTCGTCCGTTCGGCCCCACCCCGCCTGCGCGATCATCCCCCTCCCCGGAGCGTGGGGGCATGAGCCTCGTCGACGAACTGAAGAGTGCCGTCACTCCCCGCGCCGCCCTGCTGGTCGTCGGCGTCCTCGCCCTCCAGCTGCTGTTCATCGCCTCGTACGTCGGGGCGCTCCACGACCCGAAGCCGAAGGACGTCCCCTTCGGCGTGGTCGCACCTCCCCAGGCCGCCACCCAGCTCGTCGGGCGGCTGGAGAGGCTCCCCGGCGGACCGCTCGACCCCCGGGCGGTCAGCGACGCGGCCGAGGCCCGCGAGCAGGTCCTGAACCGGGACATCGACGGCGCCCTGCTGGTGAACCCGGCCGGGACCACCGACACCCTGCTCGTCGCCTCCGGCGGCGGCACCGTGCTCGCCTCGGGCCTGGAGCGGCTCTTCACCGAGGTCGAGGGCGCCGAGCGACGCACCGTCAGGACCCTCGACGTGGCCCCGGCCTCCCCACAGGACTTCGACGGCCTCTCCGCCTTCTACCTGGTCGTCGGCTGGTGCGTCGGCGGCTACATCTGCGCCGCGATCCTCGCCATCAGCGCGGGCTCCCGCCCCGCGAACCGGGAGCGCGCCGTCATCCGGCTCGGCACCCTCGCGCTCTACGCGATCCTCGGCGGCCTCGGCGGCGCGGTCATCGTCGGCCCGATCCTGGGCGCGCTGCCGGGCGGCGTCGTGGCCCTGTGGGGTCTGGGCGCCCTGGTCGTCTTCGCGGTCGGCGCCGCCACCCTGGCGCTGCAGTCGGTCTTCGGCATCGTCGGCATCGGCCTGGCGATCCTGCTGATCGTGGTCGCCGGCAACCCGAGCGCGGGCGGCGCGTTCCCGCTGCCGATGCTGCCGCCGTTCTGGAAGGCGATCGGCCCCGCACTGCCCCCGGGCGCGGGCACCTGGGCGGCGCGCTCGATCGCGTACTTCAAGGGCAACGACGTCACCGTCTCGCTCCTGGTGCTCTCCGCCTGGGCGGTCGTCGGGACCGTGGTCACGCTGGTGATGTCCTCGCTGAGGCGCAAGCCGGGCAGCCAGCCGATCGCCGAGGAACTCGGCGCGGCCGGCGGGGCCGCCGCCTGAACCTCCACCGCACGAGACCGCCCCGCGCTTCCTCGCGCGAGGCGGCCTGTGGTCCGGGGGCGGTCAGGCGCCGTAGTACGCCCGGGTCATCAGCTCCTTCATCTCCTCGATCATCGGCATCCGCGGGTTGGCGGGCGCGCACTGGTCGGCGTAGGCGTTCATCGCCTGCTGCGGCAGGGCCGCGAGGAAGGCCGCCTCGTCGACGCCCGCCGCCTGGAAGGAGGCGGGGATCCCGCACCGGGTGCGCAGCTCCTCGACCGCCTTCGCGTACGACTCCACACCCTCCTCCGGCGTCGCGGCCGGCAGGCCCAGCGTCTTCGCGATCTCCTGGAAGCGTTCCGGGGCGCGGTAGACCTCGGCCTTCGGCCACGGGGTGGCCTTGCCGCTGACCTGGCCGTTGTGCCGGACGACGTGTGGCAGGAGCAGGGCGTTGGTGCGGCCGTGGGCGACGTGGAAGGTGTTGCCGAGGGTGTGCGCCATGGCGTGGACGAGACCGAGGAAGGCGTTGGCGAAGGCCATTCCGGCGACGGTCGAGGCGTTGTGCATCTTCTCGCGGGCCTCGGGGTCCTTCGCCCCGTTCACCACGCACCGCTCCAGGTTCTCGAAGATGAGCCTGATGGCCTGGAGGCAGAGCCCGTCGGTGTAGTCGTTGGAGTAGACCGAGACGTACGCCTCGGTGGCGTGGGTCAGGGCGTCGAAGCCGGAGTCGGCGGTGACGGCCGCCGGGAGCCCCATGGGCAGGACCGGGTCGACGATCGCGACGTTCGGGGTGAGCGCGTAGTCGGCGAGCGGGTACTTCTGAGCCGCCGCCGGGTCGGAGATGACGGCGAAGGGGGTGACCTCGCTGCCGGTGCCTGAGGTGGTCGGGACGGCCACCAGCTGCGCCTTCTCCCCCAGCCCGGGGAACCTGTAGGCGCGCTTGCGGATGTCGAAGAACTTCTCCTTCGTGTCCGCGAACTCGACCTCCGGGTGCTCGTACATCAGCCACATGATCTTGGCGGCGTCCATCACCGAGCCGCCGCCGAGCGCGACGATGGTGTCGGGTGCGAAGTCCCGCATCAGCGCGGCACCGGCCTGGACGGTGGCCAGTTCGGGGTTGGGCTCGACGTTGTCGATGATCTGCAGGACGACCGCGGAGGGGCGGGCCTGGAGGATGTCGGTGACCTTCTGGACGAAGCCGAGGGTGCCCATGGTCCTGTCGGTGACGACGGTGACCCGCTCGAGGCCGTCCATCTCGCCCAGGTAGCGCAGGGAGTTGCGCTCGAAGTAGATCTTCGGCGGGACCTTGAACCACTGCATGTCGGTGTTGCGCCGTCCGATCCGCTTGACGTTGATCAGGTCGACCGCGGTCACGTTGCCGGAGACCGAGTTGTGCCCGTACGAGCCGCAGCCGAGGGTCAGGGAGGGCAGGAAGGAGTTGTAGACGTCGCCGATGCCGCCGAAGGTGGAGGGGGCGTTGACGATGATCCGGATCGCCTTGACCCGCCTGCCGAACTCCTCGGCGAGCTCCTCGTCCTCGGTGTGGATCGCGGCGCTGTGGCCGAGACCGTGGAACTCGACCATCCTCGCGGCGAGTTCGAGGCCGTGCTCGGTGGTGTCGGCCCTGAGGGCGGCCAGGATCGGGGAGAGCTTCTCACGGGTGAGCGGTTCGCCCTCGCCGGCCTCGTGGCATTCGGCGAGCAGGAGCGTGGTGCCGTCGGGGACCTCGAAACCGGCCTGTTCGGCGATCCACCGCGGGGACCTGCCGACGACGTCCGCGTTCAGCTTGGCGCCGCCGCAGGTGGTGGCGTAGGCGGTGGTGCCGAAGACGTACTCCTCCAGCTTGGTCTTCTCGGCGGCGGTGACGACGTACGCGCCGAGCCGCTCGAACTCGGCGATGCCCTGCTCGTACACCTCCCGGTCGAGGATGACGGCCTGTTCGGAGGCGCAGATCATGCCGTGGTCGAAGGCCTTGGAGAGCACGATGTCGTGGACGGCCCGCCGGAGCCTGCCGCTCTTCGTGACGTAGGCCGGGACGTTTCCCGCGCCGACGCCGAGGGCGGGCTTGCCGCAGGAGTAGGCGGCCTTGACCATCGCGTTGCCGCCGGTGGCGAGGATGGTGGAGACGCCCTCGTGGTGCATGAGGAGGCCGGTCGCCTCCATGGAGGGCTCCTCGATCCACTGCACGCAGTCGGCGGGCGCTCCGGCGGCGACGGCGGCGTCGCGGACGATCCGGGCGGCCTCGGCGGAGCACCGCTGGGCGGAGGGGTGGAAGGCGAAGATGATCGGGTTACGGGTCTTCAGGGCTATCAGGGCCTTGAAGATCGTGGTCGAGGTGGGGTTGGTGACAGGGGTCATCGCGCAGACGACACCGACGGGTTCGGCGATCTCGGTGATGCCGTTCAGCTCGTCGCGGCGGATCACGCCGGCGGTCCTGAGACCGGCCATCGAGTGGGTGACGTGCTCGCAGGCGAAGAGGTTCTTGACGGCCTTGTCCTCGAAAAGACCGCGGCCGGTCTCCTCCACGGCCAGCTTCGCGAGGTCGCCGTGCGCGCCCAGCGCCGCGAGCGACGCCTTCTTGACGATGTGGTCGACCCGTTCCTGGTCGAACTCCCCGAACCGCCCGAGGGCCGTGAGAGCCCCTTGGACGAGTCCGTCCACCATCTCCTTGGCCTCCATGGCAGGTACTCCTTCTTCGATCCCTCTTCGATCCTTTTCCGATGTCTCCATTCGACACCCGGGGGCCGTGGAAAAGGGCCGGACAAAGCCCTGAGAGGGCCGGTCGAAAGGCCCTGCGAGATCGCGCGGATACTCTCGAAACCAATCCCTGACCAGCATGAAAACCGAGGGACTTTAGACCCCTGAGGTATCGTGAAAGTTTTCACAAGCAATCGCCCGGTACGCGCTTCCAGCCGTCCTGGAATGGCTACGGAACCAGGCGGGGACCCTCGGCGCCGGCACCGACCACGACGGCGGCGGCCGAGGTCGGCCCAGCGGCGCCCGTCAGGACGCCGGCGGCGGCGGATAGCCGGTCGAGCGGGCGCCCTTGAGGCAGTTCATGGCCCTCTCATGGCTGTCGCCGACGGTGTCCACGACCCTCAGCCGGACGTGGAAGGCGTCGACCTCGTCGACGAAGCGCCGCGAGAACGCCCCCATCTCGACGGTCTCGTACGTCCCCGTGCCCACCAGCGGGAAGGTGCCGAAGGTGGCGATCCGGAAGTCCTCGCCCGCCACGAGACCGGCCCCGGTCAGGACCGCCACGGCCGCCGGAAGGTCCGTCCACGGGGTCGACTCCGGGTCGCTCTCCCCCGCCAGCACGACCCGGCAGTCGTACCGTTCGAGCACCGCCGTGTGCTGCCCGCCGTTGTAGACCCCGGCCCGCCACTCGACGTCGCTCCCGCGCAGCCGCCCCGCCGTCCAGTCGCTCCGCCAGCCCAGGTAGGGCCGTACGGTCCGGGCGTACTGCGCCCGCGCGAGGACGGCCGCCGCCGCGACCGCGAGCAGGCTGCCCAGCGGCTCCATGTCGAGCAGCTGCAGCCGCCAGGGCCAGGCGGTCCTCGCCTCCTCGGTCACGTTGGCGCGGACGATCTCCCAGCCGAGCACGGCGGTGAGCAGGAGGAGCAGCACGATCGGCGCCGTGAAGAGCAGCGGGCTGCGCCGGACCCTGCGCTGGGCGTCCACGTCGGGTATCGGTCCACCGGGCCGGACGGTCACGTGTCTCTCCCCACCCACGACTCCACGCGTCGGTCCCCCGGCCAGGAGAGGGCCGGGGGACCGACTTCGGTTCGGATCATGGTGCTACGGAGTACGGTCCTCCGCCTAGGTCTGGTCGGCCTCCGGTTCCGGCCGCCCTAGAAGACGCTGACGCCGTACGCGCTCAGCGCCTCGGTGACCGGCTGGAAGAAGGTCGTACCGCCGGAGGAGCAGTTGCCGCTGCCGCCGGAGGTGAGGCCGATCGCACGGCTGCCGGAGTAGAGCGGGCCGCCGGAGTCGCCGGGCTCGGCGCACACGTTGGTGCGGATCATGCCGTAGACGACGTCACCGCCGCCGTAGTTCACGGTGGCGTTGAGCCCGGTCACCGAGCCGCTGTGGGTGCCGGTGGTGGAGCCGCGACGGGTCACGGACATGCCGACGGTGGCGTTGGCGGCGCTGGTGATGTCCACGCTGCCGACCGAACCGGACTTGGTGATGCTGGAGTTGGTGTACCGGACGATGCCGTAGTCGTTCGTCGGGAAGCTGGACCCCGAGGTGGAACCGAGGACGGTCGTGCGGGCGGAGTTGGCGTACCAGGTGCCCTGGCCGTCGGTGCAGTGCCCGGCGGTCAGGAAGTAGTAGGCGCCCGCGCTGTCCCGGACGTTGAAGCCGAGGGAGCAGCGTCCGGTGTTGGAGTAGATGGCGTCGCCGCCGGAGATCAGCTTGTTGAACGTGCCGGGGGTGCGTTCGACCCGGATCGCCCCGGCGTTGGCGCCGGCCTCGCGCTTGATCTCGGCTATCTCCGCCTTCGAGACGGTGGAGTCGGCCGTGACGACGAGGGTGTTGGTCGCCTTGTCGACGTGCCAGGCGGTACCGGCCACGTCGGCGGCGAGCACGGCGTCGCTCGCGGCGGTCAGTTGCGAGGCGCTGAAGGTCTGCGCCGTGTCCGCGTTCGCGGCGGGAACCGCGACGGCCGCGGCGGCGGCGAGGCCGGTGGCGACCGCGAGCAGACGGATGGTTCTTGTGGGGGTGGTGCGCTTGATCCTCACTTCGCGTTCCTCCAAGGGGGAATCGGGGGGTCCGCCGTGGGGTGCCGGACCCGTGAGGCGCGGCCAAGGCCGGCGCTGAGGGGGAGTCTCCGGCCGTCCGGGCGGACGCCGCAAGGGCGCCTTTCGGCCGTACGACGCTCAACTACCGCGCCCCACAGGCGACTTCGGAGATCTCCGGAGAAAGGCACGCGGAAGGGGCGCCGGTGACCCGCGTGGTCACCGGCGCCCCTTCCGTGTGCCGCCCGGTCGCGGCCGGCCCGGCGCTCAGCCCTCGACCGGCCGCCGCTCCCCCGCCGGCACAGCGGTGTCGAGGGTGTTCCCGGGCGGCGGGAACGGACAGATGAAGTGGTCCGCGAAGGCGCACGGCGGCAGCAGCGCGCGGTTGAAGTCGACCGTCACCGACCCGTCCGGGGCGGGCGCGGCGGGACGCAGGAACCGGAAACGGTAGCTGTCGCGGCCGCTGGTCGCGTCCGCGAAGACCGCCCACAGCGTGCCGTCGTCCTCCACGGCGACCTGGAGGGAGTGCTCGACGCCGCGCAGCGCGAAGGAGAGCTCGCCCGCGAGCCCGAGCCCGCGCTCCTTCCCGTCCGCGTTCTCCACCCGGACGCTCCTGGACCTCTCGTACGCCCGGTAGGTGCCGGGCACCGCCCAGCTCGCGTCGTAGGGGGTCGCCTCGATGCCCCGGAAGGCGCGGCGCGCCGCCGACTCGGGGTCGAAGTCCCGTACCGCCCACAGCCCTTCACGGCTCAGCAGGACAAGCCGTCGGCCGGCCGACTCGACCCGGGACTCGTGGATCGGGGCGTGGTCGGCGGTGAGCCGGACGCTGCCGATCAGGGGCTTGCCGTCGACGGTGACGGCGTCCTCGGCGTCGGCCGTGAGGACCACCTCGTCGCCCTCGTCCCGCCACCGCCCGGGAACGGCCGGAATTCGACCCTCCGGGTGGTCGGAGAGCCAGTACGTGCCGGTGAGGGAGAGCGGTCCGTACGGCGAGGAGACCGCCGCCGTCCGCTTCTCGTGCCAGTGCTGCCAGTCCCGCTGGGGATCGGTGTCATCCGTGCTCATGGTGTTCAACCCTTCCATACGGGTCCGGGAAGCCCCGGACACGACGCCTCGGGGCGGGGACACGGTCAGGCGCCCGGCGGGACGCTCCGGCCCGGGCCGCGCAGGAGGGCCAGGGCGGCCCGCGCGGTCGCGTCGTTCTGCCGGAGCGCGAGGCCGTTCCCGCCGGGCCGGGGGAACCCTCCGGGGCCGCGTGCGCCGGTGTGCGGGCCGAGCGCGAAGCGCCGGGGGTGCGGCCTCCCCGCCCGGTCCAGGACGCGGCCGTCGACGGGGTCGACGGCGAGGAGTCCCGCCGGGGTGGCCGCCGCGCCGTCGGTGTGCAGCGCCCGCAGCAGCGCGTCGCGGGTGGTCGCGACGGTGGGCTCGGGGAGCCGGGCCTCGACGAGGGCGCGGGCCTCGGTGGCCCGCCCCGGCAGCGTGGGGCTCTGGGCCCGGAACACCCCGCCCTCGACGGCCACCCGGAGGTCCGCGCCGAGGAACCGTACGACCCCCGCGCGCGACAGGGCGAGCAGGCTCCGCAGGCGCGGGGCGGGCGGCCCGGACGCCAGGGAGCTGAAGAAGCCGTGCCACCAGGTGCCGAGGTCACCGAGCGGCGCGAGCTGTCCGTAGACGCCGAGCAGGGCGTGGGAGAGGGCGAGGTCGGGGCTGCGTGCCGGGTCGCGGCGGCGGGCCAGGTCCGCGGCGACGTACCCGCGCAGGTGCTCCTGGAGCGCCGCCGCGGAGGCGTGGCGCACCCCGGCGAGGGGACGGTCCAGCGCGGCGAGGTCGAGCCGGTCGGCCGGGTCGGGCACGGCGCGGGCGAGGAGGGCGCCGAGTTCGGGACCGCCGGGCGGGCAGGCGGCGTGGGCGCGCTCGAAGGCCGCCCAGGCGAGGCGGGTGCGGTCGGGGTGGGCGGAGAAGAGGCGGTGGTAGTACGCGAAGCCGAGCTCCTTGGCGACCAGCGGCCAGACGTCCCGCCGGAAGTCGAAGCCGCCGGGCAGGGCGAGCAGCCGGTCGACCTCCGCCGGACCCAGATGGCGGGGCAGCGGCGGCCGTTCGCCCACGAGCGGGTACGCGATCTTCGCGTGGTACGGGACGCCTCGCCGCGACCCCACGTACAGGACCGGCTCGCGCCCCGAGGGCACGTACGTCCCGTCCTCGTACCGGCCGCCGCGCCCCTCGGTGAGCAGCACCATGAGGTCGACGAAGGCGAGGCCGAGGCCGCGCACGAGCACGGGCGCACCGGGCGCGAGCCGCGACAGGTCGCTGTCGGCGGTGTACGCGGGCGGCAGGTACTGCAGTCCGTGGCGCGTGGCGTGGGCGGCCAACTCGCGCTGCTCCTGGTCGGGTTCCGCGTCCAGGTGGCCCTGGGCGAGGATGACGGCGTCGGCGGCCAGGGGCGTGTCGAGGCCCTCCAGCCAGACCGTCTGGCGGCCGTTCCACGCTCCCGCGACGCGGAGCGCCGTGCGCCGGTGGTGGTGGACGACGACCCCGGCCGGCAGGGCGGCGACGGCCCGTTCGTAGGCCCAGCGAAGATAGCCGCTGTGCGCGCGGCGGCTGACGAAGGCCCGCGCGTCCCCGCCGGCCCACTCGTGCACGGTGGGTCCGGGCAGGACCGGCCCGGTCATCTCGACACTGGCGTCGGTGAAGAGGGTGACGTCCCGTGCCTGCGAGTTCATCTGGAGGAGCGGCGACTGGTCGTGGCGCCATATCCGGCCGCCGCCGGGCGGGTACGGGTCGACGACGTGGATGTCGAGGCCGGAACCGCCGTACAGCTCGGGCGCGTTGGCGGCGATCCGTTCCAGCACCCCGGTCCCGCGCGGCCCGGCGCCGATGATCACGACGGCCGCGTTCCGCGTCATCGCCCGCCCTCCGCACGTGCCCCAGCAGCCGCCGTCCCACCGGAACGGGCCACGGCCACCTCAGCCCGCCCAGTCCCACCGGCACGGGCCGCGCCGACCACAGCAGCCGCAGTCCCACCGGGACAGGCCACGGCCACCTCAGCAGCCGCAGTCCCACCGGCACGGACCGCGCCGACCACAGCAGCCGCCGTCCCACCGGCGCAGGTCACGGGCACCTCAGCAGCCGCAGTCGCACCCACAGTCACAGTCGCCACAGCAGCCGTCCCCCTCGCCGCAGCAGTTGCTACAGCAGTCACAGCAATCACACCAGCTACCCACGTCGTTGCAGAGCCCCTCGCGGCGCTCCCCGCTCCACGGGTCCTCGTGCCCACAGCACAGCCGGCACGTACACGCCAGGCCCATCCAGACCGCGCACCCGGCCATCAGGCCGCGCCGGCGGTTCGGCGGCTCGGGCGGCTCGGCCCCAGGACCCCCCGGGCCGCCGGGCGCGTACGGATTGCCCGGTACGGGGCCGGGGGCGTGCGGCCCCGGCGGCTGGACGGCCCCGGCTCCACCGACGCCGTGCGCGCAGCTCGTCGTGCCGAAGGCGCGGTCCACCGAAACCCGCAGTTCGTGCGCGAGCAGCACGTGCACCAGCCGGCCGTGCACGAACTCCGCGTCCCGCAGCGCGAGGCGTATGCCGTGCAGCGCGTCGTCCGCGAGCCGACGCGCCTCGGCGAGCGAGGTGCCCGTCGCGGCGAGCGGGTTCCAGGCGCCGGACGCCGCGTCGGCGTCCCGGTCCTCCACGGCGTCCAGCAGGTGGGCGAGGCGCCCGAAGAGCCGGCCCGCCTCGGCGAGCGGCTCGACGTTCCCGGGCCGGCCGGCGAGGACGGCGGTGTGCGCGAAGGCCGCCGCGGTCGCCGTCTCCGTCGGCTCCGTCACGGCGAGGAGGGGCGTGCCGAGCCCGGCGAGCGTCTCGATCCCGGTCTGCCGGTCCACGGCGTCCACGAGGACGGCGGTGTCGAAGCCGAGCGCGTGCCCGGTCCGCGCACCCGCCCGGTCCCAGGACCTGGCGACCCGCCGGGCGGCGGCGGCGACCGGCCGGCGCGCCAACAGTCCGTCCCGGTCGGCGACGTGGTCCCGAACCTTCGCCGAGGCGAGGACCAGCGAGACGGCGGCCGCGAGCCGAGCGCCCTCGCCCCGGGCGACCGGGGCGGTG
Organism: Streptomyces sp. NPDC090127; assembly: GCF_044746945.1. Classification (NCBI taxonomy): domain Bacteria; kingdom Bacillati; phylum Actinomycetota; class Actinomycetes; order Kitasatosporales; family Streptomycetaceae; genus Streptomyces; species Streptomyces sp. NPDC090127. The sequence goes on along the minus strand of NZ_JBIVDE010000007.1, from coordinate 57,543 downwards.
CGCATGCCGCGCAGCGGGCAGGGACCGGCGGTACGGCGCCCGCCGTCGGCCAGGCCGGTCTGAGCCTCCGTCAGCACCGAGACGATGAGCCCGTCGTAGTTGGTCACCACCCGGGCGAACTGCCCGTGGTCGGCCCGAAGTGCCAGGCAGAGGCCGCAGAGATGGGCCATCCATTCGGCCTTGAGCCCCTCGGTGAGCCGATGGGTGCAGGGCCTGACTATCCCGAACAAGAGACTCCCCCGTGAGTCGCGCGCCCCTGCGGGCAGCGGTGTGGGCATCGTACCGAGCCACCCCGTTCACCCGGACGCGCCAGCCGTCACCCTTCTGGCCCGACTTTCATATTTTAAGTTGCACAGCTCCTGCGGAACCTCCGTCAGGCCCCGCATACCGCAAGTTTCCTGACGAATCGCCAGAAACCGGGCCTCACGTTCTGCACCAGTACCGTCACGAAAACCGCGCGCGCCGACTATCCACTTGGCGCGCGATCCGCATCATGGACGACGATAGGGACATGCGGAACCACAAGTGACCGCGTTGAAAGGAGGCGTCCATGGGATCGGTGCGCAAGGCCAGTGCCTGGCTGGGACTCGTCGAGGACAACGACGAGCGTTACTACGACGACGAGTACGCCGAGGGTAACGAGAGCGCCGACGCCTGGGTGACGGACCCCCGGGTCCGGGTGGCGTCCGACTCGGCCCAGGTGCAGGGCCGCCGGATCGCGACCGTCTCCCCGGACGGGTTCCGGGACGCCCGGGGCATCGGCGAGCTCTTCCGGGACGGCGTCCCGGTCATCGTGAACCTCACCGCCATGGAGCCCTCCGACGCCAAGCGCGTGGTGGACTTCGCCGCCGGGCTCGCCTTCGGTCTGCGCGGCTCGATCGAGCGGGTGGCGACGCGGGTCTTCCTGCTGACGCCGGCCGACACGCAGATCATCAGCGGCGACCCCGCGGGCCGCTCGCAGGACGGCTTCTTCAACCAGAGCTGAGCCCGGGGCCGCCTCGCACCGGGCGGCTCCGGAGAACGCCCACCGATCACCGTCCGGCGCCTCCGGCGCGCCTCAGCGCGTCCGGCGACCGGACGCGGCGGCGGGCTCGACGGGCTCACGGCTGGCCGGCACCCGTACCTCCTCGGGGGCCGACGCCTCCTCGGGGGCCGGCGTCACCAGGTCCTCCGGATCGACCGTGCACTCCATGACGCGCGGCAGCCGCAGCGCCATCAGCGCCCCGACCAGCAGCAGGCCGGCGCTGACGAACAGGGTGATGTGCAGGCCGTCCACGAAGGCGTGCCGGGCCGCGTGGTACAGCGCCGCACCCGCCGGGCCGCCGAGCTGGTCGGCGACCTGGTAGGCCTCACCGAGCGAGTTCGCGGCGGCCCTGCTCGCCTCGGCCGGCACGTCGGGGACGGAGGCCAGGCCGGGGGCGTACGCCGCGTTCATCACGCTGCCGAGCAGCGCGATGCCCATGCCGGCGCCGAGCTGGTAGGAGGTCTCGCCGATGGCCGCCGCCCCGCCCGCGCTCTCCGGTGGGGCCTCGCTGAGCATCGACTCGTAGGCGGAGAAGAGGGTGGTCTGCAGCCCGAAGCCGAGGAGCACGAAGCCGCAGGTGAGCAGGAGCGGCCGGTCGTGCTGGCCCATCATGACGAGCAGCAGCACGGCGGCGGCGGTGAGGACGAAGCCCCAGCCGACCATCCGGCGCGGCCCGATCCGGCGCAGGGTGTACGAGCCGGTGGCGCCGGCCGCCATGGCCGCGAAGGTGAGCGGCAGCAGCCTGAGCCCGGTCTCCAGGGGGCTGAGTCCGAGGACGAGCTGGAGGTACTGGACGGCGATCAGCTCCAGGCCGACCAGGGCCAGCATGGCGAGCACGATGCAGCCGACGGACGTGGTGAAGGCGGCCCGCGAGAACAGCCGCATGTCGATCAGCGGGTGCTCGCGGCGCTTCTGCCTGCGGACGAAGAGGATCAGCAGCGCCGCGCCGAGGAGCAGCGGGGCGCAGGTCGCCGGGGCGAGCAGGTACTCGCCCGCGCCGATCCGCTTCACGCCGAGGACCGCGCCGAGCACGCCGGCGGCGGCCATCAGCGCGCCGACCACGTCCCAGGGGCCGTCGTCGCTCCCCTTGGACTCGGGCAGCAGCCAGCGGCCGAGCGGCAGGATCAGCGCCATCAGCGGGATGTTGATCAGGAAGACCGAGCCCCACCAGTAGTGCTCGACCAGGAAGCCGCCGAGCACCGGACCGGTGGCGGCGCCGACGGCGGCCACGGCTGTCCAGATACCGATGGCGGTGGCCCGCTCGCGCCGGTCGGGGAAGACCGCCCGGAGGATCGAGAGGGTGGCGGGCATGATCATCGCGCCGCCGACGCCGAGCAGGGCGCGGGCGCCGATCAGGACGCCGGGGGCGGTGGCGAGGGCCGCGACGGCCGAGGCGACACCGAAGAGCGCGTAGCCGAGGAGCAGGACCCGCCGTCTGCCGACCCGGTCACCCAGCGTGCCGAAGAGGATGAGCAGCGCGGCACAGATCAGCGGGTAGGCGTCGACGATCCAGAGCAGCGCGGTGGAGCTGGGGCGCAGGTCCTCGGTGAGGGAGGGGACGGCGACGTGGAGCACGGTGGCGTCCAGCGCGACCAGCAGCAGGCTGACGCACAGGACGACGAGGACGACCCAGCGGTTGGCGCCGTCGGCGGCGGCACGGAGCCGTGCCCCGGGCGTGATCGTCCGCTGCATGTACGTACCTCCCAGTGAACCCCTCGCATCGGCGGGCGCCGGCCGGGGGTTCGGATCCCCGGGCGGCCCGGCATCGACGGGCGAGTGAGCAGTCAGCGTACGCGAGTTCGCGGCACGAGAGCGTGGTGCAGCTCTCACCCCGGCGGGCCGCCGGGTGTGTCCTACGCCACTCCACCGGGGCCGCGTGTCGCCTCGAATTCGCCCCGCACAACTGTTTGGGAAATCCCTGGGACGTACAAACAGACTTCCGGAAAGTCACCTGCCCCCCATAGGGATCAAGGTCATCGGATTCTCAGACAGGCGCCAGGAATAAACCCCGCGCTGAGACCTACTCCACATCACATCGTCATCACAAAGACACCGGATCGACCAAGGTCGACACTCACTCCCTGTAACGTCGATTGGGTGCGTACCGACATCTTTGCCCGGCTGGACCGGGAGCCGGAACCGCCGAAGATAGAGGTCCCGGGGATGACCCGCACGCGTCTCGCCCTCTTCGGCGGGACGCTGGCGTTCTATCTCGCCATCGTCGTGGCCGTGCTGCTCTCGACCTGGCTGGTGACCCTCGACTGGAAGATCATGCTCTTCCGGCCCTATCAGCAGTGGCCGGACCTGCACCCCTTCCTCGACTACTACGTCGTTCTCGGCCAGCGCGGCCCGACGGCCGTGATGGTGGCGGCCTGGCTGGGCTGGCGCTCCTGGCGCCAGCACACCCTGCGGCCGCTGCTCACCCTCGGCGCCGCTCTGCTCCTGCTCAACGTCACCGTCGGCGCGGTCAAGCTCGGACTCGGCCGCCTCGGTCCCCACTACGCGACGCAGATCGGCTCGGCCGAGCTCTTCGCGGGCGGCGATATATTCCCTTCCGGCCACACCGCCAACGCGGTCGTGACCTGGGGCATCCTGGCCTATCTGGCGACCACCCCGCGGGCCCGGCGCTATCTCTCGGCGCTCTCCGCCGTGGTCGCGCTCGGCGTGGGCCTGACCACGGTCTACATCGGTACGCACTGGCTGAGCGACGTGCTGCTCGGCTGGGCCGCCGGGCTGCTCATCCTGCTGGCGCTGCCCTGGTGCGAGCCGCTGATCAGCCGGGTGGAGGCCATCGTGCTCAGCGCCCGCGACCGGCTGCGCGAGCAGTTGCGGGCCCGTCGCCGGCTGGTCCCCTCGCTGCCCGTGGCGACCGGTGGGCCGCGCACCACGCTGTACCCGCAGCGCCCGGCCGCGGCCGAGGAGCCGGTCAGGGAGACCGTCGGCGCCCACAGCGGACGGGCCTCGTCCGCCCCACGGGCGGACGGCCGGCTCGCGCCGCCGCTCGCCGGCACCCGGACGCACACGGCCCATGCCGGACACGCGGGGCACTCCGCGCGCCCGGAGCGGCCGCCGGTCGCCCCGGCCGGCAGCCGTCGACCGCCGCGCTCGCGGCCGCTCACCGGCGGCTGAGCGGACGGACGCACCGACGTACCGACACCCCCCACGACAGCGGAAGGGCCCCGGCGAACCCGCCGGGGCCCTTCGTCGTGCGGCCCGCCCCGGAGGGCGGGTCTAGCCGAGCCAGCAACGGGTGACGGTGTCGTCCGCCACCTCGAAGTTGATGCGGCCCTCCAGGTACTCCATCGTGATGATCGAGCCCGGCGGCAGGGAGCGGACCACGCTCCAGCCATGGTCGCGGGCGAGCCGTTCGGCGTGCTCCCGGTCGAGTCCCACATAGTCTTCCGGCGGTACGGGGATGGTCGGCTTGGATGTCATGGGGATCACGTTAGTCCCTTACCGGTCACGCTTGTGTCACAGCTTCTCGACGTATGTTTGACACGCCGACCGTCACTCGTCAGGGCAGTTTCCGGCCGAATCGACGGGAATTGAAGGGCGCTTCGGACAGTTCCCGCGAAGGCTTCCGGAATTCCGTTCCGCCGTCCGGTCGGCCGAATTCAGGGGACTGTGACGCCCGCGCGGTATTCACGATTTCCTCGCAGGACGCGCACACGTTCGGCCGACCGGAGCATCCCGTCGGCCCGCCTCCCCCGTCCCCGCCCCAGAGGCGCGCATCATGTCCGGACGACTCGGAACCGGAGGCGTCGATGGGCACCGACACCGCGACCGCGGCCGTCGAATCACCGCGGGAACGGCATGGGCGGGTCCTGATCGACTGGCTCACCACCACCGACCACAAGAAGATCGGCCACCTCTATCTGGTCACCTCGTTCCTCTTCTTCCTGACCGCCGGGGTGATGGCGATGCTGATGCGGGCCGAGCTGGCCCGCCCCGGCCTCCAGCTCCTCGACAACCAGCAGTTCAACCAGGCGTTCACGCTGCACGGCACGATCATGCTGCTGCTCTTCGCGACGCCCACCTTCGCCGGCTTCGCCAACGAGCTGGTGCCGCTCCAGATCGGCGCCCCCGACGTCGCCTTCCCGCGGCTGAACATGTTCTCGTACTGGCTGTTCCTCTTCGGCGGCCTGATGGTGCTCGGCTCGCTGCTCGTGCCGAGCGGGCCCGCCGCCTTCGGCTGGACCGCCTACGCCCCGCTCAACAGCCTGGAGCGCTCCCCCGGCATCGGCCCCGACCTGTGGATCATGGGCCTCGCGCTCTCCGGCTTCGGCACGATCCTCACCTCGGTGAACTTCCTGGCCACGATCGTCGGGATGCGGGCGCCCGGCATGACGATGTTCCGGATGCCGATCTTCACCTGGAACGTCCTCTTCACCGCGATCCTGGTCCTGATGGCCTTCCCGGTGCTGGCCGCGGCGCTGCTGGTCCTGGAGTCCGACCGGCGGTTCGGCTCGCTGGTCTTCCAGCCCGAGAACGGCGGGGCGCTGCTGTGGCAGCACCTCTTCTGGTTCTTCGGCCACCCCGAGGTCTACATCATCGCGCTGCCGTTCTTCGGGATCGTCAGCGAGATCATCCCGGTCTTCGCCCGCAAGCCGATCTTCGGTTACGCGACCCTCATCGCCGCCACCATGACGATCACCGGCCTCTCGGTGGTCGTGTGGGCGCACCACATGTTCGCCACCGGGGCGGTGCTGCTGCCGTTCTTCTCGCTGCTGTCGTTCCTGATCGCCGTGCCGACCGGGGTGAAGTTCTTCAACTGGACCGGCACGATGCTCAAGGGCTCGCTCTCCTTCGAGACGCCCATGCTCTGGTCGGTCGGCTTCCTGGTGTCCTTCCTCTTCGGCGGGCTGACCGGCGTCATCCTGGCCTCGCCGCCGATGGACTTCGCCGTCACCGACTCGTACTTCGTCGTCGCCCACTTCCACTACACGGTCTTCGGCACGGTGGTCTTCGCGACCTTCGCCGGCTTCACCTTCTGGTGGCCCAAGTTCACCGGCAGGATGCTCGACGAGCGCCTGGGCAAGGTGCACTTCTGGACGCTGTTCGTGGGCTTCCACATGACGTTCCTCGTGCAGCACTGGCTCGGCGCGGAGGGCATGCCCCGGCGGTACGCCGACTATCTGGACGCCGACGGGTTCACGGCGCTCAACACGGTCTCCTCCATCGGCGCGTTCCTGCTCGGCGCGTCCACGCTGCCGTTCCTCTACAACGTGTGGGTCACCGCCCGCTACGCGCCGAAGGTCGAGGTGGACGACCCCTGGGGGTTCGGTCGCTCCCTGGAGTGGGCGACGTCCTGCCCGCCGCCCCGGCACAACTTCGACGCGGTCCCGAGGATCCGCTCCGAGTCACCGGCGTTCGACCTGCACCACCCGGAGTTCGTGGCCTACGAGCGGTTGCGGCTCACGGCTCCGGACGCTCCGGCCCCGGATGAGCCGCCGAGTCCGCCGAGCGATCCAGCGAACGGGACAGCCGGTCCCTGAGCACCCGGACCCAGTCGTCCAGCTCCGCCGGGGCCACCACCTCGAACTCGAGGCCCAGCATCAGCACATGGACGACCATGCCGGCGAGGCTGCCCGCACCCGCGCGCAGCAGACAGGCGCCGTCCCCGTCGGGCTCGAGCACGCCGTCCATCGGCCCGACGGCCGCGGCCGCCTCGGCGAGCGGGACGTGCAGCCGGATCGTCGCCTCGGCCGCGTAGGCCGCACGGGAGACGCCCTTCGCGACATAGGCGGCCAGGTCCTCGGCGGGCGGCTCGCGGGGCGGGAAGCGCGGGCCGTGCGGCGGCCTCGGCTCGATCCGATCGGCCCGGAACGTACGCCAGTCGCCCCGGTCCACGTCCCAGGCGACCAGGTACCAGCGGCGCTCGGTGCAGACCAGGCGGTGCGGCTCGACCGTGCGGCGGGTGGCCGCACCGCCGTGGTCGCGATACGCGAAGCGCAGCCGCTCGCTGTCCCGGCAGGCGTTGGCCAGCTCGGTCAGGACGGCCGGGTCGACCACGTCGACGGGGGTGCGCAGCATCGGCACGGTGAAGGCGTTGAGGGTGCTCACGCGGCGGCGCAGCCGGCCGGGCAGCACCTGCTCCAGCTTGGCCAGGGCGCGTACGGAGGCCTCGCCGATGCCCTCGACGCCCTGCCCGGCGGCCGTGCGCAGCCCGACCGCGACGGCGACGGCCTCGTCGTCGTCGAGCAGCAGCGGCGGCAACTCGGCACCGGCGCCCAGCTGGTAGCCGCCGCCGGTGCCGGGGCTGGCGTTGACCGGGTAACCGAGCTCGCGCAGCCGGTCGACGTCCCGGCGCACGGTCCGGGTGGTCACCCCGAGCCGGTCGGCGAGGTCGGCGCCGGACCACTCGCGGTGGGCCTGCAGCAGCGAGAGCAGACGCAGCAGCCGTGCGGAGGTCTCCAACATGGCCCCGAGTCTGCCAGCCCTCGCGGACAGCCACGGTCCTCAACGGCGGCTGCGCGCTGCGGGCTCTGCGCCGCGGCCCGTCCGCCGCGGGCCGTACACGACGACCGCGGCTCGGAGGACCGCGGCTCGGACGACCGCGGCTCGGACGACCGCGGCTCGGACGACCGCGGCTCAGCGGAAGCGGCGTACGAGAACCCCGATCCGGCGCTTCAGTTCGTAGCCGGCGTCGACCAGGGTGCCGACCGCGCGGTGGCGGGTCTCGCGCAGCCGGCCGTGGGCGCGGCCGCTCGCGCCCCGGGCGACGAGTTCGCTCCAGATCTCCTCGTGACGGGCGGCGATCCGGACCGGGTCGAAGCGCTCGGACGCGGTGAGCGCCGCCCGCGCGGTCTTGGCGCGCAGTTCGTCGTCCTCGATGAGTTCGAGCAGGGCCCGGGCCACGGCGGGGGCGTCGTCCACCGGCACCAGCCGGCCGTCGACCCCGTCCTCGACGATCTCCCGGGGGCCGTACGGGCAGTCGGTGGAGACGACCGGCAGCCCGCACCGCATCGCCTCGACGAGGGTCATGCCGAAGGACTCGCGCCGCGAGGTGACGGCGGCGATCGAGCCCTTGGCCCACTCCGGTTCCATCGGGTTGGCCATGCCCATGAGGAAGACGTTCTCCCCCAGGCCGAGCCTCTCGATCTGCCGGGCGAGCGCCGGCCTCGTGTCGCCGCCCTGGTCGCCCTCGCCGTAGATCCGCAGCTTCCAGTCCGGGCGGGCCGCGACCACCTCGGCGAAGGCGTCCACCAGGACGTCGTACCGCTTGACCGGGGTCAGTCGGCCCGCCGCGACGACGATCTTCGAGGCGGGGTCGGCGGGCGGGAGGCCGGGCGTGGGCACGCTGTTGGGCACCGCGTCGATCCGGACCCCCGGCAGCCGCAGCCGGGTCCGGTACGAGCGGGCGTCGGCCTCGGTGACCGTGGTGACGGCGTCCAGGACCGCGTACCGATGGGCGATCTCGCGGCGCAGCCGGTAGGTGTGGCCGTCCAGGATCAGGTGCTCCTGGCCGACGAGGACCGGCCCGCGCCGGGTCTGCCGGGCGAGGTGGACGTTGAGCCCGGGCCGGGTCGACACCACCACGTCGGCCTCGACGGACGCCAGGTGCGCGCCGATCCGGGCGTCGGTGAGCGCGCTGTACTGCTTCCACCGGCCGTCGCCGCGCGGGAAGACCCGGGCCGGCCGGGAGATGTCGGGGTGCTCGCCGTCGTAGTCGGGGCTGTTCCCGCGCAGGTCCACGAGGTGACGCAGGGTCACGCCGGAGGGGACGCCGAGCACCGGCTCGTCACGGTGCCGGAACACCGAGACGATCTCCACCTCGTGTCGCTCGGCCAGCACCTGGGCGAGGGTGAACGTCGTCCGGATGGTGCCACCGATGTGGTACGCGTTGTGGAGCAGGAACGAGATGCGCATCGGGCTGCGGGTCCCCCGTGGTCAGTCGGTCGATGAAGAGCGACTGTACTGCGGTGGGCGCCCAGGTCGACGGGCGGTCTCCTCCGGGGCGGTCTGCTCACAGCCGGACCACGACGTGAAGCGGCTCACCGCCGGAGGGGAAGTGACGGTGAGCCGCGTCGCGAACGCCCGCGGCCGCCCGCCGTGTTCAGGGCCGGCAGCGCGGCGAGGGTGCCTCAGCAGGAGGTGTCTCAGCGCAGCGCGGTGAGCGGGGAGATCCGCAGCATCGTGCCGACGAGGAGCCGGTTCGGGTCCGCCCCGACGACGCTCCGGTTCGCCTTGTGCAGCGCCTGCCAGCCGCCCGCGATCCCGAACCTCCGCGCGACCGAGCTCAGCGTGTCGCCCGGCTGCACCACATGCGCCCGCCCGCTCAGCCCGTACCGCTTGGAGCAGACCGGCCAGGCCGCCCACCCCTGGGTGCGCAGCACCGCCTCGGCGACGGTGATCTGCTGCTGACGGGTCGCCAGGTCGGCGCGCTCGGCGTACCGCAGTCCGCCGTGCTCGACCCAGGTGGGCTGCCAGAACTGCAGCCCGCCGTAGAAGCCGTTGCCCGTGTTGACGTGCCAGCGGCCGCTGCTCTCGCACAGGGCGACACAGCCCCACGGCCACTGGTCCTTGGCGCAGGCGTACGCGGGGGCCCCGGGGGCCGCCGCCACACGCCGCTCCACCGCGACCCGCTCCACCGCCACCTGCCGCACCGCCGCCCGCTGCCCGGCCGGCTGGTGCGCTGCCGGCTGGTGCGCGGCCGCCGTCGCCGGGGTCGGAAGGAGCGTCATCAGCGCGGCGGCGGCTGACGCACCGGCTGTCCACCATCTGATCATCGTCATCGCGGCAGGCTAGGCAGGTGACGGGCGGCGCGGCCCGGTGCCGCGCGGGAGGACACGCGTGCCCCACCCGGTCGGAGTCACACAAGTTGCCTCACCCGGACGCGTGACCCCGGCCGAGCCTTCCCCGTTGAACTCGTCATGAGACGTGCCGGGAACCGCCCGGCGTCGCACGTACCGAGTCCAGGGAGCCCCCCGTGCCGCGCATGCTCGACGTCAGCGAGGACGTACGCGCCGAGATCGGCGACGAAGAAGCCGACCGGCTGCTCGCCGGCGACAACGCCCCGGGCAGCTACGACTGCACCTCCTGCCGCACGCCGGGCGACTCCGAGCAGGAGCGCACGAGCACGGTGCTGTTCGTCGGCGAGGAGACCGCCGTCCTGGCGTTCGCCCACGCCAGCTGCATCCCGTCCCAGGTCGTCAAGGTCGCCGAGGAGCAGTTGCAGGGCGCCGTGCGCTCCATCGCCGCGACCGACGCGGCGGACGAGCTCGCCGCCGCCCACCCCGAGCAGGCGGTGCTGGGTGTCACCAGCGGTCTCGTCCTGATCGGCGGCGAGCTGCACCCGGCTCTGGTCGTCGAACCGACCGCGCCGGTCGCCCGCCCGGGTACGGACGGGCTGAGCGACGAGTTCCTGCCGCTCCTGGTGGAGCAGGGCTTCCAGCCGATCGCCGACGTGAACCAGAAGCCGGCCACGCTCCCGGGCTGGTCCGTGCTGGTCGCCATGGGCCAGCTGCACTCGGTGCTCCAGCCGGGCACGGGCGGCAGCGGGCAGGCCGCCTGGTGGCAGGCGCACCAGCCGCTCCAGGTCACCGAGGGCTGGCGCGCGGCGGCCAACAAGTCGCACACGGTCCTGGTCTTCGCCGCCCCGGTCGGCTCGATCGGCCAGCAGCCGCGCGAGGACCTGCTGCGCGACGCCCTGGAGAAGGCGGCGGCGAACGGCCGTCTGGTGGCGGCCGCGATGCCGCTGGCCGGCACGTGACGGAGCACGGGCGCCCCGCCTTAGGACCCCCGTACGTCCCTGGTGGCGCGGGGGTTCCGACCGTGCCCCGGCCCCGGCGGGCGTCTCTTTCGGAGAGCCGCCCGCATCCGACGGAGGGCGGGGTCGTTGGCACATACGTGCACACATACGACCCACCCCGCCAGCCCTGTCCGAGTCCGATCCCGTCCATGCGCCCGGCGCAGGACCTCGTGGAAGGTCAGTCGGCGACGCCGATCTACGACGCGCTCTACTCGGAGTACCGCCGGTCCTTCCGCGCGCTGCCGGGAGACCGCAGCGGCGAGGAGGACCTGGGTTTCCGGGCCTTCGGGACGCAGGTGGGCGCGGGACTGTACGGAGGCCAGGGGCACGGGCTGCACCGGTACACGGCGCAGCCGACGGCGTGGTCGGCGCAGCACCACGTTCCGGCGGCACTTCCGCCGGGGCCCCGCAGGGGGCTGTAGGACCCGGCAGCGGGAGACAGCGGTACGGCGGAGGGCCGGGGCACATCGCCCCGGCCCTCCGCCGTTCTTCCTTGCCGCTGTCCGGCTACTTCTTGCGGCCGCGCTTCTCGCGGACCCGCACCGAGATGTGGATCGGCGTGCCCTCGAAGCCGAACTCCTCGCGCAGCCGGCGCTCGACGAAGCGGCGGTAGCCGGCCTCCAGGAAGCCGGAGGAGAAGAGCACGAACCGGGGCGGCTTGGTCCCGGCCTGCGTGCCGAAGAGGATGCGGGGCTGCTTGCCGCCGCGGATCGGGTGCGGGTGGGCGGCGACCAGCTCACCGAGGAAGGCGTTCAGCCGGCCGGTGGGGACGCGGGTCTCCCAGCCGGCGAGCGCGGTCTCGATGGCCGGGACGAGCCTGTCCATGTGGCGGCCGGTCTTCGCGGAGACGTTGACCCGAGGAGCCCAGGAGACCTGCTGCATCTCGGTGTCGATCTCGCGCTCCAGGTAGTAGCGCCGCTCCTCGTCGAGCTCGTCCCACTTGTTGTACGCGATGACGAGCGCGCGGCCCGACTCCACCGCCATCGTGATGATGCGCTGGTCCTGCACCGAGATGTTGTCGGTGGTGTCGATCAGGACGACGGCGACCTCGGCCTTCTCGATCGCGGCGGCCGTGCGCAGGGAGGCGTAGTAGTCCGCGCCCTCCTGGAGGTGGACCTTCTTGCGGATGCCCGCGGTGTCGACGAACTTCCAGGTCTTGCCGCCGAGCTCGATCAGCTCGTCGACCGGGTCGCGGGTGGTGCCGGCCAGCTCGTTGACGACGACGCGGTCCTCGTTGGCGACCTTGTTCAGGAGCGAGGACTTGCCGACGTTCGGGCGGCCGATGAGGGCGATGCGGCGGGGGCCGCCGATCGCGTTGCCGAAGGTCTGCGCGGGGGCCTCGGGCAGGGCCTCGAGGACGGCGTCGAGCATGTCGCCCGTACCGCGGCCGTGCAGCGAGGAGACGGGGTACGGCTCGCCGAGGCCGAGCGACCACAGGGCGGTGGCGTCGGCCTCGCCGGAGGGGCCGTCGACCTTGTTGGCGCACAGGACGACGGGCTTGCCGGCGCGGCGCAGCAGCCTGACGACGGCCTCGTCGGTGTCGGTGGCCCCGACGGTGGCGTCGACGACGAAGACGCACGCGTCGGCGGCCTCGATGGCGTACTCCGCCTGGGCGGCGACGGAGGCGTCGATGCCGAGGACGTCCTGCTCCCAGCCGCCGGTGTCGACGACCTTGAAGCGGCGGCCGGCCCATTCGGCCTCGTAGGTGACGCGGTCGCGGGTGACGCCGGGCTTGTCCTCGACGACGGCCTCGCGGCGGCCGATGATCCGGTTCACCAGGGTCGACTTGCCGACGTTGGGGCGGCCGACGACGGCGAGGACGGGGAGCGGGCCGTGCCCGGCCTCCTCGATCGCGCCTTCGACCTCCTCGACGTCGAAGCCCTCTCCCGCGGCGAGCTCCATGAACTCCGCGTACTCGGCGTCGCCAAGTGCCCCGTGGTCGTGCTGGTCGTTCATGAAGTCCGTTCCTTGATCATTCGTGGTCGGTGGGTCCCCGAGCCTCGGGGCCCACTACTCAGAGTCTCGCTCAGCGCCCGGTGAGGCGCCTGGCGTTTTTCAGGTGGGCGGTCAGCCGCTCCTGTATGCGTACGGTGGCCTCGTCCAGCGCCTTGCGGGTGCGCCGGCCGCTGCCGTCGCCCGCCTCGAAGGCCTCGCCGAAGACGACGTCGACGCGGCTGCGCAGCGGCGGCAGTGCCTTGACCAACCGTCCGCCGCGGTCGGAACTTCCCAGGACGGCGACCGGGACGATCGGGGCGCCGCTGCGGAGGGCGAAGTAGGCGAGGCCCGCGCGCAGGGAGGCGAAGTCGCCGTCGCCCCGGGTGCCCTCGGGGAAGATCCCGAGGACGCCGCCGTGCTCCAGGACCGCGAGGGCGTTGGCTATCGCGGTCCGGTCGGTGCTGTCGCGGTCGACCTTGAGCTGCCCGATGCCCTCCAGGAAGGGCCCGAGGGGCCCGACGAAGGCTTCCTTCTTGATCAGGAAGTGCACCGGGCGGGGGGCGGTGCCCATGAGCATGGGGCCGTCGATGTTGTGGGCGTGGTTGACGGCGAAGATGACGGGTCCGGCGGCCGGCACTCGCCAGGCGCCGAGGACGCGCGGTCTCCACAGGCCGTACATCAGCCCGATGCCGATGCCACGGCCGACGGCGGCGCCCTTCTCGGAGGGCTGGGTCACTTCGCGGCCGCCCTCTTCTCCTCGACGAGGGTCACGACACACTCGATCACCTGGTCGAGCGTGAGGTCGGTGGTGTCGACCTCGACGGCGTCGTCGGCCTTGGCGAGCGGGGAGGTCTTACGGCTGGAGTCCGCCGCGTCCCGCTTGATCAGGGCCTGCTGGGTGGCGGCCACGTCGACGCCCTTGAGCTCGCCGGAGCGGCGGGCGGCACGGGCCTCGGGGGACGCGGTGAGGAAGATCTTCAGGTCGGCGTCCGGCAGGACGGTGGTGCCGATGTCCCGGCCCTCGACGACGATGCCGCCTTCGGTCTCCTTGGCGATGGACCGCTGGAGTTCGGTGATCAGGGCCCGTACCTCGGGGACGGCGCTGACGGCGCTGACCTTGGAGGTGACCTCTTCGGTACGGATGGGCCCGGCGGCGTCGGCGCCGTCGACGGTGATCGTGGGGCGGCCCGGGTCGGTGCCCGAGACGATGACGGGCTTGGCGGCGGCGTTGGCGACGGCGTCGGCGTCGTGCACGTCGACGCCGTTGCTGATCATCCACCAGGTGATCGCGCGGTACTGCGCCCCGGTGTCCAGGTAGCTCAGACCCAGCTTGGCGGCAACCGCCTTCGAGGTGCTCGACTTGCCCGTGCCGGAGGGCCCGTCGATGGCGACGATCACGGTTTCCACGGTGGGGAACACCTTCCTGGGGTACGCGGTAGGGCCTCGCGGGACGCGGGGGGCCACCCCAAGGTTACCGAGTCCTGGCCACCCGTCCGGCCGAGGGCCGCCCGCCGCCGGCCTCACCCGGTCGGCCGACGGGGCGGAGCACCGTCGGTGGCCCGCCGCACCCGGCTCGACGCCCGCCTCGCCCGTCGGCCTGCCCCTGCGCGGTTCGGGCTCGCCCGTCAGCTCGTCCTCAGGGCCCAGCCCCGCTCGCGCAGGGACGCGCCGAGGGTCGGGGCCGCCGAGGGTTCCACCATCAGCTGGACCAGACCCGCCTGCTGCCCGGTCGCGTGCTCGATGCGGACGTCCTCGATGTTGACGCCCGCGCGGCCGGCGTCCGCGAAGATGCGGGCCAGCTCGCCCGGCTGGTCGCTGATCAGGACGGCGACGGTCTCGTACTGCGCCGGGGCCGCGCCGTGCTTGCCCGGGACCCGGGCGCGCCCCGCGTTGCCGCGGCGCAGGACGTCCTCGACGCCGTCGGTGCCCTCACGGCGCTTGTCCTCGTCGGAGGACTGGAGCGAGCGGAGCGCCCGAACCGTCTCGTCCAGGTCGGCCGCGACGCCCGCGAGGACGTCGGCGACCGGGCCGGGGTTGGCCGACAGGATCTCGACCCACATGCGCGGGTCGGAGGCGGCGATCCGGGTGACGTCGCGAATGCCCTGGCCACAGAGCCGTACCGCCGTCTCGTCGGCCTCCTGCAGCCGGGCGGCGACCATCGAGGAGACCAGCTGCGGGGTGTGCGAGACGAGCGCGACCGCGCGGTCGTGGGCGTCGGCGTCCATGACCACCGGGACGGCGCGGCAGAGCGCGACCAGCTCCAGGGCCAGGTTCAGGACCTCGGTGTCGGTGTCGCGGGTGGGGGTGAGGACCCAGGGCCGGCCCTCGAAGAGGTCGGCGCTGCCCGCCAGCGGGCCGGAGCGCTCCTTGCCGGACATCGGGTGCGTCCCGATGTACGTGGTCAGGTCGAGCCCCAGCGCCTCCAGCTCCCGCTTCGGGCCGCCCTTGACGCTCGCGACGTCCAGGTAGCCGCGCGCGACGCCCTCCCGCATGGCCGTCGCCAGTGTGGTGGCCACGTGGGCCGGGGGTACGGCGACGATCGCGAGGTCCACGCGACCCTCGGGCGCCTCGTCCGTGCCGGCGCCGAGCGCCGCCGCCGTGCGGGCGCTGGCCGGGTCGTGGTCGCGGAGGTGGACGGCGACGCCACGGCCGGCGAGCGCGAGCGCCGCCGAGGTGCCGATCAGGCCGGTTCCGATGACGAGCGCGGTTCTCACTGGGCGATGTCCTTGCGCAGGGCGGCCGCGGCACCGAGGTAGACGTGCGCGATCGCGGACTTGGGCAACTCCGACTCGACGTGCGCGAGGAGTCGTACGACCCTCGGCATGGCGCCCTCGACGTCCAGCTCCTGCGCGCAGATCAGCGGCACGTCGTCCATGCCGATGCGGCGCGCGGCGGCGGCCGGGAAGTCACTGTGCAGATCCGGCGTGGCGGTGAACCAGATGCTGATCAGGTCGTCGGTCTGCAGCGCGTTGCGTTCCAGGACGGCGGTGAGCAGCTCCTCGACCTGCTCGCGCATGTGTCCGGCCTCGTCCCGTTCCAGCTGGACGGCGCCTCGGACCGCTCGTACCGCCACGTCGTGCTCCTTACCTGACCTGCGAACCTTGCGAGAGTGCTCCGATCAGCCTAGTCAGCCCTACGGACACACCGTCGCGGCGACCGCCCTCCGAGACGAGGGGGCCGCCGCCGGGGGTGCCGGGTCAGAGCTGCTGCTGCCGGATGAGGTCCTCCAGGGAGCCGGACGGCACCTGGCCCTGGGGGGTCAGCTTGTCGACGGCCGAGGGCAGGACCTGGGCGATCTCGTCGGCGGCCTGCTGCGGGCTGACGCCGGCGTCCTGGGCGACCTTCTGCAGCGTGTCGTCGGGGAGCGCCTGGGCGACCTGCCGGCCGGTGACGGGCTGGTTCTGGCCGTTGCCGACCCAGGACTGCGCCTGGTCGGCGAGGCCCGACCTGGTCAGCATGTCCATCAGACCGCCGAGCGGGTTGGAGCCGTCGGCCGTCCCCTTGCCGCCCATCAGCGCGCCGAGCAGCGAGCCGAGGATGTTCGCACCGCCGCCGGCCTGCCCGCCGCTCTGCCCGCCGCTCTGCCCGCCGCCTCCGAGGAGACCCCCGAGGAGACTGCCGAGATCGTTTCCTGCCATGATCCTGCCTTTCGTCCGGGATGGAACACGGTCAATGTCACCCAGACCGGACCGTGCCGCCACCTGGGGTAGTCGACGGTCGCGGGGGCGCGCGGGGCACGGTCGCGAGCCCGGCGAACGACGCCCCGGAGCGCGCGGTACAACTGTCGGCATGCTGCTGCACGTCGTACCGCTGGACGAATGGTCCGCCGACCCCGAACTCCCCTACGCCCCGCCCTCGCTGGCCTCGGAGGGCTTCGTCCACTGCTCGCCGGACGAGACGGCGGCGCTGACCGCCGCGGACGCGCACTACCGGGGCGTCCACGGCCCCCTCCTCGTCCTGGTCGTCGACGAGTCCCGGCTGGGCGCCGAGGTGCGCTGGGAGGGCTCGGAGGACGCGCTCTTCCCGCACGTCTACGGGCCGATCGAACGGGCGGCCGTCACAGCGGTCCTGGAGGTGCGCCGGGACTCCGACGGCCGTGCGGGGGAGCTGACGCCCTGGAGCTGACGCCCCCAGGCGTGTTGCGGGCCGCGGGCGGGGGCGCGCGGCCAAGCTGTACGGCATGAATCCAGAAGCCACGAACCGCCGTACCGTCCTGATGGCCGGTGCGGGTTCCGTCGCCGCCCTCGCCACCGGCTGCGGCTCCGACGGCGACAGCGGCGGGACGACCGACAACCCGACACCCACGGGCGAGGTCACCACCGACGAGCCGAGCACGCCGGCGACGTCCTCGCCCGAGACGACGGAGCCGGGCGAGGAGGACGGCGAGGCGCTCACGACGATCACCGACGTCCCGGTCGGCGGCGGAACGATCTTCAAAGAGGAGAAGGTCGTCGTCACCCAGCCCACCGCCGGTGACTTCAAGGCGTTCTCGGCGGTCTGCACGCATCAGGGCTGCATCGTAGGCAAGGTCGAGAACGGCACGATCGACTGCCTGTGCCACGGCTCCAAGTTCAAGATCACGGACGGATCGGTGGTCGTGGGACCGGCCACCCGCCCGCTCCCGGCGGAGGAGATCACGGTGTCGGGGGACTCCATCACCCTCGCGTAGCCTGGCCCGCATGACTTCGGCAGACCTGGTGCGCGACCACACGATCTACTCCTGCGTCATGGGGTCGCGCGCCTTCGGCCTGGAGACCGAGGACAGCGACACCGACCGCCGGGGCGTCTTCCTCGCCCCGACGCCGCTGTTCTGGCGCTTCGACAAGCCGCCGGCGCATGTGGAGGGGCCCGCGAAGGAGCAGTTCAGCTGGGAGCTGGAACGATTCTGCGAACTGGCCCTGCGCGCGAACCCGAACGTCCTGGAGTGCCTGCACTCCCCCGTCGTCGAGCACATCGACGACACCGGCCGCGAACTGGTGGCGCTCCGCGAGGCGTTCCTCTCCCGCCAGGCGCACCAGACCTTCGTCCGGTACGCGGCCGGCCAGCGCAGGAAGCTCGACGCGGACGTCCGCCAGTACGGGGAGCCGCGCTGGAAGCACGCGATGCATCTGCTGCGGCTCCTGATGAGCTGCCGCGACCTGCTGCGCACCGGTGAGCTGACCATCCACGTCGGCACCGACCGGGACCACCTCCTGGCGGTCAAGCGGGGCGAGGTCCCGTGGGCGGAGGTCGAGTCCTGGATGACCCGGCTCACCGAGGAGGCCGACGCCGCGGCCACCCGCTCCCCCCTCCCGGCGGCGCCGGACCAGGCCCGCGTCGAGGACTTCCTGATCCGCGCCCGCCGCGCATCGGCCCTGCGCGCCCTTTAGCGTCGCCGACTACCGCGCCCGGCACGGCCTTTGGCATGTCGGCAGCACGGTCGCGTCGGGTCGGGCTGCTGCGCGGCGACGGTGGAGAGGTCGGCTTCGGGTACGAGGGCTACGGTCATGACCCCAGCTTCCCAGGGGTGCTCAGCGGTCCCAGAGGGCGCCCAGGGAGAGGAGTTCGGAGCGGTGTTCGATCCGCTCCTCCCATTCCTTGGGCCATGCCCCCGCGCCCAGGTGGGCGCCCGCGAAGGCGCCCGTCAGGCAGGCGATCGAGTCCGAGTCGCCGCGGGTGCAGGCGGCCCGGCGCAGGGCCGTGACCGGGTCTTCGGGGAAGAGCAGGAAGCAGAGGAGACCGGTCGCGAGGGCCTCCTCGGCGATCCAGCCGTCGCCCGTGTACGTGCAGGGGTCGAGCTCCGGGTCCGCCGTACGCTGCACGGCGTCCAGCTTCTCCAGGACCGCCAGGCACTCGTCCCAGCCGCGCTCGACGAAGTGCCGGGCCGACGGGTCCTGGGAGCGGGTCCACAGGTCGCCGAGCCAGGACTCGCGGTACACCGAGCGGTTCTCGTACGCGTACGAGCGCAGGTGCCCGACCAGGCCCGTCGGCTCGACGCCCCGCGCGAGCAGGTACACGGCGCGGGCCGTCAGGTCGGAGGCCGCCAGCGCGGTCGGGTGGCCGTGCGTGAGGGCCGACTGGAGCTGGGCCGCACCGGCCCGCTGCTCCTCGCTCAGGCCGGGTACGAGACCCAGCGGCGCCACCCGCATGTTGGCCCCGCACCCCTTGGAGTGGAGCTGGCTGGCGTCCTGCCACACGCGGTCGCTGTCGAGGAGCTCACAGGCGCTCAGACAGGTGTTGCCCGGAGCCCTGTTGTTCTCCGGGGAGTGGTACCAGTCGACGAACTCCTCACGGACCGGCCCCGCCATGCGGAGCGGGGCGAGCACCCCTTGGTCCATGGCGGTCCTGATCCCCCGCGCCAGGGCCAGCGTCATCTGCGTGTCGTCGGTGATGTACGCCGTCCCGCGCCGTACCGGAAGCTCCATGGCCCGCCAGGGGCCGCACGTCGCCAGGATCGCCGGCACGTCGAGAAACTCCGTCGGGAAGCCGAGCGCGTCCCCGAGCGCCAGCCCGATCAAGGAGCCGGTGGCGGCCTGCTTCGTCGCCTGTGTCGTCATGTGGATCGTCCCTCCGGTCGCAGCAGCGGCGGGTGGAGGGCCGTGGCCTCTCCCGCCCGGTAGAGAGCGGCCGGTTTCCCCCGTCCGCCGGTGAGGCGCGGCGGTCCCTCCACGGCCCGGACGAAGCCGGGCGTGGCGAGGACCTTGCGCCGGAAGTTGGGGCGGTCGAGTTCGACGCCCCAGACCGTCTCGTACACCTGCCGCAGCTCGCCGATCGTGAACTCCGGCGGACAGAAGGCGGTGGCGAGACAGGTGTACTCGAGCTTGGCGCAGACGCGGTCGTGGGCGTCGGCGAGGATCCGGTCGTGGTCGAAGGCGAGCGGCGGCCCGAGGCCGCCCCGCGTCCCGTACGGCACCCACCGCGCACGCGCCGCGTCCCCGCCACCGCGCGGCTCGGGCGCGTCCGGGACGAGCGCGGCGAAGGCGACGGAGACGACCCGCATCCTGGGGTCACGGTCCGGCTCGCTGTACGTCCGCAGCTGTTCGAGGTGGAGTCCGGCGACGGTGTCGTCGGACAGGCCGGTCTCCTCGGCCAGCTCGCGGCGGGCGGCGAGCTCCGCGGACTCCCGGGGCAGCACGAAGCCGCCCGGGAGCGCCCAGTCCCCCGCGTACGGCTGCCGGCCGCGTTCGACGAGCAGCACGTGCAGCCGCTCGGCGCGGACGGTGAAGACGGCGAGGTCGACGGTGACGGCGAACGGCTCGAACGCGCCGGGATCGTAGCCGTCGTGACGACCGCCGCCACCGGGCCCGTAGCCGTCGTGACGACCGCCACCGGGCCCGTAGCCGTCGTGACGACCGCCACCGGGGCCGGCGTCGCGTCGGTCGCCTTGGTCGTCGCTGCCGGCGTCGCCTCGGCCGGCGTCGCCGCCCTCGCCGTGGCCGTCGCGTCGGCCGGCGTCGTGGCCGTCCGGTGCCTCGGGCCCGGTCATCGGCGCTCCGGAAGCGGGTCGGCGAGGGCCCAGCCCTCGGCGAGCAGCGCGTCCACGGCCGCGACCGCCGCCGCGAGTCGCTCCTCGTGCGGCCCGGTCAGCACGGCGTTACGGCGCCCGGTGTGGGCGAGCTGGGCGTGGAAGCGCGCCGTCATCCAGGGCCGCAGATGCTCCCCGTCCCGCAGGCCGTCGTCCTCGAACGCGACTCCCCTGTGGTCGGTCAGCAGCCACAGGTGCTGGCGGCCGCGCGCGGCGATCTCGCCGGTCGCCGGGCTCGTGGTGCCCATGTACCGCTCGTGCCAGATGGTGGTGGCGAAGGCGTCGGTGTCGCAGAAGAGCACGGGCGAACCGGACCGTGCCGCCTCCTCCTCAAGCTCGGCCTGGCGCGACGCGATGAGCGGGAAGTCCTCGGAGTGGAAGGCCACGTCCTCCCAGGAGGCCTCGGGGCGCAGGGTACGCAGCTCGGCGAGCTTGAACTCGCTGAACTCGCGCCCGAACTCCGGCACCCACCGCGTGCCCGCCCAGACGCCGCCCCGGGCCCGGTAGTGCTCGGCGAGGGCGCGGGCCATGGTGGTCGTACCGGTGGACTCGGCACCGAGGACGACCACGCGACGGGTGAGCGCGGCCCGCACCGGGGCTTCGAGGAACTCCCAGGAGCCGACGGGGTCCTTGCGCACGGCGGTGCCGGAGACGGGGAAGAGCGTACGGTCCGGGTCGACGCAGACGGCGTCGGCGCCGAAGCGGCGGCCGAGCTCCTCGCCGTACGGCTCCGAGGTGAAGACGACGTCGACCGGCTCGCGCACCGCGGACCGGAAGACGGCCATGTGGGCCGCCCACACATCCGGGTCGTGGAGGTCGACGGGGATGTCGTCGACGGCCCCCACGACCAGCGCGTCGGGATGGATCTCCCGCATCCACGCGACGCGTTCGTCCAGGGTCAGGGTCTCCACCGAGGAGGCGCAGACGAGCACGGTGAGGCGCTCGCACCGGTCGTGGGCGGTGCGCACGAGATGGTGGTGGCCGGCGTGCGGCGGATAGAACTTGCCGAGGACCAGGCCGTGTCCGTAGCGCTTCATGCCGCCGCCACCTCCACCGGAACCGCGCGCCGGGAGGCGAGGTCGCGGCTCCAGCCGCGCAGTCCGAGGACGCAGAGCGTCATGAAGCCGACGTAGAGCAGGGAGGTCAGGTACAGCTCCTTGTACGCGTACAGCGGCACGTAGACGATGTCGGCGGCGATCCAGAGCCACCAGGACTCCAGTCTCTTCCGGCACTGGCCGTAGGTCGCCATGAGGGAGAGCGCGGTCGTCAGGGCGTCCCAGAAGGGGACGGTCGAGTCGGTGGCACGCTCCAGCAGGAGCGTGAGCGCCACGGTCCCCACCACCCCCGCCGCGAGCAGCCAGGTCCACTCCGTGCGCGTGGTGCGGCGCACCGGGAGGACGTCGGAGCCTGGTCCACCCCCGTGGGTCCAGGTCCACCAGCCGTACGCGGCAAGGGTGATGAAGACGATCTGGAGGCAGGCGTCGGCGTACAGCCCCGCCTGCGTGAAGAGCAGGACGAAGAAGAGGTTGTTGGCGATGCCGATCGGCCAGTTGGCGAGGTGCTGGCGGGCGACCAGCCAGACGCAGAGCGCACCACTGCCGAAGCCGAGCACCTCGGTCCAGCTGACCGGGGTGTCGAGCACGGTGAAGAGCGGCTGTTGCAGGGGTTCGAGGAAATCCGCGAGGCTCACGCCCGCCTCCTTAAGAGTCATCTTGACTATAAAGGGTGGCGGGCTCCGCCCACAAGTACGAAGAAGCCCGTGACCGCGGTGCGGCGGTCACGGGCTTCCTCACGTACGGCGACGGGCGTTACATGCCGACTTCCTTCATCAGCATGCCGACCTCGGTGTTGGTCAGACGGCGCAGCCAGCCCGACTTCTGGTCGCCCAGACCGATCGGGCCGAAGGAGGTGCGGACCAGCTTCTCGACCGGGAAGCCCGCCTCGGCGAGCATCCGGCGCACGATGTGCTTGCGGCCCTCGTGCAGCGTGACCTCGACCAGGTAGTTCTTGCCGGTCTGCTCCACGACCCGGAAGTGGTCGGCGCGGGCGTAGCCGTCCTCCAGCTGGATGCCGTCCTTGAGCCGCTTGCCGACCTCGCGGGGCAGCGGGCCGGTGATGGCGGCCAGGTAGGTCTTCTTCACGCCGTACTTCGGGTGCGTGAGGCGGTGGGCCAGCTCACCGTGGTTGGTGAGGAGGATGATGCCCTCGGTCTCGGTGTCGAGCCGGCCGACGTGGAAGAGCCGGGTCTCACGGTTGGTGACGTAGTCGCCGAGGCACTGGCGGCCGTCGGGGTCCTCCATCGTGGAGACGACACCGGCCGGCTTGTTCAGCGCGAAGAAGAGGTACGACTGGGTGGCGACGGTCAGGCCGTCGACCTTGATCTCGTCCCGCTCGGGATCGACGCGCTTGCCCTGCTCCAGGACGATCTCACCGTTGACCTCGACGCGGGCCTGCTCGATCAGCTCCTCGCAGGTGCGGCGGGAGCCCATACCGGCGCGGGCGAGCACCTTCTGCAGCCGCTCGCCCTCCTGCTCGGCGCCCGGGAAGGTCTTCGGCGTCTTGATCTCGGGACGGTTCTCGTACCGCTCGCGGTTGCGCTGCTCGATCTTGGCGTCGAGCTCACGCGAGCGGGCCGGGGACTGCCGCTGTCCGTGCGGGCCGCGACGGGGCGGGGTGCCGCCCTGGGGTGCCTTCGGGCCACCCTTGGCGCCGCCGCGGGCCGCGGCCCCGCGGCCCTTCTTCGGGGCCTCGGACGCGCTGCCCACGTCGTAGCGGCGCTCCTCGGGGCGCGGGTTGCGCGGCCGGTCGCCGCCGCCCTGCCTGTCGTCGCGGCCACCGCCACCGCCGCCACCCCGGTAACCGCCACCGCCACCGCTGCCGCTGCCACCGGAACCGGCACCGCGGTAACCGAGGCCGCCACCGCTCCCGCTGCCACCGGCACCCCGGTAGCCGCCACCGCCACCGCTGCCGGCGCGGCCGCCGCTGCTGCCGCCGCGGCCGCCGCTGTTGCCACCACGGCTCCCGCCGTTGTTTCCGCTGCTGTTCCTGCCGCTGCTGCTTCGCATCAAATGTCCGTCGTCTTGTCGTCTGCGTCTTCACGATCCGGGAGATCCGGATCGAACGACGGAACCCCTTCCAGCGTTTCCGCCTCGATCGCGTCCGCCTCGGGGAGGAAGGGCGCGAGCTCCGGGAGCTCGTCCAGGCCGCGCAGGCCCATCCGCTCCAGGAAGTAGTTCGTCGTCCTGTACAGGATCGCACCTGTTTCGGGTTCCGCGCCCGCCTCCTCCACGAGACCCCTCTGGAGGAGGGTGCGCATGACCCCGTCGCAGTTCACGCCGCGCACGGCCGAGACGCGGGACCGGCTGACCGGCTGGCGGTACGCGACGACCGCGAGGGTCTCCAGGGCCGCCTGGGTGAGCCGGGCCTGCTGGCCGTCGAGGACGAAGGACTCGACGGCGGCGGCGTGCTCCGGGCGGGAGTAGAAGCGCCAGCCGCCGGCGACCAGCCGCAGTTCGAAACCGCGACCCTGGAGGGTGTACTCGTCGGCGAGCTCGCGCAGGGCGTCGCCGACCTCGCGGGGGCCGCACTCCAGGACCTTGGCCAGGTGGGCCTCGGTGGCCGGCTCGTCGACGACCATCAGGACGGCTTCGAGGGCGGGCTTGAGGTCGCTCATGCCTTCTCCTCCACGGGTTGATCGAATTCGTCGGTGACCTGGGTCTCCCGCTCGCCGCCGGTCCAGGTGACGGTGAGCTCGCCGAGGGCGTCCTCCTGGTCGAGGGCGACGGCCTTCTCGCGGTAGAGCTCCAGGAGGGCGAGGAAGCGGGCGACCACGGTGAGGGTGTCGTCGGCGCCGTCGGCGAGCTCCCGGAAGCTGACGCTCCCGCGCTCGCGCAGGAGGGCGACGACGATCCCGGCCTGTTCGCGGACGCTGACCAGCGGGGCGTGGATGTGGTCGATGTACACCTGCGGCTTGGCCTTGGGCTGCGTCGCCTTGACGGCGAGCCGGGCGAAGCCCTCGGCGCCGATGGAGATGACCACCTCGGGCAGCAGGTCGGCGTGATGGGCCTCGAGCCCGACGGTCCGCGGGTACCGCCGTCCCTCGGTCTCCCAGCGCTCGCCGAAGATCTCGGCGATCCGCTTGTACGCGCGGTACTGCAGGAGCCGGGCGAAGAGCAGGTCCCGCGCTTCCAGGAGCGCGAGGTCGGCCTCGTCCTCCACCTCGGCGGCGGGCAGCAGCCGGGCGGCCTTGAGGTCGAGCAGGGTCGCGGCGACGACGAGGAACTCGGTGGTCTGGTCGAGGTCCCAGTCCGGCCCCATGGCGCGGATGTGCGCCATGAACTCGTCGGTGACCTTGGAGAGCGCGACCTCGGTGACGTCGAGCTTGTGCTTGGAGATGAGCTGGAGGAGCAGGTCGAAGGGCCCCTCGAAGTTCGCCAGCCGAACGGTGAACCGCCCGTCGTCGGCGCCGGGCGGGTCACTGCCGGCCGGGTCGTCGCCGGGCTGGGCGGCGGCGGGCGGGGCGGCGGCGGGCGGGGCGGCGGCGAGCGGGTCACTCCCAGGCAGGTCCCCGCCGGACGGGTCACCGGCGGGGAGGGCGCTCGCGGGCCCGTCATCGGCGGGCAGGTCCCCGCCGGGCAGGTCCCCGCCGGGCAGGTCCCCGCCGGGCAGGTCCCCGCCGGGCAGGTCCCCACCGGGCAGGTCCCCACCGGGCAGGTCCCCGCCGGGCAGGTCACTCCCCGGCAGGATGCCGCCGGGCGCCTCACCGCCGGGGTCGACACCCGCCCTCGCCCCCGGACCCGCCTCGGCGGCCGCTGCGGCCTCGGGCTCCGGTGCAGGGGCCGCGTCAGCCGCAGGCTCCGGCGCAGGGGCCGCGTCAGCCGCGCGCTCCCGGGTAGGTGCCGCGTCGGCCGCGGGCTCCGGCGCATGCGCCGCGTCGGCCGCGGGCTCCGGCGCATGCGCCGCGTCAGCCGCGGGCTCCGGGCCCGCCTCGGCGGACGCGGGCTCCCGCGCAGGTGCCCCGTCCGCGGCCGACAGCGGCTCCTCGGGCGAGGGCGACGGCGAGGGCGCGGCCGTAGGTGTCGTGCCCGGGCCCTTGCCCAGGGCGCGGCGGCGCGGTGGGCGGGACGTTTCGGCAGGGGGTGGGGGCATCGGGGTCCAGAAGGGTGCAGGGGGCGGCGTCGCAGCCCGCAGGCTACCCTCAGCGACCGCGCAGGCGGCGCACGAGGATGCTCGCGTCGCCCCGGGACTCCAGGTCCGCCAGGACCACGGCGACCGCCTCGCGGACGATCCGGCCCCGGTCCACCGCCAGGCCGTGCTCGCCCCGGAGCACCAGGCGGGCGTGCTCCAGGTCCATCAGCTCCTCGGCGGAGACGTAGACCGTGATCTTCTCGTCGTGCCGCTCACGCCCGCTCGGCCGGCGGTTCGGCGACCGGCCGCGCCTGCGCGCCTGGGCGGGCGCCGAGGCCGGAGCGGGAGCCTGGCCGCCCGACGACTCCACCGCGCGGGCCCGCTGCTCCGACTGTTCCGCGGGCTGCGCCGCCGAGTGCTCGGCGGAACCGGAACCGGAGCCGGCAGCGCCGTTCGAGCCGGACGCGGAGCCCGAGCCCTCCGCCGCCTCCGTGTCGCTCTCGCCCGCCGGGGCCGGTACCCGGCCACGGGGTGAGGACGACTGCAGCGCCATCCCCCCGGTCGTACGGAACAGTTCGTCGGCGCCGGGCAGACTCACTCGGCGTGACACCGGGCGAGCACCTCCCTGGCGAGCTGGCGGTAGGCGGCGGCACCGACGGAGTTCGACGCGTATGTCGTGATGGGCTCACCGGCGACCGTGGTCTCCGGGAAGCGCACGGTCCGGCCGATCACCGTGTGGTACACGTGGTCGTCGAAGGCCTCGACGACCCGCGCGAGCACCTCACGGCTGTGCACCGTCCGGGAGTCGTACATCGTGGCGAGGATGCCGTCGAGCTCCAGTTCCGGGTTCAGCCGCTCCTGGACCTTCTCGATCGTCTCGGTCAGCAGGGCCACACCGCGCAGCGCGAAGAACTCGCATTCCAGCGGCACGATGACCTTGTGAGCCGCCGTCAGCGCGTTCACGGTCAGCAGGCCGAGCGAGGGCTGACAGTCGATCACGATGTAGTCGTAGTCGTTCATCAGCGGCTTCAGGGCGCGCTGGAGCGTCGACTCGCGCGCGACCTCGCTGACCAGCTGCACCTCGGCCGCGGAGAGGTCGATGTTGCTCGGCAGCAGGTCCATGTTGGGCACGGCGGTCTTGAGCAGGACCTCGTCCGCCGACATGCCCCGCTCCATGAGCAGGTTGTAGACGGTGAGGTCGAGCTCCATGGGGTTCACACCGAGACCGACCGACAGGGCTCCCTGCGGGTCGAAGTCGACGAGCAGCACCCGCCGTCCGTACTCCGCGAGAGCGGCGCCCAGGTTGATGGTCGACGTGGTCTTGCCGACGCCGCCCTTCTGGTTGCACATCGCGATGATCTTCGCGGGGCCGTGGTCGGTCAGCGGGCCCGGGATCGGGAAGTACGGCAGGGGCCGTCCGGTGGGGCCGATCCGCTCGCGGCGCTGACGGGCAGCGTCGGGTGCGAGGGTGGCCGCGTACTCCGGGTCGGGCTCGTACTCGGCGTCAGGGTCGTAGAAGTGCCCCTCGGGCACCTCGTCGTAGGCGGCGAAGTGGGTGGACTCTCGGCCACTCTCGTTGCCGGCCGTGGCGTTCACGTGTAGGCCGTCCATCATCTTCATCGTGTGGGCTGTCGTCACGGGCTGATGCGTCGCGTGCGTCTCCTGGTTCGCGTGGGACGCGAAGGTACGGACGGCGACGGAGCCGACAGGGATTCCTGGCTGTCCGCCCCCGGGAGTAAATGTCGACTCATTCACAAGTCGTCTTACCTCCTTGGATGTCACCAGGA
The DNA here is from genome assembly GCF_044746945.1 of Streptomyces sp. NPDC090127. Lineage (NCBI taxonomy): Bacteria > Bacillati > Actinomycetota > Actinomycetes > Kitasatosporales > Streptomycetaceae > Streptomyces > Streptomyces sp. NPDC090127. The sequence goes on along the minus strand of NZ_JBIVDE010000007.1, from coordinate 30,415 downwards.
ACATTTATCGATAGGTCAGCGTGGCACCATGCCGACGGTTGGCGACTCTATGGCGTGTCACCGCTCCGCAGCAACACAATCCGCCGGACCCGGCCCGATGTGTCGGCAACCGAACACCTCTCTGTCAAGGGTGCGCAGCCACGCATCCGCACGTTTCGGGGGTGCGCGAAACGGTTAAAGGGTTACGTTCGAGGCGAGTTGCACAGGGCCCCGGACGTGGCCGGATACACATCCGGCCGGACCTTGGTGCACAAGGTCCGGCCGGATGCGTGAGGTTGACGGCGCGCGTTGACGCGACGTCCAAGAAGGTCAGCCCAGGAGGCTGGCCAGCTCGACGTGCGGGAGGCCGTGCGCCTCGGCGACCTCCTTGTAAACCACCTTGCCGTCATGGGTGTTGAGGCCCAGGGCGAGGGCGGCGTCGCGGCGCAGCGCCTCGACCCAGCCGTTGTTCGCCAGCGACACGATGTAGGGCAGCGTGGCGTTGGTCAGGGCGTAGGTGGAGGTGTTCGGCACCGCACCCGGCATGTTGGCGACGCAGTAGAAGACCGAGTCGTGGACCTGGAAGGTCGGCTCGGCGTGGGTGGTCGGGTGGGAGTCCTCGAAGCAGCCGCCCTGGTCGATCGCGATGTCGACAAGGACACTTCCGGGCTTCATCTTGGCGACGAGCTCGTTGGTGACCAGCTTCGGGGCCTTGGCGCCCGGGATGAGGACGGCGCCGATGACGAGGTCGGCCTCGACGACGGCCTTCTCCAGCTCGTAGGCGTTGGAGACGATCGTCTTCACCTTGGTGCCGAAGATCTTGTCGGCCTCGCGGAGCTTGTTGATGTCACGGTCGAGCAGGGTCACGTGGAAGCCCATGCCGACGGCGATCTGGGTGGCGTTCCAGCCGGAGACGCCGCCGCCGATGACGACGCACTCGCCGGCGTGGGTGCCGGGGACGCCGCCGGGGAGCACGCCGCGGCCGCCGACCGAGCGCATCAGGTGGTAGGCGCCGACCTGCGGGGCCAGGCGACCCGCGACCTCGGACATCGGGGCGAGCAGCGGCAGGGCGCGGCTCGCGGTCTCGACGGTCTCGTAGGCGATGGCGGTGGTGCCGGACTCCAGCAGCGCGTCCGTGCACTCGCGGGAGGCGGCGAGGTGCAGGTACGTGAAGAGGGTCTGGTCCTTGCGGAGGCGGTGGTACTCCTCCGCGATCGGCTCCTTGACCTTCAGCAGCAGGTCGGCCGTGGACCAGACCTCGTCCGCGGTGGCCAGGATCTGGGCGCCCGCGGAGATGTACTCCGCGTCCGTGATCGAGGAGCCCACACCGGCGTTCTGCTCGATGAAGACCTGGTGGCCGTTGCGGACGAGCTCGTGGACACCGGCGGGGGTGATGGCCACGCGGAACTCGTTGTTCTTGACCTCGCGGGGGATGCCGACCTTCATCGTCGATCACGGTCCTTGAATCAGGGGATAACGGGGGTGCACTGCGATACATACCCGGATGTACCGGAGCACACCGGGGCAGACCGCGGTCGATCGCGGCGCACCCAGTCTAATGAAGGAGTTCCCCGTGTCTAGCCTTGCAAAGCATTAATCTTCGACGGAAGCACTACGGATTTCGCAGGCGGAAGCCTCGCTTCCAAGGAGTCTTTCGGCCGCGGACCGGTGCAAACGGGCCGCGGCGGGGTCGCCGAGCCGGTCGAGGGTGTCGGCCAGCCGGAGCTGAAGCGCCGCCTGGAGCCGTACGTCCTGGGCGCGCCGGGCCCACTCCACCGCCTCCTCGCAGGTCCGCAGGGACTCCTCGGGCCGTCCCGCGTACTCCTGGACCCGGGCCGCCTCGCTCAACGCCCGTGCGTAGCCCGGGAGATCGGCCAGCCGCCGGTAGCCCGCGGCGGCCGCGCGCCAGTTCCGCAGGGCCTCGCCGTAGCGGCCCGCGTAGGTCTGGACCGCGCCGAGCCGTCCGTACAGCCGGGCCTGGTCGGCGCGCTCGTCGCGGGCGAGGCGCTGGGCGAGGGCCCGGCCGTACCAGTCGCCGGCCCGCTGCCAGTCCCCGAGCTCCTGGTAGGAACCGCCTACGGATTCCATCGCGCGGCCGGTCGCGTACGGGTCGTTCGCGGCCCGCCCGGCGTCCAGAGCGGCCCGGTAGCGGGTCAGGGCGTCCTCGGTACGGCCGGTCCTGGCGTCGAGGTCGGCGAGGTTGAGCAGCGCGGCGGCCCGTTCCCGGTGCAGCCCGCGCCGCTCGGCCACGTCCAGGACCAGCGCGTGCAGGCCGTAGAGCTCGGGCGCCGCGGCCTCGGCGCCCCGGTGCGCGGTCTCGGCCCTGACCAGGGCGGCGACGAGACGGCGTGCCAGGGTGTCGAGCTCGCCGTCGGCCACGGCGAGGCGGGCGGAGGCCAGCAGCACAGGGCGGCGGCTCTCCAGCCACGCGGCGGCGGCGGGCGCGTTCGGGAAGCGCAGGGCGCGGGGCAGTCCGGCGAGCTTCTTGCGGGCCGCGGACCCCTCGGGCTCGGTGACCGCACGGCAGGACTGGAGGAGCCGGACGGTCCGCTCCAGCATCCGGGCGCGGGCGAGCTGTACCTCGGCGGGCCGGTCGCGCTCCTCCAGCTGCTCGCGCAGCAACGGCACGAGATGGCCGGGAAGCGCGTACTGCCCGTCCGCCCCCTCGGTGACGAGCTCCAGCGTGACGAACCCGGCCAGGGCGTTCGTGGCGGCGGAGACGGAACAGCCCGCCAGGGCGGAGGCGGTGTGGGCGTCGGCCCGGCCGAGCGGGGCGAGGGTGAGGTAGCGCAGTATCCGGGCGGCCGGCTGCGCGAGGGATTCGTGGACCAGCTGGAACGCACGGGAGAGCGGGTCGCCGGAGAGGGCGCGCAGCCGCTTGGCGAGGTCGGCGACGGAGGCCTTGGGGTGGGCGGCGAGCCAGCCGCCGGCCAGGACGACGGCGCCGGGCTGGCCGCCGCACTCCTCCACGAGGCTCTCGGCGGCCTGCGGGTCGACCGTCACGCGTACGGAGCCGGTGTAGCCGGTGAGCATCTCGATCGCCGACTTGGGGTCGAGGCCGCCGAGGGTGCAGGGCCGGACGTCCGTGATGCCGGTGAGCGGGCCCTTGGCGACGGCGACGACGAGGGCGTCGGGGTTGTCCGGGATCAGCGGGTCGACCTGCTCGGCGTCGACGGAGTCGTCGAGGACGAGGACGACACGGCGGTCGGCGAGGGCCTCGCGCACGAGCGCGGTCAGCTCCTCCTCCCCGGCGCCGGGCGGTTCGGCGACGCCGAGGTCCCGGAGCAGGCCCTGGGCGGCGCGCGCGGTGGGGACCGGGCCGCCGCCGGGTTCGGTGAGCCGGGCGCGGAACACCCCGTCGGGGTAGGCGGTGGCGAGGTGGGCGACGAGCTCCTCGGCGAGCGCGGTCCGCCCGGAACCGGGGCGTCCGGCGATCAGCAGGACCCGGGCGCGGGGGGCCTTGTGGCCGGCGAGGGTGTCGAGTCCGGTCCGTTCGATGTCGGCGCGCAGGGCCTTCAACTCACGCTGCCGGCCGTAGAAGTTCCGCACCCCGCCCGTCGCCGCCACCGCCTGATCCGTCACGGGCCACGCTCCCGTCCACCTGCGCACGAGCCGATCCCGCGGGGGTCTCCGCACGGGCGATCCCGAGCGTAGTTCAGGGGGTGGCCGGTCCCTGGCGGAGCGCGGCGGAACAATCCCCCGATCGGATCAACCGATGGTCACATCACCATCCCGGTCAGGGGGTCCGCCCGCCGACCGCACGCCCGTCGACCGCACGCCCGTCGACCGCACGCCGACCGCACGCCCGTCGACCGCACGCCCGCCCGCCGACCGCCGGCCGGCGGGCCGGCCTCGGCCGCCGACCGCGGGGGCAGTCGTCCCGCTGGGCGGCGGGGCCCCGGACGTCGCACGGCGGCTCCCGCCGCCGTACGGACCGCCTGCCCGCGACCCAGGCGGTCGAGGTCGGCGCTACGTGCTGAACGGGCGGGCCGGCCACGGCGCGTCGGCCGGGCGCAGGGCCTCGAGCCCTCCGGCCTCCGCCCGCGCCGCCGTCAGCGCGAGGGCGCCCACCACCAGGCAGTTGTTGTGCAGCTCCCCCGCCAGCGCGCCCCGCACGACGTCGGCGACCGGGACCCGGGCCAGCTCCATGTCCGCCTCCTCGTCCGCGACCTCGAAGCGTTCGCCCTGGACCTCCGACAGGTCCCGCGCCAGGAAGATCCGTACCGCCTCGTCACTGCCACCGGGCGTCGTGTACACGTCGGTCAGGACCCGCCAGTCCTCCGCCTTGACGTGCGCCTCCTCGTACAGCTCGCGCTCCGCCGCGTGCAGCGGGTTCTCCCCCGGTACGTCGAGCAGCCCGGCCGGGATCTCCCAGAGCTTCTCCCGCACGGGGTGCCGGTACTGCTTCAGGACCAGCATCCGGTCCTCGTCGTCGAGCGCGACGACCGCCACCGAGCCGGGGTGGACCTGGTAGTCGCGGCGCGCGACCGCGCCGTCGGGCATGACCACGTCGTCCGTGCGGACACTCGTCTTGTTTCCCTGGAACGGCGTCGTCGTCGCGACGACCCGCCACTCCTGCGGGGTGTCCTGCAACTCCATGTTCGTCCTCCCACACACACGAAAGCCGGGGTACCGGCCTGGTAAGGCCTGCGTACCCCGGCAACGTTAACGCGTCGTCCTACTTGCCCGTCTTGCGCTCCACGGCCGCCTTCACCAGGCCGGCGAAGAGCGGGTGCGGACGCGTCGGACGCGAGCGCAGCTCCGGGTGGGCCTGGGTCGCGACCAGGTACGGGTGCACCTCGCGCGGGTACTCGACGTACTCGACGAGCTTGTTGTCCGGGGACGTGCCCGAGAAGACGAGGCCCGCCTTCTTCTCCAGCTCCGCGCGGTAGGCGTTGTTCACCTCGTAGCGGTGGCGGTGACGCTCGTCCACGTACGGCTGGTCGTCGTAGACCTCGCGCACGATGGAGCCCTCGGCGAGCTTCGCCGGGTACAGGCCCAGGCGCATCGTTCCGCCGAGGTCGCCGGCGCCCTCGACGTACGCGAGCTGCTCCTCCATGGTCGAGATGACCGGGTGGGCGGTCGCGGCGTCGAACTCGGTGGAGTTGGCGTCCGGGATGTCGGCCAGGTTCCGGGCGGCCTCGATCACGATGCACTGCAGGCCCAGGCAGATGCCGAGCAGCGGCACCTTGTTCTCACGGGCGTACTGGATGGCGCCGATCTTGCCGTTGACACCGCGGTCGCCGAAGCCACCGGGGATCAGGATCGCGTCGACGTCACCGAGCTGCTTCGCCGCGCCGGCCGCGGTCTTGCAGTCGTCGGAGGTGACCCACTTGACCTTGACCCGCGCCTTGTTGGCGAAGCCACCGGCCCGCATGGCCTCGGTGATCGAGAGGTACGCGTCGGGCAGGTCGATGTACTTGCCGACGAGCGCGACGGTGACCTCGTGCTCCGGGTTGTGGACGCGGTCGAGCAGGTCGTCCCAGGTGGTCCAGTCCACGTCACGGAAGGGCAGGTCGAGCTTGCGCACGACATACGCGTCAAGGCCCTCGGTGTGCAGCACCTTGGGGATGTCGTAGATCGACTTGGCGTCGATGGCGGCGACGACGGCGGCCTCGTCCACGTCGCACATCAGCGAGATCTTGCGCTTGATGGCGGTGGGGACCTCGCGGTCGGCGCGCAGCACGATGGCGTCCGGCTGGATACCGATGTTCCGCAGGGCGGCGACGGAGTGCTGGGTCGGCTTGGTCTTCAGCTCGCCGGACGGGCCGATGTAGGGCAGCAGCGAGATGTGCACGACGAAGACGTTGTCGCGGCCGACCTCGTGGCGGACCTGACGGACGGTCTCCAGGAAGGGGAGCGACTCGATGTCGCCGACCGTGCCGCCGACCTCGGTGATGACCACGTCGACGTCGTCGGTCGCCATGCGGCGGATCCGGGACTTGATCTCGTTGGTGATGTGCGGGATGACCTGGACGGTGTCGCCGAGGTACTCGCCGCGCCGCTCCTTGGCGATGACCTGCGAGTAGACCTGGCCGGTGGTGACGTTGGCCGAGCCGTCGAGGTCGACGTCGAGGAAGCGCTCGTAGTGACCGATGTCCAGGTCGGTCTCGGCGCCGTCGTTGGTGACGAACACCTCGCCGTGCTGGAAGGGGTTCATCGTGCCGGGGTCGACGTTCAGGTACGGGTCGAGCTTCTGCATCGTGACCCGCAGGCCCCGCGCCTTGAGGAGCGCACCCAGGCTGGAGGCGGTCAGGCCCTTCCCGAGGGAGGAGGCGACACCCCCGGTGACGAAGATGTGCTTGGTCGTCGTGGTTTTGGGCGGCATCGCCAAGAGGGGGCTCCCGTGGTCGCGTTCTGAAGGTGCGTTCCGGCGTGCCCTCCGGAAGAATCGGGGGGTGCCGTCGCTGCGGTTGCGGGGTCCTCGGCTGTCGCCGTTTCCCACCGGTCCACGGGGTACCAGGGTATCAGCGACATCGGGAGACCGCTTCCGGCCACACGGGGCAGTCGGGCGCGCACGGACGGCTACGCGCCCTCCGGGCGCGCCGACCGCGCCGGGACAGCGGCGTCGACGGCCACCGGAGCGTGATCGGCGTGGAGGCGGGACAGCGCCGCCGTCGACAGCCGGGGCATGATCGGTGTGAAGGCGGACAGCAGCGCCGTCGACAGCCGGGGCATGATCGGTGTGAAGCGGGACAGGAGCTCCCGCTGCGCCGGGCGGGATCGGCGTGGAAGCCGAGGCATGATCAGCGTGGACGCCGGGGCATGATCGGCGTCAGGCCGGGGAGGAGCGGCGTCTGGGCCGGGTGACGAGCGGCATGTCAAGGGATGCTCACCCGATCAGCGCAACGGCGTTACGAGAGCGTGTCGGAACGCGTCGTATCCTGCTCGGACACTCGCCGCCGATCGTCAACATCCGTTGACCGTTGACCTGTAGTAACCACCCCCTCGGGGTGGACGTGGCCGTTCGATCTGGAGAGAGCACGTGGCCGGGCGCATCGAGGATTACGCACTCATCGGAGACATGCAGACCGCCGCCCTGGTCTGCCGGGACGGCAGTGTCGACTGGCTCTGCCTGCCCCGCTTCGATTCGCACGCCGTCTTCGCGGGACTCCTCGGGACCGAGGAACACGGATTCTGGCGGGTCGGTCCTGCCGGCCCCAACGGCGCTCCCCCGGCGCCCGCGGACCGCCGCCGCTACCGGGGCGACTCGCTCATCCTGGAGTCCGAGTGGGACACCCCGCGCGGCACGGTCCGGGTGACCGATTTCATGCCACCGCGCGACGGGGCGCCCCAACTCATCCGGATCGTGGAGGGCGTCTCGGGCCGGGTGCCGATGCACTCCGCGCTGCGGATGCGGTTCAGCTACGGACGCGTGGTGCCGTGGGTCCACAAGGTCGGCGACCGCACGGTCGCCGTCGCGGGCCCCGACTCGGTGTGGCTGGACATGGACGCCGAGACGCACGGCAAGGACCTCACGACGTACTCGGACTTCACCGTCACGCCGGGCGACCGGGTCACCTTCACCATCAGCTGGCAGCCCTCGCACAAGGAGGCGCCCGCCCTGCCGGACCCGGAGGGTTCGCTGGAGGCGACCGAGGACTTCTGGCGCGACTGGGTGGAGCACTGCACGTACCACGGCCCGTACCGGGAGGCCGTGGTCCGCTCCCTGATCACGCTGAAGGCGCTGACGTACGCGCCGACCGGCGGCATCGTCGCGGCGCCGACCACCTCCCTGCCGGAGGAGATCGGCGGCGTACGGAACTGGGACTACCGCTACACCTGGCTGCGCGACGCGGCGATCACCCTGTCGTCGATGCTGCGCACCGGCTACCGCGAGGAGGCCCGCGCCTGGCGGGACTGGCTGCTCCGCGCCGTCGCGGGCGACCCGGAGAACCTCCAGATCATGTACGGGATCGCGGGCGAGCGGGAGCTCGGCGAGGCGGAGCTGGACTGGCTGCCGGGCTACGAGAACTCCGGCCCGGTCCGGGTCGGCAACGGCGCGGCCAACCAGCTCCAGCTGGACGTCTACGGCGAGGTCACCGAGGCGCTGCACCTGGCGCACATGACGGGCCTGTCCCGCAACGACTACGCCTCCCTGCTCCAGCTCAAGCTGATCCGCTACCTGGAGACCCACTGGAACGAGCCCGACGAGGGCATCTGGGAGGTCCGCGGGCCGCGCCGGCACTTCGTGCACTCGAAGGTCATGGCGTGGGTGGCGGTCGACCGCACGATCAAGCTCATCGAGTCCGGGGACGCCGACGGCCCGCTGGAGCGCTGGCGCGAGCTGCGCGACGAGATCCACCGGGACGTCTGCGAGAAGGGCTACGACAAGGAGCGGAACACCTTCACCCAGTCGTACGGCTCCAAGGAGCTGGACGCCTCGCTGCTGCTCATCCCGCAGATGGGCTTCCTGCCGCCGGACGACAAGCGCGTGATCGGCACGATCGAGGCGATCCAGCGCGAGCTGTCCACCGCGGACGGTTTCGTCCTGCGCTACCCGACGGCGGGCGAGGACGCGGGCGTGGACGGTCTGGAGGGCGACGAGGGCGCGTTCCTGGCGTGCTCGTTCTGGCTCGCCGACGACCTGGCGATGATCGGCCGGGTCGACGAGGCCCGCAAGCTCTTCGAACGCCTGCTGGCGCTCCGTAACGACCTGGGGCTCCTCGCCGAGGAGTGGGACTCGCGGCTCCAGCGCCAGGTGGGGAACTTCCCGCAGGCGTTCAGCCACGTCCCGCTGATCGACACGGCCCTGCGCCTGACGGCGAGCGGGGCGTACGGCGGCTGAGGGGCACCGTACGAGGCGCGTGTTCCGGCACGCCGGAATAGGCTGAGAGGGCCCCGTCCCCCCTTCAGGAAGGGGGGCTCACCCATGGCTCCCCAGATCGGCGTTCCGCCGGCGGCGCTGGCCGGACTGCGTGAGGACCTGGCCGGCGAGGTGTGCGTGCCCGGCGATCCGGGCTACGACGACGCCCGGAAGATCCACAACGGCATGATCGACCGACGTCCCGCCGTCATCGCCCAGTGCGCGACCGCTGAGGACGTGGGCAACGCGGTCGTCTTCGGCCGGGAGACCGAGCTGCCCGTCGCGGTGCGCGGCGGCGGGCACAGCGTCGCCGGCTCGTGCCTCGTCGACGGCGGTCTCGTCGTCGACCTGCGCCGGATGCACGCGGTCGTCGCCGACCCCGAGAACCTGACGGCCCGGGTCGAGGGCGGCGCGACGATGGGCCACCTCGACCGCGCGACCCAGCCCTTCCGGCTGGCCACCACCGGCGGCCGGGTCTCCACGACGGGCGTGGGCGGCTTCACCCTGGGCGGCGGATCGGGCTGGCTCGAGCGGAAGTTCGGCCTCGCCAGCGACAACCTGCTCGCCGCGGAGCTGATCACCGCTGAGGGCAAGCACGTGCACACGGACGCCGAGACGCGTCCCGAGCTGTTCTGGGCGCTGCACGGCGGCGGCGGGAACTTCGGGGTGGCGACCTCGCTCACCTTGCGACTGCACGAGCTGCCCGAGATGAGCTTCGCGATGCTGTTCTTCCTGCCGGAGTCCGCGCCGGAGGTGATCCGCACCTTCCGCGACCTCGCGGCGGGCGCGCCGGACGAGGTGGGCGGCGGGATCATCTACCTCCCCGCGCCGCCCGAGCCGTTCGTCCCCGAGCGCCTCGTCGGCCGGCTGCTCTGCGGCACGATGCTCACCTGCGCGGGCCCGGTCGACGAGGTCCGGGAGCTCGCGGCTCCGCTGATCGCTCTGGGGCCCGCGATCGAGATGGTCTCGAACATCGCGTACGCGGACCTCCAGTGCATGATCGACGACCCGCCGGGCCTGCGGAACTACTGGTCGGCGGAGTATCTGAACGGCCTCCCGGACGAGGCGGTGGACGCCTTCTGCGCACGCGCCGCCCGGATCCCGCTGCCCACGGCCACCCAGCACGTGCTCTTCATGATGGGTGGCGCGGTGGCGGCCGGCCCCGCCGACCACCCGATCCCGTGGCGCTCGGCGCCCTGGGCCGTCCACCCGTTCGCGACCTGGGTGGATCCGGCGGACGACGAGCGGGCGAGACAGTGGGTCCGGGACGTACGGGCCGACATGCGGCCGTGGTCGACGGGGGCGGTGTACCTCAACTTCATCGGCGCCGAGGGCGAGGGCCGGGTGGTCGCGGGCTTCGGCGCGGAGAACCTCCGCAGGCTCGCCGCCGTGAAGGCCACGTACGACCCGGACAACGTCTTCCGCTTCAACCACAACATCGTCCCGGCCGGCTGACTCGCCCCGCCGCCCCGGCCGACCGGCTCACCTCGGCCGACTCACCTCAGAGCGGCGATCACCTCCCGCGCGGCCCGCTCCCCCTCGGTGGCGCCGCCCTCCATGAAGCCCTGGAAGTCGTAGCTGCAGTGCTCGCCGCCGATGTGGACGTTGCCCTGCGGGGTGCCCTCGTACCCGGCGTAGCGGTGCAGGTAGCCGACCGGCCAGCAGGAGTAGGCACCGAGCGCGTTCGGGTTGCGGTGCCAGGCGGAGAGCTGGGCTCGGCCGGTGTACGCCCGGGAGGTGCCCGGGAAGAAGGCGTCGATACCGCCCAGGTACCGGGTCACCAGGCTCCGTACGTAGGGGTCGGACTCGGTGGAGAACGGTCCCGCGGGCGTGAGGGCCTTCGCGAGGCTGCCGCCGTTGTACTGGATGAGGATGCCTCCCGTGCCGCCCTGGACCTTGGTGGTGTCCCAGGTCTGCTGGACCTCGCTGTCGGTGAAGCAGTCACCGGCGGAGATCCCGGGCCAGGCGCCGGTGCCGCGCCACGGGCGGGTGCCGAACTGCATGTTGAGCTTGGTGCAGTGCCCCATCCGGGCGTCCCGCAGCAGGTTCCTCATCAGGGGGTCGAAGCCGGCCTGGGTGAGGTCCAGTCGCTGGAGGACGGGCAGCGGGACGGTGAGGATCGTGTGGTCGGCGACGACGGTGCGGGTGGCGCCGGCCTCGGTGAAGGTCAGGGTCTGGGTGCCGTCCGCGTTGGCCCGTACGGCGGTCAGGGACCAGCCCCGGCGCAGGGTGCCGGGGGCGAGAGCGCCCGCGATGGCGTTCGGGAGCCGGTCGTTGCCGCCGGTGATGTGGTACCGCTCGTTGGACAGGCCCCAGATGTTGAAGTTGCCCGGATTGGTCTGGTAGCCCATGAGCAGGACGAGGGCGAGCGAGGACTGCTCGGTGGTGTCGGCGCCGTACTCGACGTTGTACGCGACGTCGATGAAGCGGCCGAGCGGTGAGGAGTGGCCGCCGGGGACCCTCGACTCGATCCACTCGTGGACCGACATGTTGTCGAGGGCGGTTCCCGTGGGCGTGGACCGGTTCCAGAGCACCTCGCCCGCCTCAGACAGGTCGCGGCGCAGGGAATGGTAGACGGCGTTGAAGTCCTCGTCGGCCTGGTGGCGCGGGTAGTACGCGCCGTTGAACCAGAGGACTTCCTCCGCGCCGTTGGGTCCGCCGCCGAGGAAGTCCTCGGTGGGCAGGTCGAAGCGGCGGCAGAGCTCCAGGATCTTCTTGTGGCTGGTGTCGATGAGCTCCCCGCCGATCTCGGAGGTCTGCCCGTACGCCCAGTGGTTCCGCTGGGTCCACATACGGCCGCCCACGCGCGAGGGTTCCGCCTCGTAGAGCGTCGGGCTCACTCCCGCGTCCTGGAGGGTGAGGGCGGCGGTGAGGCCGGAGATCCCGGCGCCGATCACCGCGACCCGCGCGGGGGTCACGGCCCGCGCCACGGCCGGCCGGGAGACGGCGGTGCCCGCGGAGACGGCGATCCCGGTCGCGGCGGCGTACTTCAGGAGGGAGCGGCGGCCGACCGGGTCGGACCTCATCCCTCTCAGCTCGTCGACGGGGACGCCGAGCCGACGGGCGTCGGCGTGCTCGGCGGCGAGGCGGTTCAGGAGGTGCATCGGATGCGTGCGTGCCATGGGGCGCTCCTGGAGGGTGAGGGTGTCAGCTCTGCGGTACGGCGGTGGGGGCGGGGGCGCTCGGTTCGTCGGCACCGCGCTCGGTCGCGTCCTCCAGGACGATCCGGCCGATGATCTCGTAACGCTCGGGGCGTCTGACCTTGAGGTAGCAGCCGAGGCCGAGGCCACCGAGGAAGACCGCTCCGACGATCCACGGAATCGCCTTGAAGAGGAGGGAGTCGGCGGCGAGCCCCGCCGCGGTCTCCATGTTCATGATCAGCAGGACGACCACGGCGGTCATCCCCGCGCCACCGAGCAGGGGCGCGGTCAGGGTCCTGAACCAGTGCCGGTCCTCGGGGTGGTTCTTGCGGAAGTAGCCGATGACGGCGAACGAACAGAGGGTCTGGACGATCAGGATGGCCATGGTGCCGAGGATCGCGAGCAGGGTGTAGAGGTGGATGTACGGGTCCTGGCCGGTGAGCCAGAAGGCGCCGACCAGCACGACCGCGATGGCGCTCTGCACGTAGGAGGCGATGTAGGGCGAGCCGTGCCTGGGGTGCGTGCGGCCGAGGGCCGGGTGGAGGAAGCCCTCGCGGCCGATGGCGTAGAGGTAGCGGGAGGCGCACTGGTGGAAGGCCATGCCGCAGGCGAAGGAGCCGGTGAGCAGCAGCCACTGGAAGGCGTCGACGGCCCAGGCGCCGATGAAGGACTGGGTGGGGGCGAAGAACAGGTCGAGCGGGTTCGCGGACGACGACAGCTTCACGGACCCGCCGAGCCCGTTGCCGGCGATCGTCATCCAGGAGACGTAGATGTAGAAGAGGCCGACGCCGACGACGGAGATCAGGGTGGCACGGGGGATGACGCGCTTGGGGTCGCGGGACTCCTCGCCGTACATCGCGGTCGACTCGAAGCCGACCCAGGACCAGAAGGCGAAGAAGAGGCCGAGACCGGCGGAGGCGCCGGTGAAGGCGTTCTTCGGGTTGATGGGTTCGACCGGGATGCCGTCCGGGCCGCCGCCGGCGACCAGGACGGCGGTGGCGACGGCGAAGAGCACCGCGATCTCGGCGATGAGCATCACGCCGAGCGCCTTGGCGGTGAGGTTGATGTCGAAGTAGGCGAGGCCGGCGGTCACGGCGAGCATCGCCGCCGCGTACACGATCCACGGCAGGTCCACACCGAGCTGATCGGCGACCGTGGTCTTGGTGAAGTAGGCGAAGACGCCGACGATCGAGGCCTCGAAGACGATGTACGCGAGGACGGCGAGCATGCCCGAGGCCATTCCGGCGATCCGGCCGAGGCCGTGCGAGATGTAGCCGTAGAAGGCGCCGGCGGCCGTGATCCGCTTGGCCATGGCCACGTAGCCCACCGAGAAGACGGTCAGGACCAGGGTCGCGAAGAGATATCCGGCGGGCGCACCGACGCCGTTGCCGAAGCCGACGGCGATGGGGAGGTTGCCGGTCATCGCGGTGATCGGGGCGGCGGTGGCGACGGCCATGAAGACGACGCCGACGACGCCGACCGAGTTCGCCTTGAGGCGCTGCACCGCGGGGAGGGGGTTGTCTGCCATGGCCGGAGAGGATCCTCCGGCGTGACGTACGCCACAATCGACATGCGGTCGCGCAATTGGCCCAACGGGGCGACGAGTTGTCGACGGTTCGGACGAACTGTCGACTCCCGTGACCATCAGGTGATGTCGCCGAAACAGCGACGGCGGTAGCGTCCGGCTCCATGGACAGTCAGGGCGGGACCACCGTGCAGCGGGCGCTGGAGCTGCCCGGACTCCGCAGCGGCCTCCCGGAGGTGGTCGCGGGCGCGGACCGGCTGAACCGGACCGTGCGCTGGGTGCACGCCGGCGAGGTCCCGAACATCGCGTCGTTGCTCAAGGGCGGCGAGCTGCTGCTGACGACGGGCCTCGGCCTCGGTACGCGCCCGGCCGAGCAGCGCGCGTTCGTGCGCAGGCTCGCGGACCGGGGCATCGCGGCGCTGGTCGTGGAGCTGGGCCCGCGCTTCTCCCGGCTGCCGGCGACGATCGTGGAGACGGCGCGCGCGGCGGGCCTGCCGCTGGTGCAGCTGCACCGGGAAGTGCCGTTCGTGGCGGTCACGGAGGAGGTCCACACCGAGATCGTCAACGGCCACTACGCGCTGCTGCGGCAGGCCGAGGAGGTGCACCGGCAGTGCACGGAGGCACTGCTGGGCGGCGGCGGGGTGCCGCAGGTGCTGCGCATCCTGGCGGACTTCACGGCGAACCCGGTCTTCCTGGAGACGGCGGACGGCCAACTGCTGTACGCGGCGGGTACGGAGTCGGGCCCGGCGGATCCGCTCCAGGTGTGGGACGGCCTGCGGGGCCAGCGGGCGGCACGCGAGTCGGGCCCGCCGACGGGCGCGGTCCTGGTGGACGTGCCGGGAGGAGGCCCGGGCACGGGCGCGGTCCGCGCGCGGCTGGTCCTCCTCGCGGTCGACGGTCCCCTGTCCCAGGTGCACCGCATGGCGGCGGAACGGGCGGCGGGCCTCCTGGCGGTCGTCCTGATGCAGGCGCGGCAGGAGGAGGAGCTGGCGGCGCGGGGCCGCGGCGACTTCCTGACGGACCTGGCGGAGGGCCGCATCACGCCGGAGGACGCCCCGGCGCAGGCGCGTGTCCTGGGCTTCCGCCCGGGGGACGGCCCGCTGCTCCCGGTCGTGATGCGTCTGGCCTCGGAGCTGTCCCCGTCGGGCAACTGGGCGCTGCTGGCGCGGGCGGTCCTGGAGGAGCTGTCCTCGGTGGGCGTCCCGGCCCTGCTGGGCGTCCGGCCCGTGGAGGGCCGGGTGCCGCTGCTGCTGGGCCTGCGCTCGGAGTCGGAGCGTACGGCGGTGGCGGACCGGGTGGCGGCGGCGCTGCGGGCGGGTGTGGAACGGGCGGGCCTGGAGCGCGGGGGCGGCCATCCGCCGGTGGTCGTGGTGGGCGTGGCGGGCGGCTGGGCGGCGGCGGCGGCGTCCCTGCGGCACGCGGGCGAGACGGCGACGGCGGCTCAGGGCCTCTCGGACCGCCCCTGGTACGACGCGCGGCGCCTGGACATCGACCTGCTCCTCTGGCGCCTGCGCGACCACCCGGACCTCGCGGCCTTCGTGGACCGGGCGATCGGCCCCCTCCGCACCCACGACGGCACGTCCCGCCCGCCGCTGCTGCCCACCCTGGAGACCTACCTGGCCCACGCGGGCCGCAAGGCCGAGACGGCCCGGGAACTCCACCTCAACCGCCAGACCCTCTACAACCGCCTGGCGAGGATCTCGGAACTCCTGGGCACGGACCTGGACGACCCGCAAACGGTGCTGGCCCTCTCCTTGGCCCTCCGCGCGAGACGCCACACGCCGTAGGGGAACGGGACAGGCGGCCGGCTGGGCAGCGGGGGTGGGGTGGAACGGCCCCGCCCCCACTCGGCGCCGCCCCACCAACCGGCCGGGGCCGCTCAGCGCCGCCCGCCGGCCCGCCGTACCCGCTCAGCGCCGCCCGCCACCCCGCCGTACCCGCTCAACGCCGCCGCCCCACCACCCCGCCGCACCCGCTCAGCGCCGCCGCCCCGCCGCCGCCCCGCCGCACCCGCTCAGCGCCGCCGCCCCGCCGCCGCCCCGCCGCACCCGCTCAACGCCGCCGCCCCACCAACCCGCCGCACCCGCTCAGCGCCGCCCCGCCAACTCGTCATACACGCTCAGCACGTGGGCGATGGTCTCGTCCTCCGTCGGCCACGTCCGCGCCTGTACCCGGCCCGCCGCCGCCAGGTCCATGCGCCGGTCCGTGTCCTCCAGCAGCCCCCGCACCGCCGCGGCGAGCGCGGGCGCGTCGCCCCACGGCACCAACTCGGCCGCGTCACCGACCAGTTCGGGCACGCCACCCACCGCCGTCGCGACCAGCGGCACACCGAGCCGCAGGGCCTCCTGCGCCAGCAGGGCACGCGCCTCCCACCGCGACGGCAGGACCGCCACGTCCGCCGCCGCAAGCAACTCCGCCACGTCGTCCCGGCGGCCGATCAGCCGCACGGCAAGCCCCTCGGCCTCGATACGCCGCTGCAGCGCCGCCCGTTCGCGCCCCTCCCCCGCGATCACCAGCAGCGGCTGCGGGTCCATGTCCCGCCACTCGCGCGCCGCGTCGAGGAGCAGTCCGTAGCCCCGCTCCGGCACGAGCGCCCCGACCGCCATCAGCAACGGCCGGTCGACCGCCCCCAGTTCCGCCCGTGCCTTGCCGTCGTGCAGGCAGACCGGCGCCCTCGACGCGGGCACCGTCACCGGCGCGAGCCGCGCGTCCCGCGCCCCGCGCCGCCGCGCCCGGTCGACCAGCTCCGAAGAGGTCCCGAGGACAACGGCCGCCGCCCGCGCGGTCCTCCGTTCCAGCAGCCGCAACAGCCCCCCGCGCGCTCCGTCCACGTGGTTGCGGGTGTGCCAGGTCGTCACGAGGGCGGGCCCCCGCACCGCGGCGCCCGACAGCGCGAGGGTCGCCCGCACCGAGGCGTGCAGCCCGTGGGCGTGCACGACGTCGGCGCCGACGCACGCGTTCCGGAGCTGCGCGACCGTCGCGGGGTCGTTGCGGCGCGGCACGGGCACGAAGTGCGCGCCGGCACCGAGGAAGTCGTAGGCGCGGTCGAGTTCGGCCGGGGCGCACACGGTCACCCGCACACCTCTCGCCACGAGCCCCGAGGCAAGTGATCGGACGTGAGCGCTACTGCCCGCGCTGCCGCCGCCCAGCACTTGGACCGTACGGAGCTGTGTCACGCGCCCAAGGATGCCAGTCCGTACGCACGTTCCGGCACCGAAGCCCCGTCGTGGCCGTGTCCGGGCCCTCAACTCGCCGCCCGCTATCACTCACATGGGTGAGCGCGCGGGCGCCGGCCTCCGCGCGGCCTCCGGCCGACCGGCACCGTCGCGTCGCTCGCCGTGAACCGCCGCCGCGACAAGCACGGCCGCGTGGACGACTAGCCCGAACCGCCCGTTCCCGGCGGCGATCGCGCTGCCGACGGCCGCGCCGAGCGCGTGCGCGCCCGTGTCGCCGAGCATGGTCCGCTCGCCGAGGTCGTCGGCGAGGACGGCCGCCGCCGCGCCCATCGGAGCGGCCGCCACCGACCCGCGCAGCAGCCCGGGCGCTCCGATCCCGAGCACCGTCAACGCGGCCCGGCCGGGCGCGACGTCCACGAGGTTGACGACGTGCGCGGTCCCGGCGATCACGATGCCCGCGAGAACCTTGTCGACGGGCCGCTCCTTGAGCAGCGCGCCCGCCACCAGCCCGGCCGCACCGATCCCGACGAGCTTCACGGTCCCACTGGTCACCTCGCCACCGCGCAGCGCCCCGAGGTGCGCCCGGAACCCCCGCCGGTGGTCGCCCTTCCAGTCGTCGTACGCCCCGCAGGCCCCCGCCACGAGCGCGGCGAGCGCCGCGGGGCCGCTGCCCGCGCCGACGACCGAACCGACCACGACCGCGGGCCCCGCGTACAGATCGACCGTCCGCCCGGCGTGGTTGGTCCGCTCCCAGCGCACGCCGCCGGCAGCACGCGGCCGTCGCCGAGGAGCTGAGCGGGACCGCCGCAGCCCCCGGTAGACCACCCGCGTCGTCCCCACCGCGAGCCCGAAGGCCCCCGCCACCCTGACCGCCCTGCCCTGCTTCGGTATCACGCCGTCAGCCTACGGCGCCGTTGTCAGTGCCCTCTGTCACTCTGCGTACAGGCACCGGCTTGAGCAGGATCAGACGCCGAAGCTGGAGCTGCGGCCCCGCGCGCAGAAAGCGGCCGACCGTCGCTCGCGCCGCCGGGCCGCGGGCGAGTCCGGTCCCGGTCGGCCGGGGGCGGCGGCGCGGCTGTCCACGCTCTGACGCGGGGGGCCGGAGACGGGCTACGGTCGCGAGCGAGCGGGCCGGGGACGAACGGACGCGCGGGAGTCCGCCGTCAGACCACCGTCAAACGTCGTCCGGCCTCGTGCGCGGCACCGTCCGCCCCGTCGCCCTTCGGCCGGAGAGTCTCAGCCGTCCGCCCGAGCCGTCGCCAGCAGTTCCTCCGCGTGTGCTCGGGCCGTCTCCGAGTCCTCCTGGCCCGCCAGCATCCGCGACAGTTCGCGGACGCGGTCCTCGCCCTCCAGGACGGTGACACCGGACCGGGTCACGGAACCGTCGTTGGTCTTCTCCACCAGCAGCTGCCGGTCGGCGAACGCCGCCACCTGCGGAAGGTGGGTGACCACGACGACCTGAGCGGTCTTGGCGAGTTTCGCCAGGCGGCGACCGATCTCCACGGCCGCCTTGCCGCCGACGCCCGCGTCGACCTCGTCGAAGAGGTACGTCGGCACCGGGTCCGTCCCCGCGAAGACGACCTCGACCGCCAGCATCACGCGGGACAGCTCACCCCCGGACGCGCCCTTCGCGATCGGCCGGGGCGGCGCGCCCGGGTGGGGGGCTAGCAGCAGTTCGACCTCGTCGGCACCGGACGGCGAGTACGCGACGGCGCGACCGCCCACCTCGACCCCGTCCGGGTCCTCGGTCTGGCTGATCGCGAACGACACGCGCGCGTGCGGCATGGCGAGCGAGGCCAGTTCGGCGGTGACGGCGTCGGCGAACCGGGCCGCAGCCTCCGTACGGGCGTCGGTGAGCGCCTGCGCGAGGACGGACAGCTCGGCCCGCAGCGCGTCCCGCTCGGCGGTCAGTTCGCCGATCCGCTCGTCGTCGCCCTCCAGCTCGGTGAGCCGGGCCGCGCTCTGCTGCGCCCACGTCAGCACCGCGGCGACGTCCTCGCCGTACTTCCGGGTGAGCTGGGTCAGCGCCGCGCGCCGCTCCTCGACGACCGCGAGCCGCCGCGGGTCCGCGTCCAGGTTGTCGGCGTACCCGGCCAGCTCCCCGGCCACGTCGGCGAGCAGGATCGAGATCTCGCCCGTCCGGTCCGCGAGCGCGGCCAGCGCCGGATCGTGCGCGCGTACGGCCTCCAGGGCGCGCCCGGCCCCCGCGACCAGGGTCGTCGCGTCGACGGCCTCCGGGTCCTCCGGCTGGCCCGCCAGCGCCGCGTGGGCGAGCGCGGCCGCGGAGGCGAGGGCCTCGGCATGGCCGAGCCGCTCCGCCTCGGCCGCCAGCTCGACGTCCTCCCCGGCCAGCGGCTCGACGGCCTCGATCTCGCCGAGCCCGAAGCGCAGCAGATCGGCCTCCTGGGCCCGCTCCCGGGCCCGGGTGGTGATCTCGTCCAGTTCGGCCACCACGGCCCGCAGTCGCCGGTAGGCGTCCGCGTACGCGGCCAGCGGTACGGAGACGGCCTCGCCCGCGTACCGGTCGAGCGCGCCGCGCTGCCGGGCCGGCTTGAGCAGGCCCTGCTGGTCGGTCTGGCCATGGACCGCGACGAGCTCGTCGGCGAGCTCGGCCAGCAGCCCGACCGGCACCGAACGCCCGCCGAGATGGGCCCGAGAGCGGCCCTCGGCGGAGATCGTCCGGCTGACGAGCAGCGCGCCGTCGTCCAGCTCGGCGCCCGCCTCCTCGGCGCGCACGGCGGCGGCCGAGCCCTCGGGCAGCGTGATCCGCCCCTCGACGACGGCCGAACCGGCGCCGATCCGCACCAGGGCGGGGTCGGCACGCCCGCCGAGCAGCAGCCCCAGGCTGGTCACGACCATCGTCTTGCCCGCACCGGTCTCACCCGTCACCGCGGTGAAACCGGGCGACAGCTCGACCACCGCGTCGTCGATGACCCCGAGCGACCGTATCCGCATCTCCTCCAACACGGGGACGACCTTACGAGGTCCGGCCCCACCTGTGCGACGGCCCCTGCCCGAACGGGGCGAATCCGCAGGTCGGACGGACAGCTGTCACCCGTGGGGGTGGGGCCGCCCCCGACCCGGAGCAGCGCGCCCCACACGTCGACACGGCGCCCCCGGGCCCGGCCCCGCTCAGTGCGGCGCGCCCCGCCACCCCGACACCGGGAGCGCGAACTTCGCCACCAGCCGGTCCGTGAAGGAGGCGTGGTGCAGCCGGGCGAGCCGTACCGGCACCGCACCGCGCCGGACCTCGACCCGTGCGCCCGCCGGGAGTTCCACCGTCCGGCGGCCGTCACACCAGAGCACGCCGTTCGGCGTGTGCGGCTCGACCTCCACCGCGAGCACCGACTCCGGCGTCGTCACCAGCGGCTTGGCGAACAGCGCGTGCGCTCCGATCGGCACCATGAGCAGCGCCTCGACCTCGGGCCAGATCACCGGCCCGCCGGCCGAGAAGGCGTACGCCGTCGAACCCGTCGGGGTCGCGCAGATCACGCCGTCGCAGCCGAACCCGGTGACCGGCCGGCCGTCGATCGCGAGTACGACCTCCAGCATCCGTTCCGGGGAGACCTTCTGCACGGCCGCCTCGTTCAGCGCCCAGTCCCGGTGCAGGACGTCACCGTTCTCGTACACGACGACGTCGAGGGTCATCCGCTCCTCGACCTCGTACGCCCGCGTCACGACCCGGTCCACGACCTTGTCCAGATCGTCGCGCTCGGCCTCCGCGAGGAAGCCGACGCGTCCCAGGTTGACGCCGAGCATCGGGACACCGGAGGCCCGCGAGAACTCCGAGCCGCGCAGCAGGGTCCCGTCGCCGCCGAGGACGACGAGCAGCTCGCAGCCCTCCAGGGCGTCGCTGCACGCCTCCGGGACCGTCTCCACGGACGGCGGAAGCGGCAGGTCGGCCGCCTCCGCCTCCAGGACGCGGACGCCGATCCCGCTGCGCAGCAGCCCGAGGACGACGAGTTCGGCGCTGCGCACGGCGGCCGGCCGGCCGGTGTGCGCGAGCAGGAAGACAGTACGGCTACCAGGTGGTGCGGTCGTTGAGCTCAACGAGGTCCCTCCGCCACGGCGCGGTCGACATCCGCCGGATCCAGCGCGGGCGCCCCTGCCCGCAGCCACAGAAAGTACTCGACGTTGCCGGAGGGGCCGGGCAGCGGGCTGGCGGTCACGCCGAGGACCCCGAGCCCGAGTTCGCCCGCGCGGCGCGCCACGTTCTTCACGGCATCGGCCCGCAGCTGGGTGCTGCGCACCACGCCGCCGGTACCGAGCCGTTCCTTGCCGACCTCGAACTGCGGCTTGACCATGAGCACGAGGTCCGCGTCGGGCGCGGTGCAGCGCACCAGCGCGGGGAGCACGAGGCCGAGCGGGATGAAGGAGAGGTCGCCGACGACGAGGTCGACGGGGACACCGTCGATCGCGTCGAGCGTCAGCTCGCGTACGTTCGTCCGGTCCTTGACGACGACCCGGTCGTCGCTCTGCAGCGACCAGGCGAGCTGCCCGTAGCCGACGTCGACGGCGACGACCTGCGCGGCTCCCGCCCGGAGCAGGACGTCGGTGAACCCGCCGGTCGACGCGCCGGCGTCCAGCGCCCGGCGGCCCTCGACGGTCAGCCCACGCGGGACGAAGGCCGCGAAGGCACCGGCCAGTTTGTGGCCGCCGCGCGAGACGTAGGACGGGTCGCTGTCGTCGGCGGCGACGACGATGGCCGCGGCCGTCTCGACCTGGGTGGCGGGCTTGGTCGCGACCGTCTTGCCGACGCTCACCCGCCCCGCCGCGATCAGCTGGCTGGCGTGCTCGCGCGAGCGGGCGAGCTCGCGGCGTACCAGCTCGGCGTCCAGACGGCGGCGTGCCACTCCTGCCACGTTCGGTTCAGCTCCTGAGGTCGTACGGCGGTGTCGGTCCGGCACCGGGAACGGGTGTCGGTCCGGGGTGGACGGCGTCGAGCGAGGTCAGCTCGTCGCGCAGTCCACGGTGTACATCCTCGTACACCTCGAGGTGTCCGTCCGCCGAAAGGCGGTCGGCGTCGGCCAGCCGCTCCAGGAGGGCGTCGACACCGAGCCGGCCGGTGGGCGCGCGCTCGACCCCGAGGGGCGCCGGCGCGACAGCCTCGAAACCGACCTCCGCGCCAGGCTCCGGTACGGCCTCCGCGCCCGCGCTCCCCTCCCGTACGGCCTCCGCGCCCGTCCCCCGCTCGGGTACAGCCTCCGCGCCCGTCCCTCGCCCCTCCCGTACGGCCTCCGCGTCCCGCCCCGCCTGCGGCTCCGCCTCCCGACCCGCCCCCGCCGCTGCGTCCGTCATGTCGCTCATGCGCCCGACGCTATCGCGAAGCTCTGGGGTACCGTCGACGGCGATGGCCACGATCGAGGAGTGCCGCAGCGCACTCGACAGACTTTCGGACAATCTCTCGCGCGCCGACGGCGAGGTGCGGAGCGCCGCCGCGCTCGACCGCAGCCTGAGCTGCCACATCACGGACCTCGACACGACGTTCACCGGCCGCCTCGCGGACGGCCGGATCCGGGTCCAGGACACCGTGCCGGGCCCGCCGCCCGCCAAGGCGCAGATCCGCCTGGCGATGACGGGCGACGACCTGGTGGCGATGGTGGCGGGCGAGTTGAACTTCGCGAAGGCCTGGGCCTCCGGCCGGGTCAAGCTGGAGGCCGGCTTGCGCGACCTGCTGAAACTGCGCGCACTCCTGTAGCGACCCTCACTTCTCTAGCCGCGATCACTCCCGACCCTGCGCACCACTCCTTGAGCGACCCTCACTTCTGCAGCGCCGGCCGCGCCACACGCCGATCCCGCGCCTTGCGCCCGGCCGGCACGACCAGCGGCGTTCCCGTCTCCGGGTCCTCGATGACCTGGCAGCGGACCCCGAAGACCCGCTCGACCAGCTCGGCCGTGACGACCTCGGACGGCGGGCCCTCCGCGACGACCTCACCGTCCCGGCAGGCGATCAGGTGGGTGGCGTACCGGGCCGCGTGGTTGAGGTCGTGCAGGACGGCGACGAGCGTCCGCCCCTGGGTCTCGTGCAGCTCGGCGCACAGGTCGAGGACATCGATCTGGTGCTGGATGTCGAGGAAGGTCGTGGGCTCGTCGAGGAGCAGCAGCGGGGTCTGCTGGGCGAGCGCCATCGCGATCCACACCCGTTGGCGCTGGCCGCCGGACAGCTCGTCGACGTACCGCTCCGCCAGTTCGGCGACGCCCGTCGACCCCATCGCTTCCTGGACGACCCGCTCGTCCTCCGGCGACCACTGGCGCAGCAGCCCCTGGTGGGGGTAGCGGCCGCGGGCCACCAGGTCGGCGACCGTGATCCCGTCGGGGGCGATGGAGGACTGGGGCAGCAGGCCGAGGGTCCGGGCGACCTTCTTGGCCGGCATCGTGTGGATGCTCTGCCCGTCGAGGAGCACCCGGCCCTCGGAGGGCTTGAGCATCCGGGAGAGGGCGCGCAGGAGCGTCGACTTCCCGCAGGCGTTGGGCCCGACGATGACCGTGAACGAGTTGTCGGGGATCGCGACGGTCAGCTCACGGGCGATGACCCGCTGGTCGTAGGCGAGGGTGACCGACTCGGCGCTGAGCCGCTGGGCCTGACGGTCCATGGGGGTGCTCCTGGGTTTCTTCTCGTGCGGATCGGTCGTACGACGCGCCGGGTGCGTCATATGCGTCCCGCCTTGCGTTCGGTGACGAGCAGCCACAGCAGATAGCAGCCGCCGAGCACACCGGTGACGACGCCGACCGGCAGCTGCCGGTCGCCGAAGGCGTTGGTCGCGGTCCAGTCGGCGACGAGCAGCAGCGCGGAGCCCATGAGGGCGGAGGCGGCGAGGTTGGGGCCGGGCGAGCGGGTCAGCCGGCGGGCCAGCTGCGGGGCGCTCAGGGAGACGAAGACGATGGGCCCGGCGGCGGCGGTGGCCACGGCGACGAGGACGACGGCGCAGGTCATCAGCACGATGCGGGTCCGCTCGACCCGCACACCGAGGGCGTACGCGGAGTCGTCGCCCATCTCCAGCATCCGCAGCGCCCGCCCGTGGCCCAGGATCAGCGGGATCAGGACGCAGCAGACGGCGAACAGGGGCCAGAACTGGGCCCAGTCGCGCCCCTCCAGCGACCCGGTCATCCAGACCGTGGCCCGGGTGGCGTCGACGAGGTTGGCCTTGGTGATGAGGAAGTGGATGACGGCGGTGAGCATCGCGGCCGCGCCGATGCCGACGAGGACGAGCCGATAGCCGTGGATCCCGCGCTTCCAGGCGAGGAGGTAGATCACCGCGCCCGTGATCAGGCCGCCGACGACGGCTCCGCCCGCGGCGGCCATGGCGCTGCCCTGGAACAGGACGATGACGCCCAACGCGCCGACGGTGGCGCCCTGGCCGAAGCCGATGACGTCGGGGCTGCCGAGCGGGTTGCGGGAGATCGACTGGAAGACGGCACCGCCGACGCCGAGCGCGGCGCCGACGAGGACGGCGACGAGGACGCGCGGCAGCCGCAGGTCCATCACGGCGAACTCCTGGACGGGTGTGCCGTCGCCGAGGAGGGTGGCGACGACGTCGCCGGGGGCGATGGGAAAGTCTCCGCTGCCGATGAGGACGACACCGGCGGCGAGGGTGAGCACGAGCAGCGCCGACACGGCGAACGCGACGCGCGGCTCGTACCGTACGGAGAACCCGCCACCGGTCCGTATCGCGCGGGTGGGGGCGGCCTTGGACGTCACAGCTGGGCCATCCTCTTGCGGCGTACGAGATGGATGAAGACGGGTCCGCCGACGAGCGCGGTGACGATGCCGACCTGGAGCTCGGCCGGACGGGCCACGAGCCGGCCGATCACGTCCGAGCCGAGGAGCAGGGCGGGTGCGAGGACGGCGGCGTACGGGAGGATCCAGCGCATGTCGGGCCCGGTGGCGGCGCGTACGAGGTACGGGACCATCAGCCCGAGGAACACGATCGGCCCGCAGGCGGCGGTCGCGGCGCCGCACATCAGCGTGACGGCGACCATCGCGAGGACCCGGGTGCGGTTGAGGTGCGCGCCGAGGGCGCGGGCGGTGTCGTCGCCCATCTCCATGGCGTTGAGCGGCCGGGAGATCAGCAGGGCGAGGACGACGCCGACGAGGATGAAGGGCGCGACGCGGCGCACGGTGTCCATGTCGGCGGAGGCGAGCGAGCCGACGGTCCAGAAGCGGAGCCGGTCGAGGGCGGCGGAGTTGAGCAGCTGGACGGCGTTGACGTACCCGTAGAGCGCGGCGGTGGCGGCGGTTCCGGCGAGCGCGAGGCGTACGGGGGTGGCGCTCCGGCTGCCGCCGAGGACGTACACGACGACCGAGACGACGGCGGCACCGAGGAACGCGAACCAGACATAGGCGTCGACATCGGTGATCCCGAGGAACGCGATGGCGGAGACGACGGCCGCGGCGGCACCGGCGTTCACCCCGAGCAGGCCGGGCTCGGCGAGCGGGTTACGGGTGAGGCCCTGCATGACGGCCCCGGAGAGGCCGAGGGCGACTCCCACCAGGAGTCCGAGCAGTGTCCGGGGAACCCGGACGTCGTGGACGATGACGTCGTTCCCGGTCCCGCTGTTCTGGAACAGCCCATGCCACACATCGCCGAGGGGCACGGGCTTGGCACCGACCATGATGCTCAGAACACAGACCAGCAGCAGCACCACGAGCCCCACCAGCAGGCCGAGGGCCCGCAGGGACCGCCTGCGCACCTTCGTCTGAGGGGTCTCCGCAGCCTCCGCGCTCACTCGGGAGGAACTCTCAACCAACACGAGGTTAGGCTAACCTACCCTATCTTCCCCCCAGCCCCACGGCCCTCCCGAGCACCACGGCACTCACGGGTCCCACGGCCCTCCCGAGCGCCCCGAAGCACCCCCGGGAGCACCCCCGCGGGCAGCGGGCCTCACATCCCCAACCGCTCCAACGCCTTCCCCGCGTCCAGTCCGCAAGCCCCCGCCCCCGCCTCCGACCACGCCGCCCCGCACAGCGCCCGCACCCCGTCCATCACGTCCAACCCGCCCTCGGCGGCATCACCGACAGCACCCCCGCCGGCGTCACCCTCCCCCTCCAGAACGAGCGAGCCCCCGCTCACCGACGCCCGCCACCCCCCACACACGAACGCCCCCTCCGTCTCGACCACATCCGGCTGTCCGGTCAACAGCCCCCGCAGGTCCGCCGCCACATACGTCGGCCGGTGCTCCGGCACCGCCGCCAGCAGCTGCGGCACGTCCGTCACCCCGGTGAACACCAGCAGCGAGTCGACGCCCCCGTTGAACGCCCCCTCGATGTCGGTGTCCAGCCGGTCCCCGACCACCAACGGTCGCTCCGCGCCCGTCCGCAGCACCGTCTCCCGATGCATCGGCGGCAGCGGCTTCCCCGCCACCTTCGGCTCCACGACACCGCCCGTGGCGATCCGTACGACCTCCACCGCCGCCCCGTTCCCCGGCCCGATCCCCCGCGCCCCCGGGATCGTCAGGTCCGTGTTCGACGCGTACCACGGCACTCCGCGCGCCACCGCGTAACCCGCCTCCGCAAACCGCGACCACGGCATGTCCGGCCCCCCGTACCCCTGGACCACCGCGGCAAGTCCCGTCACGTCCGCCGACTCCACCGGTTCCAGACCCCGCTCGCGCAGCGCCACCCGAAGCCCCTCGCCGCCGATGACCAACACCGGGGAACCGGCGGGCACCTCGTCGGCGATGAGCCGCGCGACCGCCTGCGCCGAGGTGATGACGTCCCCGGCTTCCGCCGGCACGCCCAGCTCGGTCAGGTGCGCGGCCACCGCGTCCGGCGTCCGCAACGCGTTGTTGGTGACGTACGCGAGGTGCATCCCGCCGTCCCGGGCCGCCGCCAGCGCGTCGACGGCGTGCGCGATCGCCTCACCACCCGCGTACACGACACCGTCGAGATCGAGGAGTGCCGTGTCGTACGCCTCGCTCAGCGCGGCCGCGCTCCCGCCGAGCAGCCTCCTGGGCCGCCCACCGGTTCCGGCAGACCCGCCCCGGCCACCCTGACCTCCGTCGCCCATGCCCACCACACACTCCTCACCTGTCGGCCGTCCCCGCTCCCCCGATCATCGCTCATTGCCACCGCACACTTACGATTGCTCAATGAACACCAGCGGTCCTGCGGCCAACGACGGTCTGCACCTGGTCCCGTTCCGGGGACTTCGATACGTCCCCGAACGGGTCGGCAGCCTGGCCGCCGTGACCTCTCCCCCGTACGACGTCGTCGTCCGGCCCGACGGACTGCACCACCTGGAGTCCGCCGACCCCCACAACATCGTCCGGCTGATCCTGCCGCAGGCCGTCAGCCCGGGCACCCGCCACCGCAAGGCCGCCGCCACCCTCGACCGCTGGCTCGCGGACGGCGTCCTCGCGCCGGACCCCGAGCCCGCCCTCTATGTGTACGAACAGAGCAGCGGCGACATCCTCCAGCGCGGCGTCATCGGCGCCCTGGAACTCTCCACCCCGGCCGAGGGCATCGTGCTTCCCCACGAGGACGTCATGCCGCACGTCGTCGAGGACCGCGCCGCCCTGATGCGGACCACCGCCGCCAACTTCGAGCCGCTCCTCCTCACCTACCGGGGCAACGGCAACGGAGCGGCGGACGTCGTCGAACGCACCGTCCTGCGCACGCCCCTGCTCGACACCACCACGGAGGACGGCTTCAGCCACCGCCTCTGGGCGGTCACGGACCCCGCCGAACTCGCCGCGGTCTCCGCCGGCCTGGCGGAGCACCAGGCGCTGATCGCCGACGGCCACCACCGCTGGGCGACGTACCTGCGCCTGCGCGAGGAGCACGCCGGTCCAGGCGCCTGGAACTACGGCCTCGTCCTGCTCATCGACACGGCCCGCTACCCCCTCCGCGTCCGCGCCATCCACCGCCTGCTCCACCGCCTCCCGGTCGCGGACGCCCTCGCCGCCCTCGGCGACGACTTCCGGATCCGCAGGATCGACGCGGGCCTCCCGGAAGCCATGGAGTCCCTGGCCTCCGCCGTCTCGGAAGGCAACGCCTTCCTCCTCGCCGGCGACGGCACCTTCCACCTGGTGGACCGGCCCGCCCCGGACCTCCTGGCCCGTACGATCCCGACGGACCGCCCGCAGGCCTGGCGCACCCTGGACGCTACGGTGCTGCACGCCACGCTCCTCGACCACCTCTGGAGCATCCCGGACGCCCCGGACGACATCAGCTACATCCACGACACCGAGGCGGCCGTCGCCCAGGCGGAACGCCGGGGCGGTACGGCGGTGCTCATGCATCCGGTACGCGAGGACGTCGTACGGGACCTGGCACGACAAGGCGTCACCATGCCCCGCAAGTCGACGTCCTTCGGCCCGAAACCGGCCACGGGCCTGGTGCTCAGAAGCCTGGCGATCGACTGAGGGCATGGAAAAAGGGCGGCACCCCCGGAAGGGGGTGCCGCCCTTTGCCACACGATCAGTCGCGGTCGTCCCGCTCGTCGAGGTCCTCGTCGCCGTGTCCCGCCTCGTCGGCGACATCGACGTCGACGTCGTCCGCATCGGCATCGTCATCGACGACGTCGGAACCCCGGTCGGCGTCCTCGTCCTCGTCCTCGTCGATGGCGTCGACGAACTCGACACCGTCCATCTCGGCGAGACGGTCGGAGGCGTCCGTGGCCCCGTCCTTGTCCGCCTCCAGCGCCTTGGCGAACCACTCACGGGCCTCGGCCTCACGACCGGCCGCGAGGAGCGCGTCGGCGTAGGCGTACCGCAGACGCGCGGTCCACGGGTGAACGGCGCTGGACGCGAGCTCGGGGCTCTGGAGCGTCACGATGGCGGCTTCCAGCTGCTCCATGTCGCGACGGGCACCGGCGGCGACGAGCCGCATCTCGACCTGCCCGGCCTTGTCCAGCTTCTGCACCTCGGGCTCACCGGCCATGGCGAGCGCCCGCTCGGGCCGGCCCAGGCCACGTTCGCAGTCGGCCATCACGGGCCACAGCTCGACACCACCGGTCATCCGCCGGGCGGCCCGGAACTCGGCCAGCGCCTCGGAGTACTTCTGCGTGGCGTACGCGGCGAAGCCGGCGGCCTCACGCACGGCGGCGACACGCGACGCGAGCCGCAGCGCGATACGCGAGTACGCGTACGCCTGCTCCGGGTCCTCGTCGATCAGGTCGGCGACCATCACGAGGTTACGAGCGACGTCCTCGGCCAGCCCCTTGGGCAGGCTCATGAGCTCCTGGCGCACATCGTCGTCGATCTCCTCGCCGGTGACCTCCGGCGGGATCGGCAGCCGCTTGATCGGCGCCCGGTCGGGCCGGTCACGGTCGTCACGCCCGCGGTACCCGCCCCGGCTGTCGTCGCGCGGACGATCGTCGCGACGGAAGCCGCCGCCACGGTTGTCGTCACGCCGGGGCCCACGGAAGCCACCGCCACCCCGGTTGTCGTCACGCCGGTCGTCACGGGGACGGTCGTCGCGCCGGTCGTCCCGACGGAACGACGGACGGTCGTCACGCCGGTCGTCACGCGGACGGTCGTCACGCCGGAACGACGGACGCTCGTCACGGCGGTCGTCACGGCGGAAGGAGGGACGGTCGTCACGGCGGAAACCACCACCGCGGTTGTCTCCACCCCGGTTGTCGTCGCGACGGAAGCCGCCACCACGGTTGTCGCCACCCCGGTCGTCGCGCGGACGGTCGTCACGGCGGAAGGGGGGACGCTCGTCGCGGCGGTCATCACGCGGGCGCTCGTCGCGACGGAACGACGGACGCTCGTCGCGGCGGTCGTCGCGCGGACGGTCGTCACGGCGGAAGCCGCCACCGCCGCCACCGCGGTTGTCGCCGCCACGGAAGCCGCCACCACCACGGTTGTCGTCCCGACGGAAACCACCACGGTTGTCACCACCGCGATTGTCACGGTCGTCCCGACGGAACGACGGACGCTCGTCGCGGCGGTCGTCGCGCGGACGGTCGTCACGGCGGAAGCCGCCACCACGGTTGTCGTCACGGCGGTCATCGCGCGGACGGTCGTCACGGCGGAAGGAGGGACGGTCGTCGCGCGGACGGTCGTCACGGCGGAAACCACCACCGCGGTTGTCGCCACCGCGGTTGTCTCCACCACGGAAGCCGCCGCCACCACGGTTGTCGTCCCGACGGAAGCCACCGCCACGGCTGTCGCCGCCACGGTTGTCGTCCCGACGGAAACCGCCACCGCGGTTGTCACCACCCCGGCTGTCGTCCCGACGGAAACCGCCGCCACCGCGGTTGTCGCCACCGCGGAAGCCGCCACCACCACGGTTGTCGTCCCGACGGAAACCACCACGGTTGTCACCACCGCGGCTGTCGCCACCGCGGTTGTCGCGACCACGGTTGTCGTCGCGACGGTCATCACGGGGACGGTCGTCACGCTGGGGACGGTCATCCCGCTGGGGACGGTCGTCGCGACGGAACGACGGACGGTCGTCGCGGCGGTCGTCGCGCGGACGGTCGTCACGGCGGAAGCCGCCACCGCCGCCACCGCGGTTGTCGTCACGACGCGGGCCACGGAAGCCGCCCCGCTCGCCGCCGTCCCTGCGACGCGGCTCGCGCTCCGGACGGTCGTCGGGAGAGTTGGTGGACATCGACGTGACTCCTGTCTTCGGGTGCTGCAGTCATTCTCGCGCAGCCGGCACCCCGACGCGCTGCGAAAAAATCAAGGAAAAACAAAAAGGACCCTTGGTCCCAGCATGAACGCTGGGACCAAGGGTCCTGAAAGATTGTTCGGCGGCGTCCTACTCTCCCACAGGGTCCCCCCTGCAGTACCATCGGCGCTGAAAGGCTTAGCTTCCGGGTTCGGAATGTAACCGGGC
>NZ_JBIVDE010000006.1:541697-586691 GCF_044746945.1 Streptomyces sp. NPDC090127 | reverse complement strand
CGCCCGGTTACATTCCGAACCCGGAAGCTAAGCCTTTCAGCGCCGATGGTACTGCAGGGGGGACCCTGTGGGAGAGTAGGACGCCGCCGAACAATCATTGTGGGAAAGCCCCGCACCTTATGGTGCGGGGCTTTTCTGCGTTCACGACCCTTTTCCGGGGCCCCACGTGGTGGTCAGAGACGGCCGGCTGCCTTGAGGGCGAGGTAGGCGTCTGCCAGGGCGGGGGCGAGGTTTTCCGGGGTGGCGTCGACGACCGTGACGCCGTGGCGGCGGAGCTGGTCCGCCGTACGGTGGCGCTGGGCCTGGGCCTGCGTGGCGGCCGCTGCCTCGTAGATGCCCTCGATCGTGCCCCGGTGGGCGGCCATGCGGTCGGTGTGCGGGTCCGCGACCGAGGCCACGAGCACCGTGTGGCGCTGTGTGAGCTGAGGGAGAACCGGGAGGAGACCCTCCTCGATCGGGGCGGCGTCGAGGCCGGTCAGCAGGACGAGGAGCGAGCGGCGGGGGGCCGTGGCCAGGGCGGTGGCGGCGAGGCCGCGGGCGTCCGTCTCCACGAGCTCGGGTTCGAGCGGTGCGAGGGCGTGGACCACGGCCGGCAGGACGTCGCCGGCGGAGCGGCCCTGGACCTGGGCGCGGAGGCGGCGGTCGTAGGCAAGGAGATCGACGCGGTCGCCGGCGCGGGAGGCGAGGGCGGTCACGAGGAGCGCGGCGTCCATCGCGGCGTCGAGGCGGGGGACGTCTCCGACGCGGCCCGCCGATGTGCGGCCGGTGTCGAGGACGATCAGGATGTGGCGGTCACGCTCGGGGCGCCAGGTGCGGACGGCGACCGTGGTCTGGCGTGCGGTGGCCCGCCAGTCGATGGAGCGGGTGTCGTCACCCGGGACGTACTCGCGGAGGCTGTCGAACTCCGTGCCCTCACCGCGGGTGAGGACGCTGGTGCGGCCGTCGAGCTCGCGCAGGCGGGCCAGTCGGGACGGCAGGTGCTTGCGGCTGGTGAACGGGGGCAGGACGCGGAGCGTCCACGGCACGGTGTGGTTGCCCTGGCGGGCGGCCAGGCCGAGGGGGCCGTACGAGCGGACGGTGACGCGGGCGGCGTGGCGGTCGCCTCGGCGGGTGGGGCGCAGGGACGTGGTGAGGCGTCGGCGCTCGCCGGCCGGCACGGTCAACTTCTGACGTGATTCGGTCTGATCGCTGCCGGGGAGCCAGCTGCTGGGCGGCCAGGCGTCACGGAGCTGGGCGCGGAGGCGGCGACGGGAGGGGTTGGTGACGGTGAGCTGGACCTCCGCGCCGTCACCCAGTCGAACTGTTGTGTCACCGCTTCGGGTGAATTGGAGCGTTCGTACTGGCGCGGCCATCGCGTAGTCGCACAGAATTGCGAGTGAGAGGGGCGCGTTCACCGCGAGCATCCCCGCCCAACTGGGGGCGAGGACGCCCACGGGGAGGGATCCGAGGGCCGCGAGCAGGGCGGTTCGTCCGGTGAGGGCCATGGGGCGCCGTTCTCAGCGGGGTACGGGGACGTGGGCGAGGATCGAGGTGATGACGGAGTCGGCGGTGACGCCCTCCATCTCGGCCTCGGGCCGCAGGTGGACGCGGTGGCGGAGAGTGGGGAGCGCGAGGGCTTTCACATCGTCCGGGGTGACGTAGTCCCGGCCGGTGAGCCAGGCCCAGGCGCGGGCGGTGGAGAGCAGGGCGGTGGCACCTCGGGGGGAGACGCCGAGGGTGAGCGAGGGGGATTCACGCGTGGCACGACAGATATCGACGACATAGCCGGTGATCTCGGGGGAGACCGAGGTCTTCGCCACGGCATCGCGGGCGGCCTGGAGTTCGGCGGGGCCGGCGACCGGTCGGACTCCGGCGGCCTTGAGGTTGCGCGGGTCGAAGCCGTTCGCGTGCCGGGTCAGGACGTTGATCTCGTCCTCGCGCGAGGGCAGCGGGACCGTCAGCTTCAGGAGGAAGCGGTCGAGTTGGGCCTCGGGGAGGGGATAGGTGCCCTCGTATTCGACCGGGTTCTGGGTCGCGGCGACGAGGAACGGTTCGGGGAGTGGGCGGGGGGTTCCGTCGACGGTGACCTGACGCTCCTCCATGGCCTCAAGGAGGGAGGACTGGGTTTTGGGAGGAGTGCGGTTGATCTCGTCGGCCAGCAGCAGGTTGGTGAAGACCGGGCCCGGCTGGAAGGAGAACTCGGCGGTGCGGGCGTCGTAGACCAGCGAGCCGGTGATGTCGCTGGGCATCAGGTCGGGGGTGAACTGGACGCGCTTGGTGTCGAGTTCGAGCGTGGCGGCGAGCGCGCGGACCAGGAGCGTCTTGGCGACGCCGGGGACTCCTTCGAGGAGGACGTGGCCCCGGCAGAGGAGGGCGACGACGAGTCCGGTGACGGCGGGGTCCTGGCCGACCACGGCCTTCGCGATCTCGGTGCGCAGGGCCTCGAGGGAGGCGCGGGCGCTGTCCGGGGTCGTAGCGGTCTCGGGGGTCGGGGCGCTCATGAGGTGCGTACCTCTCGTTCGAGGGCGTCGAGTTGTTCTGCCAGGCGGATGAGTGCGGCGTCGTCGGTGGGCGCCGGGCCGAAGAGGAGGTCGCTGGGGTTCGCGTCGGTGGCGGTGAGCCGGGAGGAGAGCGCGGGGAGCAGGGCCTCGGGGGCGTGGGCGTCCTGGGTGGCGAGGCCGAGGAGCGGGGCGATGCGGGTGCGGGTCGCGGTGCGCAGGACGGCGGCGGCGCGGTCGCGTGCGTTGCCCTTGCGGTAGAGGCGGGCGCGGCCCTCGGTGGCTTCGGAGGCGCGGATGGCGACCGGGAGCGGCTCGGTCACCAGGGGGCCGAGGCGTCGGGCTCGCCAGATGGCGGCGAGGACGGCGGCGAGGGCGAGTTGGAGTGCGCCCCACAGCCAGCCCGAGGGGACGAGAGAGAAGAAGCTGTCGGTGGTGCCGGTGGGGGTCTCGCCCTCGGGAGTGCCCTCGGTGGCGGATGCGTCGGAGAGCGAAGGGAGGTACCAGAGGAGATGAGGGCGGGAGCCGAGGAGTTGCAGGGCGAGCGAGGCGTTGCCCTGCTGGTCGAGACGTTCGTTGAAGAGCAGGTCGGGCGAGCCGAGGAGGACCGTGTCGCCGCCTTGCGAGGCGGGGAGGACGACGAGGGTGGACTGCCCGTCGGCGGGGTAGCAGGCGGTCGCGTCGGCGGCGACGGGGCGGTAGCGCTCGCCGCCGATGTCGACGCTGCCGGCGCGGACGGCGGCGGGGAGCGAGCAGTCCGGTTCGCGGACCTTCACCGATGCGCTGGTGGCGGCGGTGACGCCGGGGGCGAGGGTGCCGAGGGAGGAGGCTCCGGCGCCGACGAGGATCGTGCGGCCGCCGGAGGTCGTCATGGTCCGGTGCAAGGTGGACTGTTGACGGGCGGTCAGCAGGTCCGGCGTGGTGACCAGGAGGGTGGTGTCGGCTCCGGCGGCTGCGGTGGCCTCGTCGAGGCTGGTGACCACCTGGAGGGTGACGCCCTGGGCCTTGAGGATCTCGGCGACGGCTCGGCTGCCGTTGGCGTCGGCGGAGCGCGGGTCGAGGTGGCCGTGGTGGTCGGCGGAGCGCACGGTCGCCAGGGCGACGCCGCCGATGAGGATCAGGGCGAGGACGAGGAGCACTCCACGGGCCCGGGTCCAGATCTGGCGAGGAGCGAGCGAGGTCGAGGTGGTGCTGGTGCGCGGCCGGCTCATGCGGGCGCTCCCGCCGTGGTGGTGCCGAGGGTCGGCCTGGTCCGCTCCAGGGCCGTGTCGAGGTCCTCGATGCGGCGGTACGCGCTCGCTTCGGCTGTGCGGCCGCCGTATGTGACGTCGTCGAAGGAGCGGGCCGCCGCGCGGAGTTCGTCGGTGTGCGCGGGCAGCGCACGGGCGGCTTCGGCGGCTGCCTCGTCGGCGGTCCGGCCCGGTCGGGGGTCGAGCAGGGTGCGCTCCTCCAGGGAGCGGACGATGGCCCGCATCCGCTCCTGGACGGCCTGGTTCCAGCGGCCCGCGGCGGCGTGCCGGGTGGCGGCGGCCCGGTGGTCGTCCGCGGTGCGGGGGCCGTCCGCGAAGAGGGAGTCCGCCGTGGCGGGGGTACGGGTGGGTGTGCCGAGGCGCCACCAGAGCCCACCGGCCAGGGCGATCACGACCACGACGATCACGACAAGTCCGAGCAGCCCGCCCGGGGTCGCACCGGCAGCCGCGTCGAAGAGGCCGCCGACCCATTCCCAGAAGCGGTCGAGGCCGCGTTCGAGGAGGTTGGGGTCGTTCTCGTGGTACATCGGTTTGGACAGTTCCCGCTCCGCCGCCTCCCGGGCGGGGAGGCGGGGAACGTCCACCGGTACGTCGTCGGCGCCGAGGACCGGCCGCCGTGTCGTGATCGTGCCCCCCGTGGCGATCACCCCGTCAGTTCCCGGCGGCCGGATCGCCGGGGGCGGGGCCGTAGCCGGGGGCTCCGGCGGCTCGGGCGAGTTCGAGGTCCAGGGCCTCGCGGCGGATGCGCTGGTCGACGTAGAGCAGGACGGTCACGCCGGCCGAGATCGGGTACGAGATCGCGTTGATGACGACGCCGCCGATGCCGGTGATGATCAGGAACGGCCAGCCGAACTGGGGGGTGGATCCGGAGAGCAGACCGCCGAAGCCCTCCCCGTCGACGGCGATGCCGATGACCGAGAACGGGATCGCGATGATCATCGCGACGAGGAAGAGGATCAGCTGTGTCAGCACCGTGATGCCGAAGATCCGCCACCAGGCGCCCTGCACAAGCTTGGCGGAGCGCTTCAGCGAGGGGATGATCCCCTGCCGCTCCAGCATCAGGGCGGGGGAGGCCAGGCTGAAGCGGACCATCAGCCAGATGACCACGGCCAGTCCGCCCAGCGCCCCGAGGCCGACGAGCAGCCCGCCGGCCACGGATCCGATGAGCAGCCCGGGCAGCAGGGCGACGAGCATGATGCCCGCGCTCATCAACGGCAGCAGCAGGGTCAGCCCGGCCAGCTTCAGCAGCCGGGGGCGGGCCTCCTGCCAGGCGGCACCGAGCGAGACGGGGCGGCCGAGGATCGCGCGACTGATCACCACGGTGAGCAGCGCGGCGCTGACCAGGGTCGCCATCACCAGGATGAGGATCGCCGGGATGGAGCCGACGAGGCTCGCCCGCATGGTCTCGCCGAGCTGGGCCAGAGCTTCGTCCGGGGTGGCGTCCGAGCTGATCTCGGGGATCGTCGGGGCGAGGAAGCGCTGGACGAGGACGTCGGCGGTCTGGGAGATCACCGCGACGGTGACCGTGATCGTGAGGACGGTGCGCCAGTAGGTGCGCATCGTCGACACCGCGCCGTCGAGGATCTCGCCCATGCCCAGCGGGCGGAGCGGGATCACACCCGGCTTGGCGGCCGGGGGCCTACCCCAGTTCCCCTGCGGCGGCGGGCCGCCCCAGCCCGGGCCGGCGCGGTGGGGTCCGGGGGCCTGACCGGGGACCGGTGCGGTCGGCGGGGACCACTGTCCGGCGGGCGGCTGGTCCTTGGACCACTGGGGAGCGGAGCCGTTCGCGTCACCGGGCGTCGCGGGCCGGGGAACCCCGGAACCGTCCTGGCCGTCGGAGGGAGCAGATCCGGGCGAGGTCCAGCCCGGAGTGTCGTTCACGGTGGTCCACCTCGAGGAAGGGTCGCGGGGCCGGATCGGCGAGCCGGCACGGTCACAGTGGCCGTTCCCCGGTCGGGGCGGCGGGCCGTGAGCCATCGTGCCACGAGGGGCCCGCCGGTGGGCGGGGGCCGCTACCACCTTCTTCGTTCGTTGCCGCTGCCCCGGGCGGGCGGGTGGGGGCGTGGGGCCGTTCTCCCGGTCGCGTACCGGAGTCGACGGCGGGGGGTGACCGCGGCCGGAGGGGCGGTGATGATCCGGTCCGGGTCGTTCCGTGGGCCGAGTGAGGCGGCTCGGGGTACGGTTCAGCACGGCCGACGGGGGCTACGGGGGTGACATCCATGTCTGACATCGACACCCACAGGCACCGACCGTCAACGGCGGGCAACCGCGGACGTCACCGCAGGTCAGTGAGGTATCTCACCAGCCGCCTTGAGACTGATACGGAAATGGGATGATGTCGATATGAAGGGACGCGTTCTCGTCGTCGACGACGACACCGCACTGGC
Organism: Streptomyces sp. NPDC090127; assembly: GCF_044746945.1. NCBI lineage: Bacteria > Bacillati > Actinomycetota > Actinomycetes > Kitasatosporales > Streptomycetaceae > Streptomyces > Streptomyces sp. NPDC090127. The sequence continues at coordinate 580,577 of NZ_JBIVDE010000006.1, read as the reverse complement.
CGAGATGCTCGGCATCGTGCTGCGGGGTGAAGGGTTCGAGCCGTCGTTCGTCGCGGACGGCGACAAGGCGCTCGCCGCATTCCGGGAGGCCAAGCCGGACCTGGTGCTGCTGGACCTGATGCTGCCCGGAAGGGACGGCATCGAGGTGTGCCGGCTCATCAGGGCCGAGTCCGGCGTGCCCATCGTCATGCTGACGGCCAAGAGCGACACCGTCGACGTCGTGGTGGGGCTCGAGTCCGGGGCGGACGACTACATCGTCAAGCCGTTCAAGCCGAAGGAGCTCGTCGCCCGGATCCGGGCGCGGCTGCGGAGGTCGGAGGAGCCCGCGCCGGAGCAGCTCGCCATCGGCGATCTGGTCATCGACGTGGCGGGGCACTCGGTGAAGCGGGACGGGCAGTCCATCGCGCTCACGCCGCTCGAGTTCGACCTGCTCGTCGCGCTGGCCCGCAAGCCGTGGCAGGTGTTCACCCGGGAGGTCCTGCTGGAGCAGGTCTGGGGTTACCGCCACGCGGCCGACACCCGGCTGGTGAACGTGCACGTCCAGCGGCTGCGCTCGAAGGTCGAGAGGGACCCGGAGCGGCCGGAGATCGTGGTGACCGTCCGTGGCGTCGGTTACAAGGCGGGGCCGAGCTGACATGAGTAAGGGCAGTGCTGCTCCTAAGGCCGGGGACCGAGGAGTCCGGTCGGGGCGGGCTGCCGGACCGGGGCGGGGGGGCTCGCGATTCGGCCGTCTGCTCCAGGACGGGGCGCCGGGTGGATCGGCGCTCCGGCTCCTCGCGCGCTGGGTGCGTCGTCCGCTGCTGCCGGGCGTACGGCTCTGGCGGCGGAACATTCAGCTGCGGGTGGTCGCGGGCACCCTGCTGATGTCGCTCGGCGTGGTGCTGCTGCTCGGCCTGGTCGTCATCGGCCAGGTCCGTAACGGGCTCCTCGACGCCAAGGAGAAGGCCGCCCAGAGCCAGGCCGCCGGTGGATTCTCCGCCGCCCAGGACAAGGCGGCGACCACGTCGGCGGGCCCGGGCGGGCAGGAGGGCGGCCGCGCGGGGTCCTCGCTCACCTGGCGTTCCACGCTGGTCGAGCAGCTCGCCAGCGGTGGCCAGAGCGCCTACAACGTGGTCGCGCTCTCCCTGGAGGACTCGGACGGGCCCGCGAGCCGGGGTGCCCGCGCCTCGGGCGAGGTCGATCCCGCCACGAGCATCCCCGTGGGCCTGCGGCTCTCCGTCGGCCAGGGCGCCGGCACCTTCCAGACGTACACCCGGATCCACTACACCAACGGCAAGGGTGCCGAGTCGGGGCTCGTGGTCGGCAAGCGGCTCAACGACGCCGAGGGCACCCAGTACGAGCTGTACTACCTCTTCCCGCTGACGCAGGAGGAGGACTCCCTCACCCTGGTCAAGGGCACGCTGGCGACCGCGGGACTGTTCGTGGTCGTCCTGCTCGGCGCCATCGCCTGGCTCGTGGTGCGGCAGATCGTCACACCCGTGCGGATGGCGGCAGGGGTCGCCGAGCGGCTGTCGGCCGGGCGACTGCAGGAGCGGATGAAGGTCACCGGCGAGGACGACATTGCCCGGCTCGGCGAGGCCTTCAACAAGATGGCGCAGAACCTCCAGCTCAAGATCCAGCAGCTGGAGGAGCTCTCGCGGATGCAGCGGCGGTTCGTCTCGGACGTGTCGCACGAGCTGCGCACCCCGCTGACGACGGTACGGATGGCGGCCGACGTCATCCACGAGGCGCGCGTCGACTTCGACCCCGTCACCGCGCGCTCCGCCGAGCTGCTCGGCGACCAGCTCGACCGCTTCGAGTCGCTGCTCTCCGATCTGCTGGAGATCAGCCGCTTCGACGCGGGCGCGGCGGCCCTGGAGGCCGAGCCGATAGATCTGCGGCAGGTGGTGCGTCGGGTGATCGGCGGCGCCGAGCCGCTCGCCGAGCGCAAGGGCGGGCGGATCGTGGTCGTCGGCGACGAGCAGCCGGTCGTCGCCGAGGCGGATGCCCGGCGGGTCGAGCGGGTGCTGCGCAACCTGGTGGTGAACGCGGTCGAGCACGGTGAGGGCCGGGACGTCGTCGTCAAGCTGGCCGCCGCAGGCGGGGCCGTCGCGGTCGCCGTACGGGACTACGGAGTGGGCCTCAAGCCGGGCGAGGCGACCCGGGTGTTCAACCGGTTCTGGCGGGCCGACCCGGCACGCGCGCGTACCACCGGCGGAACGGGCCTGGGCCTCTCCATCGCCGTGGAGGACGCGCGGCTGCACGGCGGCTGGCTGCAGGCATGGGGCGAGCCCGGTGGCGGTTCGCAGTTCCGGCTCACCCTGCCGCGCACCGCGGACGAGCCGCTGCGCGGGTCGCCGATCCCACTGGAGCCCGAGGACTCGCGGCGCAACCGGGAGCAGGCCCAGGTCCTGCCCGGGGCCCGGGCGCAGGCCCGGGGGGAGACGCGGGAGGACGGCGTGGCACGCCAGGTGTCCGTCCCGGTGCAGCCGCACGGCGACCGGCCGGCCCTGCCCGGTCCGCCGCGCGTGCCGCCGGCGGCACGCGCCACGGTGGACCCGACGGCCCTGCCGGGCAGCGGGGCACGGGTGGTGGCACGGGCGACGGCGGAGGCCGACAGCGGTGAGGCGATGGCGTCGACGCACGCCGAGGGGGAGGACGGGACACGTGGGCGCTGACTTCCGAGGCGGACGGAAGGCGGCCAGCGTCGGCGGGGGAGCGGCCGCGGCCGTGCGCTCGTCGGCCGCGGCCTCCGTCCGTACGTCGGCCGGGGCTCCGGCCCGTCCCTCGGCGCGCGCCCTGCGGTCGAGCCTCGTGCTCGCCTGCGGCGGGCTGCTGGTGGCCGGGTGCGCGACGATGCCCGACAGTGGGGACGTACGGCAGGTCAAGGCGTCCAACCCGGGCGACTCGCAGGTACGCGTCTACGCGGTGCAGCCGCGCGAGAACGCGGAGCCCGACGAGATCGTCGACGGCTTCCTGGAGGCCATGACCAGTGACGACCCGGGGTTCGCGACGGCCCGGAAGTACCTGACGAAGCAGGCCGCGCGGAACTGGAAGCCGGAGCAGAGCATCAACGTGCTCACCACGGCGCCGGACCGCGAGCAGGCCGACCGGCTGCCCGACCCGGAGACCCAGGGGCGGTCGTACCCGATCCGCGGCCGGCAGGTCGCGACCGTGGACGGCCGGCACGCCTACCAGCCGAGGAAGCCGACCGAGTACCGGGACTTCATCCACGTCGTGCAGCAGCCGGCCGTCGACGGCAAGGGCAAGGAGTGGCGCATCGACCACCTGCCGCCCGGACTGGTGCTCAGTGAGGCCGACTTCCAGCGGAACTACCGCTCCGTCAACACCTACTACTTCGCGTCCGGAGAGGACTGGGTCGTCGCCGACCCGGTGTACATCCGGCAGCGGCAGGACCCGGTGACCAAGATGGATCCGGTGACGCAGACCGTGAAGTCGCTCCTGGAAGGGCCGACGAACTGGCTGAAACCGGCCGTCGATTCGCGTTTCCCTTCCGGTACGCAGCTGAAGGAGGGCGTCACCACGCTCGCGACGGACGACCAGTCCACGCTGAAGGTGCCGCTCAACTCCAAGGCCGACCGCGTGGGCGGCGAGGTCTGCCGGGAGATGGCGGCCCAGCTGCTCTTCACGCTCGGCGATCTGACGTCCGTACGGGTCGAACAGGTCGAGCTCCAGCGGGGTTCCGACGGCAGTCGGCTGTGTGTCCTGTCGAAGGCGCAGGCCGAGGAGTTCGCCCCGGTGCGCGACTCGGGCCGGGCGGAGAACCCGTTCTTCGTCGACGAGGAAGGCATGCTCAAGACGCTGCCGATCGGTGGCAAGGAGGACGCGCAGGCGGACGCGACCCTCGGGCCGTTCGGCAAGGGCGCGACGCCGCTGCGGTCGGTCGCGATCGACCGGGACGAGAGCCGCGCGGCCGGGGTCGGCAAGGACGGGCGTGAGTTGCGCGTGGCGTCGATCCTCTCCGACCACGAGCTGCGCCCCGCGCTCCTGACGAGCACCGCGGCACGGCCCGAGGACCGGCTGTCCGCGCCGAGCTGGGACGGTCGTGGGGATCTGTGGGTCGCGGACCGCAACCCCGTGGAGCCGAAGCTGTGGACGGTGCCGGACGGCGAGGGCACGCCCGTCGAGGTGCGGGCGCCCTGGATGACCGGCGGCGCGCGCGTGGAGTCGCTGCGGGTCTCCGCGGACGGCGTGCGGATCGCCCTGCTCCTGAAGGAGAAGGACGGCCGGACGACCCTGAAGATCGGGCGCGTGGAGCGCGAGGGCGACGCGTCGCGGCCGACCGTGTCGGTCGTCGACCTCCAGCCCGTCGCCCCGCGCATGGAGACGGTCACGGCCGTGTCCTGGGCCGGTCCGAGCCGGCTCGTGGTGGTCGGCAAGGAGTCCGGTGGCGTCCAGCAGGTCCGCTACATCCAGACCGACGGCGCGACGTCGACGGCGTCGGTGCTGCCGGGCCTCAACGGGGTGACGGCGGTGGCCGCGCCCAACGACGACAAGGCGCCGGTGGTCGCGGACTCCGGCAACGACGGCCTGGTGCGGCTGATGCCGGGCGCGAACTGGCAGCGGCTCGTCAAGATCGCGGGCACGGCTCCGGTCTACCCGGGGTAGCCCGCCGCCTCCCGGGCGTTGTCCACAGGGGTGGCCGGAGGTGCCCGGCAGGAGGACAGTGGAGCCATGCGGGGGTGGTGGCGCGAGATCGCCGGGCTGGTGCTGCCGGTCGCCTGCGGAGGCTGCGGCAGGGCCCGTACGGAGTTGTGCCCGCCGTGCCGGGACGAGCTGAGGGGTCCGGGGCCGCGCCGGGTCAGGCCCCGGCCCGAGCCGGCCGGGCTGCCGTTGGTGCATGCCGCCGCGCCCTATGCCGACGCCGTCAGGTCCGTGCTGCTCGCCCACAAGGAACGCGGCGCGCTCTGGCTGGCCGGACCGCTCGGCTCGGCTCTGGCGGACGCCGTGGAGGCCGCTGCCGGGCGCTGTGACGGCCCGGGGGGCGGCCCCCTTCTCCTCGTACCCGTGCCCTCGTCGCGGCGCTCGGTGCGGGCGCGTGGCCACGATCCGACCCGACGCATCGCGCTGGCCGCGGCAGGGCGGCTGCGGCGTCGGGGGAGGGCCGCACGGGTGATTCCGCTCCTGCGCCAGCGCCGTCCCGTCGCGGACCAGTCGGAGCTCGGCGCCTCTGGGCGGTTCGCCAATCTGGCCGGGGCGCTGGAGGTCGTGGCCGGCGGCGCGCGGCTCACGGAGCGCGGGCGGGTGATCCTCGTCGACGACCTGATGACCACGGGCGCCTCGCTGGCCGAGGCGGCCCGGGCACTGAGTGCCGTACACCCGTCGTTCATTCCGGGATTGAGCGGAGGCGATGTGGAAAGGGGATTCGTACAGCCGGCGGCTGCGGTGGTTGCCTGTTCACCGTCGTCGTTCGTATAAACCGGAACTGACAGGCGACTTGCATCGTTGCAGGTGGTGAGAGGTGAAAACACCCGTACGGAGGTATGTGGCTGCAGCGGGTGCCGACACCCGACCGAACGAGCTATGTTCGGTTGTGAGGAATGGCGAATGCTACGCCTCGCCAAATGCACAGGTGCGCCGACAGGACAGGAGTTCAGGGCGAATTAACCTCAGGTTGGTGGGGTGGGGATCTTGCCGACTGGGGAGGAGGAGGTGAACGTCGCCAAGTCCGAGTCTCCGGTATTCACCGGAGTCTGGTGCAAAGGGAGAAGCTCAGAGGCCCAGGAGCCGAGCTGAGCGATCCGGGAACGGAGTTCTGCGTGGACATCGTCGTCAAGGGCCGCAAGACCGAGGTGCCCGAGCGGTTCCGCAAGCACGTGGCCGAGAAGCTGAAGCTGGAGAAGATCCAGAAGCTCGACGGCAAGGTGATCAGCCTCGACGTCGAGGTGTCCAAGGAGCACAACCCGCGGCAGGCCGACCGGTCCGACCGCGTGGAGATCACCGTCCATTCCCGAGGCCCGGTGATCCGGGCCGAAGCGGCGGCGGGCGACCCGTACGCAGCGCTCGACCTCGCGCACGGCAAGCTCGAGGCCCGACTGCGCAAGCAGCACGACAAGAGGTACACCCGCCGAGGCAGCGGCAGGCTGTCGGCGGCCGAGGTCGGCGACGTGGTGCCGGGTGTCGCCCAGCTCAACGGAAACGGCGAGCTGATCGCCGACGAGGCCGGCGACGTGCCCACCACGATGATGGGCTCCATCGAAGTCCAGGGCGAAGGCCCCCTGGTGGTCCGCGAGAAGACGCACGGGGCTGCCCCGATGACCCTCGACCAGGCGCTCTACGAGATGGAGCTGGTCGGCCACGACTTCTATCTCTTCGTCGACTCCGACACGAAGCAGCCGAGTGTCGTCTACCGGCGACACGCGTACGACTACGGTGTCATCCACCTGGAGAGCGACCCGCTCGCCGAGGCCGGCGGCGCCGGTGGTGCCCTCGGCGGCTGACCCGCAGCCCGCAGGCACCTCACCCCACACTCACGACTGATCCTCCCGGTGCCCCTGGAGCGCCCCGTGCGCCCCCAGGGGCACCCCCGTGCGGCCACGGGATCGCCGCGTTGCCGTCCGGGCATGAAATCATGACGTGCACGCCAACCGGTGCTCCAAGAGCAGCGGTTGGAGGACCGAACACGAATTCAGGCCACGGCCTTCAGGGGGAGGAACGATGGCGGACAGCTTCGGGCCGGTGCACAGCGGGCGGGAGCCCGATGGCGCGGCCATCCCCGAGGGATCGGATTCGGACAGCGGGAACTCCCGCAAAGAGCCGATCCGGGTCCTCGTGGTGGACGACCACGCCCTCTTTCGCCGGGGTCTGGAGATCGTCCTCGCCCAGGAAGAGGACATCCAGGTCGTCGGAGAGGCGGGTGACGGGGCCGAGGCGGTCGACAAGGCGGCGGATCTCCTGCCCGACATCGTGCTGATGGATGTGCGGATGCCGAAACGCGGTGGCATCGAGGCCTGTACCTCCATCAAGGAGGTGGCCCCCAGTGCGAAGATCATCATGCTGACGATCAGCGACGAGGAGGCCGATCTCTACGACGCGATCAAGGCGGGCGCGACCGGGTATCTCCTGAAGGAGATCTCCACGGACGAGGTCGCCACCGCGATTCGCGCGGTGGCCGACGGGCAGTCCCAGATCAGCCCCTCGATGGCGTCCAAGCTCCTCACCGAGTTCAAGTCGATGATCCAGCGGACCGACGAACGCCGTCTCGTGCCCGCGCCCCGGCTGACCGACCGCGAGCTGGAAGTCCTCAAGCTCGTCGCGACCGGAATGAACAACCGGGACATCGCGAAGGAACTCTTCATCTCCGAGAACACGGTGAAGAACCACGTCCGGAACATCCTGGAGAAGCTTCAGCTGCACTCCAGGATGGAGGCCGTGGTCTACGCGATGCGGGAGAAGATCCTGGAGATCAGGTGAGCGCGGCGGTCAGGGCCTGGGCCACGGACGGGGTGTCCGCGCGCTCGACGCGCACCGCGTCGCAGCCCACCCACCCGGCCGCCTCGCGCAGCGCCTGAGCCATCGGCACGACCGCCTTGGCGGACGCCAGCGACACCTGCCGGGCGACCAGCGTGCGGCCCTCGCGCGCCGGGTCGACCCGGCCCAGCAGCTTCCCGCCCGCGAGCAGCGGCATCGCGAAGTAACCGTGGACGCGCTTCTGCTTCGGCACGTACGCCTCCAGGCGGTGCGTGAAGCCGAAGATCCGCTCCGTCCTCGCCCGCTCCCAGATCAGCGAGTCGAAGGGCGACAGCAGCGTCGTGCGGTGCCGGCCGCGCGGCTCGCTCGCCAGCGCCGCCGGGTCCGCCCAGGCCGGCTTGGACCAGCCCGCCACCGTGACCGGGACCAGGCCCGCGGCCTCGACGACCGCGTCGAACTGCTCGTTCCTCAGCCGGTGGTAGTCGGCGATGTCCGAGCGCGTGCCCACGCCGAGCGCCTCGCCCGCCTGCCGCACCAGCCGCCGCAGGCACTCGGTGTCGTCCAGGTCGTCGTGCAGCAGCGCGTCCGGGATCGCCCGCTCGGCCAGGTCGTAGACCCGCTTCCAGCCGCGCCGCTCCGTGCACACCACCTCGCCGTACATCAGCGCCCGCTCGACGGCGATCTTCGACTCGGACCAGTCCCACCACTCGCCCTTGTTCTTCGCGCCGCCGAGCTCCGTCGCGGTCTGCGGGCCCTCCGCCCGCAGCTGCTTGATCACCGTGTCGTACGCCCCGTCCGCCAGGCCGTGGGACCACTGCGGGCGCGACCGGTAGGCACGGCGCCGGAAGGCGAAGTGCGGCCACTCCTCGACGGGCAGGACGCAGGCCGCGTGCGACCAGTACTCGAAGGCGTGGCCCTCGGTCCAGTACGCGTCCTCGACCGTCGTACGGCCCACGGCGCCCAGGCGGGCGTACGGGATGAGCTCGTGCGAGCGGGCCAGGACGGAGATCGTGTCCAACTGGACGGCGCCGAGCCGACGCAGGACGCCCCGCACGCCCGCGCGGCGGTCGGGCGCGCCCAGGAACCCCTGGGCGCGCAGGGCGATCCGGCGGGCTTCGTCCGCGGACAGTTCGGCGACGGGCGGCTCCACAGTGGTCATGATCCGCACCCTAGACGGCGCCACCGACACTCAGGGGCCGGACGGCGAAGACGACGGTGGAGGGGCTGCGCAGGGGCCGCCCGCACACGGTCTGCACAGGACTCGCGGACCGGGCGGGAGCTGCTCGCGGGCGGCCAGGCCGTCGCGGGGAGCTGCTCGCGCGCTGCTGTCAGGCGGTCGGGGGCGTGGGGCGGGGAGCCGGCAGGTACGGGAGGGCGCCGGGCAGCCCCAGGTCCGAAGGCAGCAGCGAGCCCACCCAGGAGTCCCGCAGCACACCCTTGTTCGGCAGGGCCGCCCGCAGTACGCCTTCCATCCGGAAACCGGCCTTCTCGGCCGTGGCCAGCGAGCCCACGTTGCCGACCTCGGCCCGCCACTCCAGGCGCGTGCAGGCCAGGTCCGTGAAGGCCCAGCGGGCGAGGGCGAGGACGGTCTCCGTCATGTAGCCGCGACCCCGGTGCTCCTTGGCCGTCCAGAAGCCGACCTCCCAGCTGCCCGAGCGCGGGTGATGCAGCGCGACCGCGGCGAGGAGCGGGCCGCCCTCCCGTAGCCGTACGGCGAAGGTGTACTCGGTGTCGTCCCGCCAGCCGTCCGGGACGATGCGGTTCAGGAAGAACTCGGCGTCCTGCCGCACGTAGGGCGAGGGCACCGTCGTCCAGCGCTGGATGTCGGGGTCCTGGCAGTGGGCGAGGACCTCGTCGACGTCCTCGGGCTCGAAGGTGACGAGGCTCAGGCGGTCCGTGGTGAGTGTGGTCGGCTCCATGACGGAATTCTGGTCAGTCGAGAGGGCGGCGGCGAACGTTTTTCGCGTCTCGGGGTGCGGGATCGCCGCCTGCCGGCGGCGTCCGGAAGCGAACACTTTTCGGGTGCTGCGGCACCTTCGGCGCGTCTCGTGCGTTCTCATTCCGGGCAGCGGTGACGCTCCGGCCCTTCGGGCCTCCCGGCGCGGCGGCGGTCTCGCTTACGATGGCCGTTGCGGTGGGGACCACCTGCCGTGCCCGCGCCCGAGTCCATCACACGACCCAGTGCCAGGCCCGACCGGCAAGGAGACCAGCCTCAGTGTCCGTCTTCAACAAGCTCATGCGTGCAGGCGAAGGCAAGATCCTGCGCAAACTGCACCGCATCGCGGACCAGGTCAACTCCATCGAAGAGGACTTCGTCAACCTCTCCGACGCCGACCTGCGGGCGCTCACCGATGAGTACAAGCAGCGGTACGCCGACGGCGAGAGCCTCGACGACCTGCTCCCCGAAGCGTTCGCGACCGTCCGCGAGGCCGCCAAGCGCGTCCTCGGCCAGCGTCACTACGACGTGCAGCTGATGGGCGGCGCCGCCCTCCACCTCGGCTACGTCGCCGAGATGAAGACCGGTGAGGGCAAGACCCTCGTCGGTACGCTCCCGGCCTATCTGAACGCGCTGTCCGGCAAGGGCGTCCACCTGATCACGGTGAACGACTACCTGGCCGAGCGCGACTCCGAGATGATGGGCCGCGTCCACAAGTTCCTGGGCCTCGAGGTCGGCTGCATCCTGGCCAACATGACCCCGGCCCAGCGCCGCGAGCAGTACGCCTGCGACATCACGTACGGCACGAACAACGAGTTCGGCTTCGACTACCTGCGCGACAACATGGCGTGGTCGAAGGAGGAGCTCGTCCAGCGCGGCCACAACTTCGCCTGTGTCGACGAGGTCGACTCGATCCTGGTCGACGAGGCCCGTACGCCGCTGATCATCTCCGGCCCGGCCGACCAGGCCACCAAGTGGTACGGCGACTTCGCCAAGCTGGTCACCCGGCTCACCCGCGGCGAGGCGGGGAACCCGCTGAAGGGCATCGAGGAGACCGGCGACTACGAGGTCGACGAGAAGAAGCGGACCGTCGGCATCCACGAGTCCGGCGTCGCCAAGGTCGAGGACTGGCTCGGCATCGACAACCTCTACGAGTCGGTGAACACCCCCCTCGTCGGTTACCTGAACAACGCCATCAAGGCGAAGGAACTGTTCAAGAACGACAAGGACTACGTCGTCATCGACGGCGAGGTCATGATCGTCGACGAGCACACCGGCCGTATCCTCGCGGGCCGCCGCTACAACGAGGGCATGCACCAGGCGATCGAGGCGAAGGAAGGGGTGGACATCAAGGACGAGAACCAGACGCTCGCCACGATCACCCTGCAGAACTTCTTCCGCCTCTACGACAAGCTCTCCGGCATGACCGGTACGGCCATGACCGAGGCCGCCGAGTTCCACCAGATCTACAAGCTGGGCGTCGTCCCGATCCCGACGAACAGGCCGATGATCCGCAAGGACCAGTCGGACCTGATCTACCGGACCGAGGTCGCCAAGTTCGCCGCCGTCGTCGACGACATCGCGGAGAAGCACGAGAAGGGCCAGCCGATCCTCGTCGGTACGACGTCGGTCGAGAAGTCCGAGTACCTCTCGCAGCAGCTCTCCAAGCGCGGCATCCAGCACGAGGTGCTCAACGCCAAGCAGCACGACCGTGAGGCCACGATCGTCGCCCAGGCGGGCCGCAAGGGCGCCGTCACCGTCGCCACGAACATGGCCGGCCGAGGCACCGACATCAAGCTCGGCGGCAACCCGGACGACCTCGCCGAGGCCGAGCTGCGCCAGCAGGGCCTGGACCCGGTCGAGCACGTCGAGGAGTGGGCCGCGGCCCTCCCCGGCGCCCTGGAGCGTGCCGAGAAGGCCGTGAAGGCGGAGTTCGAGGAGGTCAAGGAGCTCGGCGGGCTGTACGTGCTCGGCACCGAGCGCCACGAGTCGCGCCGTATCGACAACCAGCTGCGCGGTCGTTCCGGCCGTCAGGGCGACCCGGGCGAGTCCCGCTTCTACCTCTCCCTCGGCGACGACCTGATGCGGCTCTTCAAGGCGCAGATGGTCGAGCGCGTCATGGCCATGGCCAACGTGCCGGACGACGTGCCGATCGAGAACAAGATGGTCACGCGCGCGATCGCCTCCGCGCAGTCCCAGGTCGAGACCCAGAACTTCGAGACGCGTAAGAACGTCCTGAAGTACGACGAGGTCCTCAACCGCCAGCGCGAGGTCATCTACGGCGAGCGTCGCCGCGTCCTGGAGGGCGAGGACCTGCACGAGCAGATCCAGCACTTCATGGACGACACGATCGACGACTACATCCGCCAGGAGACCGCCGAGGGCTTCGCGGAGGAGTGGGACCTCGACCGGCTCTGGAACGCGTTCAAGCAGCTCTACCCGGTGAAGGCGACCGTGGAGGAGCTGGAGGACGCGGCCGGTGACCGGGCGGGCATCACGGCCGAGTTCATCGGCGAGACCGTCAAGGACGACATCCACGAGCAGTACGAGGCCCGTGAGAAGTCGCTCGGCTCGGACATCATGCGCGAGCTGGAGCGCCGTGTGGTCCTCTCCGTGCTCGACCGCAAGTGGCGCGAGCACCTCTACGAGATGGACTACCTCCAGGAGGGCATCGGCCTGCGCGCGATGGCCCAGAAGGACCCGCTGGTCGAGTACCAGCGCGAGGGCTTCGACATGTTCACCGCGATGATGGAGGGCATCAAGGAGGAGTCCGTCGGCTACCTGTTCAACCTGGAGGTCCAGGTCGAGCAGCAGGTCGAGGAGGTCCCGGTGCAGGACGCGGCGCCGTCCCTCAGCAAGCAGGACGCCGTGCCCGCGGGCAACGGACGTCCGGAGATCCGCGCGAAGGGCCTGGAGGCCCCGCAGCGTCCGGACCGGCTCCACTTCACCGCGCCGAAGGTGGACGGCGACGGAAGCGTCGTGGAGGGCGACTTCGTGAGCGAGGACGCCGGCGCCGGTGGTGACGGCCTGACGCGGGCGGAGCGACGCAAGGCCCAGAAGAGCACGGGCGGGCGTCGCCGCAAGAAGTAACCCCGGAGGTTCCCCTCGGGGAGAAGGGGCCGGTCACCTGGGTGGTGGCCGGCCCCTTCGTCGTGCGCGGGGTGGGGCCGGGCCGGGCCGGGCCGGAGTCGGGGTCGGCGTCGGTGTCGGTGTCGAGCGTGGGTGCTGGGTCGGGGGGCCCGTGTCATGCGTGGGTGGGCTGGGTCGGCACGCGCGTGTGGAGGCCGTCCAGCTCCACGGCGGCACAGCGCCAGCGGCGGTCCGGGCCGAGTTCCAGGCGGAAGGCCATGGCGCGTACGCCCCGGCCCGTGGCGACGCTGGCAAAGGCCTCCAGGGCGCCGCCCGTGGTGGGCTGGGCGCGGCAGCCGCGGAGTACGGGGCGGATACCGGGGCCCCCGAAGGGGGTGGTGGGGGCGAGCTGGACGAGCTGCTCGTACGCCTCTCCCACGGTCTGGCCCAGCATCCAGTGGACGGGCCTCCGGCCGCTCAGCACGAGCAGCAGACGTTCGGCGAAGTGGGTGTGGGTGGGGAGCACGCGGGGGGCCGTACGGGCGCGGGGAGCGGCTCCGCCGGGGCGCGTCCCGGCGGAGCCGCGCGGCCCGGTGCCCGCGGGGCCACGTGGGGCCGAGCGGGGGCGGGGGGTTCGTGGGCGGGTGGTGGCTCCGGGGGCGGCGTCCGGGGCCGGGGGTGCGGCGGCCCTTGTGGCGGGGTTCGCGGCGGCGGGGGTGGTGTCGGTGGCGGGGGCGGTGGGCGTGGCGCGGGTGGGGGACGGCGTGGATGGGGGCGGGGGCGTGTGCGGGTGGGTGGGCGTGTGCGGTGTCGTGATGGTGGCCATGAGCGTCCCCGTTCCCTTGTGCCCAGCGGTCTACCGGGCAGTAACTTCTGTTGGGGATCTTGTACGGGGGCGCTTCGTGGCTTCGCAAGGTGGCGAGGGTCGCCGGGCGGGGGTCCGGCAGATTCACCTATCAGGGTGACGGCAGGGGCTTCCCGGTCTGCCGGGACGGGGCGAGGGGATCCCTCGGGTGGACCGACGGGACGGCGGCCTGGAGACCCCGAAGGGGGACTCCACACGTATCCTGAGGGCGTTTCCGACTACGAAAGCGGCCAGCCATGCGCGTGTACGTTCCACTGACCCTCCCCGGTCTCGCACAGGCGCACAAGGCGGGCGAGCTCGGGCCCGGTCCGCTGACCGCCTACGCCGTCACCCCCGTGCTGCGCGAGTGGTACGTCTCCGACGACATCGAGGAGCTCGAGTACGCGGCGCTCAGCCGGGCCGCCTCCGCCTCGCTCCGACTGCTCGCCGGGGACCCCTCGGCCGCGCGGCGCCGGATCGTCGTCGCCGTCGACGTGCCGGACAAGGAGGCCGTCGTCGACCCCGACCGGGGTCTGGACGCCGGCTCGCTGGGCGAGGTCCGTATCGCCGGAGCCGTACCGCTGGCCAAGGCCGCTGCCGTGCACGCCGACGCGGACGACGCCGAGGCGGACGTCTCGGCGGCGGCGGACGCGCTGGGCGCGGCGGACCAGGGCGACGACGACGCGCAGTTCACGGTGGACGGGGCGGAGGACCACGAGCTGCTGTGGTTCGGGGTGCAGGAGATTCCCGGGCTGCTCGGCTGACGGCCCCTGATGACGTCTGACGACGTCTGACCTGGGCTCTGTCGGTGGGGGCCGGTACCGTCTTCGCATGGGGAAGCACGGGAAGCACCTGGTCTGGGATTGGAACGGCACACTCCTCGACGACATCGAGGCAGTCATCGGCGCGACGAACGCCGCCTTCGCCGAGCTGGGGCTCGAGCCGATCACGCTCACGCGCTACCGGGACCTGTACACGGTGCCGGTGCCGAAGTTCTACGAGCGGCTGATGGGGCGGCTGCCCACGGATGCCGAGTGGCTCCTGATGGACGGCGCGTTCCACCGGCACTACTGGCAGCGCGCCGAGGCGTGCGTGTTGACCGTCGGGGCGGCGGAGCTGCTCGCCGCGCGGCAGGCGTCGGGGTTCACGCAGTCGCTGCTCTCGCTGGCGCCGCACGCGGAGCTGGTGCCGCTCGTGCGCCGGCACGGGATCGAGGAGCGGTTCGTGCGGGTGGACGGGCGGATCGGGTCGTCGACGGAGGGGAAGTCGACGCACATGGTCCGTCATCTGCAGGCGCTGGGGCGCGGTGTGCCCGCCGAGAGGATCGTCGTCATCGGGGACGCCGCCGACGACGCCCGGGCGGCGGCGTACGTGGGGGCGCGGGCGGTGCTGTACACCGGCGGGTCGCACAGCCGGGCGTCTCTGGAGGCGGTGGGAGTGCCGGTCGTCGACTCCCTCGCGGACGCGGTGGCCGTGGCGGAGGAGCTGGTCTAGGGGGCGCGAGCGGGGGAGGGGACGCGCGTGTCTCGGTGAGGCCGGGTGTCGGTGCGGTCGGTGCGGTCGGTGCGGTCGGTGTGGCCGTCGCCGGTGGTGGCGGGCTGCGGGTGACGGTGAACGTCCGCCGCTGAGCGAACGGGGCGAGGGGGCACGCGGACGAGGGCCGAAGGCGGTTCCACCCGCGTGCGCCGGGGTGGCTCCGGCCGCGTGGCCCCGGCCGCCTCCGCCCGGCCGCCTCAGCCCGCGGGCCTCCCGCCCGCGGGCGGGGAGGCTCCACCCGTGCGTACCGCCGGCTCCGCACCCTCGCCGACGGCTTCAGTCACCCGTCTCGGCCGCCCCGGCCCACCGTTTCAGCCCGTCGCCCTCAGTACCTTCAGGAATTCGCGCATCCACGTGGGGTGGTCCGGCCAGGCGCGGGAGGAGACCAGGGTGCCGTCCACCACCGCCTCCGTGTCCTGGAAGGTCGCGCCCGCCGCCTGCATGTCCAGTTCCAGGGCCGGGTACGACGTGACCCGGCGGCCCTCCAGGCTGCCGATCGCCGCCGTCAGGAGCGGGCCGTGGCAGATCTGGGCCACCGGCTTGTCCGCGTCGAAGAAGGACTTCAGGATCTTGCGGAGCTCCGGGTCGTTGCGGAGGTACTCCGGGGCGCGGCCGCCCGGGATCACCACCGCCACGTAGTCGCCCGGATCCACCTCCGAGAAGGCCAGGTCGGCGGGCCAGGTGTAGCCGGGCTTCTCCGTGTACGTGTCGAAGCCCGGCTCGAAGTCGTGGACGACGAAGCGGAGCGTTTTGCGGGCCGGGGCCGCGATGTGGACCTCGTACCCCTCCTCCAGGAGGCGCTGGTAGGGATACATCACCTCCAGCGACTCCGCCGCGTCCCCGGTCACGATCAAGATCTTGGCCATGGTGGCTCCCCGGTCTCGGATCTCGGTTCCCTGCCCCAGGACACTGCGCTGCTGTCCAATTCGTCAAACTTCCACCCCTGCTTTTGTACACATACGGCTCATGACGACCGGGGGGGCGGGAGCGATAGGCTTTTCCCGTGATCAGCGCGATACGCCGAGGGGGCAGCGAAGCCCCCGGCCATCGCCCGGAGCGCTTCCGCGGCCGGGCCGACATGGCGTTCGCTGAATCTCCCGTCCTGAGCACCGCGCCAGAAATGGCCGATAACGGCTCGGACATCTCCCATCGCGGCATAACGTCGTCTCCGACCGGTAACACCGCGTCGTGGCGTTGTGTCCTTTCTTCCACCGACGTCACGCAACGGCGCGCGACAGGAGCCAGAGGACATGCAGACCAAGCTGGACGAAGCCAAGGCCGAGCTGCTCGCACGGGCCGCCCGGGTAGCTGAGACCGGTCCGGTCGGGGGGCAACTTCCGACGGGACCCGAGAACGGGAAGCGCCCGGACAGGGACACCGTGCTCGACTACCTCCAGCGCTACTACCTGCACACCGCGCCCGAGGACCTCACGTACCGCGACCCGGTGGACGTCTTCGGCAGCGCGCTCTCGCACTACCGGCTCGCGGAGAACCGTCCGCAGGGCACCGCGAACGTCCGCGTGCACACCCCGACGGTCGAGGAGAACGGCTGGACCTGCAGCCACTCCGTCGTCGAGGTCGTCACCGACGACATGCCGTTCCTCGTCGACTCCGTGACGAACGAGCTGTCGCGCCAGGGGCGCGGCATCCACGTCGTCATCCACCCGCAGGTCCTCGTCCGCCGTGACCTGACCGGCAAGCTCATCGAGGTCCTGACCACCGAGCCCAAGGGCGACCTGCCCCACGACGCGCTCGTCGAGTCCTGGATCCACGTCGAGATCGACCGCGAGACCGACCGCGCCGACCTCAAGCAGATCACCACGGACCTGCTCCGCGTCCTCTCCGACGTCCGCGAGACCGTCGAGGACTGGGAGAAGATGCGCGAGGCCGCGCTGCGCATCGCCGACGAGCTCCCGAACGAGCCCACCGCCGACGACCTGCGCCCCACCGAGGTGGACGAGGCCCGCGAGCTGCTGCGCTGGCTCGCCGCCGACCACTTCACCTTCCTCGGCTACCGCGAGTACGAGCTGGTCGACGGAGACGCGCTGGCCGCCGTCCCGGGCACCGGACTCGGCGTCCTGCGCTCCGACCCGCACCACAGCGGCGAGGACGAGAACCACGCCCACCCCGTCTCGCCGTCCTTCAGCCGGCTGCCCGCCGACGCCCGCGCCAAGGCGCGCGAGCACAAGCTGCTGATCCTCACCAAGGCCAACAGCCGCTCCACCGTGCACCGGCCCTCCTACCTCGACTACGTCGGCGTCAAGAAGTTCGACGCCGACGGCAACGTCGTCGGCGAGCGCCGCTTCCTGGGCCTGTTCTCGTCCGCCGCGTACACCGAGTCCGTCCGTCGCGTCCCGGTCATCAGCCGCAAGGTCCAGGAGGTCCTGGACGGCGCCGGTTTCTCGCCGAACAGCCACGACGGCCGCGACCTGCTCCAGATCCTGGAGACGTACCCCCGCGACGAGCTCTTCCAGACCCCGCCCGACGAGCTGCGCGAGATCGTCACCAGCGTCCTGTACCTCCAGGAGCGCCGCCGGCTCCGGCTCTACCTGCGCCAGGAGGAGTACGGCCGCTTCTACTCGGCCCTCGTCTACCTGCCGCGCGACCGCTTCAACACCACGGTCCGCGAGCGGCTCACCGACATCCTCAAGGAAGAGCTCGACGGTACGAGCGTCGACTTCACGCTCATGAGCACCGAGTCGGTGCTCACCCGGCTCCACTTCGTCGTCCGCGTCGCCCCCGGCACCGAGCTGAGCCAGCTCACCGACGCCGACAAGGACCGCGTCGAGGCCCGGCTCGTCGAGGCCGCCCGCTCCTGGGCCGACGGCTTCGCCGAGGCCCTCAACGCCGAGACCGGCGAGGAGCGCGCCGCCGAGCTGCTGCGCAAGTACGGCAACGCCTTCCCCGAGGGCTACAAGGCCGACCACTCGCCGCGTGCCGCCGTCGCCGACCTGGGCCACCTGGAGCAGCTGACCCTGACCGGCAAGGAGTTCGCGCTCTCGCTGTACGAGCCGGTCGGCTCCGCCCCCGGCGAGCGCCGCTTCAAGATCTACAAGTCCGGCGACCAGATCTCCCTCTCCGCCGTGCTCCCGGTGCTCAACCGGCTCGGCGTCGAGGTCATCGACGAGCGCCCGTACGAGCTGCGCTGCTCCGACCGTACGCACGCCTGGGTCTACGACTTCGGTCTGCGGATGCCCGCGCCGACCGCCAACGGCCAGTCCTTCTCCGACGACGCCCGTGAGCGGTTCCAGGAGGCGTTCGCCGCCACCTGGACCGGCGAGGCCGAGAACGACGGCTTCAACTCGCTGGTGCTCTCCGCCGGGCTGACCTGGCGGCAGGCCATGGTGCTGCGCGCCTACGCCAAGTACCTGCGCCAGGCCGGTTCCACGTTCAGCCAGGACTACATGGAGGACACCCTCCGTAACAACGTCCACACCACCCGGCTGCTCGTCTCCCTCTTCGAGGCCCGGATGGCCCCCGAGCGGCAGCGTGCCGGTGTCGAGCTGACCGACGCGCTCCTGGAAGAGCTGGACGCCGCCCTCGACCAGGTCGCGAGCCTCGACGAGGACCGCATCCTGCGCTCCTTCCTCACCGTCATCAAGGCGACCCTGCGGACGAACTTCTTCCAGAACGCCGCCGACGGCCGGCCGCACGCCTACGTGTCGATGAAGTTCGACCCGCAGGCCATCCCCGACCTCCCCGCGCCCCGCCCGGCGTACGAGATCTGGGTGTACTCCCCGCGCGTGGAGGGCGTCCACCTGCGCTTCGGCAAGGTCGCCCGAGGCGGGCTGCGCTGGTCCGACCGGCGTGAGGACTTCCGTACCGAGATCCTCGGCCTGGTCAAGGCGCAGATGGTGAAGAACACCGTCATCGTGCCCGTCGGCGCCAAGGGCGGCTTCGTCGCCAAGCAGCTCCCGGACCCTTCCGTGGACCGGGACGCCTGGATGGCCGAGGGCATCGCCAGCTACAAGACCTTCATCTCGGCGCTACTCGACATCACCGACAACCTGGTCGCCGGCGAGGTCGTCCCGCCCACGGACGTCGTCCGCCACGACGAGGACGACACCTACCTCGTCGTCGCCGCCGACAAGGGCACCGCGACCTTCTCCGACATCGCCAACGAGGTCGCCGTCTCCTACGGCTTCTGGCTCGGCGACGCCTTCGCCTCCGGCGGCTCCGCCGGATACGACCACAAGGGCATGGGCATCACCGCCCGTGGCGCCTGGGAGTCCGTCAAGCGGCACTTCCGGGAGCTCGGCCACGACACCCAGACCGAGGACTTCACGGTCGTCGGTGTCGGCGACATGTCCGGCGACGTCTTCGGCAACGGCATGCTGCTGAGCGAGCACATCCGGCTCGTCGCGGCCTTCGACCACCGCCACATCTTCATCGACCCCACCCCGGACGCGGCCGTCTCGTACGCCGAGCGGCGCCGCCTCTTCGAGCTGCCCCGCAGCTCCTGGGCCGACTACGACACCGAGCTGCTCTCGGCGGGCGGCGGCATCCACCCCCGCACCGCGAAGTCGATCCCGGTCAACGCGCAGATGCGCGCGGCCCTCGGCATCGAGGCGGGCGTCACCAAGATGACCCCGGCCGAGCTGATGCAGTCGATCCTGCACTCACCCGTCGACCTGCTGTGGAACGGCGGCATCGGTACGTACGTCAAGGCGTCCACCGAGTCCAACGCGGACGTCGGCGACAAGGCGAACGACGCCATCCGCGTCAACGGCGAGGACCTGCGCGTCAAGGTCGTCGGCGAGGGCGGCAACCTCGGTCTGACCCAGCTCGGCCGCATCGAGTTCGCCCGCAAGGGCGGCCCCGAGGGCGAGGGCGGAAAGGTCAACACCGACGCCATCGACAACAGCGCCGGCGTGGACACCTCCGACCACGAGGTCAACATCAAGATCCTGCTGAACGGGCTCGTCACCGAGGGCGACATGACCGTCAAGCAGCGCAACAAGATCCTCGCCGAGATGACCGACGAGGTCGGCTCGCTCGTGCTGCGCAACAACTACGCGCAGAACGTGGCCCTCGCCAACGCCGTCGCCCAGTCGCCGTCCCTGCTCCACGCCCACCAGCGCTTCATGCGCCGGCTGGGCCGCGACGGGGCCCTGGACCGCTCGCTGGAGTTCCTGCCCAACGACCGGCAGATCCGCGAGCTGCTCAACAACGGCAAGGGCCTGAGCCAGCCGGAGCTCGCCGTCCTCCTCGCGTACACAAAGATCACGGTGGCCGACGAGCTGATCCACACCGAGCTGCCGGACGACCCGCACCTGCGCGGGCTGCTCCACGCGTACTTCCCGACGCAGCTGCGCGAGAAGTTCCCCGACGCGGTCGACGGCCACGCGCTGCGCCGCGAGATCATCACCACGGTCCTGGTCAACGACACCGTCAACACCGGCGGCTCGACCTTCCTGCACCGCCTCCGCGAGGAGACCGGCGCGTCGATCGAGGAGATCGTCCGCGCGCAGACCGCCGCCCGCGCCATCTTCCGGCTCGGCGAGGTCTGGGACGCCGTCGAGGCGCTCGACAACCGGGTCCCGGCCGACGTCCAGACCCGGATGCGGCTGCACTCCCGCCGACTGGTCGAGCGCGGCACGCGCTGGCTGCTCGGCAACCGCCCGCAGCCGGTCCAGCTCGCCGAGACCATCGACTTCTTCGGCGAGCGGGTGCGGGAGGTCTGGGCCCAGCTGCCGCAGCTGCTGCGCGGCGCGGACCTGGAGTGGTACCAGTCGATCCTGGACGAGCTGACCGGGGTGGGCGTGCCGGAGGAGCTCGCCCTGCGGGTCGCCGGCTTCTCCTCCGCCTTCCCGACGCTCGACATCGTCGCGATCGCGGACCGGACCGACAAGGACGCGATGGCGGTCGCCGAGGTCTACTACGACCTGGCCGACCGGCTTCGGATCACGCAGCTCATGGACCGCATCATCGAGCTGCCGCGCGCCGACCGGTGGCAGTCGATGGCCCGCGCCTCCATCCGCGAGGACCTCTTCGCCGCGCACGCCGCCCTCACCGCGGACGTGCTGTCGGCGGGCAACGGGACCTCGACGCCGGAGGAGCGGTTCAAGGCCTGGGAGCAGAAGAACGCGGCGATCCTCGGCCGGGCGCGCACCACGCTGGAGGAGATCCAGAGCTCGGAGACCTTCGACCTGGCGAACCTGTCGGTGGCGATGCGGACGATGCGGCAGCTGCTGCGGACGCACAGCTAGTCGCCCTCCGTACGTACGTACGAAGGGGTGGGCCCCGCCGGTTCTCCGGCGGGGCCCAGCCGTTCATCGGGTCTCCGGTGGGCCCAGCCGTTCATCGATTCTCCGGCGGGGCCCCGCCGTTCCTCGGGTCCGTGCGTTCACTCGGTCGCCGTCGTCGACGTCCACAGCCGGCGGGCCGCCAGCAGGGCCGCCGCGAGCAGCAGCGCGTTGCGGACCACCATGACCGTCACGCCCTCCCCGGTGCCGGTCACCACCTCGTCGTAGAGGACCGGATACGCCAGTGAGCTCAGCCCGGCCGCCGGCAGGAGCAGCAGGGCCACCGGCCGCATCACCGTCCGGCGCGAGGTCAGGCAGACGGCGGAGAGGCCCAGCAGCCAGATCATGTACTGCGGGCTGATCACCCTGCTGGTGACCGTGAAGAGCAGGACGGCGGCGAGCGCCGCGTCCAGCGGGGTGGCCTCGGTCCAGGTGCGCGCCCGCAGGCGCCAGACCAGCAGCCAGACGAAGGCGAGGGCGGTCAGCAGCAGCGCGAGTCGGCCCACGCTGGAGACGTAGGGGCCGACGTACTCGAAGGCGCCGTAACGGTACTGGACGGTGCCCGGCCAGATGTCGGCCGCCCGCGCGAGGGAGAGCGCGGTGCCGCCCAGCGACTCGATCTGGATGCCCCGGCTGCCCTGCTGGCGCAGGAAGTCGAGGGAGTGGGAGAAGCAGAGCACGAGGGTCGCGAGGAGCGCGGCGACGGTGGCGGCGGCCGCGGTCCAGGCGTCGCGGGTGGTACGACCCCGGGGCGTGCCGATCAGGGTCAGCACCGGCCACACCTTCACCAGCGCGCCGAGCCCGGCGAGGACGCCGCCGATCCGGTGTCCGACGGCCCGGCGGGAGGTCAGCGCGAGCAGGCCGAGCACGGCGAGCGCGGTGACCTGGACGTCGTACCGGGCGAGGGGGATGTGCAGGAGGAGCGGGAGCCCGGCGACCCAGATCCAGGCGCCGTGCGTGACGCGGTGGCTGTCGGCGCGGGCCAGGGCCAGGGCGACGGCCGCGTCGGCGAGCAGGGTGAGGGCGACGAAGGCCTGGAAGTACGTGAGCCAGGGGAGCACGCCGGGGGACATGATGACCAGGCCGGCGCCGGGCGGGTACTGCCAGGTGACGTCGTCCACGGGGAAGGTGCCCTGGGCGAACTGGCGGTACCAGATCTGGTAGAGCACGTACACCTCGCGGCCGACCCCGCCGACGCCCAGGCTGTCGCGCAGCAGGAGCAGGAGCATGCCCGCGCGGGTGAGGGACCAGACGACGGCGAGGGCGAGTGCGGAGCCGCGGCCGACGTTGACGAAGGTCGCGGAGGTGAACGTGTCCGACTCGAAGGGGGAGCCGGTGAGGGCGGAGGGCGCGGGGGCGCAGGTCGACGTGGATGCGGATGTGGATGCGGATGTGGATCCGGGTGTGGATGCTGATGCGGACATGGATCCGGGTGCGGACGTGGATCCGGGTGCGGAGGTGGATCCGCGTGCGGACCGGGACGTGGACGTGTCGGGGGTCCGCTCGTGTCCCGGGGCGGCTCGGGCGCCGGTTCCGGGGTCGGTGCCCGGGCCGACTCCCGGCTCGGATCCCGGGTCGGACGGTGGCTGCGGGGTGCGGTCTCGATGCGTCGTCATCGAAACCGCACTCTATGGCGGTCTGTGGGCGTATGCGGTGTTTTGTCAGCCCTTCTTGGTGAACGCCTCGTACGCCGCCACCACCTCCTTCGCCGGACCGTCCATCCGCAGGGTGCCCGCCTCCAGCCACAGCGCCCGGTCGCAGGTCTCGGTGATGGTGGAGTTGGAGTGGGAGACGAGGAAGACGGTGCCCGCCTCGGCCCGCAGCTCGTCGATCCGCTGCTGGCTGCGGCGGCGGAACCGGGCGTCGCCCGTGGACAGTGCCTCGTCGATCAGCAGCACGTCGTGGCTCTTGGCCGCCGCGATGGAGAAGCGGAGGCGGGCGCCCATGCCGGAGGAGTACGTCCGCATCGGCAGCGAGATGAAGTCGCCCTTCTCGTTGATCCCGGAGAAGTCCACGATGTCGTCGTAGCGGGCGTCGATCTCCCCGCGGCTCATGCCCATCGCGAGCCCGCCGAGCAGCACGTTGCGCTCGCCGGTCAGGTCGTTCATCAGTGCCGCGTTCACCCCGAGCAGCGAGGGCTGGCCGCGGGTGTAGACGCTGCCCTGGTTGACGGGCAGCAGGCCCGCGACGGCCTTGAGGAGGGTGGACTTCCCCGATCCGTTCGAACCGATCAGGCCAATCGCCTCGCCTCGGTACGCGGCGAAGCTGACACCCTTGACCGCGTGGACCTTCCGGGCGCCGGGCGTGGCGCGGCGCGCGAAGATCCGGTTCAGCGCGGCGGTGGCGCTGCCCTTGCCGGTACGGGCCCCGTTGACGGTGTAGGTGATGTGGACGCCGTCGGCGACGACGGTGGGGGTGCGTTCGTCCGCCGGGGCCGGCGATGCGGCCAGGGGCGTGTCAAGGGTCTGTTCAGCCACGGCCGTACGTCTCCTCTGCCTTCCAGAAGTAGATGAACCCGCCCGCGAAGGCCACCGCTGCCCAGCCGGCGGCGAGCGCCCAGACGTGGGACGGCAGTTGGCCGGCGGTGAAGCTCTCGATCAGCGCGAAGCGCATCAGGTCGATGTAGACGCTCGCCGGATTGCACTGGAGCGCCGTGATCACCAGCTCCGGGAGCCGGCCGCTGCGTGCCAGGTGGTCGAGGGACCACATGACACCGGAGACGTACATCCAGGTGCGCAGCAGGAAGGGCATCAGCTGCGCGATGTCCGGCGTACGGGCGGCCAGCCGGGCCACGACGAGCGCGACGCCGGCGTTGAAGAGCGCCTGCAGGAACAGGGCGGGGACGGCGAGCAGCCAGCTCGGGCGGGGGAGCTCGCCGAAGCAGAACAGGATCCCGACCAGGGCGGCGAGCGAGAGCACCAGCTGCTGGAGCTGCTGGAGCGCGAGGGCGAGCGGGAGGCTCGCGCGGGGGAAGTGCAGGGCGCGGACCAGGCCGAGGTTCCCGCTGATGGCGCGGGTGCCGGCCGTGATCGACTGGGAGGTGAAGGTCCAGACGAAGACGCCCGTGATCAGGAACGGGACGTAGTCCGGGATGCCCTCCTGCACGTTCATCAGGATGCCGAAGATCAGGTAGTAGACCGCCGCGTTGAGCAGCGGGGTCATCAGCTGCCAGAGCTGGCCGAGCTTCGCGTTGCTGTACTGGGCCGTGAGCCGGGCCGTCGCGAAGGCGGTGATGAACGCCCGGCGGGACCAGAGCCCGCGGACGTACGCGGGGAGGCTCGGGCGGGCCCCGCTGACCGACAGACCGTGCCGCAGGGCGAGCGCGCGGAGGTCCTCCGGGGTGTGCGCCGGGGCGGCCGTCGGGGTGTCCGTGGAGGTCCGGGGGGCGGACCCGGAGCCGGGTTTCGTGAGCGTCTCGGTGGTCACGAGGTCGCTTTCGACGAGGGTGGAGGGTGGGCGTGAGGGGGGTCGAACGTCCTCGACGATGGAACGGGTCCGTATCGTCGCTACGGGGAGAGTAGGACGGGTGCACGTCGCAACGCAACCGTTTCGTCGTGACGTCCAAGGGGCCGTTGGTTAGGATCCCGCTCATGACGACGCCCCCCGGAACCCCCCGACGCGCCCCCGCGGGAGCCGCCGTGCTCCGGGAGGACGTGACCGAAGCCATCCGCGCCGCCGTCTTCGAGGAGCTGGCAGCCGTCGGGTTCGCCCGGATGTCCATCGAGGGCATCGCGCGCCGCGCGGGGGTCGGCAAGACCGCCGTCTACCGCCGCTGGAAGTCGAAGCTCTCGCTCGTCCTCGACCTGCTCGGCGCCTTCGCGACGCAGGGGCTGCCGGCGCCGGCGACGGGCTCGCTGGACGGCGACGTCCGCGCGCTCCTCCAGGTCGCCTCGCACGCCCTGCGCCACCCGGTGGCCTCCCAGGTCATCCCGGACCTGCTGGTGGAGGCCGCGCGGCAGCCGGAGATCGCCCAGGCGATCAAGGCCGCGCTCCTCGACAGCCAGCAGGGCGTCGTGGCGCAGATCGTGCGCGAGGCCGTGGAGCGCGGCGAGCTGCCGGCGGACGCGAACGCAGACCGGGCCCTCGACCTGGTCGTGGGCCCGCTCTACTGGCGGCTCGTGGTGGTGCGCGGCGAGCTGCCGAAGGGGTACGTGGACGATCTCGCGCGCTCGGCGGTGGCGGCGCTCAAGGCGTAGCCGCCGGGCCGACTCGAGGCGTAAACGCGCCGGGCCGAGCGGGCCCGCGGCTTCGTCCGAGGGCGGGGGTGTCGGCCCGCTCGTGCCGGGTGGCTTCGTCCGAGGCGTAGCCGCCCGGCTCGCGCTCGGGGTCCGCGGTTACTTCACCGCGCCCGCCATCACCCCCGAGACGAACTGTCGCTGGAAGGCGAAGAAGACCGCCAGCGGGATCAGCATCGACAGGAACGCGCCGGGTGCGAGCACGTCGATGTTGTTGCCGAACTGCCGGACCTGCTGCTGCAGCGCCACCGTGATCGGCGGCGACTCGGAGTCCGCGAAGATCAGCGCGACGAGCATGTCGTTCCAGACCCACAGGAACTGGAAGATGCCGAGCGAGGCGATCGCCGGCCCGCCGAGCGGCATGACGACCCGCGTGAAGAGCCGGATCTCGCCGGCCCCGTCCAGCCGGGCCGCCTCCAGCAGCTCCTTCGGGATCTCCGCGAAGAAGTTGCGCAGCAGGAAGATCGCGAAGGGCAGGCCGAAGGCGGTGTGGAAGAGCACGACTCCGAGGGTCGTCTCGAAGATGCCGATCGTGCCGAACAGCTTCGACACGGGGATCAGCGCGACCTGCACCGGCACCACCAGGAGCCCCACGACCAGCAGGAACCACCAGTCGCGGCCGGGAAAGTCCAGCCAGGCGAAGGCGTATCCGGCGAGCGAGCCGATGACGAGGACCAGGAGCGTGGCCGGGACGGTGATGAGGACGGTGGAGAGGAGGGAACGGGTGATGGTCTCGTTGGAGAGCAGCGAGGAGTAGTTCTCCAGGGTCAGCTGGGCGGGGGAGCTGAAGACCTGCCACCAGCCGCTCTCGCTGATGTCGGTGGGGCCGCGGAGGGAGGAGAGCAGCAGCCCGATCGTCGGCATCAGCCAGAACAGTGCCACGAGGACGAGGAAGACCCGCATCGTGCCACCCGCGGCCCGCGCCGCGAGCCGGGAACCGAGCCCCGCCGTGGCGGGGCTCGGCGCGGGCGGTGCCTTGGGCCGCCCCGACGCGGGCGAGCCGAGCCGTGGCGACGGCAGTGCGCCGGAGCCCTCGGTACCGACCCCGGCAGCGGGTCCCGAGCCTCGCTCGGGGCCGAGGTCGCCTTCGTTCGACGCCGTCACCTGCGGGCCTCCCGTCGCATCCGGCGGATGTTGAACGCCATCACCGGGATCACCAGCAGAAGCAGCAGCACGGCGATGGCGGAGCCCACCCCGAGATCCGCGTCCGTCCCGAACGACGAGCGGTACAGCTGGAGCGCGAGCACGTTCGCGTCGTCCTGGGCCGAGCCCGGCGCGATGATGAACACCAGGTCGAAGATCTTCAGCACGTTGATCATCAGCGTCACGAGGACGACCGCCAGGACCGGCGCGAGGAGCGGCACGGTGATCCGGCGGAAGACCTGCCACTCGTTCGCCCCGTCGACCCGCGCGGCCTCCATCAGTTCCCGTGGCACGCTCGCGAGACCGGCCGCGATCAGAACCATCGCGAACCCGGCCCACATCCACACGTAACTGCCGATGATCGCCGGGGTGACGAGCGACGGGCCCAGCCACTCCACCCCGTTGTACTGCTCGCGGAAGTTGCTCGCGGGCAGCCGCAGCAGGGCGCCGTCGGCGGAGGGCGGGAGGGTGAACGAGCCGTCGGCCGCCGCCTGCGTCGTGGCCACCACCGTGCCGTCCTTCACCGCCTCGATCCGCAGCCCCTTGAGGCCGACCTCCTTCGGGTCGACGGCGTTCGGTTTCCCGCCGCCGCCCCGGGTGAAGTCCAGCCAGGCCGTGCCGGTGATCCCGCCGCCCTGCCCGGACGCCGCGTCCGGCTCGTGCGCCGGCCGGGCGTCCCCCGGCATCTGCGCGGGCGGTACGCCGATCAACGGGAGCCGTGCCACCTCCCCCGAACGGACCGGGGACTTCGTGATGTACGCACCGCCCCCCGCCGCCTTGAGCGGATGGACCGGCAGCGGGCGCGCCCGGGGGAAGCCGGAGGACTCGGCGAAGGTGTCGTGGACGCCGACCCAGACGGCGTTGGCCACGCCCCGGTCCGGATCCTGCTCGTACACCAGCCGGAAGATGATCCCGGCCGCCAGCATCGAGATCGCCATGGGCATGAAGACGAGCAGCTTGAACGCCGTCCCCCAGCGGACCCGTTCGGTGAGCACCGCGAAGATCAGGCCGAGGGCGGTCGCCACGGCCGGCGCGGCCACCGCCCAGATCGCGTTGTTGCGGACGGCGGTGAGGATCGTGTCGTCGGTGAAGAGGGCGATGTAGTTGTCGAGGCCCGCGAAGGAGTCCCCGGACTTGTCGAAGAACGAGCGCTGGACGGAGTACCCGATGGGGTAGACGACGAGCGCGCCGAGCAGGACCAGGGCGGGGAGCAGGAACCCCACCGCGATCGTCCTGCGCGAGCCGGTGACCCTGGAGGGGCCGCCGCGGGCGGCGCCGGGAGGCTTGGGAGCCCCGGCGGCCCCGGGAGTGACCTCGGGAGCGGTCGCCACGGCGTCAGCCCTTGTACGCCTTGGCCGCGTCGGCCTCCAGGCGCGCCTGGGTCCCCGCGATGTCCTTCGGGTTCTTCAGGAAGTCCTGCAGCGCCTTCCACTCGCCCTTGCCGGGCGTGCCGCCGAACGACTGCGGCATCTGGTCCGACATGTCGAAGCGGAAGTCGTCCCCGGACTCCAGGAGCGCCTTGGCGATCTCGCGCTGGACGTCGTTCGGGTACGCGCTCGGGTCCAGGTTCTTGTTGGGGGAGAGGAAGCCGCCCGCGCCCGCCCAGATCGCGGCCGCGTCCGGTGAGGCGAGGAAGGTCAGCAGCGCCTGGGCGCCCTTGGTGTCCTTCAGGGCCACCGCCGCGTCGCCCGCCGTGACGACCGGGGACTCCGCGCCCACCGCCGGGAACGGGAAGACCTTCGCGTCCGTACCGATCTTGGCGCTCGTCTGCGCGATGTTGATGGCGGAGAAGTCGCCCTCGAAGACCATGGCGCCCTTGGGCTGGTCGCCGCCGGTGAAGGTCTGGGTCACCGAGACGGGGAACTCCGTCTGGAGCGCGCCGTCCGCGCCGCCCGCGATCAGCTCCGGCTTGCCGAACAGCTCGGCGAGGGTGGTGAGGGCCTGCTTGACGGACGCGTCCGTCCACTTGATCTCGTGCTTGGCCAACTGGTCGTACTTCTCCGGACCCGCCTGGGAGAGGTAGATGTTCTCGAACCAGTCGGTGAGCGTCCAGCCGTCCGCGCCGCCGACGGAGACCGGCGTGACGCCGGAGGCCGAGATCGTCTCCGCGGTGGTCAGGAACTCCTTCCAGGTCGTGGGCTCGGTGGCGCCCGCGTTCTCGAAGGCGGCGTTGTTGTACCAGATCAGGGACTTGTTGGCGGCCTTGAAGTACACGCCGTACTGCGTGCCGTCGACCGCGCCGAGGTCGCGCCAGCCCTGTGAGAAGTTCTTGGCGAGCTGCGCCTCGGCCTCGGGGCCGACCGGCTTGAGCCACTTCTGGGCGGCGGCCTGCTGGATCGCGCCGACCTGGGGGAGCATCGCGATGTCGGGCGGGGAGCCGCCGGCGATCTTCGTACCGAGGAAGTTCACGATCGGGTCCTGGGCGGGCACGAAGGTGACGGTGGCGCCGGTGCGCTTCTCGAACTCCTTCAGGACCTTGGTGAAGTTCTCCTGCTCGGGGCCGGTCCAGACGGCGGCGACCTCGATCTTCTGCCCCTTGAGGTCGGGCAGGGCGAGCGAGCCGCCGGAGGTCGCCGGCGGACCCGGTTCCTTCGTGCCCGAGTCCTTGTCCTCGCCCCCGCCGCAACCGGCGAGGGTGGCGGCGAGGGCGAGCGCGGTGACCGCGGCGGCGGTCCGTGCGGCCCGTACGGCCCTGCGTGTACGAGGAGTTGTACGCATTTCTGCCCCGTCTCTCCTGTGCGCGGTGCGTGTCCCGTGCGCTCAGGTCTACGCCGGGGGACCGGGCGCCGCAATACCGCCTTCGGTGCCGACGGGGAGATCGTGATGGGCTCGTGACGTGCCGTCAGGCTGCGGGGGAGGGGGAGGGGGAGGGGGAGGGGGTGCGGGGGCTGGGGTGGGGCGGCGGTGGTGCGGCGGGTGGTGTGGGTGGGGGCGTGGGTGGTGCTGTCGGTGGTGCGGTGGGGGGCGTGGGTGGTGCTGTCGGTGGTGCGGCGGGTGGTGTCGGTGGGGGGCGTGGGTGGTGCGGCGGGTGGTGCTGTCGGTGAGGGTGTGGGTGGTGCTGTCGGTGGGCGACCGGTTCGCGTCGGCCGTGGGTCAGGCGCGCGTCGCCGGCGTGAGGGGCGAGATCGGGGTGGCGTCGAGGGAGCGGGCGGCGCGGTCGAGCGCGCTCGCGAGGAGAGCCAGGTCGGTCGGGCCGTTGCCCAGTTCGCGGACGGGTCTGCGGGTGGGCGGGTCGCCCATCCGCTCCCACTCCAGCGGGACGACGGTCGGCCGGAGGGTCGCGGTGCGCGGGATGCGGCCGGTGACCCGGCCGGCCTGGAACGGCGTGACCCGGCCGTCCGGGTGCCCGAGCCGTCCCCTGCCGGGCGCGGGGTCGTCGGGGCCGGGCGCGGCGGGGGACGCGTCGAGCACGATCCGCAGCCGGGCGCCGTGGGCCAGCTCCGTGTCCGCCGTACGGTCCGGGCGTGCCGAGGTCACGACCAGGTGAACCCCGAGGCGCGCTCCGCCGCGCGCGACGGCTTCCAGCGCCCGTACGACGGAGCCGGCGGCGGGCCGCCCGGGGGAGCCGAGCGCGGGCGCCACGAGCGCGTCGAAGTCGTCGACCAGCACGACGAGCCGGGGGAGCGCGGCCGCCTCGTCGCCCGGCTCCGACCATGAGCGGTGAGGTTCCGACGTCCCGCGCGGGCCGGCCTCGCCGCCGGGGCGGGGCAGGCGCCCACTGGGGCGGTCGATCAAGTCGTCGGCGGAGGTGCGGGGGGTGCGGCCGCTGGGGAGGTAGGTGAGGTCGTCGGCGCCCGGGGCGGGGGTCCGGCTGCCGGGGCGGTCGCCGAGGCCGGTATCGCCGGGGCGGGGGGCCCGGCTGCTGGGGCGGTCGCCCAGGTCGTCGGCGGAGGTGCGGGGGGTGCGGCCGCTGGGGAGGTAGGTGAGGTCGTCGGCGCCCGGGGCGGGGGTTCGGCTGCCGGGGCGGTCGCCGAAGCCGGTGTCGCCGGGGCGGGGGGTGCGGTCGCCGAGGCCGGTGTCGCCGGGGCGGGGCAGGCGCCCACTGGGGCGGTCGCCGATCGAGCCGTCGCCCGTGCGGGCGGTCCGTCCGCTGGGGCGGTACGTCAGGTCGCCAGCGCCAGCGCCAGCGCCAGCGCCGGTGCGGGGCGCGCGGCCGGCGGCCGGGCTGTCGTCGCCCGGGCGGTCGCCGACGTGGCCCTCGCCCGTGCGCAGGGTGCGGCCGATCGGCCGGTCGCCGGCGTCGCCGGTGCGGGCGTCCGGGATGCGGGCCGTGGTCCGGCCGCCCGAAGGCAGCGACTCCGCCGCGCTCGGCGCGCGCTGGCCGATCATGCGCGCCGCCGCCTGTCGGTCCGCGAAGTGCCCGTCGCCCAGGATCTCCGCCCGACGCTTCAGCTCCGCGCCCAGCGCCTGCGCGAACTCCCGCATCCGCACCGGGTCGGACGCCACCAGGTGCTCGGTGACGTGCGGCAGCTCCGTACACGCCGCGAGCCCCTCGCCGCGCTCGCCGCCCGCGCCGTCCACCAGCAGCAGCCCCAGTCGGTCCGGGCGGCCCCCGGCCGCCAGGGACGCCGCGATCGAACGCAGCAGCTCCGTGCGGCCGCTGCCCGCAGGCCCCTCGATCAGCAGATGGGGGCCTTCCTCCGTCAGGTCGACGGAGACCGGCCCGCGCGGCCCGGCGCCCAGGACGGCCGTACCGTCCCCGGCCGCCGCCCACCGCGCCAGCAGCGAGGCGGGCGTCGCCCGGGCCAGACCCAGCTCGTCGAGGAGCCGCGCCGACCGGGGCAGCGCCGTCGCGGCCGTCCGGCCCCGCGCGGCCGGGGCGTCCGTGCGCAGCGGCGCCAGCGCCCGTCCGAAACGCTCCGCCCAGGCCACCGACACCGCGTCCACCACGCCCACGGTCCCGTGGCCGGCCGCCCGGCCCCCCGCCGTACGCAGCAGCCGCAGCGCCGTCGCCACGTCGCCGCTCAGCAGGGCGACCGCCCCGCACTCGCGGAACGCCAGCGAGGCCGCGCACGCGCTCTCGTACGTCGCGGCGACCGGGGAGACCGGCGAGGCGGCCGGCGCCTCGGCCAGACAGAGCAGGTGGATCCCGGCGGCCGCGCCCGCCCCTGCGAGCCGCGCGGTGGTCTCGCGCAGCGCCGCCGAACCAGGGTCGCCGTCCACGATCACGACCGTGACCGGCCCTTCGTACCGCGCCGCCGCCTCGGCGACCGCCGCGCGGTCGGCGCTCGGCCAGCTCGGCCCGAGCGGCCCGTCGTCGAGTCTCCGGGTCAGCTCCGCCGTACGGGCGTGGGCCTGATCGCGGTCGTACGCGAGGAGCAGGCGGCAGTCCTGGCCGTGCGCCGGGCGCAGATGCGGGAGCCAGCCGAGCCACCCCCACGCGCGCCGACGCTCCTCGAGGGAGCGGCCGCGGTCCGCGCTGATCAGCACGATCTCCAGGTCGGAGGGGGAGTGCAGGGCCGCGAGCTGGGCCACCACGGAGCGCGCCAGACCGGCGAGACGCGCGCCGGGGCCCGCGAGCCCGAGCGAACCGGCCTCGCGCAGCCCGACGGTGACGGGCACCCCGGACAGCTCCGCGCGGTCGGTCGTGCCGAGCCGGACGACCAGGGCCTCGCGATGATCCGCCCCGCGCTCCCAGAGACGCGGCCCGGGGCCGAGCGCCGTGAGCAGCACGGCCGCCGGGTCCGGCCAGGTCTCGGCGGACGGCGTCGCGGGCCCGGCGGCCGGGTCCCCGTCGGACTGCCGGGCGCCCGGGGCCGTACCGCCGGCGTGGGCGCCCGGGGCCGGGGCGTCCTCCCTGGGGCCGGTGAACCGGCGGGCCCATGCTCCTATCCCCCGCCTGCCGCGCGGGGGCGCCGTCGACGCCTGGCGCTCGGTCCGCCGGGTCCTGCTGTGCGCCTCGCCCGAGCCCTCGCCGTCCGCGTCCAGGCCCGCGCCCCTGTCGATGCCCGTGCCCGTGCCCGTGCCCGTGCCCGTGCCCGCGCCCGTGGCCATGTCCATGGAGTAGGCCACGCGTGCGTGCGGAGGGGAAGAGGGCGGACCGGCGTGGGTGGCGTCCGGCGAGACCGCGCCTCCGCCGAGTGCGTCACGCGTACCCGGAGCGGTACGCGGGCCCATACCCGCACCTGTACGCATCCCCGAACCCGAACCCGAACTCGTACCAGCGCCCGCGCTCGCGCTCGTACCCGCGTCGGCGCCAGCGCCAGCGCCGAACGGCACAGCCTCCGCCCCCGCTGCCGTCCCCGCGGCGTCCGTCGGGTTCGCGAGCCCCACCCGCAGGTGGCCCTCGCCGTCCGGGGCCGTCGGCAGCGTGTCCGTACCGCCGTCCTCCGGGCCCGTCAGGCGGAGGGCCGACTCGCCGAGGCGCAGGAGGGCGCCCGGGGACAGCCGGACCGGGCGGTCGCCGACCGGGGTGCCGTCCAGCGTCGTGCCGTTCGTGGAGCCGAGGTCCGCGACGGTGACCCGGCCGTCGGCCCCGACCGTCACCGTGCAGTGCACCCGGGAGACGTCCGGGTCGTCGAGCGGGACGTCCGCGTCCATGGAGCGGCCGATTCTGATCGGTCCCGCGTGCAGCAGGTGCACCCCGCCCGCGTCCGGCCCCGCGACCACGTGCAGCCGGGCCGAGGGGTCCTCGGCCGGGAGGTCGTCCTCGCCGGGGACGTGGAGGGTCAGGATCGCGCCGTCGACCAGCGGGGGCTCTCCGAGCGAGCACCGTCGCGCGTCGAGCCGCTCCCGACCGGCGTACAGCACGGTGGAACCCGACAGGGAGGTGTCCGGACCGGAGACGGCCGCGGCGAGACCGGAGGCCACGGCTGCCAGGGCCGTACCCGCCGGGGCGGTGACGAGCACGTCGCAGGCTCGGCCGGCGCCGTGCCCGGCGTGCGGCGCGAGGACGGTCAGCCGGATCTGCATCGCCGTCAGCGGTCCCTTCTGCGCGGGTGCCGGCAGGGGAACCGCCCGGTGCCTCCCCCCACCCGGCACGGACGCGTCGTCCGGTACAGGTCGGCACGGCTCGCAGGGGGCTCCCGACCCGCTACGCGACGTGCTGTGTGCATCCTCGCACCTGCCACTGACAACCCGCCCGCGGGTCGCCTCCAAGTGATCTTGAATGGTCGGCTGTAGACCTAAAAGTGCCTGGTTGAGTACGCCTTTCGACGTGCCCGGCAACCACCGGTACGACAACCGCGTCTTGTTTTCGGACAAGTCGGATGCCGGAATCAGCCGTCCTGTGGTCGACCGGTGACCCGTTCGGCGGCACTAAAGTGGGTCGGACACCCCGGACGGGTCACAACTCATGACAGGAACCCGGGAACCCCAGGACCACGATCAGCAGGGAGCGCGTGACGTGCGGCCAATCGGCAGCAAGTACCTGCTCGAGGAGCCGCTCGGACGCGGCGCCACGGGCACCGTCTGGCGAGCCCGCCAGCGTGAGGCGGCCGGCGCCGAGGCGGCCGTCCAGGGCCAGCCCGGGGAGACCGTGGCGATCAAGGTCCTCAAGGAGGAGCTGGCCAACGACGCGGACATCGTGATGCGCTTCCTGCGCGAGCGGTCCGTGCTCCTCCGGCTCACCCACCCCAACATCGTGCGCACCCGCGACCTGGTCGTCGAGGGCGACGTCCTCGCCCTGGTCATGGACCTCGTCGACGGCCCGGACCTGCACCGGTACCTCCGCGAGAACGGCCCGCTCACCCCGGTCGCCGCCGCGCTCCTCACCGCGCAGATCGCCGACGCGCTCGCCGCCAGCCACGCCGACGGCGTCGTCCACCGCGACCTCAAGCCCGCCAACGTGCTCCTCGCCGAGCAGCACGGCCAGATGCACCCGATGCTCACGGACTTCGGCATCGCGCGCCTCGCCGACTCCCCGGGCCTGACCCGGACGCACGAGTTCGTCGGCACGCCCGCGTACGTCGCGCCGGAGTCCGCCGAGGGCCGCCCGCAGACCTCCGCCGTCGACATCTACGGCGCGGGCATCCTGCTCTACGAGCTGGTCACCGGCCGTCCGCCGTTCGCCGGCGGCACGGCCCTCGAAGTGCTGCACCGGCACCTGAGCGAGGAGCCGCGGCGCCCCTCGACCGTGCCCGGCCCGCTGTGGACGGTCATCGAGCGCTGCCTGAGCAAGGACCCCGACCGTCGGCCCAGCGCCGAGAACCTGGCCCGTGGACTGCGTACGGTCGCCGCCGGCATCGGCGTGCACTCCACCCCCGCGCAGATCGAGGCCGCCGACGGCGTCGGCGCGCTGCTCGCGCCCGATCCGGCGCCCGCGCCGGTCCCGGGGGCGCCCGGCGCCGCCGACCCGACCCAGGTGCTGCCGAGCAACGCCGGACAGTACGACCCCGCCGCGCCGACGAGCGTCATGCAGACCAGCGGCCCGGGCGGCGGCCCGACGGGCGGTGCCGACCCGACGGCGGTCATGCCTCCCGTACCGCCGCAGCCGCCGCACGTCGCCGGGAACGAGGAGCAGCCGCACCCCTGGCAGAGCCAGCTCGCGGCCGCGCGCGACCGCAACGAGCAGACGCAGATCCAGTACCTCGACCCGAGCGAGGACCCGCTGCGCCGCCGCCCGCAGCGCCAGCCGCAGCCTCCGCAGCACCAGCCCCGCCGGCAGCCCCCGCAGGGCCGGCAGCAGCAGCCGCAGCAGTACCAGCAGCCCCAGCAGCAGCCCCCGTACCAGCAGCAGCCTCCGCCGCAGCAGTACGCGCCCGCCCCGCAGCAGGCGTACCACCCGCCCCAGCAGGCGTACAGCCCGCCGCAGCCGCAGGCTCCGCAGCCGCCGGCTCCCCGCGAGCCGCGCCAGCCGCGCCAGCGCAGCGCCAACCCGATGCGGATCCCCGGGCTCGGCTGCCTGAAGGGCTGTCTCTTCTCGATCCTGCTGTTCGTGGTCGCGGGCTGGCTCATCTGGGAGCTGACCCCGCTCCAGAGCTGGATCGCCGAGGGCAAGAGCTACTGGCAGGCCATCGGGGACGGGATCTCGTCCTTCACCGACTGGGTCTCCGGCCTCGCGGACTCGGGCTCGGGCTCCGGGACCGGTACCACTACCGGCGGTACGGGGCAGTAGTACTGCCGATTTATCGACTTCCGAGGGGTGATTTCCCCGCGGAAGTGACGACCAGCGGCTGAGGACGCGTAACTTTGACGCGTCCGCCAGCCGCTGAGGGAGCAGTCTTGGCACGGAATATCGGCAGCCGCTACACGGCCCACCAGATCCTCGGGCGGGGCAGCGCCGGCACGGTGTGGCTCGGCGAGGGCCCCGAGGGCCCCGTCGCCATCAAGCTGCTGCGCGAGGACCTGGCCTCGGACCAGGAGCTCGTCGGCCGCTTCGTCCAGGAACGCACCGCCCTGCTCGGCCTCGACCACCCGCACGTGGTCGCCGTCCGCGACCTCGTCGTCGACGGCAACGACCTGGCGCTCGTCATGGACCTGGTGCGCGGCACCGACCTGCGGACCCGGCTCGACCGTGAGCGCCGCCTCGCGCCCGAGGCGGCCGTCGCGATCATCGCCGACGTCGCGGACGGCCTCGCCGCCGCGCACGCCGCCGGAGTCGTCCACCGGGACGTCAAGCCCGAGAACATCCTGCTCGACATGGAGGGCCCGCTCGGCCCCGGCGGCGCCCACCCGGCGCTCCTCACCGACTTCGGCGTCGCCAAGCTCATCGACACGCCGGGCCGGACCAAGGCGACGCGGATCATCGGCACGCCGGACTACCTCGCCCCGGAGATCGTCGAGGGCCTGCCGCCGCGCGCCGCCGTCGACATCTACGCCCTCGCGACCGTCCTGTACGAACTCCTGGCCGGCTTCACGCCCTTCGGCGGGGGTCACCCGGGCGCGGTGCTGCGCCGCCACGTCACGGAGACGGTCGTCCCGCTGCCGGGCATCCCCGAGGAGCTGTGGCAGCTGATCGTCCAGTGCCTGGCCAAGGCCCCGGCCTCCCGGCTGCGCGCCTCGGAGCTCGGCAGCCGGCTGCGGGAGTGCCTGCCGCTGCTCGCGGGGCTGCCGCCGCTGGACGTGGACGAGCCGGACGACGCGGACCAGCAGGGGCAGGAGCCGCGCGAGGAGGACCCGTACCCGACGGGCGGGGGCGCGGGCACGGGCGCGGGCGCGGCCGGTGGAGCGAACGCGCCGCGCAGGGCCGCCGTGCCCCTGGTGCCCGGCGCGTCGCCGGACTCCAACCGGGACACCCACACCTCCATGCGCGTCCCCGCCCCCGACGAGCTCGCGGGCGGCCCCCTCGGCACGGCCCGCGCCCCACGCCCCTCGGGCGCCCGGCGCCCCGGCTCGGCCCGCCACAAGGCGGAGCAGGTCCGCAAGCGCCGGATCACCCTGTCGATCGCGGCGGTCGTGGTCGCGGGCGCCCTGGGCGTCGGCGGCTACCTGGCGACGGCCGAGGAGTCGGACGTACCGCCGCAGGACTCGAAGACGTCGACGGAGCCGTAGGGGGCGTCGGGCCTTAGGGGGCCCGGGGGTCGACGCACCCTGCGGGCCGGCTGAGGTCCTGGGTCGCCAACCCCTGCGGGCCGGCTGAGGTCCGGGGTCGCCAACCCCTGAGGGCCGGCTGAGGTCCTGGGGCGCCAACCCCTGAGGGCCGGCTGAGGTCCTGGGGCGCCAACCCCTGAGGGCCATCGGGGCCTGGGGCGCCAACCCCTGCGGGCCGCCTGAGGTCAGGGGGTGCCACCCCCTGCGGGCCGTCGGGGCCTGGGGGGCGGGGGATTCGCGGCGAGCCGTTACGCTGGACGCGTGGCAGTCGTCGATGTATCCGAAGAGCTGAAGTCCCTCTCCTCGACCATGGGGTCGATCGAGGCCGTACTGGACCTCGATCAGATGAGGGCAGACATCGCCGTGCTCGAAGAGCAGGCCGCGGCCCCGTCCCTCTGGGACGACCCGGAGGCGGCGCAGAAGATCACCAGCAAGCTGTCGCACCTCCAGGCCGAGGTGCGCAAGGCCGAGGCCCTGCGCGGCCGGATCGACGACGTCGGGGTGCTCTTCGAGCTCGCCGAGGAGATGGACGACCCGGACACCCGCGTCGAGGCGGAGACGGAGCTGACCTCCGTCCGCAAGGCGTTGGACGAGATGGAGGTCCGTACGCTGCTCTCCGGCGAGTACGACGAGCGCGAGGCGCTGGTCAACATCCGCGCCGAGGCCGGTGGCGTGGACGCCGCCGACTTCGCGGAGCAGCTCCAGCGCATGTACCTGCGGTGGGCCGAGCGGCACGGCTACGCCACCGAGATCTACGAGACCTCGTACGCGGAAGAGGCCGGCATCAAGTCGACCACCTTCGTGGTCAAGGCGCCGTACGCGTACGGCACGCTCTCGGTCGAGCAGGGCACGCACCGTCTGGTGCGCATCTCCCCGTTCGACAACCAGGGCCGCCGTCAGACGTCGTTCGCGGGCGTCGAGATCCTGCCGGTCGTCGAGTCCTCCGACCACGTCGAGATCGACGAGTCCGAGCTGCGCGTCGACGTCTACCGCGCGTCGGGCCCGGGCGGCCAGGGCGTCAACACCACGGACTCCGCGGTGCGCATCACGCACCTGCCGACCGGCATCGTGGTCTCCTGCCAGAACGAGCGCTCCCAGATCCAGAACAAGGCGAGCGCCATGAACGTCCTCCAGGCCAAGCTCCTCGAGCGCCAGCGCCAGGAGGAGCGCGCCCGGATGGACGCGCTGAAGGACAGCGGCAGCTCCTGGGGCAACCAGATGCGCTCGTACGTCCTGCACCCGTACCAGATGGTCAAGGACCTCCGCACGGACTTCGAGGTCGGCAACCCGCAGTCGGTCCTCGACGGCGAGATCGACGGCTTCCTGGAGGCGGGCATCCGCTGGCGCAAGCAGCAGGAGAAGTAGCCTCCCGCTCACCACGACGCCGGGCCCCCACGTGTACGCACGCGGGGGCCCGACGTCGTTCGCGCGCGCCCTGTCCGCGCGCCCGGGCCCGGGATCTTCGCGAGCGCAAGCGGGAAGCCACCGCACCTGACGCTTTGTCGACAAGGTAACCGCCCTTGGGGCAGCGGTAGTTCCACGTTTACGTCACAGTTGCATCCCCACATGGTGCGCAACTACTGATCTTTCGGGCATCGCACGCGCAACGTCCTTGACGCGTACTCGGAAACTCGGAAGGGTGGCACGCGGCATGCGAATCTCTGGGGCGTGTGTTAACGGGGGCTGGCTGAGTGACACGCCGCTCCCGATGCCCGAGGCCCCGAGCGCTGCTCCAATG
The DNA here is from genome assembly GCF_044746945.1 of Streptomyces sp. NPDC090127. NCBI lineage: Bacteria > Bacillati > Actinomycetota > Actinomycetes > Kitasatosporales > Streptomycetaceae > Streptomyces > Streptomyces sp. NPDC090127. The sequence continues at coordinate 541,951 of NZ_JBIVDE010000006.1, read as the reverse complement.
ACGAGATTGAGCTACTGGGGGTAGCAGCCAGATGACGAAGAAGACGCGCGTCCGCCTTGCCCGGATCGCTGCTGGTGCGGTGATCGCCGCCGGCGCCTCGCTCACGGCGGCCGGCGCGGCGCAGGCCGTGGGTGCCGAGATCGAGATCGCCGGCCTCGGCGCCGGCGTCGAGGTCCAGGTCGGCGACGACCCGGGCTGCGAGACGGACCCCGCTGGTTGTGAGACGGAGAACGGCGGCGCCGGCAACGGCGAGA
>NZ_JBIVDE010000006.1:381418-541601 GCF_044746945.1 Streptomyces sp. NPDC090127 | reverse complement strand
TACAACGGGAACGGCGAGAACGGGAACGGCGAGAACGGGAACGGCGAGAACGGGAACGGCGAGAACGGGAACGGCGAGAACGGGAACGGCGAGAACGGGAACGGCGAGAACGGGAACGGCGAGAACGGGAACGGCGAGAACGGGAACGGCGAGAACGGCAACGGCGAGAACGGGAACGGCGAGAACGGCAACGGCGAGAACGGGAACGGCGAGAACGGCAACGGCGAGAACGGCAACGGCGAGAACGGGAACGGCGGCAACGGCAACGGTGGCAACGTCACCGGTGGCGACGACGCCGGTACCTGCATCGTGGACGTCGACGGTGCCGAGTGCGTGACCAACAACCCCGACACCGACAACGCCGGCTCGCAGCCCGTCGAGCAGGGCAAGGCCAAGGAGGAGCTGGCCGAGACCGGCGCCGCCGAGACCTCGTTCCTGATCATCGGCGCCGCGACCATGATCGCCGGTGGCATCGGCTTCCGGATGCTGCCGCGTCTGGTCGGCGGTGCGCGCGCCGCCGTCTGAGCGGATGAGCGGAGCGCCGGAGTAGGCCGTAAGGCCGTACAGGCATGACGAGAGGGCCGGGGGTGGAACCCCCGGCCCTCTCCTCTGTCCAGCTCGCCTGCGGAGCCCTACGCGGTCTGCAGCGCCGCCAGCAGCGCCAGCGTCGCCAGCAGGGCGATCACCAGTGCCAGCACCATCGCCGGGGTCAGGCCCGTCGACGGGTCCAGCCGCTCGCGGCTCGCGCGGCAGACGCGGCAGCGGCCCTCCGCGACGGGGGCCGCGCAGTTGGCGCACACCAGTCGGTCATACGTCATGCGCTCTCCTCCTCCCGCACAGGGGTCGCACGCGGGGTTCACACCAAGGACAACGCCCGGTGGCACCCGAGCGTTCCCCCTACCACTGTGCCAGCTCCGCGTCGTTTCGGCGCGCCCCGCCGGATTCCACCCGGAACGCATCCGTTCCGCCCCGAAGGGCGAAAAGGATAAACCACACAAGCCGGGACCGCGACTGCGCGGCCCATCCCCGGTCGCGTAAGGTCGCGCACACCTACTCCCGGCCGACCGTGGTGCATCCGTGATCCGATTCGACAACGTCTCCAAGTCCTATCCGAAGCAGAGCCGCCCCGCCCTCCGGGATGTCTCCCTGGAGATCGAGAAGGGGGAGTTCGTCTTCCTCGTCGGTTCCTCCGGCTCCGGAAAGTCGACTTTTCTCCGGCTGATCCTGCGCGAGGAGCGCTGCAGCCACGGCCAGGTGCATGTCCTCGGCAAGGACCTCGCCCGGCTGTCCAACTGGAAGGTGCCCCAGATGCGGCGCCAGCTCGGGACCGTCTTCCAGGACTTCCGGCTGCTGCCCAACAAGACCGTCGCCGAGAACGTCGCCTTCGCCCAGGAGGTCATCGGCAAGCCGCGCGGCGAGATCCGCAAGGCCGTGCCCCAGGTCCTCGACCTCGTCGGCCTCGGTGGCAAGGAGGACCGGATGCCCGGCGAGCTCTCCGGCGGTGAGCAGCAACGCGTCGCCATCGCCCGGGCCTTCGTCAACCGGCCCATGCTGCTGATCGCGGACGAGCCCACCGGCAACCTCGACCCGCAGACCTCCGTCGGCATCATGAAGCTGCTCGACCGCATCAACAGGACAGGGACCACCGTCGTCATGGCGACCCACGACCAGAACATCGTCGACCAGATGCGCAAGCGCGTCATCGAGCTCGAAAAGGGCCGCCTCGTCCGCGACCAGGCGCGCGGCGTCTACGGATACCAGCACTGAGCAGGTAGGGGATAGAACACCATGCGCGCTCAGTTCGTGCTCTCCGAGATCGGCGTCGGCCTCCGGCGCAATCTCACGATGACCTTCGCCGTCATCGTCTCCGTGGCCCTCTCGCTCGCCCTGTTCGGCGGCGCGCTGCTCATGCGCGAGCAGGTCAGCACGATGAAGGACTACTGGTACGACAAGGTCAACGTCTCCATCTTCCTCTGCAACAAGAACGACGCGGCCACCTCCACCAAGTGCGCCAAGGGCGCGGTGACCGCTCAGCAGAAGGAGCAGATCGAGGCCGATCTGAAGAAGATGGACATCGTCGAGACCGTCCACCACGAGACGACCGACGAGGCCTACAAGCACTACAAGGAGCAGTACAGCGACACCGCCATCGCCTCGGTCATCACGCCCGACCAGATGCAGGAGTCGTTCCGGGTCAAGCTGGACGACCCGGAGAAGTACAAGGTCGTCGCCACCGCCTTCGCCGGCCGGGACGGCGTCGAGTCCGTCCAGGACCAGCGCGGCATCCTGCAGAACCTCTTCGACCTGATGAACGGCATGAACGTCGCCGCGCTCGGCGTGATGGCGCTGATGCTGGTCATCGCGCTGATGCTGATCGTCAACACGGTGCGCGTCTCCGCCTTCAGCCGACGGCGTGAGACCGGCATCATGCGGCTGGTCGGCGCCTCCAGCTTCTACATCCAGATGCCGTTCATCATGGAGGCCGCGTTCGCCGGTCTCCTCGGCGGCGCCGTCGCCTGCGTCATGCTCCTGGTCGGCCGGTACTTCCTCATCGACCACGGCATCGCGCTCGCCGAGAAGATGCAGCTCGTCAACTTCATCGGCTGGGACGCCGTCCTCTCGGTGCTGCCGCTCGTCCTCGTCATCGGCCTGCTGATGCCGTCGCTTGCGGCCTTCGTGGCGCTGCGCAAGTACCTGAAGGTGTGACAAGGACCCCTCTGTCACCCTTGGCGCCGTACGGTCAACCACCGTACGGCGCCTTTGCTTTGTCCTAGAGTGAGCGCCATGCCTACCGGCCCGGATCTCTGTCTCCGGCCCCGCGGAGTCCTCCGCGGGGCCGCCTTGACGCTGGTCTTCGCCGGGGTGCTCGCGACGGCCGCCGCCACCGGAGCGCTGCCCCGGCAGGAGCCCGTCGCCGTGAAACGCGCCGCCCAGCAGGCCCCCTCCCGCGCCGGCACCGTCGACCCCGCCGACCTCTCCCGCGCCGCCGCCGAGGCGATGGCCGACGGCAAGTCCGGCAAGCAGGCCGCGGAGGAGTTCGTCAGCCGCAGCGGCGACCGCTGGGGCGCGGTCTACGACAAGGCCGAGTTCGAGGAGTTCGCGCAGGCCCTCGACGGCTCCTACACGGGCGTCGGCCTCTCCGCCCGCAAGGCCGGGGCCGACCGGATCGAGGTCTCCCGTGTCCAGGCCGGCGGGCCCGCCGCGAAGGCCGGGCTGCGCGCCGGTGACCGGCTCGTCACCGTCGACGGGCGGCCCCTCGCCGGGCTCTCCGTCTCCGAGGTCGTCGCCCTGCTGCGCGGCGACGGCGCCGCCGAGGCCGGCTCCACCGTCACCCTCGGCGTCGAGCGCGGCCGCGCCGCCTGGACCCAGCCGCTGACCCGGGCCCGGCTCGCCACCGACGCCGTCACCGTACGGCGCCTCGACGACGGCACGGTCCTGATCAAGGTGTCCGCCTTCACCAAGGGTGTGGGCGAGCGGGTACGGGACGCGGTACGGCACGCCCCGGCCCGCGCCGGCGTCCTGCTCGACCTGCGCGGCAACGCAGGCGGCCTGGTCGCGGAGGCCACCGTGGCCGCCTCCGCCTTCCTCGACGGCGGTCTGGTCGCCACGTACGACGTCGACGGTGAGCAGCGCGCGCTGTACGCACAGAGTGGCGGGGACACCGCCCGGCCCGTGGTGGCGCTGGTCGACGGGGGCACCATGAGCGCCGCCGAGCTGCTGACCGGCGCTCTGAAGGACCGCGGCCGGGCCGTCACCGTCGGCTCACGCACTTTCGGCAAGGGTTCGGTGCAGATGCCGAGCACGCTGCCCGACGGTTCCGTCGCCGAGCTGACCGTCGGCCACTACCGCACGCCCGCCGGGCACGGCGTCGACGGCCAGGGCATCACACCCGACCTGGTGGTCAGCGACAGCACGGGCGAGCGGGCCGAGGAACGGGCCCGCACGGTATTGAGTGGCCTCGGAGGGGGCTCGTAGTGCGAAAATGGCCGCACTATGGCAAAGGGACTCGTGAACGTGCAGGGCAAGCCTGCCAAGAAGGACCAGGACAAGGCTCCTGAGCGCAAGCTCATCGCGCAGAACAAGAAGGCGCGCCACGACTACCACATCATCGACACCTACGAGTGCGGTGTGGTGCTCATGGGCACCGAGGTGAAGTCGCTCCGGATGGGCCGTGCGTCGCTGGTCGACGGCTTCGTCCAGATCGACCGGGGCGAGGCGTGGCTGCACAACATCCACGTACCGGAGTACGCCCAGGGCAGCTGGACCAACCACTCGGCGAAGCGGAAGCGCAAGCTGCTGCTGCACCGCGCCGAGATCGACAAGCTGGAGGCGAAGTCGCAGGAGACGGGTCACACCATCGTGCCCCTCGCGCTGTACTTCCTGAACGGCCGGGCGAAGGTCGAGATCGCGCTCGCCAAGGGCAAGAAGGAGTACGACAAGCGCCAGACGCTGCGGGAGAAGCAGGACACCCGGGAGACGAGCCGGGCGATCGCGGCGGCGAAGCGGCGCCAGCGGGCGGCCCAGTCCGCGTAGGGCCGGCCGTGGCCTCCGCTTAAGTCGCTGGCACCCGTGCGCGGTCGTCGCGTACAATGGCTCACGCACCTCACAGCGGGTGCGCTTTTGAAAAATCAACATGGGGATGATCGGTTTCGACAGCGGATGTCGAAGCAGGGGAAGCGTGTCGAGGAAGCGGCAATGATCTCGTAAACCATATGTCGCAACCAATAATCGCCAACACCAAGCGCGATTCCTTCGCCCTCGCTGCCTAAGTAGCGACTTGCGAAGTGTCAGCCCGGGGGTGATCCCGACCCGGATCCTGGCATCATCAAGGGATCTAAACTTCTAGACCCGGTCACGGGGCCCAGAAGGAAATCAAACAGTGACTGAGCCCGTCGGAGACTTGTCCGCGTGATCTCCGGGGCCGAGAAAATCGAAGCGGACTGCACACGGAGAAGCCCTGATTCTGCACCGTTGGACGCGGGTTCGATTCCCGCCATCTCCACTCATCCCATGTGGGCAGAGGCCCGGCAGTCGTCACCGACGACCGCCGGGCCTCTGTCATGTGCTCACACCAGGTGTGCGGGTCCGGTGAGAGCAAGGTTCCGTTCCCGACACCTCCGGCCACCGCCCCGAAACGCGGCCTCTCTAGGGTCTTCCCCCAGAGGTCCGGAAGATCTGGACGCTCGGACCCGACACCGTGGAGGTACCTGATGGGCGGCCGGTGGATCGAACGCTGGGAGCCGGAGGACGAGACCTTCTGGCGCGAACAGGGCGAGAGGATCGCCCGGCGCAACCTGCTCTTCTCCGTGCTCTCCGAGCACATCGGCTTCTCCATATGGAGCCTCTGGTCGGTCATGGTCCTGTTCATGGGGCCGCAGTACGGCATCGACCCCGCGGGCAAGTTCTTCCTGATCGCGACCGCCACCTTCGTCGGCGCCCTGATCCGCGTCCCGTACACCTTCGCCGTCGCCCGCTTCGGCGGCCGCAACTGGACGATCGTCAGCGCGCTGCTGCTCCTGCTGCCGACGGGCGTCGCCTACGCCGTGATGGAGCCGGGCACCTCGTACGGCACGTTCCTGCTGGTCGCCGCGCTCACCGGCATCGGCGGCGGCAACTTCGCCTCCTCGATGACCAACATCAACGCCTTCTTCCCGCTGCGGAAGAAGGGCTGGGCCCTCGGCCTCAACGCGGGCGGCGGCAACATCGGCGTCCCCGTCGTCCAGCTCGTCGGCCTGCTCGTCATCGGCACCGCCGGCGCCGCCCACCCGCGGATCGTCCTCGGCGTCTACATCCCGCTCGTCGTCGTCGCCGCGCTCTGCGCCGCGCTCTTCATGGACAACCTCGCCCCGGTGAAGAACGACACCGGCGCCGCCAAGGAGGCCGTGCGGGCCGGCCACACCTGGATCATGGCCTTCCTCTACATCGGCACCTTCGGCTCCTTCATCGGCTACAGCTTCGCCTTCGGGCTCGTCCTGCAGACCCAGTTCGGGCGCACCCCGCTCCAGGCCGCCTCGCTCACCTTCATCGGGCCGCTGCTCGGCTCGCTGATCCGGCCCGTCGGCGGCTCGCTCGCCGACCGGCACGGCGGCGCCCGCATCACGCTGTGGACGTTCGCCGCCATGGCCCTGTCCACCGGGGTCGTGGTCTACGCCTCGGTCGCGGAGTCCCTCACCGTCTTCCTCATCGGTTTCATCGGGCTCTTCGTCCTCAGCGGCCTCGGCAACGGCTCCACGTACAAGATGATCCCCGCGATCTTCCTCGCGCAGGGGCACCGCCGGGGACTGTCCGGCGAGGCGGCGGAGTCGTACGGCCGCAGGCTCTCCGGGGCCTCCATGGGGCTGATCGGCGCCGTCGGGGCGCTCGGCGGGCTCGGCATCAACCTGGCCTTCCGACAGTCCTTCCAGACTGCGGGCACCGGCACCGGGGCCTTCGTCGGCTTCCTGCTCTTCTACGCCGCCTGCATGGCCGTGACCTGGGCGGTATACCTTCGCCGACCCGCCTCCGTACCGGACACGGCGGAGGGCGCCGAGGACCCGGCCCGGCAGCCCGGTTACGCCGAGGTGTGAACCGGAGTGGTCCGTAACGGGCAGGAAATCCAGGTGAACCGCATCCGTCACGCACCGCCGTCAGGCTCGGTCGTCATGTACGAGCAAGAGCAGGGGCCCCTCGCGGGGTTCACCGTGGGGGTCACCGCCGCGCGGCGCGCGGACGAGCTGGGCGCGCTGCTGCGCCGCCGGGGAGCGGCCGTGGTGCACGGCCCCGCGCTGCGGATCGTGCCGCTCGCGGACGACACGGAACTGCTCGCCGCGACCAAGGAACTCATCGACCACGCCCCGGACGTCGTCATTGCCACGACGGCGATCGGCTTCCGGGGATGGGTCGAGGCGGCGGAGGGCTGGGGCCACGGCGAGGAACTCCTGGACTGCCTGCGGGGCGTGGAGCTGCTCGCACGCGGCCCCAAGGTCAAGGGCGCGGTACGGGCGGCGGGGCTGACCGAGTCGTGGTCGCCGTCGTCGGAGTCGATGGCCGAGGTGCTCGACCGGCTGCTCGCCGAGGGGGTGGACGGGCGGCGGATCGCGCTCCAGCTGCACGGGGAGCCGCTGCCCGGGTTCGTCGAGTCGCTGACGGCGGGCGGCGCGGAGGTCGTGGGCGTGCCGGTCTACCGGTGGATGCCGCCCGAGGACATCGGCCCGCTCGACCGGCTCCTGGACGGGGTCCTGGCGGGCACGCTGGACGCGGTGACCTTCACCAGCGCGCCGGCCGCCGCCTCGCTGCTCTCCCGGGCGGAACACCGGGGCGTGCTGCCCGCGCTCCTCGAAGCGCTGCGGCACGAGGTGCTGACGGTGTGCGTGGGGCCGGTGACGGCGCTGCCGCTCCAGGCGCACGGGATCGCCACCCTCCAGCCGGAGCGGTTCCGGCTGGGCCCGCTGGTGCAGCTGCTCTGCCAGGAGCTGCCCGCCCGGGCGCGGAGCCTGCCGGTGGCCGGCCACCGGATCGAGATCCGCGGCCACGCGGTCCTCGTCGACGGCGCGCTGCGCCCGGTGCCGCCCGCGGGAATGGCCCTGCTCGGCACGCTCGCCCGGCGCCCCGGCTGGGTCGTCTCGCGCGCCGACCTGCTCCGCGCCCTGCCCGGCACGGGCCGGGACGAACACGCGGTGGAGACGGCGATGGCCCGGCTGCGGACGGCCCTCGGCACGCCGAAGCTGATCCAGACGGTGGTCAAACGGGGGTACCGACTGGCGCTCGACCCGGCGGCGGACACGAAGTACGGGGACGGGTAGGGGGCGGAGCGTGTACGGGCCGTCCCCGCGGGCTCGGGCGGTGTGCCGGCCGCCGCTGGTCGGGGGCAGGGGGCCGGGTAGGGGGCGGGGCGCGTACGGGCCGTCCCCGCGGGCTCGTGCGGTGCGCCGGCCGCCGCTGGTCGGGCAGGGGGCCGGGGCAGGGGGCGGGGCGCGTACCGCCGTCCCCGCGGGCTCGTGCGGTGTGCGCCGTGCGCCGCTGGGCGGGCGGGGCGCGGCCCGGGGGACTCTCTTGGACTCCGTCCGTCCCCGGTCGGCCGGGTCCGGCCCGTCCGTGACGGTGTGTTCAGCTTCGCCGCCCCGGCTACTACGGTGGCCGGGTGATCACGATCCGCCCCGCGGCCCCCGACGACGCCCCCGCCCTCGCCGCCGCCGTGCTGCGCAACCGCGCGCACATGCGGGCCCGGGAGCCGTACCGGAACGAGGCGTACTACACCGCCGAGGGGCAGGCGGAGCGTCTCGCGGACGGGGGCCGGCGGTGGTTCGCCGTCGACGGGGAGGAGCTCGTCGCCTGCGCCATTCTCTCCGGGATCGTCCTCGGTCCCTTCCGCAGCGCCTCCCTCGGCTACTGGGTCGACGGCCGGTACACCGGGCAGGGGCTCGCCACCCGGCTCGTCGACGAGGTCTGCCGGGCCGCCCGCGAGGAACTCGGCCTGCACCGGATCGAGGCCTGCACCATGTTCGACAACCACGCCTCCCAACGCGTCCTCGGCAAGAGCGGGTTCGAACAGATCGGCACCGCGCCCCGCTACCTCCACATCGACGGCGCCTGGCGCGACCACCACCTCTTCCAACGCGTTCTCCACGACGACCACCCTCCCCAGGTCTAGCAGGACCCGCCCCCGCTCGGCACTCTGGTCGGGACGACTGCTTCCGATCGCGAGGTGGTGACAGGGGCATGACCGTACGGTTCGACTCCGGGCGGATCAGTCTGGACCTGGCCGCCCAACCGCTCGGCGACACCCGGGCGCTCGACCACTTCCTGCGGGGCGCCGGGCTCGTCCCCGCCGCCACCCCGCTCCGCGGTCTCGACGCGCTCTGGGTCGTCCGCTTCCGCGAACTGCGCGACTGCGTCGGCGAACTGGCCCACGCCCAGCTCGACGGCCACCGCGCCGCCGACCGCGCCCTGGAGCGGCTCAACGCCCTCGCCGCCGCCTCCCCACCGCCCGCGCCCCGCGCCGTCCGCACCGAAACCGGGGGACTCGTAAGGGCGTTGTACGCCGAACCCGACTGCCGCGCCCTGCTCGCCGCCGTCGCCCGCGACGCCGTCGACCTGCTCACCGACCCCACCGCCCGCGCGCTGCTGCGCCGTTGCGAGCGCGACGACTGCCGCCGCTGCTACCTCGACACCTCGCGCGGCCGCCGTCGCCGCTGGTGTTCCAGCGAAGCGTGCGGAAACCGGGAGCGCGTTGCCCGGCATCGGGCAGCGCGGAGGGCGGACGCCGCTGTCTGAGAACCCGGCCGGCGTCCCGGGAAAAACTTCGCGCGCCGTTGAGTCGAACCCGCATCCCGCCGCGTACCCCTGCACGACAACAGGGACTCGACCGGGGAGGTTCAGGTGCGCGAGGATGCGGCCGTGGCCGATGAACGTCCGCATCGGGCCCGGCATCGCAGCGAGGCGTCGAAGGGCCGCCCCGGCGCCCCCGACGAGGAGTTGATGCGTGCTCTCTACCGCGAACATGCCGGTCCCCTGCTCGCCTACGTACTCCGTCTCGTCGCCGGCGACCGCCAGCGCGCCGAGGACGTCGTGCAGGAGACGCTCATCCGTGCCTGGAAGAACGCCGGCGCGCTCAACCGGGCGACCGGCTCCGTCCGACCTTGGCTGGTGACGGTCGCCCGGCGCATCGTCATCGACGGCCACCGAAGCCGGCAGGCCCGGCCGCAGGAGGTGGATCCGTCACCGCTCGAGGTCCTGCCCGCGGAGGACGAGATCGACAAGGCGCTCTGGCTGATGACGCTCTCTGACGCGCTCGAAGATTTGAGCCCGGCCCATCGGGAAGTATTGGTCGAGACCTATTTCAAGGGGCGTACGGTCAACGAGGCGGCCGAGACCCTCGGCATCCCCGCCGGGACGGTGCGTTCCCGGGTGTTCTACGCACTGCGTTCGATGAAGCTCGCGCTGGAGGAGAGGGGGGTATCGGCATGAGCAGCGGCATGAGCAGGGGAACGACACCGCCGCACGACGCCGCGGGCGCGTACGTGCTCGGGATCCTGGACGACGCCGACGCCGCCGCCTTCGAGGCGCACCTGGTGACCTGCGACCTGTGCGCCGCGCACGTGGAGGAGTTCGCCGGGATGGAGCCGATGCTCGCCCTGTTGGCGGACGCGGAGGCCCAGGGCGCACCCCGCCCGCCGGGACGCGACACGTACGCCGGCCCGCCCGCCGGTGCCGGTCCGTCGCCGGGCCCCTACGCGGGTCCGTGGGCCGGCCCCTACGCCGGTTCGTCCCCGGGCGCCTACGCGGGTCCGTCGGCCGGTCCCTACGCCGGCCCGCCCGGTCACCACGGCCCACCGTCCGCCGACGACGTCTTCGACGCCTTCGCCCCCCGGCCCCCCGCGCCGTCCGGGCCGCCCGGGCCGCGCCGCGCCCCCGTCGAGGCCGCCGCCGCGCCCGGTCCTGAGCTCCTCGGCCGGCTCATCGACGAGGTCGGGGCCAAGCGCGCCGCCCGGCGCCGCCGCACCTTCGCCCTCGTCGCGGCCGCCGCCGTCCTCGTCGTCGGCGGTCCCGCCGTCGCCGTCGTCGCCACCTCCGGCGGCGGGCACGAGAACAGGGCGGTGGAACCGCACCCCACCAGCCCGGCCGAGGACGCCTTCTTCCACCACATGGACGAGAAGCTCCAGGCCACCGACCCGACGACCAAGGTCAGCGCCACCGTGGGCATGGAGAAGAAGGGCTGGGGCACCCACACCGTCCTCGAACTCAAGAACGTCAAGGGCCCCTTGAAGTGCCGTCTCGTCGCCGTCTCCAAGAGCGGCGAGGAGGAGACGGTGACCTCCTGGGCCGTCCCGAAGTGGGGGTACGGCATCCCCGGAGCCACCCAGGAGTCCGCCAAGAACCCGCTCTACGTCCACGGCGGCGCGGCCATGGACCGGGGCGACATCGACCACTTCGAGGTGCGGACCTTCGACGGCGAACGCCTCGTGGAGGTCGAGGCCTGACATTTCGGCCCCCTGTGGCGTACGCTCGACGGCTGCCCAGCACGTCAGAAGGGGGCCTCAGTGGCCGCGCAGGAAGCCGTGGAGGCCATGGACGCCACCATGGACGCCACCGATACGGTCCGCGACCGTGAGATCGGTGTCGAGCAGGACCATCTGGACAAGGTCTACCGCCGCCTCGAGGAGAAGATCCACGAGGCGGAGTTCCTGATGAACGACGCCGCCAAACGCGGCCAGGTCGGCACCCCCGGCGCGCTCGCGGAGCGGGACGCCCAGGTGTTCCGGGCGGGGGTGCACCTCAACCGGCTCAACAACGAGTTCGAGGACTTCCTCTTCGGCCGCATCGACCTGCTCTACGGCAAGGACGGCAAGAAGGGCCCCGACGGCGCGTACACCTCCGTCGAGCCCGCCGAGGACGCCGTACGGCCCGACAACACGGCCGACATCGGCGAGACCCTCCACATCGGCCGCATCGGCGTCCTCGACTCCGACTACGCGCCGCTCGTCATCGACTGGCGGGCCCCGGCCGCCGCGCCCTTCTACCGGTCCACGCCGGTCGACCCCGGCCGGGTGGTGCGCCGGCGCGTCATCCGCTCCAAGGGCCGCAAGGTCCTCGGCGTCGAGGACGACCTGATGCGCCCCGAGCTGACCGCGACGCTCGACGGGCGCGCGCTGCCGGTGATCGGCGACGGCGCCCTGATGGCCGCGCTCGGCCAGGCCCGCAGCCACACCATGCGGGACATCGTGTCCAGCATCCAGGCCGAGCAGGACCTGGTCATCCGCGCGCCCGCCGCCTCGATCACGTACGTCGAGGGCGGCCCGGGCACCGGCAAGACGGCGGTCGCCCTGCACCGGGCGGCCTACCTGCTCTACCAGGACCGGCGCCGGTACGCGGGCGGCATCCTGATCGTCTCCCCGACACCGCTGCTCGTCTCGTACACCGAGGGCGTGCTGCCGTCGCTGGGCGAGGAGGGGCAGGTCGCGATCCGCGCCCTCGGCTCGCTCGTGGACGGCGTGGAGGCCACCACGTACGACGAGCCGGCGGTCGCCCGCGTCAAGGGCTCCTCGCGGATGCTCGCGGTGCTCCGCAGGGCGGCCCGCGGCGCCCTGGAGACCCCTGCGCCCAGGCCCGCCCCCACGCAGGCCCAGCTGGCGCTCGGCGATGTGCTCGGCGAAGAGGAGGACGCCGCCCCGGCGCCCGCCGGCACCCCGACGCGCCTGCGGGTCGTCGCCTTCGGGCGCCGCCTGGAGCTGGAGGCCGACGAGCTCCAGCGCATCCGCCACAACGTCCTCGGCGGCTCCGCGCCCGTCAACCTGCTGCGTCCGCGCGCCCGCCGGCTGCTGCTCGACGCCCTGTACGCCAAGTCCGGCGCGGTCGGGCGGCACAGCGACCCCGAGCTCGCCGCCGAGCTGCGCTCCTCCTTCGACGAGGACATCTCCACCGAGGACGCCTTCCTCGGCTTCCTCGACGCCTGGTGGCCCGAGCTGACCCCCCGCCAGGTCCTCGCCGCGATGGCGGACGAGAAGCGCCTCGGCCGCTGGGCGCGGCGCGTCCTCAACCAGGGCGAGATCCGCCGGCTCGCCCGCTCGCTGCGCCGGGACGGCCTCTCCGTGCACGACGTGGCGCTCCTCGACGAGCTGAACACCCTCCTGGGCGCCCCGGCCAGGCCGCGCAAGAAGCGGGAGTACGACCCGCTGGACCAGCTGACGGGCCTGGAGGAGCTGATGCCCGTACGCGAGGAGACGCAGCGCGAGCGGGCCGAACGGCTCGCGGCGGAGCGCACCGAGTACGCCCACGTCATCGTCGACGAGGCCCAGGACCTCACGCCCATGCAGTGGCGGATGGTCGGGCGGCGCGGCCGGACCGCGACCTGGACGGTCGTCGGCGACCCGGCGCAGTCCTCCTGGTCGAGCCCGGACGAGGCGGCCGAGGCCCGCGACGAGGCGCTCGGCAGGCGCCCGCGCCGCCACTTCGAGCTCACCGTCAACTACCGCAACCCCGCCGAGATCGCCGAACTGGCCGCCAAGGTGCTCGCCCTCGCCATGCCCGGCAAGGAGTCGCCGCGCGCGGTCCGCTCGACGGGCGTGGAGCCCCGGTTCGTGGCGCTGCCCGGCAAGGAGGATCTGGCCGAAACCGTACGGGCGGAGGCGCGCCGGCTGCTCGAACGGGTGGACGGGACGGTCGGTGTCGTGGTCGCCATGAACCGTCGCGAGCAGGCCGCCGGGTGGCTGGCCGAGCTCGGCGACCGGGTGGTGGCGCTCGGCTCCCTGGAGGCCAAGGGGCTGGAGTACGACGCCACGGTGGTGGTCTCGCCGGCCGAGATCGCGGACGAGTCGCCCGCGGGCCTGCGGGTCCTGTACGTGGCGCTGACGCGGGCCACCCAGCAGCTGACGGTGGTCTCGGGCGCCCGTGACGTACCGGACGCGGCGGGGGTCCCCGACCTGCTCAGAGACTGAGGGGCGGCTGCTCGGCGGCTGAGGGGCGGCTGCGGTCCGAGGCTGATTTCAGGTCAACCTGCGTCGCAGGAATCACTTACCAGAGTGGTTTGTTAGCCTGTCTATGGCACCGGCTCGATCCAAGCCCCCGGGCCCAACCTTCGTCCCTTAGAGGGACCACTTGCCGCGAGGCGAGCATGGCGGGTCGGTGCCACCTTGTTCGTACATACAGAAGAGGTCCGCGTCACCCCCGGGTGATCGCGGACCTCTTCTGTTTCCCCCGGTGTTCTCGTATGGTGGAAACTACTTTCCGAAAACGAAATGACCGCATTACCTGCTACCGGCGGGTAGGTGCGACGATCGGAGGGCGCCGCCGGGGCAACCAGCCGGGGCGGCGTAGCAACGAAGCTCAGGGAAAGCAGAGGAACTCGGCCATGGCAACGGCGCCCAGCGTCTCGTACTCGATGACGGTCCGGCTGGAGGTTCCCGCGAGCGGAACCGCGGTCTCCCAGCTCACCACGGCGGTGGAGTCCCACGGCGGTTCCGTCACCGGCCTCGACGTGACCGCCTCCGGCCACGAGAAGCTCCGGATCGACGTCACCATCGCCGCGACCTCGACCGCGCACGCCGACGAGATCGTCGCGCAGCTGCGGACCATCGAGGGCGTCGTCCTCGGCAAGGTCTCCGACCGTACGTTCCTGATGCACCTCGGCGGCAAGATCGAGATGGCGTCCAAGCACCCCATCCGCAACCGTGACGACCTCTCCATGATCTACACCCCGGGCGTGGCGCGGGTCTGCATGGCGATCGCCGAGAACCCCGAGGACGCCCGCCGCCTCACCATCAAGCGCAACTCCGTCGCAGTCGTGACGGACGGCTCGGCCGTCCTCGGCCTCGGCAACATCGGCCCCAAGGCCGCCCTGCCGGTCATGGAGGGCAAGGCGGCCCTCTTCAAGCGCTTCGCCGGCATCGACGCCTGGCCGATCTGCCTGGACACCCAGGACACCGACGCCATCGTCGAGATCGTCAAGGCGATCGCCCCCGGCTTCGCGGGCATCAACCTGGAGGACATCTCCGCCCCCCGCTGCTTCGAGATCGAGGCCCGGCTGCGCGAGGCCCTCGACATCCCGGTCTTCCACGACGACCAGCACGGCACCGCGATCGTCGTCCTCGCCGCCCTCACCAACGCGCTGCGCGTGGTCGGCAAGAGCGTCGGTGACGTACGGGTCGTCATGTCCGGTGCGGGCGCGGCCGGTACGGCCATCCTGAAACTGCTCATCGCCGCGGGCGTCAAGCACGCCGTCGTCGCCGACATCCACGGCGTCGTGCACGCCGGACGCGAGGACCTGGTCGAGGCCGCGCCGGGCACCCCGCTGCGCTGGATCGCCGACAACACCAACCCCGAGGGCGTCACCGGCACCCTCAAGCAGGCCGTCGTCGGCGCGGACGTCTTCATCGGCGTCTCCGCCCCGAACCTGCTCGGCGCGGACGACGTCGCCGCCATGGCGGACGACGCGATCGTCTTCGCACTCGCGAACCCCGACCCCGAGGTCGACCCGGCGATCGCCCGTCAGACGGCCGCCGTGGTGGCCACCGGCCGCTCGGACTTCCCCAACCAGATCAACAACGTGCTGGTCTTCCCGGGTGTCTTCCGCGGCCTCCTGGACGCCCAGTCCCGCACGGTCAACACGGAGATGATGCTCGCGGCCGCCTCGGCGCTCGCCGACGTCGTCACCGAGGACGAGCTGAACCCGAACTACATCATCCCGTCGGTCTTCAACGACAAGGTCGCCCCCGCGGTGGCGGGCGCCGTGCGCACGGCGGCGAAGGCCGCGGGCGCGGGTGCGGACAACGGGACCAACGGGCTCTGAACAGGTCCTCAGGGGCGGCGTCGGGCCGGTGACGGCCCGACGTTCGTCCCCGGAACGGCGCGTCGCGCCTCGTGGGGCGGTAAACCCGCCCCTAGGGTGGATGTTCGGCTCCAAAGAGTTTCTGCGGAGTCGACGGAACGTCACCACGCCAAGGTCGTGGCGCTTTTCGTGTGACCCCAGGGAGCGCTGGATTGGCGTTCCCGCCGCTGGTGGGGGCAGGATGCCTATTCGGGCGCGAGGGTCTGTCAGCAGACCCGGGTCCGGGGACTGTCCGAGGGCCCTGGCAGCATCGGCATCGCTGTGCCCACTATGCGGCTCCGCCGCGTGGCACGCCTCACAGGCAAGAAGAACACGGGAGTAACAACATGAACCGCAGTGAGCTGGTGGCCGCCCTGGCCGACCGCGCCGAGGTGACCCGCAAGGACGCCGACGCCGTGCTGGCCGCTCTCGCCGAGACCGTCGGTGAGGTCGTCGCCAAGGGCGACGAGAAGGTCACCATCCCCGGCTTCCTGACCTTCGAGCGCACCCACCGTGCCGCTCGCACCGCTCGTAACCCGCAGACCGGCGACCCGATCAACATCCCGGCCGGCTACAGCGTGAAGGTCTCCGCGGGCTCGAAGCTCAAGGAAGCCGCCAAGGGCAAGTAAGGCGCGAAGGGCCTGGAAGCGGGCCTGGAGCGACGGAAGGGCGGCCACCCTGTCAGGGGGTGGCCGCCCTTCCGTTCGCCCGCGTGCGGGCGGGCTGTGCCTGTCGCCGCGCCGTGCCCGTACGGGAGCACCCCGGCGCCGCTGGGCCGTGCTCCTACGGGAGCGCCCCGGGGCCGCCGCGCCGTGCCCGTACGGGAGCACCCCGGCGCCCCCACCCGTCACGCGAGAACCCCCGGGCCCCTAGGGGGCGCCGGGGGTTCTTCACCACGCGGGGGGACAGGTCACACGAGCGCGCTGCCCGGGAGCTCGACCTTCGCGCCCAGCTCGACGAGCTTGTCCATGAAGTTCTCGTAGCCGCGGTTGATCAGGTCGATGCCGTGCACCCGGGAGGTGCCCTGGGCCGCCAGCGCCGCGATCAGGTACGAGAAGCCGCCGCGCAGGTCCGGGATGACCAGGTCCGCGCCCTGGAGCTTCGTCGGGCCCGACACGACCGCCGAGTGCAGGAAGTTGCGCTGGCCGAAGCGGCAGTCCGAACCGCCCAGGCACTCGCGGTACAGCTGGATGTGGGCACCCATCTGGTTCAGCGCGGAGGTGAAGCCGAGCCGCGACTCGTACACCGTCTCGTGGACGATGGAGAGCCCCGCGGCCTGCGTCAGCGCCACCACCAGCGGCTGCTGCCAGTCGGTCTGGAAACCGGGGTGCACGTCCGTCTCCAGGGCGATCGCGTTGAGCGAGCCGCCCGGGTGCCAGAAGCGGATGCCCTCGTCGTCGATCTCGAAGGCGCCACCCACCTTCCGGTACGTGTTGAGGAACGTCATCATCGACCGCTGCTGCGCGCCGCGGACGTAGATGTTGCCCTCGGTCGCCAGCGCCGCGGACGCCCAGGAGGCCGCCTCCAGGCGGTCCGGGAGCGCGCGGTGGGTGTAGCCGTCGAGCTTGTCGACACCGGTGATCCGGATGGTCCGGTCGGTGTCCACGGAGATCATCGCGCCCATTTTCTGCAGGACGCAGATCAGGTCCTCGATCTCGGGCTCCACGGCCGCGTTGGAGAGCTCGGTGACGCCCTCCGCCAGAACGGCCGTCAGCAGCACCTGCTCGGTCGAGCCGACCGAGGGGTACGGCAGCCGGATCTTCGTGCCGCGCAGCCGCTGCGGGGCCTCCAGGTACTGGCCGTCGGCCCGCTTCTCGATGGTCGCGCCGAACTGGCGCAGCACGTCGAAGTGGAAGTCGATCGGCCGGCCGCCGATGTCGCAGCCGCCCAGGCCCGGGATGAAGGCGTGGCCGAGGCGGTGCAGCAGCGGACCGCAGAAGAGGATCGGGATGCGCGACGAACCGGCGTGGGCATCGATGTCGGCCACGTTGGCGGACTCGACGTGCGTCGGGTCGAGCACCAGCTCGCCCGGCTCCTCGCCGGGGCGGACGGTCACCCCGTGCAGCTGGAGGAGTCCGCGGACCACACGGACGTCACGGATGTCGGGCACATTGCGCAGCCGGCTCGGCCCGCTGCCGAGCAGGGCGGCGACCATCGCCTTGGGCACGAGGTTCTTCGCGCCGCGGACGCGGATCTCGCCCTCCAGCGGGGTTCCGCCGTGGACAAGCAGTACATCGTCTGTGCCGGTCATGAATCTCGCGTTCCGGAGAGGTCGGGCAGGGGGCCAGGGAAAAGGGTAAGGCTCGTCCACCCCCCGCTCGGAAGTCCAACGGGGCTCGACAGATGTAATGAATTCGGCACAACACCCTCTGTTCATGTGATCTTGCGGAGCGTTACCGTCCGTTTGTGTCCGTACGAACCCGCCACCCCCGCCCTGAACTGCGCGGCTCGCCGGTCTGTCCGCACTGTGCCCTTCTGCCCCCGCGAAGACCGAAGATGCGGGATCATGTGTCGCATGACCGAGGTGTCCTCGCTCACAGGACGGCTGCTCGTCGCCACCCCCGCCCTCGCCGACCCCAACTTCGACCGCGCGGTGGTGCTCCTCCTCGACCACGACGACGAGGGCTCCCTCGGCGTGGTCCTGAACCGGCCCACCCCCGTCACGGTCGGCGACATCCTCGCCCCCTGGGCCGATCTCGCGGGCGAGCCGGGCGTGGTCTTCCAGGGCGGCCCGGTCTCCCTGGACGCGGCGCTCGGCGTGGCGGTGATCCCCGGCGACGAGGGCCCGCTGGGCTGGCGCCGGGTGTTCGGCGCGATCGGCCTGGTCGATCTGGAGACCCCGCCCGAACTCCTCGGCCCGGCCCTCGGCTCCCTCCGTATCTTCGCCGGCTACGCGGGCTGGGGCCCGGGTCAGCTGGAGACGGAGCTCGGTGACGGGGCCTGGTACGTGGTCGAGTCCGAGCCCGGCGACGTCTCCTCCCCGCGCCCGGAGACCCTCTGGCGCGAGGTCCTCCGCCGCCAACGGAGCGACCTGGCGATGGTGGCGACATACCCGGACGACCCTTCGCTCAACTGACCCCGGCGCTCTTCAGTACCCTGGGTGCCATGAGCACTCTCGAGCCCGAGCGCGGGGCAGGTACGGGGACCCTCGTCGAGCCGACGCCGCAGGTGTCCCATGGTGACGGCGACCACGAGCGCTACGCCCATTACGTCCAGAAGGACAAGATCATGGCGAGCGCCCTCGACGGCACTCCCGTGGTGGCGCTGTGCGGGAAGGTCTGGGTTCCGGGCCGCGATCCCAAGAAGTACCCGGTCTGCCCGATGTGCAAGGAGATCTACGAGTCCATGGGCGCCGGTGGCGGCGACAAGGACAAGGGCAAGGGCGGCGGCAAGGACAAGAAGTAGGACGGTCCTGGGAGACGGTCCTCCGGGACGGCCCCGCTGTCGGACGGCCCCCGGCGCGCGCACTTCGGTGCGTGCGCCGGGGGCCGTCCGCGTTTCCGGTGCCGGTTTCCGGCGCGGGGTGGACGGCCGTTCGTGTTTCGCCTGTCGGGGGAGGCGGGGCGTGTCGGCGGGTGTCCGGCGTTGCACGGGGTGCATCGGCCGGTCACAGAGTGGTTGAGACCACTTGTCCGGGAGTTGGTCCGCCCCTAATCTCACGCGTGTTGTGCAGCACGAAACGCTCGTTGCGTATGTTGCAACACCTTCGGAGGGGATCCGCCATGAAGCTTCCTGCCCTCCCCCAAGCTCTCGGCTTCGGTCGAGCAGGGGGCACCCCCATCGCCGCCACCGTCACCGCCCTCGTCCTCGCCGGCCTCACCGCCACCGCCTGCGCCCCGCAGACCTCCGACGGCAAGGCCTCGACCGACGAGAAGAGCGGCACCCTGCGCGTCTGGCTCTTCCAGGAGGTCGACAACGCGCCCAAGAAGAAGGTGGTCGACGACGCCGTCGCCGCCTTCGAGAAGCGCAACGAGGGCGCGAAGGTCGAGGTCGAGTACATACCCGTCGAGACCCGCGCCCAGCGCGTCAAGGCCGCCTTCAACGACCCCAAGTCGGCGCCCGACCTCATCGAGTACGGCAACACCGACACCGCCGGTTACGTGAAGGACGGCGGACTCGCCGACATCAGCGCCGAGTTCGGTGCCTGGGCCGAGGCCAAGGACACCGACGCCACCGCCAGGACCTCCGTCACCGTGGACGGCAAGATCTACGGCGCGCCCCTCTTCGTCGGCGTCCGCGCGCTCTACTACCGCACCGACGTCTTCAAGGAGCTCGGCCTCTCCGCCCCCAAGACCCAGGCCGAGCTGATCTCCACCGCGAAGAAGGTCCACAAGGAGCGGCCCGAGCTGTACGGCATGGCCGTCGGCGGCGCCTACACCTATGGCGCGATGCCGTTCATCTGGGCGGCCGGCGGCGAACTCGCCACCCGGAACGGCACGTCGTACAGCTCCGCCATCAACAGCGAGGCCGCCCGGACGGGGATCACCGCCTACACCTCCCTCTTCGGCGACGACAACTGCCCGGCCGCCAAGTGCGCCCAGATGGGCGGCAACGCCACCGTCACCGCCTTCGCCTCCGGCAAGGCCGCCATGGCCATCGGCGGCGACTTCAGCCACGCCGCCGTCGAGGCCGGCGCCGTCAAGGGCAAGTACGCCGTCGTCCCGCTGCCCGGTCTGACCCCCGGCTCGATCGCCCCCGCCTTCGCGGGCGGCAACAACATCGGTCTGATGAAGAGCAGTTCGCACCGGACCCTCGCCGTCGACCTGATGAAGTTCCTCACCGGCAAGGAGACGCAGGGCAAGCTCTTCGACGCGATGGGCTTCCTGCCGACGTACACCGACGTGCGGGCGCAGGCGGCGCGGAAGGAACCCTTCGTGAAGCCCTTCATCGACACGCTCGGCGCCGGCGCCAGGTTCGTCCCCGCGTCCCCGGGCTGGGGCCAGATCGACGCCTCGCTCGTCCTGCCGACGATGTTCCAGGAGATCGTCAGCGGCCGTAAGGATGTGAAGACGGCCTCTGACGAGGCGGCGAGGAAGATGGACGCGGCGTTCGCGGCCGCGGGCTGACCGGCATGACCCTCACCACCGCCCCGAAGACGCCGGGGGCGGAGACGGCGCCCGCCGTCCGCCCCCGCCGCCCCGGCAGGCCCCGGAGCCGCGCCGGCTGGACGCCCTGGCTCTACCTGCTCCCCGCCCTCGTCGTCATCGGCGGGCTCCTCGTCTACCCGATCTACCAACTCGGCCTCATCTCCTTCCTGGAGTACACCCAGGCCCAGGTCAGCGGCGGCGAGCCGACCTCCTTCCAGGGCTTCGGCAACTACGCCGCCCTCTTCTCCGACCCGCAGTTCTGGCAGGTCCTCCTCGCCACGGTCCTCTTCGCCGCCGCCTGCGTGGTCACCACCCTCGCGGTCGGCTGCGCGCTCGCGGTCCTCCTGACCCGCGTACGGGCCCTGCCCCGGCTCGCGCTCATGCTCGCCGCGCTCGGTGCCTGGGCCACCCCCGCCGTGACCGGCTCCACGGTCTGGGTCTTCCTCTTCGACCCCGACTTCGGCCCGGTCAACCGGCTGCTCGGGCTCGGCGACTTCTCCTGGACGTACGGGCGCTACAGCGCCTTCGCCCTGGTCCTCTTCGAGGTCGTCTGGTGCTCGTTCCCGTTCGTGATGGTCACCGTCTACGCGGGCATCAAGGCCATCCCGTCCGAGGTCCTGGAGGCCGCCGCCCTCGACGGAGCCTCGCAGTGGCGGATCTGGCGCTCGGTCACGGCGCCGATGCTCCGGCCGATCCTGGTCGTCGTCACGATCCAGTCGATCATCTGGGACTTCAAGGTCTTCACCCAGATCTACGTGATGACGGGCGGCGGCGGCATCGCCGGACAGAACCTCGTCCTCAACGTGTACGCGTACCAGAAGGCCTTCGCCTCCTCCCAGTACAGCCTGGGCTCGGCGATCGGCGTCGTCATGCTGCTGATCCTGCTGGCGGTGACGCTGGTGTACCTCCGTCTGCTGCGCCGCCAGGGAGAAGAACTGTGAGCACCTTCCGCATCCGGCGGCCCGGGCGGCTCGCCGCCGAGGCCGTCGCCCTCCTGGTCGCGGCCGTCGTCGCCTTCCCGCTGTACTGGATGGTCCTCTCGGCCTTCAAGCCGGCCGGCGAGATCCAGTCCACCGAGCCACGGCCGTGGACCCTCGCCCCGTCCCTCGACTCGTTCCGGCGCGTCTTCGAACAGCAGGAGTTCGGCCGGTACTTCCTCAACTCGCTGGTCGTCGCCTGCACGGTGGTCCTCGCCTCCGCGCTCATCGCCTTCCTGGCGGCCACGGCGGTCACCCGGTTCCGGTTCCGCTTCCGGACCACCCTGCTGATCATGTTCCTGGTCGCCCAGATGGTGCCGATCGAGGCGCTGACCATCCCGCTCTTCTTCCTCATGAGGGACTTCGGCCAGCTCAACACGCTGGGCTCGCTGATCCTGCCGCACATCGCCTTCTCGCTGCCGTTCGCGATCTGGATGCTGCGCGGCTTCGTCAAGGCGGTGCCGGAGGCGCTGGAGGAGCAGGCGGCGATCGACGGCGCGAGCCGGACCCGCTTCCTGTGGCAGATCCTCTTCCCGCTGGTCTTCCCGGGCCTCGTCGCGACCAGCGTCTTCTCGTTCATCTCCACCTGGAACGACTTCCTGTTCGCGAAGTCGTTCCTCATCAGCGACACCTCGCAGTCGACCCTCCCGATGGCGCTGCTGGTCTTCTTCAAGCCGGACGAGAACGACTGGGGAGGCATCATGGCCGGGTCGACCGTGATGACGATCCCGGTGCTCGTCTTCTTCGTACTCGTACAGCGCCGCCTGGTCTCCGGACTGGGCGGGGCGGTGAAGGACTGACGTCATGTCCGACAAGGACCTCATTCCCGCGCCCTCGCACGTCGAGGGCCCCCACGCCGGCGCCTTCCTCCTCGACGGCGAAACGACCCTCACGGCCGCGCCCGGCACCGAGTCCACCGAGCGGTGGCTGCGCGCCACCCTCGGCGCCGCCTTCGGGCTCCCGCTGCGGCCCGCGCCGCTGGACACGGCGCCGGACATGGCGCAGGACACGCCACTGGGCACGCCGCTGGACACGGCGCAGGACACGCCGCTGGGCACGCCGCCGGACACGCCGCTGGGCACGCCGAACAACGTGTCCCTGCGCGTCGACGACACCCTGGGGCCGGAGGCGTACCGGCTGACCGTCGTCGCCGACCGCGGTGTCGAGATCGTGGGCGGCGGTCCGGCCGGTGTCTTCTGGGGCGCCCAGACGCTGCGTCAGCTCCTCGGCCCCGACGCCTTCCGCAGGGCTCCCCGGCCCGACGCCGTCGCGGCCGTGGCCGGCCAGACCGTCACCGACGCGCCCCGCTTCCGGTGGCGCGGGCTCATGCTCGACGTGGCGCGGCACTTCCTGCCCAAGGACGACGTCCTGCGCCAGCTCGACCTGCTCGCCGCGCACAAGCTCAACGTCTTCCACTTCCACCTCACCGACGACCAGGGCTGGCGCGTCGAGATCAAGCGCCACCCGCGCCTCACCGAGGTCGGCGCCTGGCGGGCCCGTACGAAGTGGGGGCACCGGGCGTCGCCGCTCTGGAACGAGACGCCGCACGGCGGGTTCTACACCCAGGACGACATCCGCGAGATCGTCGCGTACGCCGCCGAGCGGCACATCACCGTCGTCCCCGAGATCGACGTGCCGGGCCACTCGCAGGCCGCCATCGCCGCCTACCCCGAACTCGGCAACGCCGACGTCGTCGACACCGGCGCCCTCACCGTCTGGGACACCTGGGGCGTCAACCCGAACGTCCTCGCCCCCACCGACACCACCCTCCGCTTCTACGAGGGCGTCTTCGAGGAGATCCTCGACCTCTTCCCGTCCACCTTCGTCCACGTCGGCGGCGACGAGTGCCCCAAGGACCAGTGGAAGCAGTCCCCGACGGCCCAGGCCCGCATCAAGGAGCTGGGCCTCGCCGACGAGCACGAGCTCCAGTCCTGGTTCATCCGCCACTTCGACCGCTGGCTCGCCGACCGGGGCCGCCGCCTCATCGGCTGGGACGAGATCCTGGAGGGCGGCCTCGCGCCCGGGGCCGCCGTCTCCTCCTGGCGGGGGTACGCGGGTGGCGTCACCGCCGCCGAGGCGGGCCACGACGTCGTCATGTGCCCCGAGCAGCAGGTGTACCTGGACCACCGTCAGGCGCCGGGCGAGGACGAGCCGATGCCCATCGGCTTCGTACGGACCCTGGAGGACGTCTACCGCTTCGAGCCGGTGCCGCCGGGCCTGAGCCCCGAGGCCGCCGCCCACGTCCTGGGCACCCAGGCCAACGTGTGGACGGAGGTCATGGAGAACCGCTCCCGCGTCGACTACCAGGTCTTCCCGCGCCTCGCCGCCTTCGCCGAGGTCGCCTGGTCCGCCCTGCCCGAGCCGGGGGAGCGGGACTTCGCGGCGTTCGAGCGCCGGATGACCGCCCACTACCGGCGCCTGGACGCCCTCGGCGTCGACTACCGGCCGCCCGCCGGGCCGCTGCCCTGGCAGCAGCGCCCCGGGGTCCTCGGCAGGCCCATCGAGGGGGCGCCCCCGAACGTGTGAGGCACCTCGCGTCCCCACGTCACCCAAGAGCGGCAAAACGGAAGTTACCGTCTCTGGTAGGTCTTCCTGGACGGAACCGTCCTTCGCGGACCCTCGCGTCGGACGGCTCGGAAGATGTGCCAGAGTTGCCACGTCCAGCCTGTGAGCACGTACGGTACGGCCACACAGGCACGACAGCCGGGGACGAGTCGGGGACCGCCGGGGGACACCGGGAAGGGGCAGCGGGTTGACCACGCACGCACCACAGACGGCGCAGTCCGTGACGCTGCCGGCCTCGCTCGACGAGGCCGTGGCGGCGTTGACCGCCATGCCCGCCGCCGTACCGGTCGCGGGCGGCACGGACCTGATGGCCGCCGTCAACAAGGGCCAGCTCAGGCCGGCCGGACTGGTCGGCCTCGGCCGGATCAACGAGATCCGCGGCTGGCAGTACCAGGACGGCCACGCCCTGCTCGGCGCCGGTCTCACCCACGCCCGGATGGGCCGCCCCGACTTCGCGGCCCTCATCCCCGCCCTCGCCGCCGCCGCGCGGGCCGCCGGACCGCCCCAGATCCGTAACGCGGGCACCCTCGGCGGCAACGTCGTCACCGCGGCGCCGACCGGTGACTCGCTGCCCGTCCTGGCCGCCCTGGAGGCCGACCTCGTCGTCATGGGCCCGCTCGGCACGCGCGAGATCCCGGTCTCCCATCTGCTCGCGGGCCGCGACCTGCTGGCCCCCGGCGAGCTGGTCGCGTTCGTCCGCGTACCCCTCCTGCACGCCCCCCAGGTCTTCCTCAAGGCCACCGGCCGCACCGGCCCGGCCCGCGCCACCGCCTCCGTCGCGGTCGTCCTCGACCCGGCCCGGCGGGGCGTGCGCTGCGCCGTCGGAGCGATCGCGCCGATGCCGCTGCGGCCCCTGGAGGCCGAGCACTGGATCGCCTCGCTGGTGGACTGGGACGGCGACCGGGGGCTCGCCCCGGAGGCGCTGACGGCCTTCGGCGAGTACGTGGCGGCGGCCTGCATCCCGGACCCGCCGGGCGACGAGCAGCTGCCACCGGCCGTACTGCACCTGCGGCGCACGGTCGCCGCGCTGGCTCGACGGGCACTGGGGAGGGCGCTGTCGTGAGCGACGAACCGAACGAGAACGAGACCGGGAACGCGAGCGGGCACGGGAGCGGCTCCGGGCACGGGAGCGGCTCCGCCGGCGGGTGGGAGCCCATCCCGCAGAGCGAGGGGTACGACGGCGACGCCACCGCGTTCGTCCACCTCCCGCCGGAGTTCATGCTCGACGGCGTCCCGCTGGAGGCCCCGGGCCACGGCTACGTACCGCCGATGATCATGCCGCTGACCCCGCTCACCCCGGCGGCGGGGACCGACCCGGCGGCGACCGGCCAGTGGGTCGTGCAGGTGCCGACGGAGGCGGAGCCGGTGCAGCCGGTGCAGCCGGTCGAGCAGGTCGACCCCCTGGGGCAGTCCGATCCCCTGGGGCAGTCCGACCCGCAGGCGACGGGGCAGTGGGCCTTCCCCGGGGCGTCCGAACCGGTGCCCGGCCCGGCGGAGCACGACCCGTACGCGACGGTCCGGTGGAGCTACGCCGATCAGGCCGACCCCGGGGCGACCGGCCAGTGGTCGATCCCCGTGGTGACGGAGGGCGTGGACGCCTCCGACGACTCGGGCGAGTACACGACGTCGATGCTGACGCAGTACGCGAGCAGCGCCCCGGCGACCCTGCCCGGCGGCGCACCGGCGCCGTGGGCGGTCCAGGAGCCGGAGGCCGAGGCGGCCGAGGCGGCCGAGGCGCCGGGCCAGGAGGCGGCGCCCGAGCCGTCGGCGCCCGAGGAGGCCCCGGCCGCGGAGGCGGCCCCGGCACCGGAGGCGGTACGCGCGGAGGCCGCCGAAGAGGCACCCGGCGAGGATCTTGAGGGCGCGCCCTTCGAGGAAGCGCCCCTCGACGCGGCGCCCTTCGACGCGGCGCCCCTCGACGCAGCTCCCTTCGAGGAAGCGCCCGAGGAGGCCGTCGGTGGCTCCACGGGCAACAGCGCGGACAGCGACGAGCATCCGCACATCTCGTACGTCCTGCGCGTGAACGGCGCCGACCGCCCCGTGACGGACTCCTGGATCGGCGAGTCGCTGCTCTACGTCCTGCGCGAGCGGCTCGGCCTCGCCGGGGCCAAGGACGGCTGCTCGCAGGGCGAGTGCGGCGCCTGCAACGTCCAGGTCGACGGCCGGCTCGTCGCCTCCTGCCTGGTGCCCGCCGCGACGGCGGCCGGCAGTGAGGTGCGTACGGTCGAGGGCCTGGCCACCGACGGCGAACCGTCGGACGTGCAGCGGGCCCTGGCCCGGTGCGGGGCCGTCCAGTGCGGCTACTGCGTACCGGGCATGGCCATGACCGTCCACGACCTGCTGGAGGGGAACCACGCTCCGACCGAGCTGGAGACCCGCCAGGCGCTCTGCGGCAACCTCTGCCGGTGCTCGGGCTACCGGGGAGTGCTCGACGCCGTGCGCGAGGTCGTCACCGAACGCGAGGCGCACGCGGCCGCGTCGGCCGACGAGGCGCGCATCCCGCACCAGATCCCGCACCCGCACGACGGAGGCATGGCGTGAGCAGCGACGCGACCACCGCCACCACCACGGTCGACACCCTGGAGCAGGAGCCGGCCGCCCACGGCCTGGGCACCTCCCTGCCGTCGGCCGACGCCCGGGCGAAGGCCGAGGGCACGTTCCCGTACGCCTCCGACCTGTGGGCCGAGGGCCTGCTGTGGGCGGCGATCCTGCGCGCGCCGCACCCGCACGCCCGGATCGTGTCGATCGACACGAGCGCGGCGGCGGACATGCCCGGGGTACGGGCCGTGGTGACGCACGCGGACGTGCCGGGGGAGGCGACGTACGGCAGAACGGTCGCCGACCGACCGGTCTTCGCCTCCGACCTGGTCCGCCACCACGGTGAGGCGATCGCGGCGGTGGCCGCGGACCACCCGGACACGGCGCGCCTCGCGGCGGCGGCGATCGCGGTCGAGTACGAGGTCCTGGAGCCGGTCACGGACCCCGAGAAGGCCTTCGCGGCCGAGGCGTTGCACCCGGACGGGAACCTGATCCGGCATATCCCGCTGCGGTTCGGCGACGCGGAGGCGGCGGGCGAGGTCGTGATCGAGGGCCTGTACCGGATCGGCCGCCAGGACCCGGCGCCCATCGGCGCGGAGGCCGCGCTCGCGGTGCCGCGCCCCGACGGCGGGGTCGAGCTCTACACGGCCTCCACCGACCCGCACACCGACCGGGACCTGGCGGCGGCCTGCTTCGGCCTGTCGCCCGATCAGGTCAAGGTGGTCGTGACGGGCGTACCGGGCGCGACGGGCGACCGTGAGGACCCGGGCTTCCAGATCCCGCTGGGCCTGCTGGCGCTGCGTACCGGCTGCCCGGTCAAGCTCACCGCGACGCGCGAGGAGTCCTTCCTCGGCCACGCCCACCGTCACCCGACGCTGCTGCGCTACCGCCACCACGCGGACGCGGAGGGCCGGTTGGTGAAGGTGGAGGCGCAGATCCTGCTGGACGCGGGCGCGTACGCCGACGCGTCCTCGGAGTCGCTCGCCGCCGCGGTGGCCTTCGCCTGCGGCCCGTACGTGGTCCCGCACGCCTTCATCGAGGGCTGGGCGGTCCGTACGAACAACCCGCCGTCCGGCCATGTGCGGGGCGAGGGCGCGATGCAGGTGTGCGCGGCGTACGAGGCGCAGATGGACAAGCTGGCGGCGAAGCTGGGCATGGACCCGGTGGACGTGCGGATGCGCAACGTCCTGGCGACCGGGGACATCCTCCCGACGGGCCAGACGGTGACGTGCCCGGCGCCGGTGGCCGAACTCCTCGCGGCCGTGCGCGACTTCCCCCTCCCCTCCCTGCCGATGGACACGCCGGAGGAGGACTGGCTGCTGCCGGGCGGGCCGGAGGGCGCGGGCGAACCGGGGGCGGTGCGCCGGGGCGTGGGCTACGCGCTCGGCATGGTGCACATGCTCGGCGCGGAGGGCGCGGACGAGGTCTCGACGGCGACGGTGAAGGTCCACGACGGTGTGGCGACGGTCATCTGCGCGGCCGTCGACACGGGTTCGGGCTTCTCGACGCTGGCGCGGCAGATCGTCCAGGAGACGCTGGGCCTCGAGGAGGTCCACGTCGCGTCGGTGGACACGGACCAGCCGCCGGCGGGCCCGGCGACGCACGGCCGGCACACCTGGGTGTCGGGCGGGGCGGTGGAGCGCGCGGCGAAGATGGTCCGTACGCAGCTGCTGCAACCCCTGGCCCACAAATTCGGCATGTCCACCGAACTGCTCCAGATCACGGACGGCAAGATCACGTCGTACGACGGTGTCCTGTCGACCACGGTCACGGAGGCGATGGACGGCAAGGAACTGTGGGCCACGGCCCAGTGCCGCCCGCACCCGACGGAGCCGCTGGACGACTCGGGCCAGGGCGACGCGTTCGTGGGCCTGGCCTTCTGCGCGATCCGCGCGGTGGTGGACGTGGACATCGAGCTGGGCTCGGTGCGGGTGGTGGAGATGGCGGTGGCGCAGGACGTCGGCCGCGTCCTGAACCCGGCCCAGCTGGCGGCCCGTATCGAGGCGGGCGTGACCCAGGGGGTCGGCGCGGCCCTCACGGAGAACCTCCGTACGGCCCGCGGCGTGCTGCGCCACCCGGACCTGACGGGCTACGCCCTGCCGACGTCCCTGGACGCCCCCGACATCCGCCTGGTGAAACTCGTCGAGGAACGTGACGT
Source organism: Streptomyces sp. NPDC090127 (assembly GCF_044746945.1). Classification (NCBI taxonomy): domain Bacteria; kingdom Bacillati; phylum Actinomycetota; class Actinomycetes; order Kitasatosporales; family Streptomycetaceae; genus Streptomyces; species Streptomyces sp. NPDC090127. The sequence goes on along the minus strand of NZ_JBIVDE010000006.1, from coordinate 512,996 downwards.
GGTGGCCCCCTTCGGCGCGAAACCGGCGAGCGCGGTCCCGGTGGTCACCTCCCCGGCAGCGGTGGCCTCGGCGGTCCGCGCTGCCACGGGCCGCCCGATCAACCGCCTCCCGATCCGCCCCCAGGCAGCGGTGGGCGCCCCAACGGCGTGACGGGCGTCCGCCGGCCGGAACCCGCCCCCGGGCACAGGCGGTGACGGTACCGCTCGCTAGGGTGACGGACGTTGCGTGTGCCGACGGGGGAGGTAGCTGTGTCGTTCGAGGCAACGCCCCGGTGACCGGATGAGGGGCCTGAGGGGTACGCGAATCGCTTCCGTCGCTGCGGGGCTGGCCGCTTGCGGCCTCCTCGTCGGCTGCGCCGGGGGAGGGGGCCAGAGCGGACAGCGCGTCCATGCCGCCCAGCAGTGCGACGAAGTGCTGTCCCCGCAGGCGGCCGGGGCGCTGACCACCGTCCTGCGGACCGATACGTTCACGCACGCGCCGACGGGTGGTCTCGAGCGGGCAGCGGACGAGGTGGCCTCGGACTACGCGCGCGGCGAGGCAGCGTGGCATGAAGACATGTGTACGGCGCGGCCGAAGACGGGACGGGCCGCGCTGAAGGTCGACTTCCGACTCTACGACCCTGTCGACCTGATCGGGAAGACGCGCGTGGCCCACCTGCATCCGTACGAGGGGATGTGCCGTGAGGTGCACGCCGGGTTCAGGACCGCGTTCCTCTACGTCGACTGTGTGAGCCCCCGGATCGAGGGCTCCCAGGAGGTGCCCGTCCGTGTCGCGGGAACACTGGACCTCGACCCGCCCTGGCCGCCGGACACCGTGGCGATCCGCGAGGCGAACCTCACGGCGCTCCATGCGGCGACCCTTGCTCTCGTGAAGCGGCTCGGCTGCGGGAACAACGCGGGGCTGCCGGACCGGGCGGTGCTGAAGAAATCGGGGAAGGTGACATGAGAAGCGCCGGGCGAGGGCTCTGGCTGCCCGTGGCGGTGGTCCTGCTCGTCACGACGACAGCGTGCTCCGGCGGCGAGGACGCGGCCGAGGGCCGGGGAGAGGTTGCGGCGGAAGTCTGCGACGGCTTCGCCGGACAGCCCGTCGTGGCATCGGCGTTGGAGGCGATCGCCGGGCAAGGCGTCGCTCTGTCGAGCAGCGGCGCCGAGCCCGAGAGGGTCCTCCGCGATCTCAAGGCTGCCGGCCTGAAGCCCCAGTCGGGCAAGTCGCGGACTCCGGGCATCCCCTTCTGCACGCTGGAGACAGCAGGCGACGAGCGGAACGTTCTCTCCCTCACCTTCCGTGAGGCGCTCGCCCTTCCGTCGGGCCAGGCCGCCGCGGACGGCGTCACCGGCTACGCCACCGGTGCCCTGGCCACGTCCTCCGACTCGTACGCCGCGATCTACTTCCCTTGCAGGATGCAGCCGCCCGCCCACGAGATCGTCGTCGCCGCCGAGCTCGAGCGCGCGGACGAGAACGGAGCGGACCACGAGGGTCTGCGGGACGACCAGATCACCCTGGTCAACGCCGCGGCGCGCAAGGTGGCCGCACAGCTTGGTTGTCAGGACCCCCGTCTCCCGGTCAGCGTGCCGGAGAGCGGCGGGTCCTGACGGGTCGTGACACGAGGACGTCCGTGCCTACGCGTCCTCGGTCGCGCGGGAGGCGCCCGCCAGGGAGAGGGTGAGGATCGAGGCGCGGGTGATCAGGGCCGCCAGGAGGATGGTCGTGACGCCCGTGATCTCGAACGGGGCGATCCTGCCCCCCAGCCAGGACAGCAGCCACCAGATCAAGGCGTCCTGGACGAAGCCCGCCGCCGCGAAGGCCAACAGGGCGAGGGGCGGGACCGGGGCCGACGGGCCGACGTGGATGAGCTGGGTGAGGACGGCGATCACCACGCCCGCGATCACGACCGAGAGGATCGCGTCCGCCGTGTCCGCGCCCAGGGTCACCCCCGGGAGCAGGGCGCCGGCGAGGGCGGCTCCGACGAGGGCGCCCAGGCGGCGTCTTGTGCCCGTGTCCGTCATGGCCGGACTCTGGCACACCTGCGCGGCGTTGTGAAGATCCTGTGGAGGCCGTGGCGGGAATTGAACCCGCGTAACTCGCTTTGCAGGCGAGCCCCTGAACCACTCGGGCACACGGCCGTGTTGTGCACGAGTACGACCGTAGGCGGGGTGGGGCCGGGGCTCAAGGAAATGCCGGGGCGTGCAACATGACTGACACGGCGCGTTCATGGTCGTACGGCCGAAGGATCAGGACGCCGTACGACTTCGGACAGGGGTCATCCAGGGGTATGCCTCTTACTCTGGGGGCATGAGCGCCCTCGAACCCCGCGACACCCACCTCGCGCCGCCGACCGCCGCCGCCCCCGCCCCGGGCGGCGGGTCCGTGCTCGATCGGGAGCATCGGGCGCTCAGCGTCGGGATCGTCTCCGTCGTGCTGCTCATCGCCTTCGAGGCGACCGCCGTCGGGACCGCCATGCCCGTCGCCGCGCGCGAGCTGAACGGCATCCCGCTCTACGCCTTCGCCTTCTCCGCGTACTTCACCACCAGCCTCTTCGCCATGGTCCTGTCCGGGCAGTGGTCCGACCGCGGCGGGCCCCTCGCCCCGCTCGCCGTCGGCATCAGCTCCTTCGCCGCCGGGCTGCTGCTCTCCGGGACCGCCGGCACGATGTGGCTCTTCATCCTCGGGCGGGCCGTGCAGGGGCTCGGGGGCGGGCTGGTGATCGTGGCGCTGTACGTGGTCGTGAGCCGGGCCTACTCCGAACAGCTGCGGCCCGCGATCATGGCCGCCTTCGCCGCCAGCTGGGTCGTCCCCTCCGTCGTCGGGCCGCTCGCCTCCGGGACCATCACCGAGCACCTGGGGTGGCGGTGGGTCTTCGTCGGGATCCCCGTCCTCGTCGTCTTCCCGCTCGCGCTCGCGCTGCCCGCGATCCGCCGTACCGCCTCCGGCGCCGCCGACGCCGGCGCGCCCCTCCCGCCGTACGACCGGCGCCGCATCCGGCTCGCGCTCGCCCTCTCCGCCGGCGCCGGGCTCCTCCAGTTCGCCGGGCAGGAGCTGCGCTGGCTCTCGCTGCTGCCCGCCGCCGTCGGCGTGGCGCTGCTCGTGCCCGCCATGCTCGGGCTGCTGCCCCGCGGGACCTACCGGGCCGCCCGCGGCCTGCCGTCGGTGGTGCTGCTGCGGGGGATCGCGGCGGGCTCGTTCATCGCCGCCGAGTCCTTCGTCCCCCTCATGCTCGTCACCCAGCGCGGCCTGAGCCCCACCCTCGCCGGTCTCTCGCTCGCGGTCGGTGGCGCGACCTGGGCGCTCGGGTCCTGGGTCCAGTCCCGGCCGTGGACCGAGCCGTACCGCGAACGGCTCGTCGTCATCGGGATGCTGCTCGTCGCCGCGGCGATCGCGACCGCGCCGACCGTCCTGATCGCCTGGGTACCCGCCTGGATCGTCGCCTGCGCCTGGGCGTGGGGCTGTCTGGGCATGGGCCTGGTGATCTCCTCGACGAGCGTGCTGCTGCTCAAGCTCTCGGCACCGGAGGAGGCGGGCGCGAACTCGGCGGCGCTGCAGATCTCGGACGGCCTGTCGAACGTCCTGCTGCTCGCGGCCGGCGGCGCGGCGTTCGCGGCGCTCGGTGGAGGAGCCGTCGGCCACGCCACGACCGCGTCCACCGGAAGCGCCCACCCCGCCGCCTTCGCCGCCGTCTTCCTCCCGATGGCCGGCGTGGCCCTCGCCGGGGCGTGGGTGGCTACGCGGCTGCGGAGCGCGGGAGCGTAGGCGAGGAGGGAGACCATAGGGGCCGGGGTCGCCGTAGAGAGGTCGAAGGGTGCGTGACGGCCTGGTCGGCGACGTGGCCGACGGTGTCCTCGCCGACGTTCCGGGGGCCGTCGGCCTGCCGTCGGGGTTGTGAGGACCGTCTCACGGCACCCCCGCACGGCCTTGTCCCGCCCGATCCGCGGTGGCCGCACCGGTAGGGTGGCCCGGTTGTCATATCTGGACGAGCGTCGAACCGGAGACCGTGACTACCACCGCCACCTCCTCCCATCACCTCTCTCCCGCCTTCCCCGGCCGGGCTCCCTGGGGCACCGCCAACAAGCTGCGTGCCTGGCAGCAGGGCGCCATGGAGAGATACATCCAGGAGCAGCCCCGCGACTTCCTCGCGGTCGCGACGCCCGGCGCCGGAAAGACCACCTTCGCGCTGACGCTCGCGTCCTGGCTGCTGCACCACCACGTCGTGCAGCAGGTCACCGTCGTCGCGCCCACCGAGCACCTGAAGAAGCAGTGGGCCGCCGCCGCCGCGCGGATAGGGATCAAGCTCGACCCCGACTACAGCGCCGGGCCGCTCAGCAAGGAGTACCACGGCGTCGCCATCACCTACGCCGGTGTCGGCGTGCGACCCATGCTCCACCGCAACCGCTGCGAGCAGCGCAAGACCCTCGTCATCCTCGACGAGATCCACCACGCCGGTGACTCCAAGTCCTGGGGCGAGGCCTGCCTGGAGGCCTTCGACCCGGCGACCCGCCGCCTCGCCCTGACCGGTACGCCCTTCCGCTCCGACACCAACCCCATCCCCTTCGTCACGTACGAGGAGGGCAACGACGGCATCCGGCGGTCCTCCGCGGACTACACGTACGGGTACGGGAACGCCCTGGGCGACGGCGTCGTGCGGCCCGTCATCTTCCTCTCCTACAGCGGCAACATGCGCTGGCGCACCAAGGCCGGCGACGAGATCGCCGCCCGCCTCGGCGAGCCCATGACCAAGGACGCCATCTCCCAGGCCTGGCGCACCGCCCTCGACCCGCGCGGCGACTGGATGCCGAACGTCCTGCGCGCCGCCGACCAGCGTCTGACGGAAGTCAGGAAGGGCATCCCGGACGCCGGCGGGCTCGTCATCGCCTCCGACCAGGAATCCGCCCGTGCCTACGCCAAGCTGATCCGGGAGATCACCGGCACCAAGGCCACGGTCGTACTCTCCGACGAGGCGGCCGCCTCCAAGCGGATCGACGAGTTCAGCGAGAACAACGACCGCTGGATGGTCGCCGTCCGCATGGTGTCCGAGGGCGTCGACGTCCCCCGCCTCGCCGTCGGCGTGTACGCGACGACCATCTCGACCCCTCTCTTCTTCGCCCAGGCCGTCGGACGTTTCGTACGTTCGCGCAGGCGCGGCGAGACCGCCTCCGTGTTCCTTCCCACCATCCCCAACCTCCTCGGCTTCGCCAACGAGATGGAGGTCGAGCGCGACCACGTCCTCGACAAGCCGAAGAAGAACGGCGAGGAGGACCCGTACGCCGAGTCCGAGAAGGAGATGGCGGAGGCCGAGCGGCAGCAGGACGAGGACACCGGCGAGCAGGACCAGCTGTCCTTCGAGGCGCTGGAGTCCGACGCCGTCTTCGACCGCGTCCTCTACGACGGCGCCGAATTCGGCATGCAGGCGCACCCGGGCAGCGAGGAGGAGCAGGACTACCTCGGCATTCCCGGGCTCCTTGAACCCGACCAGGTCCAGCTCCTCCTCCAGAAGCGGCAGTCCCGCCAGATCGCCCACAGCCGCAAGAAGCCGGACGGTGAGGCGGACCTGCTGGAGCTTCCTGCGGAGCGTCGGCCCGTTGTTTCCCACAAGGAGCTGCTGGAGCTGCGGAAGCAGCTCAACACGATGGTCGGTGCGTACGTCCACCAGAGCGGCAAGCCCCACGGCGTGATCCACACCGAGCTGCGCCGGGTCTGCGGCGGTCCGCCGAGCGCGGAGGCGACGGCCGGGCAGATCCGCGAACGGATCAAGAAGGTGCAGGAGTGGGCCACGCGGATGCGGTGAGGCCCTGAAGGTCCCGACCTCCATGGCCTGAATCGTTCGTACGACAAAGCCGAGCTTGTCCCGTGATCTCCCGCGACCGGCCGACTTACGACCCGAACCGGCCGTATCGGGTCACCCGCGCCCGGATTCTGGACGAGGTCTTCCGCTGAGCGGAGTGGCTCGCTAATGTCCCCGCACATGTAATCGCCCCGTGGCAGCGCCGCCGCGGAGCGCAGCCGGTGCGCATGGCCTGCCGGCGGCCTCTGACGTGTGTCGCCGCGGGACCGGCGCCGCTGCTGTCGTTTGAAGGTCCGCCGTCACTCACTCCGAAGGAGAGGGCGTCGTGACCGCGGAAACCTCCCAGACGCTCGACCGGGGCCTCAGGGTCCTCAAACTGCTCGCCGACACCGACCACGGCCTGACCGTCACCGAGTTGTCCAACCGACTCGGGGTCAACAGGACCGTCGTCTACCGTCTGCTCGCCACACTCGAACAGCACGCGCTCGTCCGACGCGACCTGGGCGGTCGCGCCCGGGTGGGCCTCGGCGTGCTGCGGCTGGGCCGCCAGGTCCACCCGCTCGTACGGGAGGCCGCGCTGCCCGCGCTGCGTTCGCTGGCCGAGGACATAGGCGCCACCGCCCATCTGACCCTCGTCGACGGCGCGGACGCGCTGGCGGTCGCCGTCGTCGAACCGACGTGGACGGACTACCACGTGGCCTACCGGGCCGGTTTCCGCCACCCGCTGGACCGGGGCGCGGCCGGCCGCGCCATCCTCGCGGCCCGGCAGGGCAGCCTCATCGAGCCCGGCTTCACGCTGACCCACGGCGAACTGGAGGCGGGCGCGAGCGGCGCCGCCGCCCCGCTGGTCGGCATCACCGGCATCGAGGGCAGCGTGGGCGTCGTCATGCTCGCCGACGCGGTCCCGGAGCGGGTCGGCCCGAGGGTCGTCGACGCGGCCCGCGAGGTGGCCGACGCCCTGCGCTAGGCGGCGGCGTCGCGGTTACGGAGATCCAGGGCGCCGACCACGCCGCCGTCTGCGGCCCTTGGGAGCGAGCCGCCGACCAGGCCGCCGTCTGCGGCCTGCGGGGAGCGAGCCGCCGTCTGCGGCCTGCGGGGAGCGAGCCGTCGACCACGCCGCCCCCGGCGGCCCGCCGGGGGCGACCAGTAGATTGGGGGCGTGCTCTCCAGTCTCTCGCGTCACCGTGCGCTCGCGCTCTGCGCCCTGCCCGTCGCCGCGCTCTTCGCCGTCGTCGGGCTCGCGCCGTTGCCGTTCGCCATCGCCTCGCCCGGTACGACCGCCGACGTCCTCGGCGCCGTCGACGGGAAGCCGGTGATCACGATCAGCGGCGCGCCCGTCCAGGCGACGGAGGGCAAGCTGCTCATGACCACCATCGTGGCGACCGGGCCGAGCGTGGACAACGACTTCGGTGACATCGCCGACGCCTGGTTCCGTACCGACCAGGCCGTGCTGCCGCGCGACTCCGTCTACCCGCCCGGCAAGTCGGACGCCGAGGTCGAGAAGCACAACCTCGGCGAGATGAAGGAGTCGCAGGACGCCGCCACCCTGGCCGCCCTCGGCTATCTGAAGCTCGACCCGAAGGACGTGAAGGTCACGCTGCACCTCGCCGACATCGGCGGGCCCAGCGCCGGATTCCTGTTCTCGCTCGGGATCGTCGACAAGCTCGACGGCGGCGGCAGCGACGACGGCAGCGGCGGCGGAAACGGCGGCGGCGATCTCACCGGGGGGCGGACCATCGCCGGTACGGGCACGATCGAACCGGACGGCACGATCGGCGCCGTCGGCGGGGTCTCGCTGAAGACCCAGGCCGCCGCGCGGGACGGGGCGAGCGTCTTCCTCGTACCGAAGGCGGAGTGCTCCGACGCGCAGGCGGAGCTGCCGAAGGGGATGCGGCTGATCCCGGTCACCACGCTCAGCGCCGCGGTGGACTCCCTCCGGGCGCTGGAGCAGGGTCAGGAGGCGAAGGTTCCGAGCTGCTGAGCGGCTGATCGGCCCGTTCCGAACGACTCGAACGACCCGAACGGCTCGAACGGCTCGAAGGGCCCGGTCGGCCCGCCTGGTCCGGCCGGCCCGGCCGGCCTGTCCCGCCCGCCGCCGCCAGGCCCGCCTGGCCCGCCCGGCCGGTCCCGCCCGCTCCCGCCCGGCCCGTCCGGCCGTGCGGTCCCGGCGGTGTCGGTGGCTCCATCGTGCGCCAGGACGGGAAGACCATCGGCGCGAGGGTGGCCAGGAAGTAGACCCCGCCGAACCCGAGCAACGCCGCCGTCAGGCCGGCCCGCTCGACCAGCTGCCCGGCGGCGAGGCCGCCCAGCGGGGTGGCCAGGAGCACCCCGGCCGTGGACACCCCCGAGACCCGGCTGCGCAGCTCGGCCGGGACGATCTCGTACTTCACCGTCGTCAGGATCGGGTTCAGCACCCCCGCCCCGAAGCCGCCCGCCGCCATGACCACGAGCAGCGGCGCCGTGGTGTCGGTGACGGCGGCGACGACGTACGGTGGCGCGCCGCAGAGCAGGAAGCCGCCCGCGAGGACCGCCCGGCGCGGGAAGCGGTGCCCCACGACTCCGTACGTGAGCGCTCCGAGCAGCGCGCAGCCGCCGAAGACGGAGACCAACAGGCCGAGGGCGGCCGGGCCGCCGAGGTGTTCCCGGGCGTGGACCGGCAGCAGGACCGAACTCCAGCCCTGGCTGAGGCCGTTGGTGACCATCACCAGCAGGATGATGCCGAGGATCAGCCGGGAGCGGAGCACGAAGGTGTAGCCCTCGCGGAGTTCGGCCCGGTAGGCGGGGAGGGAGAACGGGGCCGGGTCCTTGCTGGGCGCGGCGGCCGGCAGCCCCCGGAGGCCGACGAGCACCAGCAGGGCGGAGAGCCCGAAGGTGCCGGCGTCGAGGTACAGGACGGTGTCCGCGCCGAGGACCGCGACGAGGACGCCCGCGAGGGCGGCGCCGGTCATCCGGGCGCCCCGGGAGACCGCGTCGTAGAGGCTCGCGGCCCGGGCGAGCGGGGTCCGGGCGTGGCTCGCCAGGTCGGGGATCAGGACGGAACGGGCGGTCTCGCCGGGCGCGTGGAAGAGGCCGGTCACCGCCATCAGCGCGCACAGCATCCAGAACTCCAGCAGGCCCGCGTCGTGCAGGAACGGGATCGCGGCCAGCGCGAGCGCGCAGACGAGGTCGGAGGCGACGCTGATTCGCCGGCGCCCGATCCGGTCGATGACCGGGCCGCCGACGATCGCGGAGACGACGACGGGGGCGGCGGCGCAGAACGCGACCAGCCCCGCCTTGCCGGGGCTGCCCGTGGTGTCCAGCGCGAACCACGGGACCCCGATGAGTGTGAGCGAATTGCCGGTGACGGAGATGGCGTTGGCGGCCAGGACGGTGGCCAGCGGACCGCGCGCCGACCGTGCGGGCCTTCGCGGTACGCGTCCCCCCGGCGCGTTCACGCGGCGAGGGTGACCGGCCGGGCGGTGCCGCTTCCCCTGCCCGGGAGCGCGAGCCGCAGGCCCAAGGTGACCAGCGCCCAGCCGAGTTGGGCCCGGACCGGGTTGCGGGGGACGGTGTGGGCGCGGGTGTCGGTGGCGAGGCCGTGGAGTTCGGCGGCCCTCAGGTCGTGGAGGATGAGGTGGACGTCGGCGTGCATGGCTTCGTGACCCTTCCGGTGGCGGGTGGGTGGCGATGGGATCGTCGTGCTTGTCAGTCCTCGGCCTGCGGGAACGCGTGCAGATGGACGCGTACGCGGTTGGCGTCCGGCTCCTGCGCGGCGGGGGAGTCCCGGTAGCTGTCGATGAGTTCGTGGAGCTTCTCGTCGAGTTCGCGCAGCGCCGCCGGGGTGAGCCGCAGCGTGAAGTCGCTCATGTCGGAGGCGCCGAGCCAGGTCTCGTCCCAGTCGTGCCGGGTGCCGATGTAGGTGTTCAGCTCCTGGGTGTGGATGGTCGCGATCTCGTGCAGATAGACCTCCACGGCGCCCTGCACCTCGGGGTCCCGGTTGTGGTGCAGGGACTCGTCGAACGTCGTGCCCTCCTGGGCCGACTTCCACCACCGCTCCCTGCCCTTGCCCCGGCTCGGGTCGTCCTCGACGAAGCCGTGGACGGCCAGTTGGCGCAGGTGGTAGCTGGTCGCGCCGCTGGACTCGCCCAGCCGCTGGGCCAGTTGGGAGGCGGTGGCGGGCCCGTGGTGGCGCAGGGCGCGCAGCAGCTGGATGCGCAGGGGGTGGGCGAGTCCGCGCAGGGAGCGCGGGTCGAGCGGGCGGCTCAGCCGCGGGTCGGGCTGCGGGTCGGGCTGCGGGATGGATTGCGGGGTGGATTGCCGCTGGGGCCGGCGCGGCTGCTTCTCGGGGGCGGGCATGGCAGGAGCGTAGGCGTGCAAAGAAGTAGTTGCAAGGATTCTTTGCAACTACTTCTTTGTATCTCTGTCACCGGTGCCTCCGGTCGGCTACTCCGCTCCGTCCTCCGCCGCCTGCTCCACCAGCGGGATGATCCGGAGCGGCACCGGGTTCTCCATCACGATCGCCGTCGACGCCCGCACGATCCCCTCGAAGCCGACGACCCGGTCGATGACCCGCTGGAGATCGGCGTTGGAGCGGGCCACCAGTCGGCAGAGCATGTCGCCGTGGCCGGTCGTGGTGTGCAGTTCGAGCACCTCGGGGACGGTCGCCAGGTGCCCCCGTACGTCCGGCCCCTGCCCCTGCTTGATCTCCAGGGTCGCGAACGCCGTCACCGGGTAGCCCAGCGCCGCCGGGTCCACCTGCGGGCCGAATCCGCGGATCACCCCGTTCGCCTGGAGCCGGTCCAGGCGCGCCTGCACCGTGCCGCGCGCCACCCCGAGCCGACGGGAGGCCTCCAGGACCCCGATCCTCGGCTCCCGTGCCAGGAGCACGATCAGCCGGCCGTCCAGATGATCGATCGCCACAGCGTTCTCCCCATGGTCATCCTGTACAAGTCTTCCGGCCATGGTGGCCCGTCGCTGCACAGATTGCCCAGTGCTCCGGCGAACTATTGCGCAGCTTGCCGATCGGCGGGACTCTGCCGTCATGGCAGACAACTCGATGATCATCGATCCCTCCCCCTCCACCGCGCGGCAGGCCGACCCCTTCCCCGTGAAGGGAATGGACGCGGTCGTCTTCGCCGTCGGCAACGCCAAGCAGGCCGCGCACTACTACTCCACGGCCTTCGGCATGAAGCTCGTCGCGTACTCCGGACCGGAGAACGGCAGCCGGGAGACGGCCAGTTACGTCCTGACGAACGGCGCCGCCCGCTTCGTGTTCACCTCCGTCATCAAGGCCTCCACCGACCGGGGCCGCTTCCTCGCCGAGCACGTCGCCGAGCACGGTGACGGCGTCGTCGACCTGGCGATCGAGGTGCCCGACGCCCGTGCCGCGTACGCCTACGCCGTCGAGCACGGCGCCACGGGCGTCACCGAGCCGCACGAGGTCAAGGACGAGCACGGCACCGTCGTCCTCGCCGCCATCGCCACCTACGGCAAGACCCGCCACACCCTCGTCGAGCGCTCGGGCTACGACGGGCCGTACCTGCCGGGCTTCACCGCCGCCGCACCGATCGTCGAGCCGCCGGCCAAGCGCACCTTCCAGGCCATCGACCACTGCGTCGGCAACGTCGAGCTCGGCAGGATGAACGACTGGGTCGGCTTCTACAACAAGGTCATGGGCTTCACGAACATGAAGGAGTTCGTGGGCGACGACATCGCGACCGAGTACTCGGCGCTGATGTCGAAGGTGGTCGCCGACGGCACCCTGAAGGTGAAGTTCCCGATCAACGAGCCGGCGATCGCGAAGAAGAAGTCGCAGATCGACGAGTACCTGGAGTTCTACGGCGGCGCGGGTGTCCAGCACATCGCGCTGGCGACCAACGACATCGTCGCGACCGTGCGCTCGATGCGGGCGGCGGGCGTCCAGTTCCTCGACACGCCGGACTCGTACTACGACACGCTCGGCGAGTGGGCGGGCGAGACGCGCGTGCCGGTGGAGACGCTGCGCGAGCTGAAGATCCTGGTCGACCGCGACGAGGACGGGTACCTGCTGCAGATCTTCACGAAGCCGGTCCAGGACCGGCCGACGGTCTTCTTCGAGATGATCGAGCGGCACGGGTCGATGGGCTTCGGCAAGGGGAACTTCAAGGCGCTGTTCGAGGCGATCGAGCGCGAGCAGGAGAAGCGCGGCAACCTGTAAAGGGGACGCGTCGGCCGAGGGCCTCGGGCGGGCCGCCCGGGGCCCTCGGCATGCGTGCGCCCCGCGCCTCAGGGTTTCCTGAGGCGCGAGCCCGCGCCTCAGGGCGCCTTGGACTGGTCCCGGCTCAGGGCTTCTTGCTCTGCTCCGGCTCAGGGCGCCTTGCTCTGCTCCCGGTTCAGGGCTTCTTGCTCTGCTCCGGTTTCGTGGCGGGCTGCTTCTTCGGGGGGCTCGTCGCGGGCGTGCGGACCTGAGCCGGCGCGGCCGTCTCCGGCGGCGGGGTCGGCTCCGGACGGAGTTCCTCCGGGAGCTCGTCCGGCGGGTCGCCGAGCGCCCGCACCGCCTCGCGGGCCTTCGGGGCCAGCAGGGGCGAGAAGTCCGGGTTGATCCGCAGCGCCTCCGCCAGATGCCGGCGCGCCGGACCGTCCATCTCCAACGCCCGCTCGATCTCGCCCCGGTGGTACGAGAAGAGCGCACTGCGCAGGCCCTCGTCCGTCGCCCTCTTCGCGTACTCCAGCGCCTCCTTCGGCTCCCCGGACCGGAACAGCGCCCACCCCAGCGCGTCCGCCGCCTGCACCGAGTGGTGCCCGCGCGCCCACTCCGCCTTCAGCCGCCGCACCGCCGCCGCCGGGTCGCCGTGGTCCGCCTCGAAGAGGCCGAGGACGACCTCCGCGCCCACCCACGTCCGCGTCCGCAGCAGCTCGTACTGGCTCCGCGCGTCCCCGTCCAGGCCCAGCGACTCGTAGAGTTCGCCCGCCTCCAGGACGTACTCCGGGCGCGGCAGCCCGGCCAGCGCCGCCCGGTGGTCGACCAGTGCCTCGTCCGTGCGGCCGAGCGCCGCCAGCGCCCTGGCCCGCCCGGCCAGCGACGGACCGTGGTCCGGGACGAGCCGCAGCGCCGAGCCGTACTGCGTCACCGCGTCCGCCGGTTCGCCCCGCTCCCACGCGAGGTCTCCGAGCCGTGCGTAGGCCGCCGCCTTGTCCGCGCCGGGCTCGGCGTGCCCCACCGAGGCGAACGCCGCCGCCGACGCGTCCTCGCGCCAGCCCCGGTTGCGGTACATCTGCGCCGTCCGCGCGCTCACCGCCGCGCCCGAGTGCAGCTCCTCCAGGGAGGCGACCGCCTTCTGGGCCGCCTTGTAGTCGCCGAGCCCGTTGTACGCGTCGATCAGCGGCGGGTACGCCGACCAGCGCTTCGGGTCCTCCTTGCGGACCGCCTCACCCCAGGTTCGGGCCGTCCGCCAGTCGCCCCGCGCGTTCGCCAGGGCGGCGAGCCCCAGCTGGGCGTCGAGGTTCCCGCGCGCGGCGGGCCGCACCTCCAGCGAGCGCTTCAGGGCGCGCTCGGCCCGCGGGAAGTCCGCGGTGTCGGCGAGCCGTACGCCCCGCTCCGCGTACGCCGTCCCCAGCACCGCCCATGACGCCTCGTCCGCCGGATGGTCCTTGAGCCACTTCTCCCGGTCGCCGATCAGCGCGGCCAGATCGGGCAGCGAGGCCTGCGCCCCCGCGTTCGCCGCCAGCACCGCGCGGTCCGCCGGGCCGGGCGGGCGCGGCGGCCCCTGGTCGAACAGGCCGGGCGCGAGATCGGGGGCGTAGAGCAGCGCCGTCGCCGCGAGCACCGCACCCACGCCGGCGGCCAGGACCGACCGCGACACGTTCTCCGTCTTCATGCCGCTCACTCTGCGCCCGTACACGCCTGTACGAAGAGCACACGAACGGGCACGGCGGGCGGGTTCACACCGATGGCCCCGGGTGCCACGCTGGACGCATGGACGATCTTCTGACGAGGCTCCACGCGGACCTGCGTACGGGCCTTCCCGCCGAGGCGCTGATCACCGACCCGGACGTCACCGCCTCCTACGCGAGCGACATGGCGAGCTTCTGCGCGGCCGGCACCCCCGCGGTCGTCGTGCTCCCCCGCACCGTCGAACAGGTCCAGCACGTCATGCGCACCGCGACCGCGCTGCGCGTCCCCGTCGTCCCGCAGGGCGCGCGCACCGGTCTGTCCGGCGCCGCCAACGCCTCCGACGGCTGCATCGTGCTGTCCCTGGTCAAGATGGACCGGATCCTGGAGATCAGCCCGGTCGACCGGATCGCCGTCGTCGAACCGGGCGTCGTCAACGCCGTCCTGTCCCGCGCCGTCGACGCCCACGGCCTCTCCTACCCGCCGGACCCCTCCAGCTGGGAGATGTGCACGATCGGCGGCAACATCGGCACCGCGTCCGGCGGGCTGTGCTGCGTGAAGTACGGCGTGACGGCGGAGTACGTCCTCGGCCTGGACGTCGTCCTCGCCGACGGGCGGCTGCTCTCCACCGGCCGGCGCACCGCCAAGGGCGTCGCCGGATACGACCTGACCCGGCTCTTCGTCGGCTCGGAGGGCAGCCTCGGCGTCATCGTCGGAGCGACCCTCGCGCTCCGGCCGCGACCGCCCCGGCAGCTCGTGCTCGCCGCCGAGTTCCCCTCTTCGGCGGCCGCCTGCGAAGCCGTCTGCGCGATCATGGAGCGCGGCCATACGCCGTCCCTGCTGGAGCTGATGGACGGCACCACGATCCGTGCCGTCAACCAGCTGGCGAACATGGGTCTGCCCACCACCACCGAGGCGCTGCTCCTGTGCGCCTTCGACACCCCCGACCCGGCCGCCGACCTGGCCGCCGTCGGGGAGCTGTGCGTGGCGGCCGGGGCCACCCAGGTCGTACCCGCCGAGGACGCGGCCGAGTCCGAACTGCTGCTCCAGGCCCGCCGGCTGTCGCTCACCGCGCTGGAGACGGTCAAGACCGCGACGATGATCGACGACGTGTGCGTACCCCGGACGAAGCTGGCCGCGATGCTCGACGGGACGGCCGCCATCGCGACGAAGTACGGCCTGACCATCGGCGTCTGCGCGCACGCGGGCGACGGCAACACCCACCCCGTCGTCTGCTTCGACCACGAGGACGAGGACGAGTCGCGGAGGGCGCGGGAGTCCTTCGACGAGATCATGGCGCTCGGCCTGGAGCTGGGAGGCACGATCACCGGCGAGCACGGGGTGGGTGTCCTGAAGAAGGAGTGGCTGGCGCGGGAGTTGGGACCGGTGGGGCTGGAGATGCAGCGGGGCATCAAGCGGACCTTCGACCCGCTGGGGATCCTGAACCCCGGAAAGGTGTTCTGAGCCGGACGCCGCCGACCCGCCGGGGATCCTGAACCGGGAAAAGTGCTCTGAGCCGGGCGCCGCCGACCCGCCGGGGCCCGGCTCACGCCTCACCGTCCTGCGAGTCGTCCGAGGGCCACGGGTCGTGCGGCCAGAGGTCGTCGGCGACCGAGGTGATCGCGAGCAGTTCGGCCAGACCGTCGTCGAGGGAGAGCTGCTCGGACTCGGTGCCCGGCGGGACGGCCCGCAGGGTCCGCTCCAGCCAGGCGGACACCTGCGCGGCGGGCGTCTCCAGGAGCGCGTCGCCGTCGGGGGAGGAGAGCGCCATCAGGACGACGTCGTGGCCGTCGACCTTCGTGGGCCAGATCCGGACGTCGCCGTGACCGCACGCCCGGAAGACGCCCTCGACGAGCAGTTCGCGGGCGAAGGTCCACTCGACCGGGTACTCCGAGCCGACGTGGAAGGTGATGTGGACGGCGTACGGGTCGTCGGTGCGGTAGGCGAGGCGGGCCGGGACGGGGATGGAGCGCTCGGGGGAGAGCACCAGCTTCAGCTCCAGCTCGCGCTCGACGACGGTGTTCTCGGTGTTCCGCATGGCCTGACGTCCTCTCCGGTGCCGGTACGGGGCCCGGGTGGGCCCGCGCAGGGAGAGAGCGCGGTGGTCGCCGGCCATGACGCGACTTCGGGAAGGTTTTTTTCCGGAGGGGCGGCCGAGCGAGGATCGTCGGCCTGAACGTGACGGTGAGTCGCGGGTTCTGTGGGTATGTCGCTCGAAGGCGGGTTTCTCGCCGCCTCTTTCTTCTTGCGGCGCCGTTCTTCGTTACTGTCCTCCTTGGGCCGAGGGGCCCTTGAGTCGTACAAGCGTCGTCGAAGCGTCGTCGAGCGTCGTCACGGAACGGAGTCGGGGCAGTGGCTACTCCTCCTGGAGCCGGCGGGGAGGTACCGCAGGCCGGGTACTACCCGGACCCCTCCATTCCCGGATACATCCGGTACTGGAACGGGGGCGCCTGGGTACCCGGGACGAGCCGGCCCGCGCCCAAGGAGGGCGAACTCCCGCCCGCCGCGCCCGTCACGGCGCCGCCCGCCGGTCCCGCGCTCGCCCCCAACCCGGCGCCCGCGCCGGTGGTGCCCGCCGTGGAGGAGACCGGACCGCACTTCTTCGACGAGGAGCCCGCCGCGACCGAACCCGAGCCGGCGTCGGCCTGGCAGGCCGACGTCGCCCGGCAGACGGGCTTCGGCGGCGAGCGCGACCGCAAGGTCTCCTGGGGCGCGCCGGAACCGGAACAGGACCCGACCCGGACCGCACCGCCGACCGGCCAGGGGCAGGGCGGGAGCCAGGACCAGGGGCAGAGCCGGGGCCAGGGCCAGGGATACGGCCCCGGGCACGGCCCCGGGCAGGGTCCGTCGTTCGGAACCGGCTCCGGCTCCGGCTCCGACTCCGGGCCCGGCTCGTCGCTCGGCACCGGCTCGGGCTCCGGCTCGTCTGCGGGTCCCGTGCCGGGTGCTGGTTCGTCCGCGGGGCCCGTGCCCGGGGCGCGTGATCCCCGGCTGTCCGCCGACCTCGGGCCGCAGGCCCGGCTGGGCGGGATGCCCGTGACCCCGGCGTCGCAGTCCGCCGACCCCACGGGCGGCGCGCTTCCGGGTGTACGCCGGCCCCAGTCGCCCACCCCCGAGGGCACGATGACCATCCGCGCCCAGGGCACGCAGACCGCACCCCAAGGCCCGCAGGGCGGCTTCGGCCCCCACGGGCCCTCTGCGGCGCAGGGCCCGCAGGCCCTGCCGGGGCTGCACGGCGCGCAGGCCGCCGCCGCGTCCCACAGCTCTCATGCGCCCGTCGCCCCACAGGGCTCCCACGGCGCTCAGAGCGCCCAGGTCCCGCAGAGTTCCCACGGCCCTCAGAGCGCCCAGGCCCCGCAGAGTTCCCACGGCGCGCAGGCCCCCGTCGCCCCGCAGCCCGGGCTGTCCGCCGCGCAGGCCGCGCCGCTCGCGCACGTTCCCGGGCAGACCCCCGCGTCGGCCCCCGCGCCCGCCCCGGCACCAGGCCCCGCACAGACTCCGGCCCCCGCACCGGCCCCTGCCCCGCTGGCCGCCGGGCCCGGCGGTGGGGCCGCGTCCTGGCCGCAGCAGGTGCAGCAGCTCGCGCAGCCGGCCACCACGTCCGGGCCGGCCGGTCCGTCCGCCGCGTCGGCCGCTCCCGGCGAGGCCGACCAGCCGCCCGTCGTGCCCTGGAAGCCGCCCGTCGAGGACCCGTTCCTGCAGGCCGCCCGGGCCCAGGCCGCCGCGCGGCCCGCCGGACCGGGGAAGCGGCTGGTCGCCCGGCTGATCGACACCCTCGTTCTCGGCGCCCTCGCGGGCGCGGCGGCGTTCCCCTTCGTCACCACCGCGCTCGACCACATCGACGCCAAGATCGAGGCGGCGAAGCAGTCCGGTGTGACCGTTCAGGTCTATCTCCTGGACGGCACGACCTCCCTCAACTTCGGGATCACGCTCGCCGCCCTCCTCGTCCTCGGCGTCCTGTACGAAGCGGTGCCCACCGCCAAGTGGGGCCGTACGCTCGGCAAGAAGCTCTGCGGTCTCCAGGTGCGGGACATCGAGGCGCACGAGCCGCCGACGTTCGG
This sequence comes from Streptomyces sp. NPDC090127, assembly GCF_044746945.1. Lineage (NCBI taxonomy): Bacteria > Bacillati > Actinomycetota > Actinomycetes > Kitasatosporales > Streptomycetaceae > Streptomyces > Streptomyces sp. NPDC090127. The sequence continues at coordinate 495,309 of NZ_JBIVDE010000006.1, read as the reverse complement.
CGCGGCCCTGCGCCGCTGGCTCGTCTACAGCGTCCTCGGCCTCCTGGTGCTGGGCGTGGTCAACGTCCTGTGGTGTCTCTTCGACCGGCCCTGGCGCCAGTGCTGGCACGACAAGGCGGCCCACACCTTCGTGGCGGGCTGACCCGACCGGCGGACGTCCCGTACGGCGGTCCCTCGAACGGGGGGCGATTCCTTGCGGGCGACTGCCGCCCGGGATGCACTGCCCCCATGAGCAACGACCAGCCGACGCCCGGCCAGCCGCCCGAGGACGATCCGTTCCTCAAGAAGCCGCAGGAGCCCACGCCGCCGTCGGCGGGCTCTCCGTACGGCAGTGAGCCGCCTCCGCCGGAAGGCCCGCCGCCGGGCGGCCCGCCCCCCGGTGGACCTCCGCCGCCCCCGCCGCCCCCGCCGGGCGGGTCGCCGTACGGCAACGCCCCGCCGCCCCCGCCGTACGGCTCGCAGCCCTACGGCGGCGGTGGTTACGGCGGGGTGGATCCGCTCGCCGGGATGCCGCCGCTCGCCGACTCCGGCAAGCGCATCCTCGCGAGGATCATCGACTGGCTGCTCGTCGCCATCCCGCTGGCGATCATCGGCATCCCGTTCGACGTCTACGACCGGGCGACCGACAACGACGACTTCGGTGACGCGATCAGCGCGACCAGCACCGGCAGCGGGCTCGTCTTCCAGCTCATCACCATCGTCGCGTACGTCGCCTACGACACCCTGATGACGGCCAAGAAGGGCCGGACGCTCGGCAAGAAGTGGATGAAGCTGCGGGTCGCGATGCTCAACGACGGCTCCACGCCGCCGATGAACGCCTCGCTGATCCGCGCCGTCGTGCTCTGGCTGCCCGCGCTGATCTGCTGCGCCTGCCTGTGGCCGCTGCTCCTGCTCATCCTGATCCTGGTCGACAAGCCCTACAAGCAGGGCCTGCACGACAAGGCGGCCAAGACCGTGGTGGTCTCCGCGCAGCCGTAGAAGAGGCGCTACGAGCCCGGGAGCGCGACGAGTTCGAGAGCGCTACGAGCCCGGGAGCGCGACGAGTTCGAGAGCGCTACGAGCCCGGGAGCGCTACGAGTTCGAACCGATCCGGGTATCGGCCCCCGCGCCCACGCGGACGGTCGGTACCCGGATCTCGTCCGTCCGGGGGCGGGCCGGCACGGGCGCGGCGGGTGCCTTGCGGCGGGCCGGCACCGTCCTCGCGACGAGCACGCCGAGCAGCAGCCCGACGGCGCAGATCACGACGACGCCCAGCGTGTTGGTGGTGCGGGACAGCAGCAGCAGGGCGACGGTCGAGACGACGACGGTGGCCGAGCCATAGGCGAGTGGTGCGGCGTTCGGACGCGGCATGACGGTTACCGTCCCTCGATGCATCGGCTGGTCGCTCCCCTGGCCGGCGCCGGGCGGGCCCCGCCCGAGCGACTCTACGACGGTGGATGCCCGGGCGAAACGGGTGGTAAGCGTGACCTAACCCACGGTGTGGGTGCACGGGGGGCGCATGGAGTCATCGTTTCCCCGGATGTCCCCCTCCGGTGCGCTGGTGACCGTCCGGATACCGGAAAGCGACTACTGCATAGTGCAGTTGGTCTGTTCAAGTCAAGGACTGTCTTTTCAGGAGTAACTCCGGTCGAATGTCGTCACTTGTGACGCGCGTACCCACCTGCGGACAGCACCCCACCTCCGGTCCGCGGTCGCGGGCGCCGGGGAGGACAACATCAAGTGACCAGCAGACGACGGGCGATCAGAGCGTCCGCAGTCGTCGTGGCGCTCGCGGCCACCGCCGCGACCGCCTCGACCTTCACCGCTTCGGCCGACAGCCACTCGACCATGAATCCCGCGCAGGTCCGCCAGGACCCCGCTCCGGGCGCCGGTGTGGACAAGACGGCGGTGGACCACGACCTCGAAGGTCCGTACAGCAAGCAGCAGGAGCAGCAGCGCAAGGCCGCTCTGGAGCAGGTGCTGAGCGGCGAGACCAAGGTCGAGCGCCGCGGGGGCTCCCAGGTCGTCAAGCTCGACAGCAAGAAGTACGTCGAGCTGGGCCGGGAGAAGACCGACAAGATCTTCACGATCCTGGTCGAGTTCGGCGACAAGGTCGACAACACGACGCTGGTCGACCGCGCCGACGACGACACCGCCGAGCCGAAGCCGAAGTTCGGCGGCACGCCCGGCCCGCTGCACAACCAGATAGCCGAGCCGGACCGTTCGACGGACAACTCGACGGACTGGAAGAAGGACTACAACCAGCAGCACTTCCAGGACCTGTACTTCGGCACCGGCACGGACAAGAAGGGCCAGCCGAAGCAGTCCCTGAAGACGTACTACGAGAAGACCTCCTCGGGCCGCTACTCGGTCGAGGGCGGTGTCTCGGACTGGGTGAAGGTCGAGTACAACGAGGCCCGTTACGGCTCGAACTACTGCGGCAACAGCAACTGCGCCAACGTCTGGGACGCCGTCCGCGACGGTGTCACCGCGTGGACCGCCGGCCAGAAGGCCAAGGGCCGCACCGACGCCCAGATCAAGGCCGACCTGGCGCAGTACGACCAGTGGGACCGCTACGACTTCGACGCCGACGGCAACTTCAACGAGGCCGACGGCTACATCGACCACTTCCAGATCGTCCACGCGGGCGAGGACGAGTCGGCGGGCGGCGGCGTCCAGGGCGGCGACGCCCTGTGGGCCCACCGCTGGTACGCGTACGGCACGGACGCGGGCAAGACGGGCCCGGCGAACAACCGGTCCGGCGGCACGCAGATCGGCACCTCCGGCATCTGGGTCGGCGACTACACGATGCAGCCGGAGAACGGCGGCCTCGGCGTCTTCGCCCACGAGTACGGTCACGACCTCGGTCTGCCGGACCTGTACGACACCTCCGGCAAGGCCGGCGCCGAGAACTCCACCGGCTTCTGGTCCCTGATGTCCTCCGGCTCCTGGCTCGGCCGGGGCAAGGAGTCCATCGGCGACCTGCCCGGCGACATGACCGCCTGGGACAAGCTCCAGCTCGGCTGGCTCAACTACACCAAGGTGAGCAACGGCCAGCGCGCCACGAAGTCCACCCACAAGCTGGGCGTGGCCGCGTACAACACCAAGAACCCGCAGGCGCTCGTCGTCGAGCTGCCGAAGAAGAAGGTCACCACCGATGTCGTCGCGCCCGCCGAGGGAGCCACGCAGTGGTGGAGCGGCATGGGTGACGACCTCAAGAACACCCTGACCCGCTCGGTCGACCTGACCGGCAGGTCGAAGGCCACCCTGGAGCTCAAGGGCTGGTACGACATCGAGCTGGACTACGACTACCTCTACACCGAGGTCTCCACGGACGGCGGCGCCAACTGGACCGCCCTGGACGGCACGGTCGACGGCAAGCCGCTGCCGCGCGACGCGAGCGGCGCCCCGGCGCTGACCGACGTCTCCGGCGCGTACAAGCCGCTCGTCTTCCCGCTGGACGCCTACGCGGGCAAGAAGTTCGACCTCCGCTTCCGCTACCAGACGGACGGCGGCGCGGGCGGCAAGGGCTTCGCGGCCGACGCCATCACGCTGACCGCCGACGGTGCCCCGGTCTTCTCGGACACCGTCGAGGGCGGCGACAACGGCTGGACGTCGAAGGGCTTCACCCGGATCGGCAAGGGCTTCACGAAGGAGTACGAGCAGTACTACCTCGCGGAGAACCGTCAGTACGTGTCGTACGACGCGACCCTCAAGGTCGGCCCGTACAACTTCGGCTTCACCGGTGAGCGGGCGAGCTGGGTCGAGCACTACCCGTACCAGAACGGTCTGCTGGTCTGGCTGTGGGACACCTCGCAGAAGGACAACAACACGGCCGTCCACCCGGGCCAGGGCCTCGTCCTCCCGGTCGACGCGCACCCGACGCCGCTGAAGTGGTCGAACGGCACCCTGATGCGCAACCGCATCCAGTCGCACGACGCGACCTTCGGCACCTACCGCACCGACAGCTTCATGCTGCACAACGCGGACGTCGCGACGTGGATCAAGCCCCAGGCGGGCAACCCGGTCTTCGACGACCGGAAGGGTACGTACTGGTACCAGGAGACTGAGCGGGCCGGTGTCAAGGTAACTGACACCAACACCAAGATCGCGGTCGTCAACGAGCCGAAGAGCGGCGAGACGATCACCGTCCAGGTGGGTCCGTCCACGAAGTAGTCCGCATCATCGCAGGTCAAAGCATGATCGGCCGTCGCCCTCTAGCGGGCGGCGGCCGATCGTGTTTAGGTGCGTCTGACCAGACTCTTATTGACAGCGAACGCACAGGGGGAGTGGTGTCGGCATGCCCGGTGGAGGTTTCTGCAAGTTGCCAGGTGGCAGCGTGGTCGTCGCGATAGGGCTTCCGAGCCCGGCGGGCGACGGGGCCACGGTCCGCTTCCTGGTCCACGCGGCGAACCGCGCCCGCGCCCTGACCCGGCTGCGGAACCTGGGCCTGCGCGCGGTCTACCTCCGGGGCAACGCGGAGCCCCCGACCCCCGACGAGATCACCGCCGTCCTCCACCACCCGGACGGCCTGCTGTGGCGCTCCAGCCCGGGCACGGCCCAGGAGCTCTGGCATCCGATACGGACGCTGCCCACGGTCTCGTAGGGAGCGGCCACGGGCCCCGGCCGTCAGACGACGGGCTTGCCCGTGAGGTCCACCCCGGCCCCGCGCAGCTCCTCCAGGGCCCGCTCGGTGGTCTCCTTCGCGACGCCCGCCGTGAGGTCGAGCAGGACCTGCGTACGGAACCCCTCCCGGGCCGCGTCCAGCGCCGTCGCCCGGACACAGTGGTCCGTCGCGATCCCCACCACGTCGACCTCGTCCACGTCACGCGCCCGCAGCCACTCGGCGAGCGACATCCCGTTCTCGTCGCGCCCCTCGAAGCCGCTGTACGCCGCCTCGTACGCGCCCTTGTCGAAGACCGCGTCGATCGCCCCCGAGGCGACCGCCGGGGCGAAGTTCGGATGGAAGCCGACGCCCTCGGTCCCGGCGACACAGTGCACCGGCCAGGACGTCACGTAGTTCGGCGTGTCCGAGAAGTGGTCGCCCGGGTCGACGTGGTGGTCGCGGGTGGCCACGACGTGCTGGTACGCGACGCCGGCCGCCTGCCCGACCAGGTCGGTGATGGCGGCGGCGACGTCCGCGCCCCCGGTCACCGCGAGGCTGCCGCCCTCGCAGAAGTCGTTCTGAACGTCCACGACGATCAATGCGCGGTGCATGGCGGGTGTCCTTCGGTGGGCCGGCGGCGGGAACGGGGGGTGTCGGACGGGGGAATGGCTTCGAGCCTAGAGACTTCCCCCTCCCTTCGGGAGGGGGCCTCGCAGGGTGTTACACATACTCCGTCGGAAGCACCGGTTCGCCCCGCGACAGCTGGTTGGCCGACATCGGCAGTCCGGCCCTGGCCGCGATGTGCCGGGCCCTCGCGGCCTCCAGCGGCTCGCGGGCCACCACGTCGCCGCCCTTCACCAGCTCGACCAGGAGCTGCCGGTCCGCGAGTTCGGCCGGGACCGGGCCGGTGCCGACGACCTCGGTCTCCGCCACGCCCTCCGCGTCCGTCCGGCGCGCGGCCCACTTGCGGCCGCCGACCGAGGCCTTGCCGCCCAGGGACTTCTTCGCCACCGCCGTCAGCGGCGCCTTCGGGTCGGCCGACTGGGCGCGGGCGACCAGCTTGTAGACCATCGAGCAGGTCGGGTGCCCGCTGCCGGTGACCAGCTGGGTGCCCACCCCGTACGCGTCGACCGGCGCCGCCGCCAGCGAGGCGATGGCGTACTCGTCCAGGTCGGAGGTGACCACGATCTTGGTGTTCGTCGCGCCCAGCTCGTCCAGCTGCGACCGCACCCGGTGCGCCACGAGCAGCAGGTCACCGGAGTCGATCCGGACGGCGCCGAGCTCGGTGCCCGCCACCTCGACGGCGGTGCGGACGGCCTCGGCCACGTCGTAGGTGTCGACGAGCAGGGTCGTCCCGCGGCCGAGGGTCGCCACCTGGGCCTGGAACGCGTCCCGCTCGCTGTCGTGCAACAGGGTGAAGGCGTGCGCCGAGGTGCCGACGGTCGGGATGCCGTAGCGGAAGCCGGCCGCCAGGTCCGAGGTGGAGTCGAAGCCGCCGACGTACGCGGCGCGCGCGGAGGCGACCGCGGCCAGCTCGTGGGTGCGCCGGGCGCCCATCTCGATGAGCCGCCGTCCGCCGGCCGCCCCCGACATCCGGGAGGCGGCCGCCGCGATGGCCGAGTCGTGGTTGAGGATCGAGAGGATCACGGTCTCCAGGAGCACGCACTCCGCGAAGGAGCCCTCGACCCGCAGGATCGGGGAGCCGGGGAAGTACACCTCGCCCTCGGGGTAGCCCCAGATGTCACCCGAGAAGCGGTAGCCGGCCAGCCACTTGAGCGTCGGCTCGTCCACGATGGACTGCTCGCGCAGGAAGCCCAGGACGTCCGCGTCGAAGCGGAAGTTCTCGACGGCGTCGAGGACCCGTCCGGTGCCCGCCACCACGCCGTAGCGCCGGCCCTCGGGCAGACGGCGGGTGAAGACCTCGAAGACGGAGCGCCGGTCGGCGGTGCCGGCCTGGAGGGCCGCCTGGAGCATGGTCAGCTCGTACTGGTCGGTGAAGAGCGCGGTCGACGGCACGTCCACCGGGAGCCCAAGGTCCGCAGCGTTCATGTCAGCGATGCTACCGCAGAAATCGTCAGAGTGACGATTTCTAGTCGCGCGCGGCGGCGCGCGGGCTGACCCGTTTGTGCGACCCCTCTGTCGAGGTGGCAGCATGGGTTCAGTGAGCGTCGCGCCAATTGAGATCGAACGCACGGAATCGGCAGAAGAGACCTTCGCCGTCGTCGAGCCGGACGTGCCGTGGGTGACCCTGGTCCACAACGATCCGGTCAATCTGATGAGCTATGTGACCTACGTCTTCCAGGCGTACTTCGGTTACTCCAAGGACAAGGCGCACAAACTGATGCTCGACGTGCACCACAAGGGCCGCGCAGTGGTCTCCAGCGGGACGCGCGAGGAGATGGAGCGGGACGTGCAGGCGATGCACGGCTACGGCCTGTGGGCGACCCTCTCCCAGGACCGCGGCTGATGGCGGGCCACTTCGAGGCCCTGCCCGGCGGCGGCGCGGCCGTCGCGCTCGACGAGGTCGAGATCGCCATCCTGCGCTCCCTCGCCGTCCAGCTCATGGAGCTGATCGGCCCGGGCGACGAGCCCGTCGAGGGCGAGGACCCGCTGGCCGCGCTCTTCGCCGAGGGGCCGAGCGAGGCCCCGAGCGACCCCGCGCTCAAGCGGCTCTTCCCCGACGCGTACGCGGACGAGAGCGAGGAGCTGCGCTCGGCGGCGGCCGACTTCCGCCGCTTCACCGAGAACGACCTGCGCTCGCGCAAGCGGCAGGACGCCCTCCTGGTGATCCGCGGCCTCGACGGGCTCAGCACCCACGGCGACGAGGACGCCGTCGTCCTCAAGCTCACCGCCGACGAGTCCCGGGCCTGGCTCGGCGCGCTCAACGACCTGCGGCTGACGATCGGGACCCGCCTCGAGGTCGCCGACGAGGACGAGAGCGGGGAGCTGTACCGGCTGCCCGACTCCGACCCGCGCAAGCCGATGGTGATGGCGTACCTCTGGCTCGGCGCGCTCCAGGAGTCGCTCGTCGAGACCCTGATGCCCGGCGCCTAGGGGCTGTTCGCTCAGCGGACACTCAAATCCGGATAACGAATACGTCAAAAAAGTCTTCGTACTGGTCCTCTTGAGTGGCTTTTGCCCCCTTTTTCATGTGGCGTGCGCCACAGATCGCCTCCTCGATCACCGTTTCCCTCGTGATAAATCTTCACGACCGCCCGGGACACCACCCTTGTTCCCGGGGGCGCTTTGGCCGGCAGACCGCCGGTAGCACTCCATCCACATCCGGGGGGATCAGGACCTGATCCGCGGCCGTACGCAGTCGGCGCGGATCAGCATGGAGAAAGGCGCACCACCATGACCTCAGTGCAGGTCGACAAGCAGCACGACGGCAATGAGGCCGCGGACCCCGCCGACGGCGAGGGGTATCACCGGGCACTCGGCGCCCGCCAGATCCAGATGATCGCGATCGGCGGCGCCATCGGTACCGGCCTCTTCCTGGGTGCGGGCAAGGGCATCTCCAAGGCGGGACCCAGCCTGATCCTCGCGTACGCCATCGCGGGCCTCGTCATCTTCTTCATCATGCGGGCGCTCGGCGAGCTCCTCATGTACCGGCCCGTGTCCGGCTCCTTCTCGGAGTACGCCCGCGAGTTCATCGGCCCCTTCTGGGGCTTCGTGACCGGCTGGACGTACTGGCTCTTCTGGGTCGTCACCGGCATCACCGAGGTGACCGCGGCCTCCGCGTACATGCAGTACTGGACCAAGAACGCGGACGGCTGGCTGAACCAGCCGCAATGGGTCTTCGCCCTGATCTTCACGGTGGTCCTGTTCCTGGCGAACCTGATCTCCGTCAAGCTCTTCGGCGAGCTCGAGTTCTGGTTCTCCATGGTCAAGGTCACCGCGATCGTCGGCATGATCCTGATCTGCGCCGGTGTCCTCACCGTCGGCTTCTCCGACGCCGGTGACACCGCCTCGATCAGCCTGCTCTGGTCCGAGGGCGGCTTCTTCCCCAAGGGCATCGGCTCGACCCTGATGACCCTGCAGATGGTCATGTTCGCCTTCCTCGCGGTCGAGCTGGTCGGCGTGACCGCCGGCGAGTCCAAGGACCCGAAGACCGTCCTGCCCAGGGCGATCAACACCGTCCCGTGGCGCATCGCCGTCTTCTACGTCGGCGCGCTGATCATGATCCTCTCGGTCGTCCCGTGGACCCACTTCCAGCCGGGTATCTCCCCGTTCGTCGCGGCCTTCGAGAAGATGGGCCTCGGTATCGGCGCCGCGATCGTGAACTTCGTCGTGCTGACCGCCGCGCTCTCCTCCTGCAACTCGGGCATGTACTCCACCGGCCGCATGCTGCGCGACCTCGCGCTCAACGGCCAGGGCCCGAAGTTCTTCACCAAGCTCACCAAGAACGGCCTGCCGCTGGTCGGCACCTCGTTCTCGGCGGCGCTGATGATGGTCGGTGTCTGGATCAACTACCAGTGGCCCGGCGACGCGTTCAACTACGTCGTCTCCTTCGCCACCATCTCCGGCATGTGGGCCTGGATCATGATCCTGGTCTCCCAGGTCCGCTTCCGCCTCAAGGCCGACCGCGGCGAGCTGCCCCAGTCGTCCTTCAAGGCGCCGGGCGGCATCTGGTGCAGCCTCTTCGCGCTCGCCTTCATCGGCATGGTCATCGTGCTGATGGGCATCGACAAGGACGCGCGGATCTCGCTGTACTGCGCACCGCTGTGGGGCCTGATCCTGGGCGTCTCCTACCTCGTCCTGAAGGCGCGGAACCCCCAGGGCGCGGCGTTCGTCAAGCGCTCCTGACCTGCTCCGTCTCGGCATCCGGGCCGTTCCGTACCACTCCTCGGTACCGAGCGGCCCGTCTGTTTATCCTGTCCGACATGCTGACCATCACCCGGGCCCTGTACGACCAGATCGTGGAACACTCCCGCGCGGACCACCCCGACGAGGCCTGCGGCGTGGTCGCGGGTCCCGTCGGCAGCGGCCGCCCCGAGCGGTTCATCCCGATGCTGAACGCCGCGCGCTCGCCCACGTTCTACGAGTTCGACTCGGCCGACCTGCTGAAGCTCTACCGCGAGATGGACGACCGGGACGAGGAGCCCGTGATCATCTACCACTCGCACACCGCCACCGAGGCCTACCCGTCGCGCACCGACATCACGTACGCCAACGAGCCCGGCGCCCACTACGTCCTGGTCTCCACCGCCGACACCGACGCCGCGGGACCCTTCCAGTTCCGCTCGTACTCGATCGTCGACGGCGTCGTGACGGAGGAGGACGTACGGGTCGTCGAGGAGTACGTGTGACGGTCGCAGCGTCCGCGCGGGTGAAGGCCGTCGGGGACCCGCGGTGAAGGCCGTCGAGGACCCGCGGGTGACGGTCTGAGACACTGACGCGACATCAAGGGCGGCAGGACCCAGGAAGCCGGTGCTACTCCGGCGCGGTCCCGCCACTGTGACCGGCCCCCTGGGGCCGGGAGCCAGGAACTGACCTGCCGCCTCTCACCACCGACTGGGGACGTGGAAATCCCCGGAGGAGGCTCTCCGTCATGACCTGGCGCCGCCGTACCCTGCTGCCCGCCGTCGCGCTCGTTCCGCTGCTCGCCGCCTGCGCGGCCCCCGCGAAGCAGGCCGCCCCCTCGGCGAAGACCGCCCCGGGGTTCCCGTACACCGTCTCCAACTGCGGTGTGAAGACGACCTTCAAGGCGCCGCCGAAGCGGGCCGTGACCATGAACCAGCACGTCACCGAGGTCATGCTCGCCCTCGGCCTGGAGAAGTCCCTCGTCGGCACCGCCTACCTCGACGACCGGATCCTGCCCGCGTACAAGAAGGCGTACGACGCGGTGCCGGTGCTCGCCAAGGAGTACCCCTCCAAGGAGGTCCTGCTCGCCGCCGACCCCGACTTCGTCTACGGGGGTTACGCCAGCGCCTTCGACGCCACGGCGGGCCGCGGCCGGGACGGCCTGAAGAAGGCGGGCATCGACAGCCGCCTCAACATGGAGTACTGCCCCACGGGCGCCTCCTCCCTCGCCGACCTCTACCAGGAGGTCGACGAGGTGGCCCGGACCTTCGGCGTCGCCGAGCGCGGCACCCGCTGGACGGCCGGGGCGAAGAACACCGTCGCGGCGACCGAGCGGCGGCTCAAGGGCGTCGCCCCGGTCTCCGTCTTCGTCTACGACAGCGGCGACAAGACCGCGTTCACCGCCGGCGGCAAGGGCATCGGCAACGAACTGATCACCCGGGCCGGCGGCCGCAACGTCTTCGCCGACCTCGACAAGGCCTTCGGTGACGCGGCCTGGGAGCAGGTCGTCGCCCGCAAGCCCGACGTGATCGTCATCTACGACTACGGCTCCACGACCGTCGAACAGAAGAAGAAGCGCCTCCTGGAGGACCCGGCCCTCAAGGACGTCCCGGCGATCAGGAACAAGCGCTTCGCCGTCATGCCCCTCTCGGACGCGGTCCTCGGGGTCCGCGTCCCGGCCGCGGTCGACAAGCTCTCCGCCCAGCTCCACCCGGCCCGGTGACGGCCGTGACGACGGCGGGGGAGACGGCGGGGGCGGCGGCGGGGGAGACGGCGGGGGCGACGGCGGGGGAGACCGTGCGGCCTGAGCGGGCCGTGCGGTCCGACCAGCCCGCCCCCGCCCGGGGGCCCGCGCGGTACCTGCTCGTCGTGGGCGGGCTGCTCGTCGCGCTCGGCCTCGCCGTCGTCGCGGGGGTCGCCCTCGGATCCGTACGGATACCCGTGGGCCAGGTCGCCGAGATCCTCACCGGCCGCGCCGCCCCCTCCCCGTACCGCACGATCGTGCTCGACGTCCGGCTGCCGCGCGTGCTGCTCGGCGCGGTCGTCGGCGCCGGGCTCGCCGTCGTCGGCGCCGTCCTGCAGGCCCTGGTCCGCAACCGGCTCGCCGACCCCTTCCTCCTCGGGATCTCCTCCGGGGCCTCCGCCGGCGCCGTCCTGGTCCTGGTCCTCGGCATCGGCGGCGGGGTCACCACCACCGTCGCCATGCCCGCCGGGGCCTTCGCCGGCGCCCTGTTCGCCCTCGTCCTCGTCTACGCGCTGGCCCGGCGCGGCTCGACCATGACCGGTGCCCGGCTGGTCCTCGCGGGCGTCGCCGTCTCGTACATCCTGTCCGCGCTCACCACGCTCGCCCTCGTCCTGGCCCGCCGCCCCGAACACTTCCAGGAGGCGATGTTCTGGTCCCTCGGCGGCCTCGGCAGCGCCCGCTGGGACGCGCTCGCCCTGCCCGCCGTCGTCGTCGCCCTCGGCACCGGGCTCCTGGTCGCCCTCGCCCGCCCCCTCGACCTGCTCCTCGTCGGGGAGGAGGGCGCGACCGTCCTCGGCCTGGACACCGCACGCTTCCGCGCGGCCGTCTTCGTCCTGGCCTCGCTCGTCACCGCCGTCATGGTCTCCGTCAGCGGCGCCGTCGGCTTCGTCGGGCTGATGGTCCCGCACGCCGCCCGGATGGCCGTCGGCGCGCCGCACCGCCGCCTCCTGCCGGTCGCCGCGCTCGGCGGCGCGCTCGCCCTGATCCTGGCCGACCTCGCCGCCCGGACCGTCGCCGCGCCCCAGGACATCCCCGTCGGCGTCCTCACCGCCCTCATCGGCGGCCCCTTCTTCCTCTGGCTCATGCGCCGCCGCGCCGAAGGGAGCCCGGTATGAGCCGCGCCCCCCGCCCGACCGAGCTGCGCCTGCGGGGAGTCTCGTACGAGAACCGGCTGATCGACGCCGACCTCACGGCACGCCCCGGCGAGACCATCGGACTCGTCGGCCCCAACGGCAGCGGCAAGACCACCCTGCTCCGCTGCGTCTACGGCACCCTCGCCCCCACCGGCGGCAGCATCCTCCTCGACGGCGCCGACCTGTCCGCCCTCGGGCCCAAGGCGCGCGCCCGCCGGATCGCGACCGTCCCCCAGGACGGCGCCACCGAGTTCGAGCTGACCGTCCACGAACTCGTCGCCCTCGGCCGCTCCCCGCACAAACGCTTCTGGGAGGGCGACACGGCCGCCGACCGGACGCTCGCCGAGGCCGCCCTCGCCCGGGTCGGCATCGCCGAGCTGGCCCACCGCCCGTACCCCACCCTCTCCGGCGGCGAACGCCAGCGCGCCCTGGTCGCCCGCGCCCTCGTCCAGGACCCGGCGCTGCTCGTCCTGGACGAGCCCACCAACCACCTCGACATCCGCTACCAGCTCGAAGTGCTGCGCCTCGTCCGTGACTTGGGCACCACCAACCTCCTCGCGCTGCACGACCTCAACCTCGCCGCCGCCTACTGCGACCGGATCTACGTCCTGGAGCGCGGCCGGGTGGTCACCGAAGGGCCGCCCGCCGACGTCCTCACCCCGCGTCTGCTGCGGACGGTCTACGGGGTGGAAGCCGAGGTCATCCCGCATCCGAGGACCGGCACGCCCACCGTCTTCTACCTGCCCGGTCCGCCAGTCGAGCAGGAAGCGTCCGCCATGTGAGATCACATTCCGGAACCCGGACCGGGAATCGATACGATGACCGCATGGTTTCCCACGACGTGAGCGAAGTGACGACGCCGGGCAGCGCGCTGCTCGTGGCGCGGCTGCACGTCGACCTGTGCCGTCTCGCCAGCGCGATGTGAGCGGGGGCGCTCCCGACCAGCGCCCCGAGAAGCACCACACCCCGCGCGGGGGCGACAGCCGCGCGCCTTCCACGCCACTCCCGACAGGAGCCCACGCCATGGCCATCGAGGTCCGCATCCCGACCATCCTCCGCACCTACACCGACGGCGAGAAGGCCGTTCAGGGCAGCGGTGCGACGCTCGCCGAGCTCTTCGCCGACCTGGAGAAGCGCCACGCCGGGATCGAGGCCCGCATCGTGGACAACGGCCAGCTGCGCCGCTTCGTCAACGTCTACCTCAACGACGAGGACGTCCGCTTCCTCGACGGCATCGAGACCAAGCTGACCGACGGCGACAACGTCACGATCCTGCCGGCCGTGGCCGGCGGCATGGTCTGATCCACATGCGTTACGACTCCCCGCTCGCGGCGGTCGGCAACACGCCCCTGGTCCGCCTGCCCCGGCTCTCCCCGTCGGACGACGTCCGCATCTGGGCCAAGCTGGAGGACCGCAACCCCACCGGCTCGGTCAAGGACCGCCCCGCGCTCCACATGATCGAGCAGGCCGAGAAGGACGGCCGGCTCACCCCCGGCTGCACCATCCTGGAGCCGACCAGCGGGAACACCGGGATCTCGCTGGCGATGGCGGCCAAGCTCAAGGGCTACCGCATCGTCTGCGTCATGCCGGAGAACACCAGCGAGGAGCGCCGCCAGCTGCTCGCCATGTGGGGCGCCGAGATCGTCTCGTCCCCGGCGGCGGGCGGGTCGAACACGGCGGTACGGGTCGCCAAGGAGATCGCCGCGGAGAACCCCTCCTGGGTGATGCTCTACCAGTACGGGAACCCGGACAACGCGGGTGCCCACTACGCCACCACCGGCCCCGAGATCCTGGCCGACCTGCCCTCCGTCACGCACTTCGTGGCGGGCCTGGGCACCACCGGCACCCTGATGGGCGTCGGCCGCTACCTGCGCGAGCACAAGCCGGACGTCAAGATCGTCGCCGCCGAACCGCGGTACGACGACCTGGTGTACGGGCTGCGGAACCTGGACGAGGGCTTCGTCCCCGAGCTGTACGACGCCTCCGTCCTCACCACCCGCTTCTCGGTCGGCTCCGCCGACGCGGTCACCCGCACCCGGGAACTCCTCCAGCAGGAGGGCATCTTCGCCGGCGTCTCCACGGGCGCGGCGCTGCACGCGGCGATCGGCGTCGGCCAGAAGGCGCTGAAGGCGGGCGAGAGCGCGGACATCGCCTTCGTGGTGGCGGACGGCGGCTGGAAGTACCTGTCGACGGGCCTCTACACGGCGGCGACGACGGAAGAGGCGATCGAAACGGTCCAGGGCCAGCTCTGGGCGTGAGAGGCATCCCCCCGGAGCGGTGATCGCCCCGCGGTCACGCCAGGTGGCGGACCTGGTCCCAGACGACCGGGTCCGCCGTTCCCACCTTCCTGCGGAACTCCCCCACCGGGACCTCCCGCAGCTCGTCCGTCTCCAGGAAGCTCGGCCGCCCCCGCGCGTCCCCGACGGTGCCCGGCGGCAGCGCGATGACGCCCGGCCGCTCGTCGTGGTGCCTGCTGGTGATCTTGGCGACGAGCGCGGAGCCGCCGCGCAGCGCGAGCACCAGACACGGCCGGTCCTTCGATCCGGGGCCGTCCTCGTAGGGCACGTCGGCCCACCAGATCTCGCCCGCCCGGGGGACCCGCGCCGACGCCGTCCCCGGCGCGCGCGGCCGGACGGGCGGCCGGGTGGAGGGCCGGGTCGAAGGCCGGGGCGAGGGACCGGTCGAAGGCCGCGTCGACGGGCGCTTTCCCCCTCCGGGTCGCCGCGCCGACGGGCGCTTCCCGCCACCGGGCCGCCGCGCCGACCGTTTCCGGCCGTCCACCAGCGCCACCACCAGCGCGATCACCACGACCGCGACGAGCGCCGGCCACCAGGACGTGTCCATACCCCAGGACGTTACCGGTCGCCAGCACCCCGCGCGCTCCCGCCCCAGGTCCATCCGAACCGGTGACAGAGCCCGTGAGTTCGCCCACAACAGGCCGCCACGGAGGAGCGACGAGCGGGGTCGCGCCTTACGCTCGACGCATCGCACGACCTCCCCCGCCGCTCTCCGCCCTCGGAGGTTCACGCTCCATGAAGCTCACCGTCGTCGGCTGCTCCGGGTCGTTCCCGTCCGCGGACTCGGCCTGTTCGAGCTACCTCGTAGAGGCCGACGGCTTCCGGCTGCTCCTCGACATGGGCAACGGCGCCCTGGGCGAGCTGCAGCGCCACATCGGTCTGTACGACCTCGACGCCATCTTCCTCAGCCATCTGCACGCCGACCACTGCATCGACATGTGCGGGTACTTCGTCGCGCGCTACTACCGCCACGAGGGCGGGCGCTGCGACGCCCTCCCGGTCTACGCCCCGGAGGGCGCCGAGCAGCGCCTGACCACGGCGTACGCCGACACCCCTTCGGACACGTCGATGAGCGAGGTCTTCGACTTCCGCACCCTGAAGTCGGGCTCCTTCCGGATCGGCCCGTTCTCCGTGCGTACGGAGAAGGTGTGCCACCCGGTGGAGGCGTACGGCATCAGGATCGAGCACGGCGGCCGTTCGCTGGCGTACTCCGGCGACACCGGCGTCTGCGACTCCCTGCACGAACTGGCGGCGGGCGTGGACCTGTTCCTCTGCGAGGCGTCCTTCACGCACGGCAAGGAGGACATCCCGGCCCTCCACCTCAACGGCCGCGAGGCGGGCGCGGAGGCGACCCGCTCCTCGGTGGGCCGCCTGGTGCTGACCCACATCCCCCCGTGGACGGACGGCGAACAGAACCTCGACGACGCCCGCGCGACCTTCGACGGCCCGTCGGAGCTGGCGTACGCGGGCGCGGTGTACGAGATCTGAGCCCGCTCACGGACGGCCGCGTACGGCTGCGTACGGCTGCGTACGGCGAAGGCCCCCGGAACCTGGACGGTTCCGGGGGCCTTCGTACGAGGTCACGTCAGGCTCACGCCTTGGTGAGGTCCTCGATCTCCTCCTCGGGCTCGCGGCCCGGGGTGGGGAGGTTGAACTTGGTGATCGCGAAGCGGAAGACCACGTAGTAGATCGCGGCGAAGACCAGACCGATCGGGATGATCATCCAGGGCTTCGTGGCCAGGTTCCAGTTCAGCAGGTAGTCGATCGCGCCTGCCGAGAAGGTGAAGCCGGCGTGGACTCCGAGCGCCCAGGTCACGGCCATCGAGATGGCGGTGAGGATCGCGTGGATCACGTACAGCACCGGGGCGATGAACATGAAGGTGAACTCGATCGGCTCGGTGATACCGGTGACGAAGGAGGTCAGCGCGAGGGAGATCATCATGCCGAGGACGGCCTTGCGGCGCTCCGGGCGGGCGGAGTGCGCGATGGCGAGCGCGGCGGCCGGGAGGCCGAACATCATGATCGGGAAGAAGCCGGACATGAACTGACCGGCGGTCGGGTCACCGGCGAAGAAGCGGCCGATGTCGCCGTGGACGACCTTGCCGGCGGCGTCGGTGAAGTCACCGAGCTGGAACCAGGAGACGGTGTTCACGAACTGGTGCATGCCGACCGGGATCAGCGCGCGGTTGATGAGGCCGAAGAGGCCGGCGCCGACGGAACCGAGGCCGGTCATCCACTCGCCGAAGTTGGAGATGCCGTTGCCGATGGGCTCCCAGACCAGGCCGAAGACCACGCCGACGAGGGTGCCGACGAAGGCCATGATGATCGGGACGAGGCGGCGGCCGTTGAAGAAGCCGAGCCAGTCGACCAGCTTGGTGCGGTGGTACTTCTGCCACAGCACCGCGGAGAGCAGACCCATCAGGATGCCGCCGAGGACACCCGGGTTGTTGTACGTCGCCGCGACGTCGACGCCGCCGTTCTCGGTGGTGTTGACGACGGCCTCGGTGACCGGGAAGGCCTTCAGAACGTTGCTGTAGACCAGGAAGCCCACGAGCGCGGCGAGGGCGGTGGAGCCGTCGGCCTTCTTCGCGAAGCCGATGGCCACGCCTATGCAGAACAGCAGCGGCAGGTTGGCGAAGACTGCGTCACCGGCCGTGGCGAACACGGAGGCGACCTTGTCCCATCCGAGGCCGTCCTTGCCGAAGACGTCGGGCTGGCCGAGACGGAGCAAGATACCCGCGGCCGGCAGGACGGCGATCGGCAGCTGCAGGCTGCGACCGACCTTCTGCAGGCCCTGGAACAGGCCGGATCCGCGCTTCTTCGCGGGAGCGGCGGCCTGGGCGGTGGCCGTACTCATCAACTTCCTCCAGTAGGCAAGGCGCCGCCAGAGGACAAGGAAAAGGGGGTGACGGCGGCGTCTCGTGGAACGCGGTGGACTGGACCGCGTGGTCTACACCAATGAGTGGTGTAGACCAGTTGTAGCACGTGAGACTTAGATAAGGAACCTGCGAATTCTGTGTGCTCGGACCATCGCGCGGCGTGAACGGAAGCAGGCCCCCGGACCGTGAGGTCCAGGGGCCTGGCGGGCTCCGCGAAGGGGGCGAACGCCCCCGGTTCGGGGCGTTCCGGTTCGGGCTACTTCGTCGTCTCGCGGTCCATCTCCTCCGCCACCTCTTCCGGCTCACGGCCCGGCGTCGGGAGGTTGAACCTGGTGATCGCGAACCGGAAGATCACGTAGTACACGACCGCGAAGCCGAGCCCGATCGGAATGATCAGCCATGGTTTCGTCGCGAGGTTCCAGTTGATGACGTAGTCGATCAGACCCGCCGAGAAGCTGAACCCGTCCTTCACCCCCAGCGCCCACGTGACCGCCATCGACACACCCGTCAGCAGCACGTGGATCACGTAGAGCAGCGGGGCGACGAAGAGGAACGAGTACTCGATCGGCTCCGTGATGCCGGTGACGAACGAGGTCAGCGCCACCGAGAGCATCAGGCCGCCCACCTCCTTCCTCCGGTGCGGCCTCGCGGAGTGCGTGATCGCCAGCGCCGCCGCCGGGAGCGCGAACATCATGATCGGGAAGAAGCCCGTCAGGAACTGACCCGCCTCCGGGTCGCCCGCCAGGAACATCGGGATGTCGCCGTGCACCGTCGTGCCGTCCGGCCTGGTGTACGTGCCGAACTGGAACCAGATGGGCACGTTCAGGAACTGGTGCAGACCGATCACGAGCAGCGCGCGGTTGGCGACGCCGAAGATGCCCGAACCCCAGGCGCCCAGGCCCACCAGCCAGTCGCTGAAGTTCTCCAGCGCGTCGCCGATCGGCGGCCAGACCCACAGGCACAGCGCGGCGAAGACGATCGCGACGAACGTCATGATGATCGGGACGAGCCGGCGGCCGTTGAAGAAGCCGAGCCAGTCCACCAGCCGCACCCGGTGGTAGCGCTGCCAGAACCAGGCCGCGAGCAGGCCGATGACGATGCCGCCGAAGACGCCCGGGTTCTGGTACGTGTAGCCGGTGAAGACCTGCTGCGGGTCCACGCAGCCACCGTTGATGTCCGCCGTGCCCGCCGGGCAGTCCTCGGGGAACTGGCGCAGCACGTTGTAGTAGACGAGGAAGCCGACCGTGGCCGCGAGCGCGGTCGAGCCGTCCGCCTTCTTGGCCAGACCGATCGCGACACCGATGCAGAACAGCAGGGGCAGGCCCAGGTTGCCGTCGAGCAGGGCGCCACCGGCGCCCGCCATCACCTTGGCGACGTTGTCCCAGCCGAGACCGTCCGCACCGAAGACGTCCGGCTGACCCAGCCGGTTCAGGATGCCGGCCGCCGGCAGTACGGCGATGGGGAGCTGGAGGCTGCGCCCCATCTTCTGCAGCCCCTGGAAGAGGCCGCCCCACATCGACTTCTTCGGCGCGGCGGCTGCGCTGTCCGTACTCATCGGCGTCCTCCCTGACCCGGAACAGAACGGGCCCGACTCGCGTTGCAGACTGGTGTAGACCAGTTGCGGTAGGCTCCCGGAGCCCGCTGAGGGCAGGTCGCCGGTGATCGTCATCATTCGGCAGAACGAGGGCACTCGCTCGCGAAGTTGGGCCAACCGTGGGTTACCGTGACAAAGCGGACCGTCGGTGCGCCGAGACTCACGTTCTTCGAACAGGAACGGACAGGGAGAAAGACATGGCCAGCAAGGCTGAGAAGATCGTCGCCGGGCTCGGCGGCATCGAGAACATCGAAGAGGTCGAGGGCTGCATCACCCGCCTGCGCACCGAGGTGGTCGACCCGAGCCTCGTCGACGAGGCCGCGCTCAAGGCAGCCGGCGCCCACGGCGTCGTCAAGATGGGCACCGCGATCCAGGTCGTCATCGGCACCGACGCCGACCCGATCGCCGCCGACATCGAAGACATGATGTGAGCAGCTGACACACGGTCGACTCGCCACCGGCGGACAGCCGACACACCGCTGAGTCACCCCGACGGGGGCCCGGTCCGACAGGGGACCGGGCCCCCGTCGCGTACGGCTACGCTCGTCCCATGTCTCGTATCGACGGCCGTACCCCCGAACAGCTCCGCCCCGTCACCATCGAACGCGGATGGAGCAAGCACGCCGAGGGCTCCGTCCTCATCTCCTTCGGCGACACCAAGGTCTTCTGCACCGCCTCCGTCACCGAAGGCGTCCCGCGCTGGCGCAAGGGCAGCGGCGAAGGCTGGGTCACCGGCGAGTACTCGATGCTCCCCCGCGCCACCAACACCCGCGGCGACCGCGAATCCGTCCGCGGCAAGATCGGCGGCCGCACGCACGAGATCTCCCGCCTCATCGGCCGCTCCCTGCGCGCGGTCATCGACTACAAGGCCCTCGGCGAGAACACCATCGTCCTCGACTGCGACGTCCTCCAGGCCGACGGCGGCACCCGCACCGCCGCCATCACCGGCGCGTACGTCGCCCTCGCCGACGCCGTCGCCTGGGCCCAGGGCAAGAAGCTCGTCAAGGCCGGCCGCAAGCCGCTCACCGGCATCGTCGGCGCCGTCTCCGTCGGCATCGTCGACGGCGTCCCCCTCCTCGACCTCTGCTACGAGGAGGACGTCCGCGCCGAGACCGACATGAACGTCGTCTGCACCGGCGACGGCCGCTTCGTCGAGGTCCAGGGCACCGCCGAGGCCGAGCCCTTCGACCGCAAGGAGCTCAACGCCCTCCTCGACCTCGCCTCCGGCGGCTGCGCCGAACTCGCCGAGATCCAGCGCAAGGCCCTCGAAGGAACGCTCTAGGGAAAACCTCCCGGGACCAAGGAGGGCACGCGGTACGGAACTCCGCGGGCCGCCACGGCGTCATCATGGGCACGGGTGTACGGCCACCGTCGTGCACCCGTCATCCATATCCACCGGGGAGGACCCGTCTTGAAGCGCCGTCTCGCACTCGCCATGGCCTCGGCAGCCGTACTCACCACCACCCTCGTCGGCTGCGGAGCACTCGACAAGGCGATGGACTGTGTCGCGACCGCCGACGCGATAGCCACCAGCGTCGACAAGCTCTCGCAGGCCGTCTCCAACGCCTCCAACGACCCGACGCAGCTCAACGAGGCCCTGAACGACATCTCCACGGAGCTCGGCAACCTCCAGGACACGACCGACAACGCCGACCTGTCCAAGGCCGTCGACGACCTCACCAAGGGCGTCGAAACCGTGAAGACCGCCGTCGACAACGGCGACACCACCCCGGACATCACGCCGATCACCGAAGCGGCCGCCGAGATCGGAAAGGTCTGCACCCCGGGATAATCGGGACCATGACCCGTCTCATCCTCGCCACCCGCAACGCCGGGAAGATCACCGAACTCCACGCGATCCTCGCCGACGCAGGCCTCACCCACGAGCTCGTCGGCGCGGACGCGTACCCGGAGATCCCCGACGTCAGGGAAACCGGCGTCACCTTCGCCGAGAACGCGCTGCTCAAGGCGCACGCCCTGGCCCAGGCCACCGGCCTGCCGGCCGTCGCCGACGACTCCGGCCTCTGCGTCGACGTCCTGAACGGCGCGCCCGGCATCTTCTCGGCCCGCTGGTCCGGCACCCACGGCGACGACCGCGCCAACCTGGAGCTGCTCCTGGCCCAGCTCGGCGACATCGCCGACCCCCACCGCGCGGCCCACTTCGCGTGCGCGGCGGCCCTGGCCCTCCCCGACGGCACGGAGCGCGTGGTGGAGGGCCGCATGCCGGGCACCCTCCGCCACGCGCCCGTCGGCACGAACGGCTTCGGCTACGACCCGATCCTCCAGCCGGACGGTCACGACGTGACGTGCGCGGAGCTGACCCCGGCCCAGAAGAACGCGATCAGCCACCGCGGCAAGGCGTTCCGGGCGCTGGTGCCGGTGGTACGGGAGCTGCTGGGCTGAGGACACGGTCGACGGTCCAGCAGCGTGGAACGCGCTGGACCGTCGCCTTCGGTGCGCCCGGTCGGATTCGAACCGACATACGCGACCACCTAAAGATCGCCGCTCACCGGGTGGCGTACGGGCGCGAGTGGCGCCCCTTACCTTACCCGCTGCCCTCCTCGGCACCAGGTGGTGGTGACAGCACGGCAGTTGGGACAGCAGCCGCAGGTTCTCGGCGCCGTCGAAGGCGATGACCTCGTCGATGTCCCGACATCTGTCGGCAGCCGCGAAGAACGGCCCGCGCCGGCGGTGTCCGGTGCGGGCCGTTCCTGCGCTCGTGGGCGTCAGAACTTCGGTTCGGGAGCCTGGGACATGACGAGTTCCGCCGCTTCCTCCGGGGTCTCCACCGACGGGGGCGAGCCCTCCAGGGGGCGCTGGGCGGTCTCCTTCATGCAGGCCACCGCCACCACGCCGACGAGCGCCGCGCCCATCGCGTAGTACGCGGGCATCAGGTTGCTGCCGGTCGCGCCGATCAGGGCCGTGATGACGAGCGGGGTCGTACCGCCGAACAGCGACGTCGACACGTTGTAGCCGACGGACAGGGAGCCGTAGCGCACATCGGTCGGGAAGAGCGCCGGGAGCGCCGCCGACATCGTGCCGAGCATGCAGACCAGCGAGAGGCCGAGCATCAGCATGCCCGCCGTGATCGCCGGGATGCCGCCCTGGCCGATCAGCAGGAACGCGGGCAGCGACAGGAAGAGGAAGCCCAGCATGCCCGCCATCAGGACGGGCTTGCGGCCGAACCGGTCGTTGAGCCGTCCCACCTGCGTGATGATCAGCATCAGGAAGACCATCACCAGCAGCAGGATCAGCAGGCCGTGGGTCTCGCTGTAGCCGAGCTCGTCGGAGAGGTACGTCGGCATGTACGACAGCAGCATGTAGTCGGTGATGTTGTACGCGCCCACCAGGGCGATGCACAGGATCAGCGTCGGCCACTGCTGCCGGAAGATCTTGGCCAGGTCGCCCTTGGTGGAGGTCTCCACCGCGTCGGCCGCCTCCGAGGCGCGCGCCGCCTCGCTCTCCAGCTTCTGGAAGGCGGGTGTCTCGTCGAGCCGCATCCGCAGGTAGAGGCCGACCAGGCCGAGCGGCCCGGCCACCAGGAACGGTACGCGCCAGCCCCATGCCTCCATCGTGTCGGAGCCGAGCCAGGTGGTGAGCGCCGTGACCAGGCCCGCCGCGCCGACGTACCCCGCGAGGGTGCCGAACTCCAGGAAGCTGCCGAAGAAGCCGCGTCGGCGGTCGGGGGCGTACTCGGCGATGAACGTCGACGCGCCGCCGTACTCACCGCCGGTGGAGAAGCCCTGCAGCATGCGGAAGAGGACCAGCAGGACCGGGGCCCAGAAGCCGATCGAGGCGTACGACGGGATCAGGCCGATCGCGAAGGTGCCGACCGCCATCAGGATCATCGTCAGGGCCAGGACCTTCTTGCGGCCGATCCTGTCGCCCATCGGACCGAACACCATGCCGCCGAGGGGCCGCACGAGGAATGCGACCGCAAACGTGGCGAACGACGACAGCAGCTGGACGGTGTCGTTCCCGGCGGGGAAGAAGACGTGGCCGAGGGTGACGGCGAGGTAGGCGTAGATGCCGAAGTCGAACCACTCCATGGCATTGCCCAGCGAGGCGGCCTTCACGGCGCGCTTCACCGCGGCCTCGTCGGTCACCGTGATGTCCGTCCGGCGCAGGGGCGGCTGCTGCCGCCGTGTGATCGCCCGGAACAGCCGGGGGTGCCGTCTGCGGGCCGCGGCCGGGTCGGCCTCGGGGGTGGTCCGGTCGGTGGCCGACATGACCGTACGTCCTTTCTCGGGGTGGCAGTCCAAGAAGGACGTCTGCACGGTCATGACGATCGCAAACGGAAGTGGCGGGGAATTGAGGCGTCCGTCACGTTCCCGGCGGGACGGACGGCCCCGGAGAGAGGGCCGTTCGCCCCTCGCCTCAGGCCTGGATGCCCAGGTCCTTGAGGATCTTGGCGACGTGGCCCGTCGCCTTCACGTTGTAGAGCGCGCGCTCGACCTTGCCGTCCTCGTCCACCACGACCGTCGAGCGGATCACGCCGGTCACCGTCTTGCCGTACAGCTTCTTCTCACCGAACGCGCCGTACGCCTCCAGCGTCTCCTTCGACGGGTCGCCGACCAGCGTGACCTTCAGGTGCTCCTGCTCGCGGAACTTCGCCAGCTTCTCCGGCTTGTCCGGCGACACGCCGATGACGTCATAGCCCGCGCCGGCCAGCAGGTCGAGGTTGTCGGTGAAGTCGCAGGCCTGCTTCGTGCAGCCGGGGGTGAGCGCGGCGGGGTAGAAGTAGACGATGACCTTGCGGCCCTTGTGGTCCGCGAGCGAGATCTCGTTGCCGTCCGCGTCGGGCAGGGTGAAGGCGGGGGCGGTGTCACCGGGCTGAAGTCGCTCGCTCATGGCTCTCCTCGGGGGTTTCTGGGCGTACACGCCCGAGCCTAATGGGGGCCTGAGACAGACCGCGGACCAAGAAACTGAGAGACTGTCCGTCAACGACCGATTACGACTACGGAGGCAGCGCGGTGTCGGACGCCAGGACCCCTGCGCAGATCGAGGCGGACATCGTCCGCCGGCGCGAGCAGCTCGCCGTCACTCTCGACGAGATCGGCATTCGGGTGCACCCGAAGACCATCGTCGGCGACGCGAAGGCGAGGGTCGCCTCCACGGTCGACCACACCGCCGGACGCGCGTTCGCCGCCGTCAACCGGACCGTGTCCGACGTGAAGGCGCGCTTCACGCACGAGGACGGCGCGCCGCGGCTGGAACGGGTCGTTCCGGTGGCGCTCGTCGCGGTGGCCCTCGTCGGGCTGCTCGCGGTCACCTCGCGCAAGCGCGGGGGATGACCACTCCCGGGTACGGCCGACACGCCCGGCCAGGTAGGTTCGGACCGTGAGCGACAACACCCACGACAAGCTGCCCATCCGGATGCTCCACGACCGCGTGCTGGTCCGGACCGACTCCCCCGAGGGGGAGCGGCGCTCGGGCGGGGGCATCCTCATCCCGGCGACCGCCGCCGTCGGCCGTCGGCTGGCCTGGGCCGAGGTCGTCGCGGTCGGCCAGAACGTCCGTACGGTCGAGACCGGTGACCGGGTTCTGTACGACCCCGAGGACCGAGCCGAGGTCGAGGTGCGGGGCGTGGCGTACGTCCTGATGCGGGAGCGCGACCTGCACGCGGTGGCCGCGGACCGCTTCGAGGGCTCCAAGGACACGACGGGGCTCTACCTGTAGGGCGCCTTCGGGACGGCTGTCCCTGCCGATCGGCCGAAGGCCTGGTGACCGGTGTCACCAGGCCTTTTGTCTGCCCTTTGCTACGCTGGAGACACCCGACGAGACGCGCCGTACCGGGCTTCACGCAAAGACGACGCACCCCTGTTGTTCCGTCTCGCGGAGGTTCGTCGTCATGGCTTGGGTTCTTCTGATCGTCGCCGGTCTGCTCGAGGTCGGCTGGTCGATCGGCATGAAGTACACGGACGGTTTCACCCGTCTCTGGCCGAGCGTCTTCACCGGCCTGGGGATCGTCGCTTCGATGATGCTGCTCTCGCACGCCGCCAAGACGCTGCCGATCGGTACGGCGTACGGCGTCTGGGTCGGCATCGGCGCCGCCGGTGCGGCGGTGCTCGGCATGGTGGTGCTCGGTGAGCCGGCGACCGCCGCCCGGATCTTCTTCGTCGTGCTGCTGCTGGTGGCGGTGGTGGGTCTGAAGGCGACCTCGGGTCACTGACCCGGCAGCGCCTGCTCGGGGGCGCGCGGCTCTGTCCCGCGCTCGTACGGCCCGCGCTGGTCCGGGCCGCGCTGGTCCGGGCCGCCGCGCGGTTCCTGTCCGCCGCGCGGCTCCTGTCCGGTCTGGCCGGGACCCGGCTCGTGCGGCCCGGTCTGGCCGGGACCTGGCTCGTGCGGCCCGGTCTGGCCGGGACCCCGCTCGTACGGCCCGCCTCTCGGGTCCTGGCCCCTCGGGTCCTGTCCGCGCAGGTCCTGGCCCCGCAGGTCCTGCCCCCGCAGCTCCTGAGCAGTCCGGCCCGGGGGCTGGTCGCGAAGGCGTTCCGGGCCCGCCTGGGCGGTCTCGTCTCGCGGGGACCCTTCGTCTCCCTCCGTCGGCAGGTCCGGCTGTGAGGGGTCGACGGGTTCCAGCCAGTCCTGCGCGCCCTCGCCCAGCTGGAGTTCGAAGTCCCGGGGCTCCGTGCCCGCCAGCGCGTCGCGGGTGAACTGGGCCCAGATCTGCGCCGGCGCCCCGCCGCCGCTGATCCGGGGCTGCCCGAGCGCTCCGTGCAGCGGCATCTGCTTGCCCGTCTCCGGGTCCTGGCCCATCATCGTGACGACCGTCGCCAGGTCGGGGGTGTAGCCCGCGAACCAGGCGGCCTTGTCGTCCTCGGCCGTGCCCGTCTTGCCCGCCGCCGGTCGCCCGGCCGCCAGCGCCGCCGTTCCCGTACCGCTCTCCACGACGCTCCGCAGGACCGCCGTCGTCGTGTCGGCGGCCTCCCTGCTGACCGCCTGGCGGGGGGCGGAGGCCGGCAGCTTCAGGGTCTCGCCGTCCTTGGTGACCTCCTCGACGAGGGTGTACGTGCCGTGGCGGCCGTGGTTGGCGAGGGTGGCGTACGCCTCGGCCAGGTCGAGGACGCTCGCGGTGGCCGGGCCGAGCGCGATCGAGGGGGACGCGTTGAGGTCGGGGGTGCGGGCGGGCAGGCCGAGGGCGACGGCGGTCTCCCTGACCTTCGCGGGCCCCACGTCCACGGCCATCTGCGCGTACACGGCGTTGACCGAGTCGTCGGTGGCGGTCTTGACGGTGATCTCGCCGTACGAGGCGTCGTCCTCGTTGGCCGGCGCGTACACGGCCCCGGTCCAGCCCTGGACCGGCCGCTTGTCGGCGCCGTCGTAGTAGGTGTTCGGGGTGATCGGTTCGCCGTCCTGGGTGAGCGAGGCGTTCTGCAGGGCGGCGGCGAGGACGAAGGGCTTGAAGGTGGAGCCGACCTGGTAGTCGCGGCGGGTCGCGTTGTTGACGTACTGCCGGGTGTAGTCGATGCCGCCGTACAGGGCGACGACCCGGCCGCTCGCCGGGTCGATGGCCGCGCCGCCGACCCGTACGAACCGGTCGGCGGGGTTCCTCGCCGGGTCGAGCCGGGTCATGACCTGCTCGTCGACGGCGGTGACGAAGGTGTCCTGCTTCTCCTTCTCCAGGGTGGTGGTGATGCGGTAGCCGCCGCCGGCGAGGGTCTTCTCGTCGATGACGCCGTGCGAGGTGAGGTACTCCTCGACGGCCTGGACGAGGTAGCCGCGCTGCCCCGCGAGCCCCGTGGCGGGGCGGGCGGTCTGCGGCGTCGGGAAGGTGACGGCGGCCCGGTCGGCGGGGGAGAGCCACCGCTCCTTGACCATGCCGTCCAGGACGTAGCGCCAGCGGGCGAGTGCCTTCGTGCGGTTCTCGGGGTGGGTCGCCACGTCGTAGGCGTTGGGTGCCTTGAGGAGCGAGGCGAGGTAGGCGCCCTCGGCGGTGTCGAGGTCACCGGCGTCCTTGCCGTAGTAGGCGCGGGCGGCGGCCTGGATGCCGTAGGCGTTGCGGCCGAAGTAACTGGTGTTCAGGTACCCCTCGAAGATCTGGTCCTTGCTCTTCTCGCGGTTGAGCTTGATCGCGATGAAGAACTCCTTCACCTTGCGGGTGACGGTCTGTTCCTGGCCCAGGTAGTAGTTCTTGACGTACTGCTGGGTGAGGGTGGAGCCGGACTGCCGGCCCTTGCCGGTGAGGGTGTTCCAGGCGGCGCGGACCATGGCCTTGGGGTCGACGGCGCGGGCGGAGGAGAAGTCGCGGTCCTCGGCGGCGAGTACGGCGTGCCGGACGGCGAGGGGGACCTGCGCGAGGCGGACGTTCTCGCGGTTGACCTCGCCGGCGCGGGCGATCGTGGTGCCGTCCCGGTAGAGGTACACGTTCGACTGGGCGGTGGCGGTGGCGTTGGCGGGCGGGATCTCGACGAGCAGGTAGCCGGCGAGGAAGCCGCCGACGGCCAGCACGCCGGCGAGGAGGAACGTGCCGATGAGCGCCCGTAGGACGCGCCGGGGGCGCGAGCGGCGCGGGCGACGACGCGGAGGCGGGGGGAGGGTGGGATCCCTGGGCGCCCAGCCGGGCCGGTGGGAACGATCAGGCTGGTCGTCGCTCATGTCTGGAGCTCCCGTACCGGATGAAGGAGGCATGACCACCCCATAGTGCACGTATCGGGCCAAAACCTCCGTAATGCGACTCGAAAAGCACTCGCGGTGGCGGAGCGCGGGCCGCTAGGGTCGTGCGCTTTGGTGCGATCGGGTCATGACGTCGTCGAGCCACTGAGGCACCGAGACGCCCAGGTATCGAGTGGTCGCCGAGTCGTCGAGTCGTCGAAGGGGGAACGGGGCATGCTGCGGCTCTATGCGACGGTGGCCACGGGTGGGTTCAGACGCCATGCCACGTACCGGATGGCCACGGCGGCGGGGGTGTTCACCAACACCGTCTTCGGCTTCATCCTGTCGTACACCTTCATCGCCCTGTGGGACGAGCGGCCCCGGCTGGGCGGCTACGACATGGCGGACGCGCTCGCCTATGTGTGGATCGGCCAGGGGCTGATCGCGGTGTGCGGGTTGATGGGTGGCGGGTTCGAGGACGAGCTGATCGAGCGG
This sequence comes from Streptomyces sp. NPDC090127, assembly GCF_044746945.1. Classification (NCBI taxonomy): domain Bacteria; kingdom Bacillati; phylum Actinomycetota; class Actinomycetes; order Kitasatosporales; family Streptomycetaceae; genus Streptomyces; species Streptomyces sp. NPDC090127. The sequence goes on along the minus strand of NZ_JBIVDE010000006.1, from coordinate 467,187 downwards.
ATCCGTACGGGTGACATCGCCGTCGACCTGTACCGCCCCGCGGACCTCCAAGCCTGGTGGTTCTCGGCCAACGCGGGCCGGGGCGCGTATCAGTTGCTCGCCCGCGGGGTGGTGCCGATGACGGTCGGGGCGCTCGCCTTCGACGTCCGGCTGCCGTCGCGGGCGACGACCTGGCTCGCGTTCCTGCTGGCCGTGGCGCTGGGGTCGGTCGTCAGCTTCGCGATCTGGTACCTGGTCGCGATGTCCGCGTTCTGGCTGATGGACGGTCAGGGGGTGGTGCAGGTCGCGTGGCTGGGCGGGCTCTTCTTCTCGGGCATGCTGCTGCCGCTCAACGTCTTCCCGGGCGTGCTGGGGGAGGTGGCGCGGGTGCTGCCGTGGGCGTCGATGCTGCAGATCCCGGCGGACGTCTATCTGGAGAAGTACGAGGGCTGGGGCCTCGTGGGTGCGTACGGTTTCCAGCTCGCCTGGGCGACGGTCCTGCTCGCGGCGGGACGCCTCGCGCAGCAGATGGCGACCCGGAAGGTGGTGGTGCAGGGTGGCTGACTCCTTGCGTGTGTACCGGATGGTCGCGGGGATGTGGATCCGCTCGACGATGACGTACCGCACCTCCTTCGCGCTGACGCTCTTCTCCTCCTTCTCCGTCACCTTCTTCGACTTCGTCGTGATCCTGCTGATGTTCGGTCAGGTGCGGGGGCTCGGCGGCTTCTCGTTCGCCGAGGTCGCGTTCCTGTACGGCACGACCAGCACGTCCTTCGGCATCGCGGACCTGACGATGGGCTCGGTGCAGCGGATGGGCAGGCGGGTGCGGGACGGCTCGCTGGACACGTTCCTGACGCGGCCGGCGCCGGTGCTCGCGCAGGTGGCGGCGGACAAGTTCGCGCTGCGGCGGCTCGGCCGGGTGACGCAGGGCCTGTTCGTGCTGGTCTGGGCGCTGTGCATCGTCGACGTGGAGTGGACGGCGCTGAAGCTGCTGCTCCTGCCGGTGGCGCTGGTGAGCGGCGCGGTGATCTTCTCCGCGGTGATGGTGGTCGGCGCGTCCGTGCTGTTCTGGGCGCAGGACGCGGCGGAGGTGACGAACTCGTTCACGTACGGCGGGAACACGCTGCTCCAGTATCCGCCGACGATCTTCGCGCAGGACCTGGTGCGGGGTGTCGTGTACGTCGTACCGCTGGCGTTCGTGAACTGGCTGCCGGCGCTGTACGTGCTGGGCCGGGAGGCGCCGGCCGGGGTGCCGGGGTGGCTGGCGTTCGGGTCGCCGCTGGTGGCGGCGGTGTGCTGCGGCCTGGCGACGCTGGCGTGGCGGGCGGGCCTCCGCTCGTACCGGAGCACGGGAAGCTGAGTCGATCGGGAAGCTGAGGAGATCGGGAAGCAGAGCACATCGGGAAGCAGCGCAGATCGGGAAGCTGAGGAGACGCGGGGCCCATGACATTCATCGAACTCGACCAGGTGGAGAAGGTCTTCTCGGTACGCCGCAAGACGGGGCTGCTGCGCCGGGAGAAGCGCGAGGTGCGGGCGGTCGACGGGATCAGCTTCGGCGTGGCGCGGGGCGAGATGGTCGGCTACATCGGCCCGAACGGCGCCGGGAAGTCGACGACGATCAAGATGCTGACGGGCATCCTCACCCCGAGCGGGGGCCGGCTGCGGGTGGCGGGGATCGACCCGTCGCGCGAGCGGACCCGGCTGGCGCAGCGGATCGGGGTGGTCTTCGGGCAGCGGACGACGCTCTGGTGGGACCTGCCGCTGAAGGACTCGTACCGGCTGATGCACCGGATGTACCGCATCCCGGACGAGCGGTACGCGGAGAACCTGGCGCGCTGCGTCGAGCTGCTGGAGCTGGGCGACCTGCTCGACGTACCGGTCCGGCAGCTGTCGCTGGGTCAGCGGATGCGGGGCGACATCGCGGCGGCGCTGCTGCACGACCCGGACGTGCTGTACCTGGACGAGCCGACGATCGGCCTGGACGTGGTGTCGAAGGCGCGGGTACGGGAGTTCCTGCGCGAGCTGAACACCGCGCGGGGCACGACGGTGCTGCTGACGACGCACGACCTGACGGACATCGAGCAGCTGTGCGACCGGGTGATGGTGATCGACCATGGCAGGCTGATGTACGACGGCGGGCTGACGGGTCTGCACGAGGCGGGCGGGAGCGAACGCGTCCTGATGGTGGACCTGGAGCGTCCCCTTCCTCCGATCGACCTCCCGGGCGCCCGCTTCCTCCGCGCGGAAGGGCCGAGGCAGTGGCTGGCGTTCCCCTCCTCGATGTCGGCCGCGCCCCTGGTGGCGGCGGTGGCGGAGCGGTATCCGCTGGTGGATCTGTCGGTGCGGGAGCCGGACATCGAGGCCGTGATCGCGAAGATGTACGGGGAAAGGGGCGGGCAGCGGGAACTCGAGGTGCGTCCGGAAAGTCACTGATGTAGGGAGGTGGGGTGATGGGCGAGACGAGGAGCGAGTCGCGGCGACCGCCGTTGGTGGCGTTCTCGTACACGGAGGCGGACGCCGAGCGTCACCGCGGCGTGCGCCGCATGAAGACGCTGGCCACGGGCCTGCTGGGCGTGGTGGCGGTCGTGTACGGGTTGGCGACCTGGGCCGAGCACGCGGGGTGGGGGCCGTGGACCGGCTATGTGGCGGCGGCGGCGGAGGCCGGGATGGTGGGCGCGCTGGCGGACTGGTTCGCGGTGACGGCGCTGTTCCGGCGCCCGATGGGCCTGCCGATCCCGCACACGGCGATCATCCCGACGAAGAAGGACCAGCTGGGGGCGACCCTGGGGTCCTTCGTCGGCGAGAACTTCCTGTCGGCGGACGTCGTACGGGGTCGGCTCGCGGCGCTGGGCATCGCGGGCCGGCTGGGAGCGTGGCTGTCGGACCCGGACCACGCGGACCGGGTGACGCGCGAGCTGTCCACGGCGCTGCGCGGCGCCCTGACGATCCTGCGGGACTCGGACGTGCAGGCGGTGGTCGGCGAGGCGATCACGCGGCGGGCGGAGGCGGCGGAGGTCGCGCCGGGGATCGGCAAGACGCTGGAGAAGATCGTCACGGACGGCGCGCACCACCGCGCGGTGGACCTGGTGTGCGCGCGGGCGCACGACTGGCTGGTCTTCCACGCGGACTCGGTGATGGACGCGGTCCAGGGCGGGGCACCGGGCTGGACCCCGCGCTTCGTGGACCGCAAGGTCGGCGAGCGGGTCTACAAGGAGCTGCTGCGCTTCGTCACGGAGATGCGGGACATGCCCGCGCATCCGGCGCGGGGCGCGATCGACCGCTTCCTGACGGACTTCGCGGCGGACCTCCAGGGCGACACGGAGACGCGGGCGAGGGTGGAGCGCCTGAAGGGCGAACTGCTCGCCCGTCCGGAGATCCAGGACATCATCGCGTCGGCGTGGTCGTCGGTGCGCGGCATGATCATCGCGGCGGCGGAGGACGACCGCAGCCAGCTCCGCCTGCGCGCCCGGGCGTCCCTGATCTCCCTGGGCGGCCGCCTGGTGACGGACGCCCGCCTCCAGGCGAAGGTCGAGGGCTGGGCGGAGGACGCGGCGGCGTACGTGGTCACGACGTACAGGGACGAGATCACGTCCCTGATCAGCGACACGGTGGCGGGCTGGGACGCGACGCAGACGTCGAAGAAGATCGAGGCGAACATCGGCCGCGACCTCCAGTTCATCCGCATCAACGGCACGGTGGTGGGCGCACTGGCAGGCTTGCTCATCTACACGGTGAGCCGGGCGGCGGGGGCGTAGGGGGTGGGCGTGGGGGGCGGGGCTTAGGGGGGCGGGTCGCCGGCGGGGCGGGTTGGCCGGCGGGGCTTGGCGGGGCGGGTCGCCGACGGGGGCTGGCGGGGCGGGGCCTAGCGGGGCGTGTCGCCGACGGGGCTTGGCGGGGCGTGTCGCCGGCCCGGTCCGTACGCGCCGCGCCGGGCCGCGCCGCGCCGGGCCGCGCCGCGCCGGGCCGCGCCGCGCCGCAGGGGACACGGCCTCGTCAGGTTCGTTTCGGACTAGGCCGCAGGGGACACGGCCTCGTCCGGTTCGTTTCGGGCCGGGCTGGGTCGGGCCGGCCGGGCCGGGCACGCGCTGGGCGGGCAGAGGGGTAGGGGGCCCCGCCCGCCCAGCGCTCATGGGGAGGGCACCCAGTAGTACGACGGCGAGTCGGGGCCCGTTCAACGCGGGGCCCCCGGATGGGTCAGCCTCGCTCGCGAGTCACGGCCCACGAGGCGGCGGCCACGGCTCCGGCCACGGAGAACACGGCCGGCCAGGCCCCGACCTTCCTGGCGAGCGGATGCGACCCGGCGAACGCGGCGACATACGCGACCCCGAGCCCGGCAGCGGCCTTCCCTCCGGCCACCTGCTGCCACTCCCGCACGGCAACGGCCCCGGCGCCGGCGAGCACGACCCCTCCCAACGGCCGCTTCTTGGTCCACCGAGCAACGGCATACCCACCGACGAGCCCGGCGGCGGCTATGACGGGGGAGGGGATGCGGGACATGACGGGGGCCTTTCTCACAGACGACGGTCTCGACCTACGAGCCTAACTTCGCGCCCCGCAGACAACCGGGGCTACCCGTCCTCTAGGGAGCCAGGAAGCCGGCCCTGTCGCGCCTACCGATCGGCCACACCTCGAGAGCGAGCTTTGCCAGGTCTGCCTGCCGTTCCGCGATGCCGCTGGTGGACCAGCCATCCTTGTCGGCGTCCCAGAGACGACTGATTCCCGTTCCCTGCGTGACGAGGAGGGAAGACGAGCCGTACGCGTCGACCTTCTCTGGGTACGCCTTGTTAGAAGCTACGCGGTTCTTCCTGCCATGCAGCAAGGTCTGGTTTCCCAGCCGATTCACCCATGCCGCATGCTCCGTGAGGCGGTAGGCGGGGTCCGGTGACTGCGGATAGATGTGTTCCACGTGAACGGTGTTCGTGCCGGCCACTATCACGTCGTCCACCCCGTCGCGTTGGCGGAGGAACTGCTCGATCGCGGTGAGCAGGTAGCGGGCCTGGGTGCTCCTCGGGATAGGAGCCTTCTCGAAGTCCGCCTGGAACGCCGTATCTTCGGGGGTCCAGCTGACGATCTGTTCGAATGCGCTCGAGAGCGGGGTCCCGGAGCTGACTTGCTTGGCCAGATCAAACAGCTTCTCCTCAAGGAGGGTTGACTCACGGCGGCCTACGACCGTCCAGCGTACGTAGTAGCTGATCAAGGCTTGCGTGATCTTTGCGACCTCGCTGTACTCGGACTTGGCTGATACGGCCAACAGGAGCGGGTAAGCGGCATCTGCTCCCAGGGTTTTGATCTCATCGAGAAGTGCGTCCAGCTGTTCGAGACCTGTTCCGGATGTGATGAGCTCGATGTACCTGCCGGATGCGTTCTGTAGTTCCGCTGCGAAGGTCCGGACCTCGTAGCGCGGAAGGTCGGTTTCGAAACGCTGGGTCAGTTCGCGCCTGATCGTGGTGTAGAGGCTGTGCGAACGCACGTCTCCGTGCCCAGCAACCCAGAAGTGGCGCAAGAACTTCTCTATGTCCTCGCGACGCTCGAAGCCGTCGAGGAGCGAGCTCCACGCGCTGTTGACTCGGGCCTTTTCGTCGTCGCCACGACTCTTCTCCATGAGGAAGTTTCGAACGAGGTCGACGGTGGACAGGTCCTTGCCCCGAGAGTTAATAGTTTCGAAAACTTCGTTGGCATCGCTAGAGGTAGGTGTCTGGACCTCGACGAACACAAGTCCCTTTACCAGGCAATCCCTGAGTTCCTCAAGCCAGTCGATGCGTTCGTCATCGGTAGGAATGGAGCTCAAGGAGGACGCTATGTGACCCTCGAATATAGAATGGGCGTCCTGGATCAGCTTGTGTGATGGCCGAGACGGTATTTCCGTCTGAGAGATCTTTCCCGTGGTCTCGTTCCAGTCCTGGATGAAATCCTTGAAGAAATCACGGTCGAAGAGGGAAAGGGTCAAGAAATACTGCGGCTGAGAGTGTCGACCATCCTTGCGTGCTATGTAGTCTCGCTGGATGTTGTTTGCCATCACTCGAGCCTCTGTGGAGACCATGGAGCCGAGCGTGTCTCTGATAGCGGCAATCAGGATGGTCGAGGTGGTGAGCCGCTGCTGGCCGTCCAGGAGGGATCGGCTCGTTATCTTGTCATCGGTGATGGTGACGATAGGGCCGATGAAGTACTCCGAAGAGGCCTTGGTGCCCGTCCGCCTTGCGCGCATGAACTTCTGGATATCCGCCCAGTACGTGTCTACCTCGCGCTTCCCCCACGCGTACTGGCGCTGGCTGTCATCCGGCACCTCGACCGGGGGGTTGTTGGCCCCTATGAGTTGCCCAAGGGTCTGGCGGGCGGCGTGCTTGATGATGGCCATGGGCTATCCTCCCCGAGTTTTCCACGAGAATACCGCCCGGCCAGTGGACCCGCGGGTAATGCCTCGGATTCCACTATTAAGGACCGATCGCTTCGCGTGGAATGGTGGATAATTGCAGTTCTGTCCACTCTGTGAAGAACGTCCATAGATGCGTGCCGGACGATCTTCCTCTGCATGGTCTGATAACTTCACTGGTTACTGGCATTGAGTTGTGTGATGGGGGTTGGGGATATGGCTTCCAGTACAAGCCCGCACGGCTTGTACGAGATCCTGTCGCGGGTATGGGGCTCCGGTGCGCCGAATTTTCGCGATGGATGGGCTGTGGTGCTCGAAGCGGAGTGGGGGTCTGACGAGTTCGCTCGACGGCACGCCGAGGTGGCGGGGCTTCTCTCCGAGACGATTCAGCAGATCCTTGCCCTGCCCGAGGCGCAGAGGGTCAGGTATTCCCGTTACTTCCCACAGTGGTGGACGGCTGTGGTGCAGCCGGACCTGGGGTGGTCCGACATCGGGCGGCCCGCTCGGGTGCTGGTCGCGCAGGAGACGCTCGACCATCTGGCTTCGGCGGCAGACCTGCTGGAGACCGCGATGCGTGGATCGAGTGCGGCGCCGAGTGGGTCCAACCTTGAGGAACTCGCCGAAAGCTGTCGCTCGTGGCTCGAGATCCTGGCCGAAATGCCGGACTCCGAGCTGGGATCGTCTGTCAGGAACGAGATCGTCGCCCAGATCACCCACTTGCTCTGGCTCATCGAGCATGCCGAGCTTTTCGGTGTCGCGCGGGTCTCGCGTGAGGCCAACGTGGTGGTGGGATCCCTCACTCAGGCATCGACGATGCTGACAGGTGTCGATGCCCAGTCCGGCGGCAGGTGGAAGCGAGCTTTCCTGAATCTCGTGGCCGCATCTGTGGTGCTGACGGCTGGCGCCACCCAGCTGCAGACCGCGATCGAGGCGGGCTCCGGGGTGGTCAAGGAGATCACCCAAGTCGTCGACGGCATCACCGCTGAGTAGACCGTGGGCAGCGAGCCCTGTCGCCTTAAACACCGATACGACGGGCTCGCTGCCTCCCGCCTATCCGGCTGTGAGCGTCGAGTAGGTCCACACGTCAGCCGGCATCTGGTGGCTGAGCTTCCACGTGACGCCCATGGGCTTGCTTCCTTCGTGGCCCGCGTACTGCGCGGGGCCGAGCAGCATCCAGGGTTGGGGGCCGCCAATGTCTGTCTTCTTGTAGCGGCGGGCGAAGAGGAGGACGTGGCTGCCGAGGCCCTTGTGGGTTTGGTAGCGGACGCCCGTGGGGGAGGTTTCCGAGGTCTGGTTCTGGGACTCCCAGTGGAAAAGGGTGTCGTTCAGGGCGTAGTCCCGGTAGCGGGTCTGCGGAGAGAAGTCCTTCTCGTCCTTCTCCAAGGTGATCAGGAGCGCGTCCGTCTGGATGCTCTCGCACCACTTGACGCCTTCACGGAAGTGGCCCGGCATGAATCCGCCGATGAAAGACTGGCCCAGGGCAGGCAGGATCTCTTCTCGGCTGTATGAGGCATGGACAGTGAGCGGGAGACCTGCAAGCGGACCGAGAAGGGGGATCGGAACGTGGTCCGCGCGGTCCAGGACGTGGGCCAGCACCTGGCGGATCTCCGCGCGGAAGGCCTGCTGCGGCTTCAGTGAGTCCAACGCTTCTTGGTAGCTGGAGAAGCCCCCCAACGGCCAGACCGAGAAGTAGAACATGCGCGCGTATGAACGGTCCCGTTCGTTGAGCTCCTCGTAGGTGGGCGCATCGTCCTGAAGGAGCCTCGTGTAGATCGCGACCCGCTGGGGGTCGTCGACGTGGAGGAACGCGGAGACGCGCTTCAGGAGCGCCGACTCGCCCTCAGGCGCCGTCTCGGGCAGCAGCTTGGCTCGACGCAGAAGCCCTGTCCAGGAATTTCCGTTGCCTCGATAGATCTCCTTCAGCTCCCGCCCACTCTCGTGGAGATAGGTGGCGAGCTGGAGCTCGCCGTACTGACGGACCTCGCGAGCGAGTTGGGTGACGTTGATCCCGATCTGGCTGCGAATGTTCTCGAGGATCAGCTCCTTGGCCTTCGACTCAAGGACGATCTGGCAGCCAGAAGGAAGCTGTGGGAAGTCATGCTCGATGTTCGCGAGCAGACGGTTGCGGGTCAGGTTGGTGAGAGCCCGGAACTGCTCCTCGAAGCGGAACTCCTTGCGGTGCTGGCCGATGAAGTCGAGGACGGTGAGGACGGCCTTGCCTTCACTGCGGCGCAACCCCCGCCCCAACTGCTGAAGGAAGACGGTCGCACTCGACGTGGGGCGAAGCAGGAGCAGGGTGTCGACGTCGGGGATGTCCAGGCCCTCGTTGAAGAGGTCGACGGAGAAGATCACCTGGAGCTGACCGGAGCGCAGCGCATCGAGTGCTCCCTTGCGCTCCGCTCGCGGAGTCTCGCCTGAGAGGGCGACTGCGTTGAGGCCGGCGCGGCGAAAGAAGTCCGCCATGAAGCGCGCGTGGTCAACCGAGACGCAGAAGCCCAGGGCGCGCATTGAGCCCGGGTCCGTGACCTTGTCCTTAACGGCCTGGACCACGAGGCGCGCGCGGGCGTCGTGGCCGGTGAAGAGGTCGCTGAGGGCAGAGGGTTCGTAGGCCCCTCGTTTCCAGGCGACGGCGCTCATATCGGTGTTGTCCGTGACACCGAAGTAGTGGAAGGGGCTCAGTAGGTCGTTCTCCAGCGCCTCCCACAGTCGCATTTCCGCAGCAATACGACCGTTGAAGAACTCGTCCTGGATGTTGTGGCCGTCCATCCGCTCGGGCGTGGCCGTGAGGCCGAGCAGCTCAAGGGGAGAGAAGTGCTCGACGATCCGTCGGTAGGTGGGCGAAACACCGTGGTGGAACTCATCGATCACGATGACGTCGAAGTGGTCGGGCGGAAGGTCGGCCAGGGCCCGCTCTCCCAGTGACTGGACACTGGCGAAGACGTGCTTCCACTCCGATGGCGCCAGACTGCTGTGGAACTCCTCGCCGAAGTTGGCATCGACAAGGACGTCCTGGTAGGTGCGCAGGGACTGGCGCAGGATCTCCTGACGGTGCGCTACGAACAGGAGGCGCAGCTCTCTCCCGTGCTTCTGCCGCAGATGCTTGAAGTCAAGGGCGGCCATGACGGTCTTCCCCGTGCCCGTCGCGGCTACGAGGAGGTTGCGATGGCGGTCGTGGACTTCCCGTTCGACTTGAAGTCGCTCCAACATGTCCCGCTGGTGGGGGTAAGGACGTACTTCCAGACCAGAGAGCGTGATGTGGCGGCCAGGAACGCTACTGGTGCCGCGGCCGGCCAGGTGGAGGGCTTCGTCGAGGCGAGTGGAGTCCCGAGCCGGGTCGTAGGGCTCGAAGGAGGAGTCGTTCCAGTAGGAGTCGAACGTTGCTTCAAACTTACGAATGACATCGGGGGTCGCAACGGACGAGAGTCGGACGTTCCACTCCAAGCCGTCGAGGAGCGCTGCCTTGGACAGGTTGGAACTGCCGACGTACGCAGTGTCGTAGCCGCTCTTCCGCCGGAAGAGCCACGCCTTGGCATGGAGGCGGGTGGAGCGCAGTTCGTAGTTGACCTTGACCTCTGCGTCGAATCTCTGCACGAGGCGGTCCAAAGCGCGGCGCTCGGTAGCGCCGATGTACGTCGTGGTGAGGACGCGTATCGGTACGCCACGCGCATGCGCTGCCTCAAGCGACTGCTCGATGACGCGCAGCCCGTGCCACTTCACGAAGGCGCACAGGAGGTCCACTCGGTCGGCTGTCGCGAGCTCTGCACGCAGTTCGAAACCGAGACTCGGGTCCTCAGGCGAGTTGGTGATCAACGCCGTCTCGGAAAGGGGGGTAGCGGGGCGAATGGTGTAGACGCCCTTCGCCTCTTGCTCGGCAATGGCGAGGAGTTGCCGCGGCCCCTCGGCGACGAGGTCCACCCACTCACGCGCGCCTTCGATCGTGCTCATCGACTCGAGGATGTGGTTCGCCGCATGCACGCGCTCTGTCTCTGGCAACCGCTCCAAGATGTGACGCGTGGTCTCGGCCACGTGACGTGCGATGACGTGAGGGGCCGATGACGGACTCACTGTGCCATCGATAGCGTGCCACCCCTCGGACTCGAGCCCCTTGAGATGGTTCTCGAGTCGCAGCGTGATGAGCTGCTCGTACAGCCCCGAAATCGGCTGATCGCCTATGTCTCGACGCGCCACAGTTTCCCCTCCCCGTGCAGACCACCCCAGTGATACCAGGCGGCACTGTCAACGCAGGGTGAACCGTGACATTGGCGGGAATGGGCGGTCGAAATCCGGTGAGCCCGGGCCGGTGTCACTCCGCCCCGTGGCACTCCCCGTAAGTCCTCCCCGACCCGCACCAGCACGCCGCCCCCCGGGCCGGGGGCCAGGCGGTTGCTCGGCCTCGGGCTGCCAGGGTGGTGGCGTATTGGGGGAGGAGGTCGGCGTTGGTCGGGGTGGTGGATTCTGAGGCGGCGAAGGCTTCGTAGGAGGGGACCGTGGCCGGGACGATGCCCAGGTTGGGGGTGCCGGCTGCCGCCAGTTCGCGGAGGGAGGCCTCGATGTCCGTGAGGTGGGCCCGGTACGTCGGGTATTCCGACTCCAGCTCCGGGTACGACGTCAGGAGCTCGTCCAGTTCCGGCTCCGGCCAGTGCAGGACCGCCACCGGGAAGGGGCGGGAGAGGGCCGTGCGGTAGGAGCCCAGTTCGCTGCGGAGGCGGTCGATCTCCGCCTGGAGCTCCGCCGGGTCCGAGGAGCCCAGGGACCACAGGCGCTTCGGGTCGTGGAGCTCGTCCAGCGGGACCTCCGCCCTGTGCAGGCTGTCCGCCAGGGTGTCCCAGTCGTCGTGCGGGAGCGCCAGCATCCGGCGGATCCTGTGGCGGGTCACCAGGAGGGACTGCGCGGCGTGGGGGAGGTCCTGCCCCGCCGCCTCCGGCGCCAGGTGCGTCGCCGCCTCCGTCGCCACCGTCTCCGCCAGCGTCAGCTCGTCGTGCGCCGCCAGCGTCTCCGCGATGATCTCCCACGGCGCGGCCTCGGGCGCCGTCGTCGTCCGCAGGCCCTCGATGATCGCCCGCGCCTCCGCCTCGTGGCCGTACTCCCACAGGTTCGCCGCCTTCAGCGACCTGATCAGGGGCGAGTTCGAGGACGAGAGCAGCTGGTCGTAGAGCGTCGTCGCCCGTTCGCGGTCGCCCGCCAGTTCCAGGTGCGCCGCCGCCTGGAGCAGCAGGGCTTCCTGGTCCTCCGGGTACCGCGCGGCGGTGCGCAGCAGGCGCTCGGCTTCGGTGGCGTGGTCGGCAGGCATGTCGGGGCGCATGTCGACCACCGTACTGCTGTACACCCCTGGAGAGTTGGCCCCCCAGCACCTATCGTGCCCCGCGTGCGGGACAGGGTGCGGGACAGGGTGCGGGGCGGAGTGCCGGTCGTCGTCCAGACGCGCGGGGTGCGGAGCACGCCCGCCCGCCTGCTGTGGGGCGCCGCCGAGGCCGTCGTCACCTGCGGAGTCGTTCTGCTGCTGCTCGTCGTCCACCAGCTCTGGTGGACCAACCAGCAGGCCCGCGCCCAGGCCGGCGAGCAGGTGCGCGTCCTCGAACGGGAGTGGGAGGGATCACCGGACCAGGTCGTCGATCCTGCGTCCTCGTCCCCGCCCCCCTCCCCGTCGCTCGTCCCGACCTCGCCGACCGCGTCCGAAGGGCCTGCCTCCCGCCCCACAGGTCCCGCTGCGGCAGGGCCGTCCACCGGTGGGCACGCCGGCGGGAGCTCGCTCGCGTACGCCATCATCCGCATCCCCCGCATCGGCCTCACCGCCCCCATCGCCCGTGGCGTCGGCAAGCGCTCCGTCCTCGACCGCGGGTACGTCGGCCACTACCCGAACACCGGCGGGCCCGGCCAGACCGGCAACTTCGCCCTCGCCGGTCACCGCAACACCCACGGCGAGCCCTTCCGTCACATCAACCGGCTCACCAAGGGCGACCGCATCCGGGTGCAGACCAGGGACGCGTCGTACGAGTACGTCGTCGACCGCGTCCTCGCCCAGACCTCGCCCCGCGACACCGGCGTGATCCAGCCCGTCCCGCGCTCCCTCGTCAAACCCTCCTACGGCTACTCCCAGCCCGGCGCCTATCTGACCCTCACCACCTGCACCCCCGAGTTCAGCTCCACCTATCGGCTCATCGTCTGGGCCAAGCGTGTATAACAAGCGTGTACAACACGTGTGGATGTCGTCATTCGGCGGCAGCAGCAGCAGAGGGAGGGGGAGCCGCGTGATCGGGAATCTCGTCCTGCGCCTCGCCGCCCCCGTCTTCTTCCTCCTCGCCCTCGGTGACCTGCTCCTCTCCGACAGCTCCAGCCTCTCCGCCGCCGTCGCCCTCGCCGCGACCAGCGTCGTCTGCGCCCTGATCGGCGCCCCCGCGCCCGCGCCCGTACCCCCCACCCGGGTACGCACCGCCCTGCGCGACCGCCAGCAACGCACCGCCTTCCTGCCCCAACGCGACCCCGACGCCTCCGGGCGCCGTAGGCCCCGGGCACCCGGCCGTCTCCTTCCGACGGCCGCGTAGGTACACCCCGCCACAGGTCCTGCGTGGATCCGTCATGCCGACGTTCCCCTTCCGGCACGACGAGACCCTCGGAGGGTCCCCATGTCCGTTTTCGCCACCCTGGTCGAGCAGCTCGCCGAGCTGCTCCAGCCGTTCTTCGCCACCGCCGCGACCGCCGCCGCCATCGTCCTCTTCACGATGGTCGTCCGGCTCGCCGTGCACCCCCTCTCGCGCGCCGCCGCCCGCGGCCAGCAGGCCCGTACCCGCCTCGCCCCGCAACTCGCCGAGCTGCGCACCCGCCACGCCAAGCAGCCCGAGCGGCTCAAGCAGGCGGTCATGGAGCTGCACGCCAAGGAGAAGGTCTCGCCCTTCGCCGGCTGCCTGCCGAGCCTCCTCCAGGCGCCCGCGTTCCTCCTCATGTACCACCTGTTCTCCGGCGACCGCATGGCCGGACACAGCCTCTTCGCCGCCCCGCTCGGCGATCACTGGGCCGACGCCCTCACCCACGGCGGCGCCTTCGGGCCGGCCGGGCAGGTCTACCTCGTCCTCTTCGTCATCGTCGCCGCCGTCGCCACCTTCAACTTCCGGCGTACGAAGGCGCAGCTCGCCGCCCAGCCCCTGGACACCGGCATGCCCGCGACGCCCGGCGCCGGGACCATCAACAAGCTGATGCCGTTCTTCTCCTTCGCCACCCTCATCAGCGTCGCCGTCGTCCCCCTCGCCGCCGCCCTCTACATCGTCACCAGCACCACCTGGACCGTCTTCGAGCGCGCCGCCCTCTACCGGTCCAGTCCGTGAACAGGGTCTTGCCGACTGGTCGAAACTCTTGGAGGATCGACCAACCCTCATTCGCCTCCGATGGCCGCACTCCATCGGCCGGGGTACACCAGGGCCCACTCCCCGGGGCCCACCTCGACCACAGGGAGAAGACCATGAAGCTGCTGCGAGTCGGTCCGGCGGGTGCCGAGCGTCCCGCCCTGCTCGACGAGGAGGGCACGCTCCGCGACCTGTCCGCCCTGGTCGGCGACGTCGACGGCGGCCTGCTGGCCGACGAGTCCGCCCTCGACCGGATACGGGCCGCCCTCGCCGCCGGCGTGCTGCCCGCGCTCGACGCGACCGGGCTGCGGATCGGCGCGCCGGTCGGCCGCATCGGCAAGGTCGTGTGCATCGGGCTGAACTACCACGGCCACGCCGCCGAGACCGGAGCGGCCACCCCGGCCGAGCCCGTCGTCTTCCTCAAGGCCCCCGACACCGTCGTCGGCCCGGACGACACCGTCCTCGTACCGCGCCGCTCGACCAAGACGGACTGGGAGGTCGAGCTCGCCATCGTCATCGGCCGCACCGCCCGCTACCTGGAGACCGACGAGCAGGCCCTCGCCCACGTCGCCGGCTACGCCGTCGCGCACGACGTCTCCGAGCGCGAGTTCCAGATCGAGCGCGGCGGCACCTGGGACAAGGGCAAGAACTGCGAGACCTTCAACCCGCTCGGCCCGTGGCTGGTCACCGCCGACGAGGTCCCGGACCCGCAGGCGCTCGGCCTCCGCCTCTGGGTCAACGGCGAGCTAAAGCAGGACGGCAACACCTCCGACCAGATCTTCCCGGTCGCGGAGGTCGTCCGTTACGTGAGCCAGTTCATGACCCTGTACCCGGGCGACATCATCAACACCGGCACCCCGGCCGGCGTCGCGATGGGGCAGCCCGAGCCGAAGCCGTACCTGCGCGCCGGTGATGTCGTGGAGCTGGAGATCGACGGGCTCGGACGGCAGCGCCAGCAGCTCAAGGACGCCTGACCACCGATCGAGGTCGTCGCTCAGCGCAGGCGCCGAGTGGCTGAGTGACCGAGCACCGAGTGACCGAGCACCGAGTGGCTGAGTCGCTCGGTGCTCGGTGCTCGGTGCTCGGTGCCGGGTGTGCCGGATGCCGGATGCCGGATGTCGGGTGGTGACTGCCGACTGACCTGACCGTGACCGAGGGTGTCACCGCCGTACTGCCCTCGGCGGTGGCGTCCTCGTCAGTCGTCCGCGGTGTACGAACCGAGCAACCGCTCCAGCGCCTCGACGACCATCGCGTGGTCCTCGGCCTGCGGCAGCCCCGACACCGTCACCGAGCCGATCACCCCCGCCCCCTCGACCGCGACCGGGAACGAACCGCCGTGCGCGGCGTACCGGTCGGGGTCCAGGCGCGAGGACTCCTCGAACGTCCTCCCCTTGGCCCGGAACCGGGCACCCACCAGGAACGAGCTCTCGCCGTACCGCTCGACGACCCGGCGCTTGCGGTCGATCCACGCGTCGTTGTCCGCGCTCGAACCCGGCAGCGCGCAGTGGAACAGCTGCTGCGCACCGCGCCGGATGTCGATCGCGACCGGCGCACGGCGCTCGCGCGCCAGCTCGACCAGGAGCGAGCCCAGCGTCCAGGCGTCCTCGTACGTGAAGCGGGGCAGGACCAGGTTCCGCTCCTGGGCCTCCAGTTCGGGGATCTCGCTCACAGCGTCACCGTGATTCCCTCGCGGGCGGAGCGGCGCGCCGACTCCAGTACGTCCAGGGCGGCCGCGGCCTCGTGCGCGGTGACCGGGTTCGTACCGGTGCCGCGGACGGCCGCCGCGACGGCCGCGTAGAACGCCGGGTAGTCGCCCGGCAGCGTCGGGACCGGGATGCCGCCGCCGGTCAGCGGGGACTCGCCGGCGCCGAGCCGGCCCCACTGCGACTCCGGCTCCACGCCCCACGCCACGCCGGGCCGGGGGAGGAGCCCCTCGCGCAGCTCGCCCTCCTGGGGGTCGAGGCCGTACTTCACGTACCCGGAGCTGGAGCCCAGGACACGGAAGCGGGGGCCGAGCTGGGCCGTGGTGGCGCTCACGTACAGGTGGGAGCGGACCCCGTTCGCGTGCGTGATCGCGAGGAACGTGTCGTCGTCCGCCTCGGCGCCGGGGCGGCGGACGTCGGACTCGGCGTACACCTGGACGGCGGGACCGAAGAGCACCAGCGCCTGGTCGACGACGTGGCTGCCGAGGTCGTAGAGCAGGCCGCCGATCTCCTCCGGGGCGCCGGACTCGCGCCAGCCGCCCTTGAGCTGCGGGCGCCAGCGCTCGAACCGGGACTCGAAGCGCTGGACCTCGCCGAGCGCGCCGTCGGCGATCAGGCGGCGGAGGGTCAGGAAGTCGTTGTCCCAGCGGCGGTTCTGGAAGACGGAGAGCAGCAGGCCCCGCTCCTCGGCGAGGGCGGCGAGCTCACGCGCCTCGGCGGCCGTCCCGGCCACCGGCTTGTCCACGACGGCCGGGAGGCCGGCGGTGAGCGCGGCGGTGGCGATCGGTACGTGCGTCTTGTTGGGGGAGGCGACGACGATCAGATCGAGCTCGTCCGCCCGCGCCCACAGCTCCTCGTGCGTCTCCGCGATCCGCACGCCGGGGTGCGCGGCGCGCGCCAGCGCCTGGCGCTCCGGGTTGCCGGTCGTGACCGTGTCGAGGACGAGGCCGTCGGTCGCGGCGATCAGCGGGGCGTGGAAGACGGAGCCCGCGAGGCCGTAGCCGACGAGTCCGACGCGGAGGGGGGCGGTGTCGGTGCCAGTCATGAACCCAGTCATGGATCCACTTAAGCAACGCTGTTGCCAAAGTGCAAGCGAGGAGGAGAATGGGGTGGTGAACAGGAGTGTCAGGACTTCCAGGACGGAGTCGGGGGTCAATCTGCCGGCGTTGCGCAGCCACAACGCGGCGCTCGTCCTCGACCTGCTGCGGACGGCGGGCGCGGCCGGGATCAGCCGCCTGGAGCTGGCCGAACGGACCGGGCTCACCCCGCAGGCGGTCAGCAAGATCACGGCACGGCTGCGGGCGGAGGGCCTGGCCCGGGAGGCCGGTCACCGCGCCTCGACCGGCGGCAAGCCGCGTACGGTCCTGCGCCTGGTCCCCTCGGCCGCGTACGCGGTGGGCGTACACCTGGACCGCGACGAACTGACGGCCGTCCTGGTGGACCTGGCGGGGGTACGGGTCGCGGTACGGCGCACCCCGCTCGACCTGGGCGCGGAGGCCCCGGCCGTGTACGCGGCGGTGGCGCGCGCTGTGGAGGCGGTGGGGGGCGCGGTCTCGCGTGCGGTGGGGGGAGAGGACCGTGCGGGGGAGGGTGAGGACCGTGCGGGCGAGGGCTCCGGCGAGGCGGGGGGCGAGGTGGGGGGAGTGGTCACCCCCGCCGTTCTCGGCGTCGGTGTGGCCATGCCCGGGCCGCTCGATCATCTCTCCGGTACGCCCGGGCGCGTGACCGGCTTCCCCGAGTGGGAGGGCGTCCCGCTCCGCGAGGAGCTCGCGCGGCGGCTCGGGCTGCCCGTCGCCCTCGACAAGGACACCAACGCCGCCGCCCTCGGGCTCGCCCTCCATGCCACGGCACCCACCGCCGACTCGTTCGCCTACCTGCACCTCGGTACGGGGCTCGGCTCCGGCCTCGTCCTCGACGGCGTGCTCCACCGGGGGGCCAGGACCGGGGCGGGGGAGTTCGGGCACCAGACCGTGCTGCTCGACGGGCCGCCCTGCGGGTGCGGCGGGCGCGGTTGTCTGGAGGTCCTGTGCCTGGCGGCCGTCGCGCGCGGCGACGTGCCCGAGGCGGCGCGCGTCCTCGGTACGGGCGCCGTGAATCTCGTACGGCTCCTGGACATCGACCGGGTCGTGCTCGGCGGCCGGGTGGTGACCGCCGACCCGGAGGCGTTCGTGGGGGGCGTCGGCGCGGTCCTCGCGGGGGCGGGCCTCGGCACGCCGGTCTCCGGTGTCATGTCTCCGTACGCCGTCGCGGAGGGCGCGGCGCAGCTGATCCTCGCGCCACTCTTCGGAAAATAGGCTGATCGGGCGGAATGCTCGGGCTGTCCGGGGGCGCGCCCCGCGTCGTTGCCCGGACGGGTGCCGTCCCTGTGGCAGCGTCGCGGCCGTCCCGTACGCCCGCGAGCAGCAAAGGCACCCGCCCATGCGACTGCGTCACGCCCTCGCCCTCGGTGTCACGGCCGCGACGACCGGAACCACCGTCCTCGCACTCGCCGTCGGCCCGTCCTCGGCGGAACCGGCCCCCGGCCCAGCCCCCGGAGCCGACCTCGGCGCCCGCGCGGACACCGAGCCGGGCGCCCCCGGCGCGGACGGGACCGTCCGCGCGGACGAGAAGGCCCCTGCGGACGGGAACGTCCCCGCCGACGAGAAGGCCGCGCCCGGCCGGCCCTCCCAGGACCCCACCTGCGGCGAGGCGACGGAACCCGACTTCCCCATCGCCACCCGGATCCACGGCGGGCCCCGCACGTACGTCCCCGGTGACCGATTCCGTACCTTCGAGGTCGACCTCACCAACACCACCGCCGAGTCCTGCCAGGGCATCCACCCCGTTCTCGCCCTCGTCGACCGGGACCGTGTCCTTCAACCCGGCCAGATCCGGATGGACTTCTACGACGCCGGGGCCCGCCGCTGGCGCCCCGTGACCTTCGAGGCGACGGAGGAGGACGAGAGCGTGGGCGTCTTCTCCGACGCCTCCGGTCTCTCCGAAGCCTCCGGCCTCCCCGACGCCTCCGGTCTCTCCGGCCTCTCCGAACTCCCGGGCCTGCCGGGCGAGGTGGTCGACCGGGAGTTCGCCGGCTTCGTCGTCCCCGCCGGCCGTACCGTCACCGTCCCCGTCCGGCTCGCCTTCCGCGAGGGCGCCGCTCCCAACGAGGTCGTCGCCAACGCGGCGATCGTTCAGCGTCACGGGGACGACGGGGACTGGGTGGGCGAGTCCGGCGCATACCGTCTGGCCATCACCCCCGAAGGCGCCGTGCCGGAGGAGCCGGAATCCACCCCGGCGGAACCCACCCCGGGCGAATCCACCCCGGGTGAATCCACCCCGAGTGAGGCCACGCCGGGCGAGACCGCCCCCCCGCCCGGCGACACCAGCCCCGCGCCGCGCCCTCCGGGCCGCCCGCCCCTCCCCGTACGGCCCGAACTCGCCCAGACCGGGCCCGAGTCGGCCGTCGTCCTCGCCCCGGCCGCCGGGGCGCTGGTGCTCACGGGGGCCGGTCTCTTCCTCGCCGCCCGCCGCCGGCGCCCCGCCGACGGTCCCGATCACGGGCGGACCTGACCCCTCACCACCTCGTGCAGCGGCCCGCCCCGCACCCCGCGTCACTCTCCGTACACCCACCTGTTCATTCCCATCTGCGAGCATCCCCCGGTGGACTACCCGAACGACCAGGCACCTGGCGCACCCATCCGCTCCGGCATCCCCGAGCACGGACGCATCCCCAAGTACTACGCGGTGAAGGCGAAAGTCGCCTCGCTGATAGACGAGTTGGGTGAGGGCGGGCTCCTGCCCACCGAGCGTGACCTCGCCGTCCGTTACGAGGTCTCCCGGGAGACCGTCCGCCAGGCCCTGCGCGAGCTCCTGCTCGAAGGGCGGCTGCGCCGCCAGGGGCGCGGGACCGTGGTCGCCGGGCCGAAGCTGGAGCAGCCGCTCTCGCTCGCCTCCTACACCGAGGGCGTACGGCGTCAGGGGCGCCGGCCCGGCCGTTCTCTCATCTCCCTCGACCGTTTCCCCTGCCCCGACGCTCTCGCGCCCGAGATCGGGGTCCGACGGGGCGAGCCCGTCTGGCACATGGAGCGCGTGCTGCTCGCCGACGACGAGCGGGTCGGTCTGGAGAGCACGTACGTCGCCGTGGCCCGAGTCCCGCGCCTGGACGCCGAGTTCGACCCGGACTCCTCCTTCTACCGCTACCTCCGCGAGCAGCTCGGCATCGCCTTCGGCGACGCCGACGAGCGGATCGAGACCGTGCTCGCCACTCCCCGCGAGGCCCTGCTGATCGGCACCCCGCCCGCCCTGCCGATGCTGCTCATCCACCGCGTCTCCCGGGACACGTCCGGCAGCCCGCTGGAGCGCGTCCGCACCCTCTACCGGGGCGACCGCTTCAGCTTCACCGCGCACCTGGGGCACCAGGGCTGACCCACGGCCGACCACCGACCGCCGACCACCGACCACCGACCGCCGACCACCGACCACCGACCCTCAGCCTTCGGCCTTCGGCCTTGGCCACGACTTTCGGGAGAGCGGCCATTGATAACGAGAAGATAACGGGTCTAGGCCAACCTTGTCACCCCGTTCACCGTCCCGTTGCCCTCCGGATCGTTCCGGGCCACTCGCCCCCAGGACCGTGGACGGCATGAAGGTGATCGTCGTAGGAGCCGGCGTGGTGGGAACCATGCACGCCTGGCACGCAGTGGAACGCGGCCACGAGGTCGTACACATCGAGCGCGAGGCCGAGGCGCGCGGAGCCTCGCTCCGCAACTTCGGCCAGATATGGGTGAGCGGCCGCGCGGGCGGGGAGGAGCTGGACACCGCGCTGCGCGCCCGCGAGCTCTGGGAGGGCATCGGCGCCCGCGTCCCCGAGCTCGGCTTCCGGGCCATCGGCTCGCTCACCCCCGTGCGAGGCGATCTGGAGCTGGCCGTCGCCGAGGCCGCCCTGGCCCGGCCCGACGCGGCCGCCCGCGGCTACAAGCTGCTCACCGCCGACGAGGCCCTGCAGGTCAATCCGGCCCTGCGCGGCGCGTTCGAGAAGGGTGTGGCCCAGGCCGCGCTGTTCTGCGAGCGCGACGCGGCCGTCGAGCCGCGCACCGCCCAACTCGCGCTGCGCAAGGCCCTGCTGGCCTCCGGGAAGTACACCTTCCTGCCGAACCGCGAGGTCCGGGACGTCTCCGGCGCCGAAGGCATGCGCGACGCCGCCGTCCGCGACGACCGCGGCGAGGTGCACACCGGCGACGCCGTCGTCCTCGCCACCGGCGCCGCGCTCAGCGGACTGGTCCGCGAGATCGCCGGCGACATCCCGGTCCGCAGGGTCCGCCTCCAGATGATGCAGACCGACCCGCTCGGCGAGCCGCTGACCACCTCCGTCGCCGACGCCGACTCCTTCCGCTACTACCCGGCGTACGCCTCCGACGCCCTGGACGCCCTCAACGCGGGCCAGGCGCAGGACCCGACGGCCGCCGCGCACAAGATGCAGCTCCTGATGGTGCAGCGGCTCGACGGCGGACTGACCATCGGCGACACGCACGAGTACGAGCACCCCTTCGCTTTCGACACCCACGAAGACCCCTACGAGCACCTGGTCCGCGTCGTGGAGTCCTTCCTCGGCCGCCCGCTGCCGAAGATCCGGCGCCGCTGGGCGGGCGTGTACGCGCAGTGCACCGACACCACCCGGGTCGTGCACCGCCAGAAGGTCCGCGAAGGCGTCTGGCTGGTGACCGGACCCGGCGGCCGCGGCATGACCTGCTCGCCCGCCATCGCCGAAACGACCGCTGACGAACTGGGCTGGTGATCCTGATGACCACGAAGAACCTGATGAACCTGACGAACCTCGTCGTCCTCGACATGGCCGGCACGACCGTCGCCGACGGCGGTCTCGTCGAGCGCGCGTTCGGCGCCGCCGCCGAGCGCCTCGGCGAGGACCCGGCCACGATGATCGACTACGTCCGCGCCACGATGGGCGAGTCCAAGATCTCCGTCTTCCGCCACCTCTTCGGCGGTGACGAGACCCGCGCCCAGCAGGCCAACGTCGCCTTCGAGCAGGCGTACGGCGAGCTGGTTGCCGGCGGTCTGATCGCGCCGGTCCCCGGCGCGGCCGAGGCCATCACCGAGCTGAAGGACCAGGGCCGGACGGTCGTCCTGACCACCGGCTTCGCCCGCGTCACGCAGGACGCCATCCTGGACGCGCTCGGCTGGCAGGACCTGGTCGAGCTGACCCTGTGCCCGGCGGACGCGGGCGGCCGGGGCCGCCCCTTCCCCGACATGGTCCTCGGCGCCTTCCTCCGTACCGGAGCCGTCGACGACGTCCGGCACGTCGCGGTCGCGGGCGACACCTCGTACGACATGCTCAGCGGCGTCCGTTCGGGCGCCGGGATCGTCGCGGGCGTGCTCACGGGCGCGCACGACGAGGCGGCGCTCAAGGAGCACGGAGCCACCCACGTCCTCGGCTCGGTCGCCGACCTGCCGGCGGCCATAGCCCGGGCGGAGGCCCACCGGTGACGGCCCCCGACGCCGCCGTCACGACGAACGAGGCGGCCACCCCGGCGGACGCGGCCACCGCGGCCACCCCGGCGGACTCGGCCACCCCGGCGGACGCGGCCACCGCAGCCACCCCGGCGGACGCGGCCACCGCGGCCACCGCGGCCACCGCGGCCGCCCCCGCCCCCGCAGCCACCCCACCCGTCCCCGCCGCCTCGCCGCACCTCGTGAAGGCCACCCGCAGCGGCATCCGGTTCGACTCCGTCTCCGTCGCCTACGGCGGCACCACCGTCCTCGACTCCCTCGACCTGACCGTCGAGCCCGGCGAGGTCATGGCGCTCCTCGGGCCCTCCGGCTCCGGCAAGACCACCGCCCTGCGCGCCGTCGCCGGGTTCGTGCAGCCGGTCTCCGGGCGGGTGTTCATCGGCGGCCGTGACGTCACCGCCCTGCCGCCGCACAGGCGCGGTATCGGGATGGTCGTCCAGCAGTACGCCCTCTTCCCGCACATGCGGGTCGAGGACAACGTGGCCTTCGGCCTGAAGGCGCAGAAGGCGCCGAAGAGCGAGATCCCCGCCCGGGTCGCCGAGGCCCTGGAGATGACCGGGATGGCGGCCTACGCCAAGCGCCACCCGCGCGAGCTGTCCGGCGGGCAGCAGCAGCGCGTCGCGATCGCCCGCGCGCTGGCCATCCGCCCGAACGTCCTGCTCCTCGACGAGCCGCTGTCCGCGCTCGACGCCCAGCTGCGCTCCGGGATGCTCGCGGAACTGGCCCGTCTGCACCGCGAGTTGCCGGACGTCTCCATCCTGTACGTCACCCATGACCAGGTCGAGGCGCTGACCCTCGCCGACCGGATCGCGGTCATGGACAGGGCCCGGCTCCAGGACTGCGGCACGCCGCAGGAGCTGTACCGCCGTCCCCGTACGGAGTTCACGGCGTCCTTCGTCGGCAACGCGAACCTGCTGCCGGTGACCGTCACGGCGGACGGGGTCGCCTTCGGCGGCGCCGCCCTGCGGGTCGCCACCGACGGCGTCGCCCCGGGGGCCGCCGCCACCCTGTGCGTACGGCCGCACCTCATGGGTCTGGGGGAGGGGCCGAATGCGCTGCGGGGGCGGATCTCGGAGGTGCAGTGGCGGGGGTCGACGCACCGGCTGTACGTCGACGTGCGGGGCCATCGCGTCACGGCGGACGTCCGTGAGCTGCGGGAGACGCCGGTGCTCGGGGACGAGGTCACCCTGCACTTCGCGCCCGAGGACGGGGTGCTGCTGGGGGCCGGGGTGTCCGATGGCTAGCACCGGCACACCGGTCCTGACGGCCGAGCGGGACCGGGGCGTCGTGCCGCCGGCCCGGCCCGCCCCGGTGGACGCGCGCCCTCCGAAGGCCTCCCGTACCGTCCCCACCTGGGTCTGGGCCCTTCCGCCCGTCGCCGTCCTCGCGCTCGTCTTCCTCTACCCCCTGGCCCTCGTCGTCCAGGAGTCCCTCGCCCCCGGCGCGTACGCCGACGTCTTCGGGTCCGAGGCCTTCCGGGAGGCGCTGGTCACCACCGTGTGGCTGGCCGTCGGGTCCACCGTCGGCTGTCTGGTCCTCGGGTTCGCGCTCGCGCTGATCATCGCGTTCGTGCCGTTCCCGGGCGGGAAGGCGGTGGCGAAGTTCATCGACGTCTTCCTCTCCTTCCCGTCCTTCCTGATCACGCTCGCCCTGCTCTTCCTCTACGGCACCGTCGGCATCGGCAACGGACTGTGGACGGACCTCACGGGCGCCGAGAGCGGGCCCTTCCAGTTCCTGACCACGCCCTGGGGCGTCCTCCTCGCCGAGATCACGTACTTCACGCCCTTCGTGATGCGCCCTCTCCTCGCCGCGTTCTCGCAGATGGAGACCGCACAGCTGGAGGTCGCCTCCTCGCTCGGGGCGAAGCCGCCGCGCATCATCCGGCGGGTGATCCTGCCCGAGGCGCTGCCGGCGCTCGCCGCCGGCGGAAGCCTCGTCCTGGTCATGTGCCTGAACGAGTTCGGGATCGTCCTCTTCACCGGCGCCAAGGGCGTCACCACGCTCCCGATGCTCGTCTACGGCAAGGCCATCCTCGAATCCGACTACGCCGCCGCCTGTGTCGTCGCCGTCGTCAACGTCGCTATCTCCGTGGGCCTCTACGGCCTCTACCGGGTGGTGAGCCGTCGTGTTGGTGCATAGCCGTACGGGCAGGTGGTCGACCTGGGCCCTCTTCGCGGTCCTCTTCGTCCCGCTCTTCGCCCTCCCGCTCCTGGTGATCCTCGCCGCCTCGTTCTCGACCCACTGGTCCGGGGCCTTCCCCTCCGGGCCGACGGGGGAGCACTACGCGTCCGCCGTGCGCGGCGAGTCGCTCCAGGCGCTGACCACCAGTCTGGTCACCGCCGTCACGGCGAGCGCGCTCGCGCTGACCCTCGGCACCTGGGCGGCGCTGGTCGCCCACTCGCTGCGGAAGAACGGCCGTCGGCTGCTCGACGCGCTGTTCATGCTGCCGGTCGCCGTGCCCTCGGTCGTCGTCGGCCTCGCCGTCCTGGTCGCCTTCTCGCAGCCGCCGGTGCTGCTGAACGGAACGCGCTGGATCGTGATCCTGGCGCACACCATTCTTGTCACGGCGTTCGCCTACCAGTCGGTTTCGGCGGCCATCCTCCGTCTCGACCCGATGTACGAGCAGGCGGCGGCGAGCCTCGGTGCCCGCCCCGCGTACGTCCTGCTCACGGTGAAGCTGCCGCTCCTGCTGCCGTCCCTGAACGCGGCCGCCGGGCTCTGCTTCGCCCTGTCCATGGGTGAGTTGAGCGCCACGATGATGCTCTACCCGCCGGACTGGATGCCCCTGCCGGTGCTGATCTTCACGGCCACCGACCGTGGCTCCCTCTTCACCGGCTCGGCGCTCGCCGTGGTCCTGATGGCCACGACCCTGATCGTCCTGCTCGCGGTCTCCCGTATCCGTACCAAAGCGTCCTACCGCTAAGCCTCCAGGAGAGAACGACGTCATGCGTACCCCGTCCAAGCTCGTCAAGCCGATCGCCGCCGTCACCGGCAGCCTCGCCCTCGCCGCCGGCCTCACCGCCTGCGGTGGCTCCTCCGCCGCCTCCGACGAGAAGATCGTCACCGTCTACAGCGCCGACGGTCTCAAGGGGGAGAAGGGCGACGGCTGGTACGACAAGGTCTTCGCCGACTTCGAGAAGGAGACCGGCATCAAGGTCAAGTACGTCGAGGGCGGTTCGGGCGAGATGGTGCAGCGCGCCGTCCGCGAGAAGAACAACACCCAGGCCGACGTCATCGTGACCCTGCCGCCCTTCATCCAGCAGGCCGACTCCAAGGGGCTCCTCCAGGCCTACGCCCCGAAGGGCTCGGAGCAGGTCGACGGCGGGAACAAGGCCGCCGACGGCAAGTGGACCTCGGTCGTCAACAACTACTTCGGCTTCATCTACAACAAGCAGCAGCTGAAGGAGGCCCCCACGACCTGGGAGGAACTCCTCGACGGGAAGTTCGAGAACAAGCTCCAGTACTCCACCCCCGGTGTCGCGGGTGACGGCA
The DNA here is from genome assembly GCF_044746945.1 of Streptomyces sp. NPDC090127. Taxonomy (NCBI): domain Bacteria; kingdom Bacillati; phylum Actinomycetota; class Actinomycetes; order Kitasatosporales; family Streptomycetaceae; genus Streptomyces; species Streptomyces sp. NPDC090127. The sequence goes on along the minus strand of NZ_JBIVDE010000006.1, from coordinate 441,802 downwards.
CGGCCGTCGTCATCAAGGCGATGAACGACTTCGGCGGCAAGGAGCCGGCGATGGAGTACCTGAAGAAGCTCCAGGCCAACAACGTCGGCCCGTCCTCCTCCACCTCCAAGCTCGCCCCCAAGGTCGACAAGGGCGAGATCCTCGTCGCCAACGGCGACGTCCAGATGAACTTCGCGCAGTCCAAGTCCATGCCGAACCTCGGCATCTGGTTCCCGGCCAAGGAGGGCGGCAAGCCCACCACGTTCGCCCTGCCGTACGCCGCCGGCCTGGTGAACAAGGCCCCGCACACCGAGAACGGCAAGAAGCTGCTCGACTTCATGCTCGCCGAGCAGGCGCAGCGCGAGGTCAGCGCGGTCGGCGGCGGCTTCCCGGCCCGTAAGGACGTCAAGGCGACCGACGCCAACGCCATCGAGCTGGCGAAGCTGATCGAGGGCGTCGAGGTCTTCGAGCCGGACTGGGTCGACATCGACACGAACCTGACCACGTACGTCGACGCGTGGAAGACGGCCACCGGAAGCTGATCACCGGCCGCCAACCACCGGCCGCCAAGAGTTCACCGTACGGCTCTGGTCAGCCTCCGTAGATCGCGGAAAGATAACGGGTACGGACCAACGCCCCCGAGGAATCGGGGGCGTTGGCGTGTCGTCACCCCCTTCTACGGAGGATCCGAGATGCCGCTCTCCGGCATATCCACCGGCATGTCCCGCCGCACCGTGCTCGCCGCCGCGGGCGCCACCGCCGCCGCCGCGGCGGCCGGCGCCGTCGTCACCGCGCCGGCCGCCCACGCCGCCGCCACCGCCGCCCCCACGCTCCCGAACGGCACCAGCAAGGACAAGGTGCTCGTCGTCGGCATGGACGGGCTGCGGTACGACCGGATTGACGCCGCCGACGCGCCGACGCTGAAGTCCCTGATGGCGGGCGGCACGTACGGCCTGTCCCTGCTCTACGCCAACCCGATGGCCGCCACCTCCTCCGGCCCCGGCTGGTCGACCATCTCCACGGGTGTGTGGCCCGACAAGCACGGCGTGAAGGACAACACCTTCACCGGCAAGAACTACGGCAAGTACCCCGGATTCCTGGCCCGGTTGAACCAGGTCCGCCCCGACCTCTCGCTCTTCGCCGCCGTCGACTGGCCCGAGCTCGACACGCACGGCACGGTCACCCCCGGCGCCGACGCCAAGCTCGTCTACAACAACGACTACGCCGTGAACGACAAGATCATCACGGACGCCACCGAGTCCATCCTCCGCAACCAGAACCCGGACGTCCTCTTCGTCTACTTCGGCGAGACCGACGAGATGGGCCACTCCTACGGCGCCGCCAGCCAGAAGTACCTCGACGCCATCGCCGTCCAGGACGCCTACCTCGGCCGCCTCCTCGCCGCGATCAAGGCCCGCCCCTCCTACGCCACCGAGCGCTGGACGGTCATGGTCACCACCGACCACGGCCACACCGACGGCGGCGGCCACGGCGGCTCCGCCATCGAGGAGCGCCGCACCTTCGTCCTCGCCCAGGGCCCCGGCATCGCCGCCGGCGCCCGGCCCATCGACACCCGGCTCGTCGACGTCGCCGCGACCGTCTTCCACCAGCTCGGCATCGTTCCCGACCCCGCCTGGGGCCTGGACGGCAAGCCGATCCAGCAGCGCTCCACCGACCCGTTCGACGCGCTGCACTCCTCCCTCGGCGGGCGCGTCGACGAGACCGGTATCCCGGCCGGAGTGCTCGGCTTCACCCACACCGCGCCCAGCGGCTGGTCCGTCATCAACAACGCCATGGGCACCGGCGGCATGACCGAGTGGCGCGGCTGGGCCTTCGCGACCGACGAGTTCTGGTCCCGCAGCCAGCGCGACCAGTCCCGTGAGCTCAACGTCCGCGCCCGAGGCGTCTTCGCCGTCGCCGACTCCGACGAGTGGGCCGACAAGTCCTTCTCCGGTACGTACGACTCGACGCTGGTCACCCCGGCGTACAGCGTCTCCGGCAAGACGCGGGCGACCCTCGACTTCACCACCTTCTACCGTCAGGAGGGCAGCCAGACCGCCCAGGTCCAGGCGGTCTTCAACGGCGGCACGCCGACCGTCGTCAAGAGCTACACCTCCGACGTGATCTCCCAGCCCCAGTCCCTCACCGTGAACGTCCCGGCCGGGTCCTCCAGCGTGAGCTTCCGCTTCCGCTACACCGGCTCCAACAACTGGTACTGGGTGATCGACGGGGTCAAGGTCACGGCCTCTTGATTAGGCTGGGGGCGTCGCCACAGCGCTGTGGGGGCGCCCCCAGCACACCGCACGATTTTGGTACGGCAGGAGTCCCCGCACATGGCAGAGCGCAAGCCGATCGAATCCTGGCTCACCGACATGGACGGCGTCCTCATCCACGAGGGCGTTCCGATCCCCGGCGCCGACGCGTTCATCAAGAAGCTGCGGGAGAGCGAGAGGCCCTTCCTGGTCCTCACCAACAACTCGATCTACACCGCCCGGGACCTGCACGCCCGCCTCGCGCGCATGGGCCTCCAGGTGCCGGTCGAGAACATCTGGACCTCGGCGCTCGCGACCGCCAAGTTCCTCGACGACCAGCGCCCCGGCGGCACCGCCTACGTCATCGGCGAGGCCGGCCTGACCACCGCGCTGCACGACATCGGCTACGTCCTCACCGACCACGACCCCGACTACGTGGTCCTCGGCGAGACCCGGACGTACTCCTTCGAGGCCATGACCAAGGCCGTCCGGCTCATCAACGCCGGCGCCCGGTTCATCTGCACCAACCCCGACGAGACCGGCCCCTCCCTGGAGGGACCGCTGCCGGCCACCGGCTCCGTCGCCGCGCTCATCACGAAGGCCACCGGCAAGGCCCCGTACTTCGCGGGCAAGCCGAACCCGCTGATGATGCGGACCGGCCTGAACGCCATCGGCGCCCACTCCGAGACCAGCGCCATGATCGGCGACCGGATGGACACCGACATCCTGGCCGGCCTGGAAGCGGGCATGCAGACCTTCCTGGTGCTCACCGGGCTCACCACCCAGGCCGAGATCGACCGCTTCCCGTTCCGCCCCTCCAAGATCGTCGACTCGATCGCCGACCTGGTCGACAGGGTCTAGTCTCCGGGCGGAAGCGCTGGTCAGCGGCGTCGCAGGACGCCCGACCGGACCCCTGCGGATGCGGAAGCGGCCGAACCGGGTGACCCTGCCAGTACCAGGAGGTCACGATGCGTTCAGGTCCCATTGCTCTCCGTGCCGCAGGGGCGGCCGCCATTCTGGTACTGGCCCCCACGGCCGGTACCGCCGTCGCCGGGGAGGGTGTCAAGGTCACCGTCACCCCGTCCACGGTCAAGCCCGGCGCGGACGTCGACGTGCGGGTGCAGGGCTGCAAGGGCACGACCGGCGCCGCCAGGTCCAAGGCGTTCGTCGGCGACGCCGAGCTCACCGGCCGCGACGGAGGCGACCACCGCCTCTACGGCGTCACCACGATCAAGCCGGGGCTGGAGCGCGGTGCCTACAAGGTCACCGTGACCTGCGACGGCCGCGAGCACCGCGATGTGGGCGTGGTCCAGGTCGAGAAGCACAAGCCCGAGCCCACGCACCACCCCACCCACCGGCCGACCCACCACCCCAGCCCGTACGCCCCGGTCAGGGCCGGTGGCGGTGGCGCGGCCCTGGCGGCTCCGGCGGTCCCGGCGGCGCCCGTGGCACCGGGCGTCGCCCAGACCACCAGCGAGAACGGCCTCGGGACCCCGTACACCCTGGTCGGCCTGGGCCTGGCCGCGGTCGCGGCGGTGGCCGTCGCCTTCCGCAGCGCGCGGGGCCGCCGGGCAGGCGACTGACATGTCCCCCGGCTCCGGGAACGGGCCGGGCGACGGGAACGGGTCCTGGTCCTCGGGCTCTGGCTCGGCGGCCGGGAGATCGCCGAGCTGCCCGGGGGTGCCTCCGCCCCCGCCACCGGCGACATCGCGGCCGTCGGCCGCCCCCTCGGCGCCCCGCTGCCCCCGGCCCACCGGCCCATGGCGCCCGCCGAACCGCGCCGGGTGGAGATCCCCTCGCTCGGCATCACGGCGCCGGTCGTCGGGCGCGGCCTGGACCAGGGGGGCGCCATCGACCCGCCGCCGTTCGAGATGCCCCATTCGGTGGGCTGGTTCCGCTCCGGCACGCAGCCTGGCGCGGTGGGCGCGGCCCTGTTCGTCGGCCACGTCGACACCGAGACCCGCCCCGCCGTCTTCTACGGCCTCAGCGCCGCCCGCCCCGGCGCCACGGTGCGGGTGACCCGTACGGACGGATCGGTCGCCGAATTCACGATCGACGACGTCCGCGTCTTCCCCCGGGACCGCTTCGACGCGCGGAAGGTGTACGGCCAGCACCAGGCCGGCCGGGCCGAGCTGCGCCTGATCACCTGCGGCGGGACCTTCGACCGCGCGTCCGGCACCTACACGGCGAACGTGGTCGTCTCCGCGTATCTGACGGGGACGGGTACGGGTACGAGTGCGGCGCCCACGGGTACGGCCACGGGCGCAAGTGCGCGCTCGGGCGCCGGGTCGGGTACGGGCTCGGGCGAGGCGTGAGCCCCGTCGGCCGTCGCCGTTGATCACCGAGCCCGGCCGACGGACGTCGGACCGCGGATCGCTGCTCGCGGACCGCGCGACCGGGCGACCGACGGCCGGGCCGGCCTCGACCGCGAGCGCGCGGGCTGCGGGAGAAGCCCGGCGCCGACGCGGGAGGTTCGGGTTCCGCCACTGTAGAACGGGCCCACGTGCCTCCGCCTCGACCTCCGTGACGCCCTGCGGAGATCGACTTGTTCCGTACGGGAGTTCCGCCCCTGGTCGGCCAACCTGCCAGCGGAGATGGACGGTTGGGGCGGGAGGGCGAGGGAGGGGCCGGATGGCCGGAACGTGACCGAGGCGCTACGGAGCGGAGTCGGCGCCGCCATCCTCTCCGCGTGGAAAACGATCGAGGCCCCCTCACCGATGGTGAGGGGGCCTCGACTGCGCGTGCGCCGCCAGGGACTCGAACCCCGGACCCGCTGATTAAGAGTCAGCTGCTCTAACCAACTGAGCTAGCGGCGCGTGCTGACCTGGATAACTCTACCCGACACCCAGGTGTGCTCCGGACCATTAACGGTCTCTTCCGGCCTGTCGGATGGTCGTATCAGGCCTTCGATCCGTCAAAATGCGATATGTCCGGACAGTTGAGACACTGGCGCCCGTGCACAAGGGCCAAAAGATCTTGACGAGTGTGGAGGGGAATCGCATGAGTGTGCCGGTCTTCGAAGAGTTCGAGCCCGCTGCCGACTGCGGCTGCGCGGGCTGCGCCCAGCAGCGGCGCGATCTCGCCCTGGGCCTCCCCGTCCGGGCGGGCGGTCACCCGGCGGCGCACGGGGCGCGCCGCGCGCTGGTCCTGGTGACCGCGGCGGGCGTGGTGCTCGGCGGCGGGGGCGCGAGCGCCCTCGCCCGGCCGACGGACGCCCCCGCCCGGCCGACGGACGCCCCCGCGGGGCCGGCCGCCCCTGCGGGACCGTTCACCCCCACAAGATCGGCCGCTCCCGCGGATCCGGCCGCTCCCGCGGATCCCGACGCCGCCCGGTCCGGCGACGACACCCCTCAGGGCGGAGCAGGCCCGCTGCACGGAGCCCCCGGTCCGCCCGGGCAGCCGGCGCCCGGCGCGACCCCGACGGGTAGTCAGATCTCCACCGAGTCCCTACGGAAGACCACCCGGGCCGAGATCGTCAACCGCGCCAAGCGATGGGTGTCCGCCCAGGTCCCGTACTCGATGGAGCGGTACTGGTCCGACGGCTACCGCCAGGACTGCTCGGGCTACATCTCGATGGCGTGGAACCTGCGCGGCAACGAGTGGACCGGAAGCCTGGACCGGTTCGGCGAGCGGATCGGCCGCGGCGAGCTCCAGCCCGGCGACATCCTGCTCTTCCACAACCCGGCCAACCCGACCAAGGGCTCGCACGTCACGATCTTCGGCGGCTGGACCGACTACACCCACACGTCGTACATCGCGTACGAGCAGACCAAGCCGCGGACCCGTCGCCAGGCGACGCCACTGTCCTACTGGAACAACTCCGACCGCTACGTGGCCTACCGCTACAAGGGCGTCGTGAGCGGCGGCAGCGGGGGAGGCGCGGCCTCGACGGCGACGCCGTACCCGGGCGCGGCGATGTTCGGGCCCGGCGCGAACAACGCGTACGTCACCCAGCTCGGCAGGCTGCTCGTGCAGCGCGGCGGCACGGCGTACTACCGCCAGGGTCCCGGCCCGCGCTGGGGCGAGGCGGACCGGCGGGCGACTCAGGCGTTCCAGCGGGCGCAGGGCTGGAAGGGCGCGGAGGCGGACGGCCTGCCGGGGTCGCAGACCTGGCGCCTGCTCGTGTCGGGGCAGGGGCGGGGCATCGGCGGTTCGAGTGGTTCGGGGGGTTCGAGCGCGAATGCGCCGGGGTTTCCCGGGCGTGGCTACTTCCGTCCGGGCCAATCCAACGCATATGTGGAGAAGCTGGGCAAACAGCTGGTGAAGCGGGGCTACGGCAAGCACTACCTGTCGGGTCCTGGTCCGCGCTGGAGCGAGGCGGACCGTCGCAATGTCGAGGCGTTCCAGCGGGCACAGGGATGGCGCGGCGGCGCGGCCGACGGCTACCCGGGCCCGGAGACCTGGCGGCGCCTGTTCCGATGACCCCGAGAGCATGAGGTGGACTCCATGACCGCAACGACCCCCAATCCGGACTCGGGAGCGGCGGCCAGCCGCGACGCGGCCCGGACGGCCCGCCGTCTGACGACGGAGCCGCGCGCCCCGAGACCGACGGGCCACCCGCCGGAGGAGCGGTCCGACGGGGCGTGGATCGGCCAGGAGCGGTCCGGCCCGGGCCCGGCCGCCCCGGAGGCCCTCTCCCTGGGCGCCACCGTCTCCGGAGCGCCGGGACAGCCGGAGCCCGTGCCGGGCCACGGCGCGATGACGGGGCATCAGGCGCCGGAACCCGATGCTGCCCCGGTTCACCCGGGGACGGCGACCCCTTCCCGTACGGCCGCCCCGCCGAGCCTCCTCACCACCACCGCCCCCTGGTCCACCACCACCCCGACCACCGCCACTCCGACGACTCCGGGGACCACGCGCGCGGACGCCGCCCAGGGTACGGCGGGTACGGCGGGTTCCTTGGACGCGGCGGGTGGGGTGGGCTCCTTGGGTGGGCCCGGAGCCTCGGGTACTGAGGGTTCCTCGGGTACTGAGGGTTCCTCGGGTCTCCCGGGAGCCTTGGGTGCGCCGAGTTCCTCGGGCGTCTTGGGTGCGCCGGGTTCCTCGGGCGTCTCGGGTAACTCCGGTATCCCGGGAACCTCGGGTACGCCAGGCGCCTCGGGCACCTCGGCTACGGCGGGCGCCTCGGGGATCCCAGGCACCTCGGATACGCCGGCTGCCTCAGGTGTACCCAGTGCCGGGGGCGCACCCGGTGCACCCGGTTCCCCGGTCACCCCGGTCACCCCGAACGCGCCCGGGACCCCCGTCACCCCGGTCGCGCCGGGAGCTCCCACGACCCCCGCCACTCCCATCACTCCCGCCACTCCCGTCACCCCGGTCACGCCCGTCACCGGGCCCTCCACCGCGCCCCCGGCGGCCCCCGCCCCCGGCGCGGCCGGTGTCCGTAGCGGCACCGCGTACGAGGTGGACGCCGCCGCCCGGGCCGCGGCGCTCCGCGCGGCGCTCGGTATCGATGGCACGCCGACGCCCGCCGGCGCGGTGAACCGCCCCGCCGCGACCGCGCTCGCGGAGGCCCCGACCGGCGCGGCGGCCGAGTCCCGTACCGCCACCTCCGCCGCCACCGCCGCCTCCGCCACGGCTGCCACCCCCGCCACCACCACCCTCGCCGGACCGGCCCCCGGCACCACTCCCGATACCCCCGCCGCCGACACACCCGCCCCGCGCCCCGCCCCCGAGGCCCCCACCACCGACACACCCGCCCCCCACGCCAGCACCCCCCACGCAGGCACCACCCGCGTCAACGCCCCCCACGCCCCCACCCCCACCCCCGTCGGCGACGAGCCCCGCCGTGGGTTCGACCTGCGGCGGATCGTGCGCGGGGAGGTCGGTGTCGTCGCCGTGCCCGTCGTCGCCGAGGCGCACGTCGCCGCGCGGCCCGCCGTGCGGCGCAAGAACGTGATCGGCGTCGACACGACCGGGTCGATCCCCGTGCACCTGCTCTTCCGCGACGAGCCCGAGCCCGACCCCCGCACCCGCGTCGCCCGGGAGGACGACGACGGCGGTCCCGCCACCGTCGCGATGGCCGCCCCCACCCCGCCCGCCCCCAAGGCCGACACCACCAAGGCGAAGAAGACCCCCAAGGGCGGCAAGACCCAGGGCGGCAAGCCACCCAAGACCGCATCCCCCACCACCGCATCCCCCACCACCGCATCCCCCAACACCGCATCCCCCAAGGCCGCCATCCCCGCCCCCGCCCGCCCCCAGGCCTCCCGCCCCGCGCCCACCGCCGACCCCAAGCTCGTCGAGCGGGCCGGGCCCGTGCTGCCCGGGTGGATGGGGGTCGTGGGCGGGATGCTCGCGCTCGCCGGATGCGCCGCGATCCTCTGGTGGACCGGGGCCGTCCCCGAGCAGCTCGTCCAGATGCTCCGGCTCCCCCCACGCCCGTACCAGGGCATCCACCTCGGCCAGTGGGCCCTGCTCGCCGCCGGCGTCCTCGCCACCCTCTTCTCGCTCGGCGGTCTCGGCCGGGGTCGCGTCGGCTACGCCTTCGTCCTCACCCTCTTCGGCGACTACCGGGGGACCGTCCGCCGTACCGGCCTCGTCTGGGTCAGCCCCCTCCTCCTGCGCCGCCGGGTCGACGTCCGCCTGCGCCACTGGCGCAGCGAGCCGCTCGCCTCGGTCGACGCCAAGGGCACCGCGCTGAACGTCGTCGTCCTCGTCGTCTGGCGCATCCGGGACACCGTCCGCGCCGCGTTCGGCGTCGAAGGTCACGAGGAGTACCTGCGCGAGCAGGTCGAGGCGGCGATGGCCCGCGTCCTCTCCCAGCTCCCGGCCGACGCCTTCCACGAGGACGCCCCGACCCTGCGCGACGCCGAGGCCGTCGGCGAGGCGCTGACCCGGATGCTCTCCGCCGAGTGCGCCCCGGTCGGCATCGACGTGTTCTCGGCCCAGCCGACCCGGATCGAGTACGCCCCCGAGATCGCGGCGGCCATGCAGCGCCGCCGGATCGCCGCGATCGACGCCAAGCACCGCGACAGCGTGCTGACCTCCGTCGTGGACGCCGTGGACGACGTGGTCCACCGGCTGACCACGCGTGGTCTCGTCGAACTGGACGACTACGAGCGCAAGGCGCTGGTCAAGGACCTGACGGTGGCGTTCTACACCGGTCGGACGGGTCCTGTGGAAGGCGCGTGACTGGTATGGACATGTTCAAGTTCCGTCAATACCTTGGTACTTGGTCTAGACCGGAATAGGCACTACCGCACAGGCAACACCCCCGCACGCGTGCAGCACGGCTCGGAACTCCCCCACGTTCATCAGGAGCGACAGCATGCGCAAAAAGATAGGCGTGGCGGCGGTGGCGCTCGGCGTCGCCGGCGCCTCCCTCTTCGCCACCAGCAGCGCCAGCAGCCACGGCTACACCGACTCACCGATCAGTCGACAGAAGCTCTGCGCCAACGGCACCGTGACCAACTGCGGCAACATCCAGTGGGAGCCGCAGTCGGTCGAGGGCCCCAAGGGCTTCCCGGGCGGCGGGCCCGCCGACGGCACGATCTGCGCCGGCGGGAACTCCCAGTTCGCCCAGCTCGACGACCCCCGGGGCGGCGCCTGGCCCACGACGAAGCTCAACGCGGGCCAGAGTCACACCTTCCGCTGGCAGTTCACCGCCCGGCACAGCACCACCGACTTCAAGTACTACATCACCAAGAACGGCTGGAACGGCACCCAGAAGCTCACCCGGGCCGCACTCGACCCGCAGCCGTTCCTCACCGTCCCGTACAACAACGCGCAGCCGCCGGCCACGCTCTCGCACTCGGGGACCCTCCCCGGGGGCAAGACGGGGCGCCACGTGATCCTGGCGGTCTGGACGATCGCGGACACCTCGAACGCGTTCTACGCGTGTTCGGATGTTCAGTTCTGACGTAGCGTCAGTTACCGTCCGGCGTATGACCGAAGCCACCGTGGCGGAGCTCGTGCGACGGCAGTGGGGCGACCACCGGGTCGGCCTGAGGACGCGGGACACGGTCCTCAGCCATCACCAGGTCGCCACCGGGGCCGCCGCACGGGCGGCGCTGCTCGTCGATCTGCTGCCCCGGGGTGCCGAGCCGCACCTCGGGGTACTGCTCGACAACACACCGGAATTCCCGCTCTGGCTGAGCGCGGCGGCCCTCGCGGGGGCCGCCGTCGCCGGCGTCAACCCCACCCGGCGCGGCGCCGAACTGGCCCGCGACATCACGCACACCGACTGCCGTGTCCTGGTCACCCAGCGCGCGTACCTTCCCCTGCTCGACGGGCTTCCCCTGCCGGGCGTACGCGTCCTCGTGACCGACACCGACGCCTACCGGGAGCTGCTGGCCCCCTTCGAGGGCGCGAAACCCGGTGCGGCCGTCGCCCGCCCCGTGACGCCCCGCAGCCGGATGCTGCTCTACTTCACCTCCGGCTCGACCGGCGCGCCCAAGGCGGCGATCTGCAGCCAGGGCCGCCTGGCGGCGGCCGGCCGCTCGCTCGTCGGCCAGTTCGGGGTGCGGCCCGACGACGTCCACTACGTCTGCATGCCCATGTTCCACGGCAACGCGGTCATCGCGGACTGGGCCCCGGCGCTCGCCGCCGGTGCGGCCGTCGCGCTGCGGGACCGCTTCTCGGCCTCCGGCTTCCTCACCGACGTACGGGAGTTCGGCGCGACCTACTTCACGTACGTCGGCCGGGCGATCCAGTACCTCCTCGCGACCCCGGCCGGTCCTGACGACCGCGTGCACGGGCTGCGGCTCGGCTTCGGTACGGAGGCGGGGGCGGTGGACGCGGCCCGTTTCGAGGCCCGCTTCGGCGCCCGGCTCGTCGAGGGCTACGGCTCGTCGGAGGGCGGCGCGGCGATCCAGCGGACCCCCGACACCCCGGTCGGCGCGATCGGCCGGGCGGCGCCGCACGACGACCTGGCGGTCGTGGACCCGGCGACCGGCGAGGAGTGCCCGCCGGCCGACCTCTCGCCCGAGGGGCGGCTGCGCAACGCCTCCGTCGCGATCGGCGAACTCGTCAACCGGGGCCGGAACCCCTTCGAGGGCTACTGGCGCAACCCCGGGGCGGACGCGGCCCGGCTGCGCGGCGGCTGGTACTGGACCGGCGACCTCTTCTACCGGGACGCGAGGGGCTTCCTGTACTTCGCCGGCCGTACGGACGACCGTCTGCGCGTCGACAGCGAGAACCTCGCGGCGGCGGTCATCGAGCAGATCCTGTCCCGCTGGGAGCGGGCGGCGGGCGTCGCCGTCTACGCGATACCCGACCCGGTCGCGGGCGACCAGGTGATGACGGCGCTCGCCCTGCGCGAGGGCGCCGCGTTCGACCCGATCGCCTTCGCGGCGTTCCTCGCCGCCCAGCCGGACCTGGGCACCAAGATGCCCCCGCGCTTCGTACGGATCGTCCCCGCCCTCCCCCTGACCGCCACCAACAAGATCCACCGCGTGGCCCTGCGCCGGGAGTCCTTCCTCTGCCCGGACCCGGTCTGGTGGCGCCCCACGCCGCACAGCCCGTACGAGCGCCTCACCCCGCGGGCCCTCACCGACCTCCGCTCCACGTACGCCGTCCACGACCGGTCACCCCGGGGCCCGGGCGCCACGACCTGACCCCGACGGGCACGGGACCGGTGGCGTACCGGGGTAGGGCCAGACCCACCCCCGTACGCCACCCAGGCCCATGGCCCCGTCCCGCGGCCCACGCCTACCGTGATCCCCATGACGCCCCGAACCCCCTGGCAGGCCCTCACCCGGGCCCGGTATCCGCGGACCGGCTGGCCCTGGCGGGCCGCCGGGTATCTGGCGACCGGGGTGGTGACCGGCGTACCCGCGCTCCTCGTCCTGCTGCTGCTCGTCGTCTTCTCGCTCGTCCTCGTCGGCCTGCCGCTGCTCCTCCTCGCCGGGGTCGCCCTCGGCGGCCTCGAACGCCGCCGGCTCCGGCTCGTCGACCTCGACCCGGCCGCCGACCCGCACCGGGTGCCCGACGCACCCGGTCTCGCGGCCTGGCTCCGGGTCCGGGTCCGGGAGCAGGCGACCTGGCGGGAGCTCGCGTACGCCGTCCTGCACGCCACCGTCCTGTGGCCGCTGGACCTGATCGTGCTCGCCGTCGCCCTCGGCCTGCCCGCCGCCCTGATGAGCACCCCGCTCCAGCTCGCCGTCGACGGTCAGGAGGCCAAGGTCGTCAAGGCGTACCTGGTCACCTCCTATCCGCAGGCGTTCGCCGCCGCCCTGCTCGGGGCGCTGCTCCTCGTCGCCCTGCTCTACCCGCTGGGCGCGCTCGCCGGCGCCCGCGCCGCCCTCAGCCGCGCCCTGCTCGCCCCGCGCGAGGCCGAGCTGCGCGAGCGGATCGGTGAGGTCACCGCCTCCCGGGCGCGGCTCGTCGACGCCTTCGAGGCCGAGCGGCGGCGGATCGAACGCGATCTCCACGACGGCGCCCAACAGCGCCTGGTCGCCCTCACCATGACGCTGGGGATCGCCCGGCTCGACGCCCCGCCCGGACCGCTCGCCGAGCGGATCGCCCAGGCCCACGCGGAGGCCGGCCGGGTCCTGACCGAGCTGCGCGAACTCATCCACGGCATCCATCCGCAGGTCCTCGCCGACTACGGCCTCGCCGCGGCCCTCACCGACGCCGCCGACCGCTCCGCCGTCCCGGTCACCACCGACATCGACCTGCCCCGGCTGCCCACCGCCGTGGAGAGCGCCGGCTACTTCGCCGTCTGCGAGGCCCTGGCCAACATCGGCAGGCACAGCGGCGCGACCCGCGCGCGCGTCCGCGCCCGGCACACGGATCCGGACCGCCTGACGCTCACGGTGGAGGACGACGGGCGGGGCGGGGCCGATCCCGCCCGCGGTACCGGCCTCACCGGACTGGCCGACCGGCTCGCCGTCCTCGATGGCACACTGACGATCATCAGCCCGCCGGACGGGCCGACCGTCCTACGAGTGGAGATCCCGTGCCGACCGCTGCCCGATCCCTCCGGGTCGTCCTCGCCGAGGACAGCGTCCTCCTCCGCGAGGGCCTGATCGGGCTGCTGGCCCGTTTCGGCCACGAGGTGGTCGCCGCCGTGGGCGACGCGGACGGACTGCGCGCGGCCGTCACCGCCCACGATCCGGACATCGTCGTCACCGACGTCCGGATGCCGCCCGGCTTCCAGGACGAGGGGCTCCGCGCCGCCGTCGCCCTGCGCGCCGAGCGCCCGGACCTGCCCGTCCTCGTCCTGAGCCAGTACGTCCAGCGGAGCTACGCCGCCGACCTCCTGGACGCGGGCGACGGCACGGGCGTCGGCTACCTGCTGAAGGACCGGGTCGGCCAGGTCGAGGAGTTCCTCGACGCGCTCACCCGGGTCGCCGACGGCGGCACGGTCGTGGACCCCGAGGTCGTACGGCAGCTGCTGCGTCGCCGCCGTGATCCGCTGGCGGCGCTGACCCCGCGCGAGCGCGAGGTCCTCGGCCTTGTCGCGGAGGGGCACTCGAACGGCGAGATCGCCCGTCGGCTCGTCGTCACCGAGGCGGCCGTCGGCAAGCACATCGGGAACATCCTGGGGAAGCTGGACCTGCCGCCCGCGGGAGAGACGCACCGCCGGGTCCTCGCCGTCCTCACCTATCTCCGGGCGTAGGACGGCGGGAGCGGGGAGCGGGGCGGAGGAAAGCACGAAGAAGCCCCCCGCCTGCGCGAGGGGCTTCTTCCGTCTGTGCGCCGCCAGGGACTCGAACCCCGGACCCGCTGATTAAGAGTCAGCTGCTCTAACCAACTGAGCTAGCGGCGCCTGCTGACAGAGAAAATACTACCTGGTCCCCGGGGGTGGTTCCGACCACCACGCCCGAGGACCGGATCACATCCCCCGTCTCCGCCCCGACCTGCTCAGATCGCCAGGGAGAGCACCACCGGAGCGGCCCTGCGGTTCAGCGTGTCGGCCGCCGAGCGCAGCCGGTGGGCGTGCTCGATCGGCAGCGACAGCGCCAGGCAGCCCACGGCCGCGCCGGCCGTCAGCGGCACCGCCGCGCAGACCGTGCCCACCGCGTACTCCTGGAGGTCGAGCACCGGGACCGTCGGCGGCTGGCTGTCGAGCTTGGAGAACAGCACCTTCTCGTTGGTGATCGTCCGGGAGGTGAGCCGGGCGATCTTGTGGCGCGAGAGGTGGTCCCGGCGGCCGTTCTGGTCCAGCTGGGTCAGCAGGCACTTGCCGACCGCGCTCGCGTGCGCGGCCGAGCGGAAGTCCACCCACTCGTTGACCTTGGGCGTGCGCGGCCCGTCGGCGAACTGGGTGATCTTCACCTCGCCGTCGATGTACCGGCTGATGTAGACCGCGGCGCCGACGGAGTCGCGCAGCTCGGTCAGTGTCTCCTGGAGCTTGCCCTCCAGGGCCTCGCGCCGGGTGAGGCCGGAACCCAGGAGGACCAGGGAGTCGCCGATCACATAGGCGCCGTCGGCGACCTGCTCGACGTAACCCTCGCGACGGAGCATCAGCAGCAGGGAGGACAGGTGGGCGACGGGCAGACCGGTCTCACGAGCGATCTGGACGTCCGTCACCCCGCCACCGTGCCGTGAGACCGTCTCAAGGACGCGCAGGGCGTATTGCACCGAGTGGAACGGCGCAGTGGGCTCGGGCTTCAGCGCCACGGTTTCCCCCTACCAGGTTGTGACCGCAAGCTTCCGTACCACGATAGCCGTCAAGCACCCTTTTCGGGGCGGCTGTTGGCGAGATTGATGCGGCGCCCCAGCGCCGTACGCTGGGGCGCACCACTCTGGCATATGCCATGGTCACAGCACCGTGCGAGAGTCTCAGGTCAGAGCACCGCGCCGAGGAACTCACGGGTACGCGCGTGCTCCGGAGCCGAGAAGATTTTTTCCGGAGAACCGGACTCGATCACCCGTCCCTCGTCGAACATCAGGACCTCGTCGGAGATGTCCCGGGCGAAGTTCATCTCGTGCGTCACGCAGATCATGGTGATGTCGGTCGTGGACGCGATCTCCCGGAGGAGGTCGAGCACGCCCGCCACGAGCTCCGGGTCGAGCGCCGAGGTCACCTCGTCCAGCAGCAGCACCTGCGGCTCCATCGCCAGCGCCCGCGCGATCGCGACCCGCTGCTGCTGCCCGCCGGACAACTGCGCGGGCCTGGCCTCGCACTTGTCGGACAGACCGACCATGTCGAGCAGCTCCCGCCCGCGCGCCTCGGCCTCCTCGCGGCTCCTGCCCAGGCTCCGTACCGGCGCCTCGGTGATGTTGCGCAGCACCGACATGTGGGGGAAGAGATTGAAGTGCTGGAAGACCATCCCGATCTTCCGGCGCACCTCCCGCCGGTGCTTCTCCCCGGCCGGGTAGAGCTTCCCGCCGTTGACCCGGATGGTCCCCGCGTCGGGCGTCTCCAAGGTCATCAGCAGCCGCAGGATCGTCGTCTTGCCGGAACCGGAGGGTCCGATCAGGGTGACGTGCTGCCCCGGACGGACGGAGAAGCTGAGGTCGTCGAGGACCGTCTGGTCACCGAACCGCTTGGTGACGTTCTCGAATCGGACGAGCTCGCGGGCGGGGTCGAGGGCTTCGCGGGCGGGATCAAGGGCTTCAGTGGGCAAGGCGGCGCTCCAGGGTGCGGACGAGCAGGGACGCGGGGTACGCGATCAGGACGAAGGCCACCCCGACCACGGTGAGCGGCTCGGTGTACTGGAAGGTGGCGGCGGATTCGAGACGGGTCTGCTGGAGGAGTTCGAGCACACCGATTCCGGCCAGGATCGGGGTGTCCTTCAGCATCGCGATGACGTAGTTCCCGAGCGCGGGAGTGATCCGGCGCAGGGCCTGCGGCAGGATCACCGCCACCCAGGTCCGGTGGCGCGGCAGGCTGAGCGCCGTCGCCGCCTCCCACTGCCCGGCCGGTACGGCGTCGATGCCGGCCCGGTAGACCTGCGCGGTGTACGTCGAGTAGTGCAGCCCGATCGCGAGCGTGCCCGTGGTCAGGGCGGAGAACTGCACGCCCCACTCCGGCAGCACGAAGAAGAGGAAGAAGAGCTGCACGAGCAGGGGAGTGGTGCGGACGAACTCGGTGACGGCGTGCACCGGCCAGCGCACCAGCCTGCTGCCGGAGCGGAAGCCCAGCGCCCAGACCAGGCCGAGCGAGAACGAGATCAGCGAGCCGAGCACCAGCACCTGGAGGGTGATGAGGACGCCGTCCCAGAAGCGCGGCAGGAAGTCCACCACCGCGGACCAGTCCCAGTTCACTTGGCCACCACCCCCAGGTTCGCCTTGGTGCGCTTCTCCAGCGCCTTCATCGAGCGGGTGATCACCAGCGCGATCACGAAGTACACGACCAGCGTGACCGTGTAGATCCCGCCACTCTCCTGGGTGGCGAGCCGTACCAGGTACGCGGCGAAGGAGACGTCGCCGACGCCGAGCAGCGAGACGAGGGCGGTGCCCTTGAGCAGCTCGACGAGCAGGTTGCAGAAGGACGGGATCATCTCGGGCACGGCCTGCGGCAGCAGGACGAGACGCAGCCGCTGCCAGGGCGTGAAGCTGAGCGCCACCCCCGCCTCGCGCTGCGCCTTCGGTACGGCGTTCAGGGCGCCGCGCACGATCTCGGCTCCGTACGCCCCGTAGGAGAGGCCGAGCGCGAGGATCGCCGCCCACATCGGGACCAGCTGCCAGCCGACCAGCGGCGGCAGGACGAAGAACAGCCAGAACATCAGGATCAGCGCGGAGGTGCCGCGGAAGACCTCGGTGTAGAGCCCGGCCAGGAAGCGGACGGCGCGGGAGCGGTGGGTGCGGGCGGTGCCGACGGTGAAGGCGACGACCGCGGCGAGCGCGGTGGAGGCGATCAGGAGCTGGAGGGTGATCCAGATGCCGGGCAGGACCCAGTTCTGCCAGAGTCCGGCGGTCATCGGCACAGCTCCTCGGCGGTCAGCGTGGTCATCTCGGCCTGGGTGAAGCCGAAGCGCCGCAGGATCCGGAAGAGTTCGCCGCTCTTCTTCATGCGGTGCAGCTCGGTGTTGAAGGCGTCCCGCAGGCCGGTGTCGGTGGGGCGGAAGGCGAAGCCGCCGCCGTCGATCTTCCGCTTGCCGTCGACGACGGCCGCGAAGGGCTCGGTGGCCTCGGCCCTGCTGGACTTGCGGACCACCGAGCGGGCGGTCAGGGCGGTGCCGGCGAAGACGTCGACACGGCCGGACTCGACCGCGTTCAGGCCCGCGACCTGGTCCTGGAGGACCACGATGTCCCGCTCCGGATAGCCGGCGGCCACCGCGTAGGCGATCTCGGCGTACCCGCTGCCGGACGCGAAGCGGGCCTTGGCGCGGACGACGTCCTCGTACGAGCGGAGGTTCAGCGGGTTGCCCTTGCGGACGATGAAGGAGTCGAGCATCTGGTACTCGGGGTCCGCGAAGAGCACCTGCGCGCAGCGCTCCTTGTTGATGTACATCCCGGCCGACACCACGTCGAACTGCTGCGAGCCGAGCCCGGGTATGAGGGAGGCGAAGTCGGTGGCGACGGGCTGGACGTCCGGGACGCCGAGCCGGCCGAAGATCACCCGGGCCAGCTCGGGGGCCTCCCCGGTGAACGCGCCCTGCTCGTCGACGTATCCGTACGGCACCTCGCCGGCGATGCCGAGACGCACGGTGCCCTGCGATCTGAGCCGGCCGAGGGCGTCGCCCGAGGCGACCCGCGCGCAGCCGGTGGCCGCGGTGGTGGCGGCGGCCGCGGTCCCCCACAGCATGGTCCGCCGTCGTATCTGGTTCATGGGTCGAGGCATGGGCGCGCGGCTACCCGAACTTGAGTGGCTCATTCCTTTCGATCCGCGGAATAACCGGAGCCAGCCTCCTGTTGTGCGTGGTCGTACACACGTCTTCGCGCAGAAGGGTCGGCACACGGTGAGCGACGCGATTCGGGGCACGGCACACGGGGATTCGCCCGTACCGCTGTCCGTACTGGACCTGGTGACCGTCGGCAGCGGACGGACCGCGAGCCAGGCGCTGGCCACCAGTGTCGAGATCAGCAAGCTCGCCGAGCGGCGCGGCTACCACCGCCACTGGGTCGCCGAGCACCACTCGATGCCCGGCGTCGCCTCGTCCTCGCCGGCCGTGATCCTGGCCCATCTCGCCGCCCACACCGAGCGCATCCGGCTCGGCTCGGGCGGGGTCATGCTGCCCAACCACGCCCCGCTGGTGATCGCCGAGCAGTTCGGCACGCTGGAGGCCTTCGCCCCCGGCCGGGTCGACCTCGGGCTCGGCCGCGCGCCCGGCACGGACGGCGCCACCGCCGCCGCCCTGCGCGGGACCCGCACCCTGAACGAGGGCGCGGACGACTTCCCGCAGCAACTGGCCGAGCTGACCCGGTTCCTGGACGACGACTTCCCCGACGGGCACCCGTACAGCAGGATCCACGCCGTGCCCGGCCCGGTGCAGGGGCCCGCCGGACGGCCGCCGATCTGGCTGCTCGGCTCCTCCGGCT
The DNA here is from genome assembly GCF_044746945.1 of Streptomyces sp. NPDC090127. Lineage (NCBI taxonomy): Bacteria > Bacillati > Actinomycetota > Actinomycetes > Kitasatosporales > Streptomycetaceae > Streptomyces > Streptomyces sp. NPDC090127. Next base: position 423,197 of record NZ_JBIVDE010000006.1, on the reverse strand, counting down.
TCAGCGCGCGGCTGGCCGGCACGCTCGGGCTGCCCTTCGCCTTCGCCCACCACTTCTCCGCGCAGAACACGGTCCCCGCGCTCGACCTCTACCGGGACTCCTTCCGCCCCTCGGCGGTCCTCGACGCTCCGTACGCCATGATCGGCGTCGCCGCGCTGGCGAACGAGGACGCCAAGGAGGCCCGCCGCCAGGTGCTCACCGGCGCGCTGTCGATGCTGCGGCTGCGCACGGGCAGGCCGGGTCTGATCCCGACGCCCGAGGAGGCGGAGGCGTACCCCTTCAGCCCCACCGAGCAGGAGTTCGTGGACAGCTGGCTCGCGAACATCGTGCACGGCACGCCGGACGAGGTCCGGGCCGGCCTCGACGGTCTGCGGGGGCGCACGGGGGCCGACGAGCTGATGATCACGGCCAACGCCCACGGGGGCGACGCCCGGTTGCGCAGTTACGCGTTGATCGCGGACGCGTACGGGATGCCGGAGGACGGCGTTCCGGCCGAGTAAAACCTGGGTGTCGCAGGCCGGTTGGTTCATGGCGCAACAGTCGGCCCCGGCACTCCTAAGCGAACCTTAAACCGCTCGTCACCTGTGGTGGCGGGCGGTCCGCTTTTGTGCTGCACCGCTCTGACAAGGCCTTTCTCCTGCCAATTGGTCTAGTCCTCAATCTGGTTCAGACCATTGACGTGCTGTTCGCGCAGGGGCTATCACTGCTCCAACTCCCGTATCGCGTCACCCCCTCGGAGGCCGAACGTGCACCCCCGTAAGCCCTTGATAGCCGCGCTCGTGAGCACGGCACTCGCCGCAGGCGCGCTCGCCGCGACCGTCGGCATCGGCTCCGCCCAGGCGGCCGGTTCCACCACGACCGCCGCCGCAGCCGCCGACGGCAACGTCCGCATCGCGTACTACGACCAGTGGAGCGTGTACGGGAACGCCTTCTACCCGAAGCACCTCGACACCCGGGGTATCGCGGGCAAACTGGACATCATCAACTACTCGTTCGGCAACATCCACCCCACCGACCTCACCTGTTTCGAGGCCAACAAGGCCGCCGGTGACGACAACAACCCCAACGCGGGCGACGGCGCGGGCGACAGCTACGCCGACTACCAGAAGTCCTTCGGCGCGGCCGACAGCGTGGACGGCGTCGCCGACACGTGGAACCAGCCGATCGTGGGCGTCTTCAACCAGTTCAAGGAGCTGAAGGCGAAGTACCCGCACCTGAAGATCAACATCTCGCTCGGCGGCTGGACCTACTCCAAGTTCTTCCACGACGCGGCCAAGACCGACGCCTCCCGCAAGAAGCTCGTCGCCTCCTGCATCAAGCAGTACATCAAGGGTGACCTCCCGGTGGAGGGCGGCTTCGGCGGCCCCGGCACCGCGGCCGGCATCTTCGACGGCATCGACATCGACTGGGAGTACCCCGGCTCCTCCGGCGGCCACCTCGGCAACCACTACGGCCCCGAGGACAAGCAGAACTTCACCCTCCTGCTCCAGGAGTTCCGCAAGCAGCTCGACGCCGAGGGCGCGGCCAACGGCGGCAAGAAGTACCTGCTGACCGCGGCCCTCCCGGCCGGCCAGGACAAGATCAAGTACATCGAGACGGACAAGATCGGCGCGTACCTCGACTACGCGAACATCATGACGTACGACATGCACGGCGCCTGGGACGGCGACGGGCCGACGTACCACCAGTCCCCGCTGTACTCGGGCTCGAACGACCCGACCGACCCCATCGCGCCCGGCACCGAGAAGTACTCGATCGACAACGCGATCGACTCCTGGATCGACGGCAAGCCCGCCTACGGCATCGCCGGCGGCTTCCCCGCCAACAAGCTGACGCTCGGCTACGAGTTCTACTACCGCGGCTGGAAGGGCGTCCCGGCCGGTGCCGCGGGCGGTCTCGCCCAGCCCGCCACCGGCGGCTCCGGCGCCCGTCCGCTCAGCCAGCAGGCCGGCATCGCCCACTACAAGGAGCTCGGCGGCATCGTCGACAACGCGGCGACCACCTACTGGGACGACCAGGCCAAGGCCTCGTACTTCTACAAGGACGGCGAGTTCTTCACCGGGCTGAACCAGCGGTCCGTCCAGGCCCGCGTGGACTACGGCAAGCAGCGCGGCCTGGCCGGCGCGATGATGTACTCGCTCCTCGGCCTGGACAACAACATCACGCTCCTGAACCAGATCAGCGCCGCCCTCGGCGGCACCACCGTCCCGCCCACCACGCCGCCCACCACCCCGCCCACGACGCCTCCGACCACCCCGCCCACGACCCCGCCGACCACGCCGCCCACGGGCTGCGGCTCGGTCCCGGCGTACGTGGCCGGAACGGTCTACAACGGCGGGACCGTCGTCTCCCACAACGGCCGCAAGTGGCTCGCCCAGTGGTGGACGCAGAACGAGGCGCCGGGCACGACCGGCGAGTGGGGTGTCTGGAAGGACCAGGGCGCCTGCTAGGTCCCGTCCGGAAGGACCGTCCGGAAGGACCAGGGCGCCTGCTAGGTCCCGTTCGGAACGACAGGCCCACCCCCCACCGCTCAGCGGGGCGCCAGCCGGCTCCCCGCTGAGCACCCCAGAACCACTGCCCCCGCCCGGAATGTCCCTCCGGCCGGGGGCAGTTCCATGCCTCCGGCCGGGCGGACGGCAGGGGAGGCCGGTTCCGGGACCTTCCGCCGCGCCTCATCGGCAGCGTGCCGCGGCGCCCCGATTCGCCCGCCGGTCAGACCGGCAGCGGCGACGAGCCGGTCAGACCGGCAGCGGCGACGAGCCGGTCAGACCGGCAGCGGCGACGAGCCGATCAGCTCCGCGATCCGGTCCGGGGCCACCGCCCGCGAGTACAGCCAGCCCTGGCCCGTGTCGCAGCCGATGCGCCGCAGCCGGGTCGCCTGCCCCGAGGTCTCCACGCACTCGGCGGTGACCGTCAGACCCAGCCGGTGCGCCAGCTGCACCAGCGCCTCCACGATCAGCTCGTCCGCCGGATTGGCGTGCGCCTCGTCCTGGAAGCCGCGCACGAACGATCCGTCCAGCTTGAGGACCGAGACCGGGAGCCGGCTCAGGTACGCCAGGTTCGAATAGCCGGTGCCGAAGTCGTCGATGGCGATCCGCACGCCCATGTCGCTCAGCGCCTGGAGCGCCTGGAGCGGCCGGCCCGCCGAACCCATCACCGCGGACTCGGTCAGCTCCAGCTGGAGCAGATGCGGCGCGAGCCCCGTCTCCGCCAGGATGCCCGCCACGTCCGCGACCAGGTCGGAGTCCCAGACCTGCCGTACGGCCACGTTCACGCTCACGAACAGCGGCCGCTCGCGCGGATGGTCCTTCTGCCACTGCCGGGCCTGCGCGCACGCGGTCCGCAGCACCCACCGTCCCAGCTCGACGATCGAGCCGTCCTCCTCGGCGATGCCGACGAACCGATTCGGCGGAAGCGTGCCGAACTGTGGATGGTTCCAGCGCACCAGCGCCTCCACCCCGTGCACCGCCCCGTCCGCGAGTCCGACCAGCGGCTGGTACTCGAGGCCGAACTCACCGCGCTCCACGGCCGGCCGGAGGGTGGAGGAGAGCGCCTGCCGGGTCATCCGGTGGGCGTTGCGCTCGGGGTCGAAGAGCGTCCAGCGGGCCTTGCCGTCGGCCTTCGCCCAGTACAGCGTGGTGTCGGCGGCCTGCATCAGACCCGTCGCGGTCGTCCCGCGCGCGCCGCGCTCCACGACCCCGATCGAGGCGGAGACCGAGAGCCGCTGCCCGGCGAGGTCGAAGGGGCGCTGAAGGGCGCAGAGGACGGACTGCGCCAGATCCGCGAGCTGTTCGGTCCCGGTGGAGTCCTCGACGAGGATCGCGAACTCGTCGCCCCCGAGCCGCGCGACCAGGTGGCCGCCGCTCCTGGTGTACCCGTCGTTGTCCGCACACTCCGTCAGCCGGGCGGCCACGGCGGCGAGAAGCCGGTCTCCGACCCGGTGCCCGAGGGTGTCGTTGACCGCCTTGAAGCCGTCGAGGTCGAGGTAGCAGAGCCCGATCCGCCCTGTTCCGCCATGCCCGTACGACTCATAGGACCGGTGGGACGTGTGTGAGGGGCGGGACGTGTGCGACGGGCGGGTCTCGTGCGCTTGGTTGGACGCGGGCGCGGGCGCGGGGTGGGACGCAGGCGCCCGGTGGAGCCCGTCCGCCTGGTGGGTCTCGTGCGCCTGCTGGGCCTGCTGGGCCTCGTGCGCCTGCTGGGCCTCGTGCGCCTCGTCCTGGGCGGCGGCGGTCTCCAGGGCGACCGAGAGGCGCTCGAAGAAGAGCGTCCGGTTGGGCAGCCGGGTCACCGGGTCGTGCATCTGGAGGTGGCGCAGCCGGGCCTGGAGCTCGCGCCGGTCGCTGATGTCCGCGATGGAGAGCAGCACACGGCGGCTCTCGGGCACGGGGGAGACGGTGACCTCGGCCCAGAGCGAGCGTCCGTCCGGGTGCTTGAGCCGCCGGGTGCAGCGGAAGCGGGAGCGGCGCCCGCGCAGCACCTCGCGGTACGCGTGCCAGGTGCGGCCGTCGGAGGCGAGGTCGACGAGGTCGGCGGCGGCCTGCTCGCGGAGCGCGGCCGCCCCGGTGCCGAAGAGGGTGCCGAGGGCGTCGTTGGCCGACACGACCAGGCCGTCCTGGTCGACGACGGCCATGGCGAGCTGGGCGGCGCGGAAGGCGGCGCGGTAGTCGCGGAGTTCGGCTTCGGACGGCGGGCTGCCCGGGACGGGATGGCCGTCCGGGTGGTCGTGGTGACGCTCCGTGATCGGGAGCGCGGGCTCCCGTACGGGCGAGAGCCGGGCGTGCACCGGTCCTTCGGGGGTTCCGCTCACCGCTCGCTCCCGTAGTGCAGTCGGGCCGTACAGACGTGGTCGGGATGGTCGGCCAAGGAAAGTGTGCCGATCATAGAGGCTGCCCCGGGGGCCGTTCCAGCTTCACGGCCGCCCCGCGGCTCGGCGAGCGCCCCCGGACGTCGCCCCGCACGGTCCGGCCGATCGTTTCTGCGCGGGTCTGACGGGGGACTGTGACGGCCTGACCGATTGTGACGTTCCGTGAGCCGTTGAGGGCTCGTGTCGCGTCGACCCCGTGTCGCCCGCTCACCCGACTGGGGCAGCGGAATAGTGCGAAACACCGCAAACCGTCACAAGGTGGTTGAGGTGTCCCGCATTCCGCAGCCGGAGGTCCACGTGAGGGGTCAGCAGCCACCCGGGGGAGTGGACCGCGCGCGGCTGCGCGCCTCCGCCGCCGCCTTCACCTCCCTCGTGGCGCTCGCCGCGACCGGGCTCGTGGCCGGCCCCGCCGTGGGCGCCTCGACGGCAGGGCCGTGCGCCCTGCCCCGTACCGCCGCGCACCATTCCCTCGGCCTCGACACCTGGAACGCCGCGTATCCGAAGCCGGCCCGCTCGCTCGACGCCGTCATGATCTTCCTGTCGTTCCCCGACTCCGAGCCGCTGACCAGCCCCGGGGAGCTGGCGGCCGACCACTTCCCCGGCACGAGCGACTTCTTCCGGCGCGCCTCGTACGGCCGCTTCGCGCTGCGCGCGGACGCCCGGCCGGAGTGGACGGCCATGCCGAAGGCGTCGACGGACTACTCGATACGGCGTGACTGGGACGCGGCGAAGCGGACGGCGTATCTGCGCGACGCGCTGGCGGCGGCGGACCGGAAGGTCGACTTCGCCCGGTACGACATCGTCTACCTGGTCGCCGACCCCGACGCGCCGGGCGTGGACTCCGACGCCACCAAGGTGGTGAACCTGGAGCAGCCGCTCACGGTCGACGGCAAGGACATCAAGCGGGTCGTCACCGTCTTCGAGCGGCATCCGCCGGACCGCAACGTCCTCGCGCACGAGACCGGGCACGTCTTCGACCTGCCGGACCTCTACCACCGGCCCGTGGACGGCAAGGGCGACTGGGACACCCATGTGGGTGATTGGGACGTCATGGGCAGCCAGTTCGGGCTCGCGCCGGAGCCCTTCGGCTGGCACAAGTGGAAGCTGGGCTGGCTGGACCGGCACCAGGTCACCTGTGTCCAGGGGCCGGGCAGCAGCCTGTTCAGCCTGGAGGCACTGGCGGCGGCTCCGGTGGCCGGCGGCTCGCTCGGCAACCGCCTCGCGGTCGTCCGTACGGGCATGGGGTCGGCCCTCGCGATCGAGGCCCGGGGCGCCACCGGCAACGACGAGGGCACCTGCAAGGAGGGCGTGCTGATCTACCGCGTACGGAACGAGGCGGCGTCCGGCGACGGCCCGATCGAGGTCGTGGACACCCACCCCCGGACCGAGGCCTGCTTCGACCGGTCGGTGTACCCGCCGCTGGCGGACGCGCCGCTGGGGGTGGGCGAGACGTTCACCGTCCCCGGCGACGGCACGCGGGTGGAGGTCGCGGACCGGACGGGGGCGGGAGCCTGGACGGTGAAGGTGACGGTGCCGTCCCCGTCGTCGTGACGGCGCCGGGCCCTGTCGTCGTGGCGGCACCGGCCGCTGTCGTCGTGACGGCGCCGCCCCCGTCGTCGTACAGCAAGAAGGCCCCCCGCTTGCGCGAGGGGCCTTCTTCGTCTGTGCGCCGCCAGGGACTCGAACCCCGGACCCGCTGATTAAGAGTCAGCTGCTCTAACCAACTGAGCTAGCGGCGCCTGCTGACGTCGTAGACCTTAGCACTCTGATCGGCGCCAGGAAAAATCGATATCCGCACGTCGGCGGCGGAGGCGGCGCGGACCGCCCGGACGCACGCCCAGAGCATGACCTCGGGGCCGGGCAGCCAGGGATGCCGGGTGTCGGGGGCGACGACCCAGCGGGGATCGACCGGCCGGGCGGGGGTGAGCGGGGGGATCGTGACGGCGTCCCCGAGGCCGTGACAGAGCGGCGGCGGGACCGAGTCGCCCCACTCCTCCCAGTGCAGCAGCGCCGGTAACCGCTGGGCGGTGCCGGGCGCGGCGAAGAGCAGCATCCGGCCCCGGTGGACGGCGACGGGCCCCGAGCCCGGGCCCTCGGCCCAGAGCCGGTCGAGCATCCGGCGTCCGAAGAGGGCGTCCACGTTCACGACGTCGAAGGCCGTCCCGCAGGACAGCACGGCGGGGGCGGAGGGGCGGGCCTCCCAGAGCGCGAGCGTGGAGCGCGGGTACGCGGCGGCGGAGGCGAGCCAGTCGGCGCCGGCGGCGGTGACGTGGGCGGAGTGATGGCGGCGGTCGTCCGGGTCCCGGAGGAACCGGAAGATGTCGTGCCGCTCGCTCCGCCGCTCGTCGGTGTCGCTCTGGGCCGGGCTCAGGGGGGTCTCGTCTCGCAGCCATGCACTCATGCGTCAAGATCTACCGGCAGTGACGGAGTTGTTTCAGCGTGTTGCCGGAAACCCGGACAGGGCGGGTGCCGGAGGAGTATCTTTCGCCCCGGCATATGCCAAACGGTCCAGTCGTCCGGCGCATCCGCCGCGCGTCGGACATCCGGCGACCGACGTCGGCCGTCCGTCGGTCGTTACCCGTGCGGGGCCCGACCTCGGCCGTCCGCCCGCGGGGAATTCGGGCCCCGACTCAGTCGTCCGTCGGGGCGCCGGAGCCGCGGAGCAGGTCCCGGCCGAAGTCGATCATGCGGCGGGCGTAGTCCTCGGTCCACTCCGCGCGCTCGGCGACGTCCGCAGCCGTCAGACGGTCGAAGCGGCGCGGGTCGGCCAGCTGGGCCGCCGCCATCGCCTGGTACTCGATCGCCCGGTCCGTCGCCGCGCGGAACGCGAGCGTCAGCTCCGTCGCCCGCGCCAGCAGCTCGCGCGGGTCGTCGATCGACTCCAGGTCGAAGAAGTGCTCCGGATCCGCGGTCGCCTCTGCGGGCTCGAAGATCAGCGGCGCGGGCCGGAGTCGCCGTTGCTCGTGCCGCTCCGCGGATTCCGCCATGGTCCTTCTCCTCCTCGCACACGCACGGCCCGGACTCCCGGGCCGACTTCCATTGTCTCGCGCCGCGCAAGAGGGCGAGACGAGGGTGCGGACGCGCTCAGTCCCCGAGGCCGCGCAGGTACACCGCGAGCCCTCCGAAGAACTCCCGTTCGGCGTCGATCCCGGGCGCGTCCCGGGCCGCCTCCGCCATGTACGGGAAGTGCTCCCGCGGCAGATCGGCGATGGTGCTCGTGCCGGCGCCGGCGAGGGACCCGAGGTGTTCGAGCTGGATGGCGCCGACGACGTACGCGACGAGGCCGCGCAGGGCGACGACCCGCCGTTCGCCCTCGACGCCCGCCTCGGCGAGGAGCTCCAGGACCGACTCCGACCAGCGGAGCAGCCCGGGCAGCCGGTGCCGGTGGCTGACGGTCAGCGGTACGGCCGCGGGGTGCGCGCCGACGCTCGTGCGCAGACGGGCGACCAGCTCCACGACCCGGTCCCGCCAGGGCGGTCCCGGGGGCGGCGGGGTCGGGTCGACGGAGCTGAGGACGCGCTCGGCGACGAGGCCCTCCAGCTCGTCGCGGTCGGCGACGTACCGGTAGAGCCCCATGGTGCTCATGCCGAGCTCCTGGGCGACGGCGCGCATCGACAGGCCGGAGAGCCCGTCGCGGTCGATGACGGCGAGGGCGGCGGCGGCCAGGTGGTCCTGGGTGAGGGAGCGGGGGCGCGGCATGGGTTGACAGCGTACACCGTACGCCTATGCTGATGGGAGTACACCGTACGCCTACCTGGGGGTGCCCATGCTCGTGCCCGGCGCACGCGTTCCCGTCAGCCGCCTCGACCCGGTCCTCGGTGCGTCCGTCGCCTTACCGGACCCCGACCCCGACCGGCTCGTCCACCTGCAGTTCCGCCGCTTCGCGGGCTGCCCGATCTGCCACTTCCACCTGCGGTCGATCGTCCGCCGGCATGCCGAGATCGAGTCGGCCGGAATCCAGGAGGTCGTGGTCTTCCACTCGCCGGCGCGGGAACTGCACCCCCACCTGGACGGCCTGCCGTTCCCCGTCGTCGCCGACCCGGACAAACGGCTCTACGCGGCGTTCGGGGTGGAGGCCTCGCCCCGCTCGCTGCTCTCCCCGCGCGCCTGGGGGCCGATCGTCCGCGCCGTGACGCTCGGCACCTGGGGCATGCTGCGCGGGCGTGAACGGCCGCCGGTGCGGAGCCCGCGGGGCGGCCGACTCGGCCTGCCGGCGGACTTCCTGATCGACTCGGACGGCCGCGTGGCCGCCGCGAAGTACGGCGCCCACGCCGACGACCAGTGGCCGGTCGACACCCTCCTCACCCTGGCCACCGAGACCCGCCGCACCCCCACCCCGAACCCCTGACCACAGCCCCCACCCACGACGAAGGGCACCGCCCCCGGGCCCGGTTGTCAGGGACGCCAGGGCACGCGGTGCTCCGCCAGATGGGAGAGGACCGCATGGTTCGCCTCCCAGCCGTCCGGGAACTTGACCGTGACGCCGAGCTGGACCGGTTCCGTCGACGGGTGGTCGTCCAGGAGGTCGGCGACGCCCGCGCGGCAGACGACGACGCAGGCGTGGCGGTGGCGGGAGGCCAGGACGCACAGGCGGCCCGTCTCCAGGTGGAAGGCCGTGGCGTCCGGGCGGCCCGACAGCGGGTGGAGGACGACCGTCACGTCGTACTCCCGGCCCTGGAGGCGGTTCGCCGTGTCCACGGTCACGCCCGTGACGCCCAGGTCGGCCAGCGCCGCGCGGACCGCCGCCGCCTGGTCGCGGTGGGCCGTGCCGACCGCGATCCGGTCCGGGGTCAGCGGGACCGGGTCCGGCCCCCGCTCGCTGACCGCCGCACCACCCCGGTCGAGCAGGCGCCGCACCACCAGGGCCACCGCCCCGACCGCCTCCGGGTCCGTGCGCGGGGTGTGCCGGGCGGGCAGCTCCAGCAGGCCCCAGCCCGACTCGGCCGCCTCGTCCAGGACCCGGTCGGGCCCCGAGCCGTCCGACGGAACCCCGAACGTCAGCCGCCGGTCGCCGTGGTCCGTACCGCTGCGGAACCGGGTGTACGGGTAGAACGCGTCGGACACCAGCGGCGCCGCCGACGCCGGCAGCCGCCAGGACACCGGCAGCCGGTGCTGCGGCAGCTCCGGGTTGTGCGCGAGGAGCGTGGAGACCGCGCTCGCCGACGGGTCGTACGACAGACCCGCCCACTGCTCCGCGCCGACCACCGAGAACGGGTCCAACTGCCCCGGGTCTCCCACGAACAGCGCCCGCTCGAAGAGCCCCGCCACCGCGAGCAGCGCGTCCGAACGCATCTGGTACGCCTCGTCCACGATCGCGTGCGCCCACGGCTCGACGTTCTTCACGTGCGCCCACTTCGCGGCCGTCGAGACGACCACGTCCAGACCCGCCAGGTCCCCCGCCTTCGCCGACTTCCGTACGTTCTCCAGGTCGTCGAGGGCCTTGTCGTACGGATCGCTGTCGTTCGAGTGCAGCCGCCCCACCGGCAGGTCCGGCTGCTTCTCCGCGAGCCGCAGCACCAGATCGTCCACCTGGGCGTTCGTCTGCGCGACCACCATCAACGGGCGCCCCGCCGCAGCGAGTTCGAGCGCCGCGCGGACCACGAGCGTCGACTTGCCCGCACCCGGCGGCGAGTCCACGACGACGCCCCGGGCGTCCCCGTGCAGGGTGTCCGCAAGGATCCCGGCGGTGGCCCTCGCGGCCTCGGCCGAGGGATCGAAGGGCACGCGGGTGGAGGGCTCGGGGGACAGGGGCGTACGGGTGAAGGGCTCGGGGGTCACAGCACGTCCTCCGGCGTCATGGCGTCGGGCAGTTCGGCGACGTCGGCGCGCGGAGGCCCGCCGTGCGTCCAGGGCGTCTCCTCCGGGTCGGGCAGCTTCGCGCCCATCCGCTGGTCGTGCTCGAACAGCGTCCAGGCGAGCAGCTCACCCTTCTCCGGCACCGACCCCTCGGCCGGTTCCTTCGCGCGGCCCATCCGGTCGGTGACCCGCAGCACGAGCGAGCCGTCCTCCTCGTGCCGTACGAACTCCGCCGTCTGCGGCTTGCCTTCGAGCGAGCGGAAGACCTTGACCCCGGCGCCCAGGTGCGGCCGGTCGTCCGTACGGACCGTGAGCAGCGGGCGCGGCGAGGGGCGCTTCGACTCCGACCAGGCCATCGTCACCTCCACCACCTCCGCGACGAACGCCTCGCCCGCGAGCCGGCGTCCGGCGAGCACCAGCGGGTCGTCCAGGGCCTCCTGCGCGTCCAGCTGGCCCTGCGCCGCCTCGCGCGTGGCGAGCTTCTGGGCCGCCGCCACCGCGTCGTCGCGGCGGGGCTGCGGCGGCTCGCCCGCGGCCACCCGGTCACGGTGTCCGGTGAACGACCAGCGGTCGCGGGTCCACCGGTCGGGCACCCGCGCGCCCTCGGGAAGCTCCCGCAGCAGGTCGAGCGCGCGCCACACCGCGTCCCAGGTCGGCCTGAGCTGGGACGCGATCAGCCGACGGATCTCCCGCTCGGCGCGGTGCAGTTCGGCAAGGCGCTCGTCGGCGCTCGCGCCGTCCTCGGCGGCGGCCAGCGCCTGCCGGGCTCGGTCGAAGCGCTCGATCGCGGGCGCGAGCAGCCGGTTGTCGAAGGCCGGGTCGGTCGCCGGACCGGCCGGCGGGCAGAGCAGCTGACCCTCGCGGTCCCGGCCCAGCTCGGCACGGAGCGCCGCCTCGGCCCCGGAAACGCCGTCGTCGGGGTCGATCCAGGCCAGGAGCGCGCCGAGGTGCTGGTCCTCCAGGGAGGACTGGCCGGTCGCCCAGTGCCGGTTCAGCAGGTCCGTCGCCGACAGCAGCAGCGAGGAGCCCGGGACGCGGGCCCGCTCGCCGAGGTGGGTGAGCCAGCGGCCGAGCAGCGGTACGCGCGGCGGGGCGGGGAACGGCGTCTCCGGGTCCTGTTCGGCCGTACGCCGGAACCGCATCGACCGCCCGAGCAGCCGGACGTACTCGACGCCCGCCCGGCTCGGCACGACCAACTGCGGCGCGTCCGCGCAGAGATCGACCTCGACCTTGACCTTCTTGCCCGTCTCCGGGTCCGTCTCGTTCCGTTCGGCCGCCTCGACGACGTCGGTGAACGCGTCGATGTACGGCAGGACCTCCTCGGCCAGGTCGGCGAGGAACGCGAACCGGAGGTCCCGGTCGCGCGGCTGCGCGACGACCAGGAGCCGGGGCTCGTCCCGGTCCGTCCCGACGAGCGCGCCGAGCGGCGCACCCGCCTCCCCGGCCGTCGTCAGCGGTACGAGGACGAGGGGCCGCTCCGAGACGTGCCGGTGCCGGACCGTGGCCAGCGGCTGGGCCCGCCCGGCCTCGACGGCCTCCATGCGGGCGAGGGTGGAGATCAGCGACATGAGCGGCCTCCGAAGGCTCGGTCGACGCAGGGGCGCGGGCGCGCGGCGGTCCGGCCGGGCTGGGGGTGGCGGGTCAGCATGCGGGCGTCGTCCGGTCGGACCTGGCGGCCGGGACGGCCGTCGCGAGCGCCTCGTCGCGCAGGGCCCGTGCCCGGCGGAGCGCCTCGACCGTCGGGTCGGTCGCGTCGCCCCCCTCGCCCCGCGCCGCCGCCAGAACCGAGCCGACCGTCGTCAGGCCGCCCAACTCGCCCCGTACCGAACGGCCCAGCGTCTCCACGGCCTCCGCCTGCCGGGCCCGGTCGCGGCAGTGGAAGGCCAGCTCGCAGGCGGACAGGCACTCCGGTGCGTACGCGTGCGGGACCGACTCCACCGCCGCCGTGAGCTCGTCCGCCGAGCAGGCCTCCACGTCGAAGGTGACGCCCTGCGGCAGCGCGGCCGCGATGTCCTCGACGCGGGTGAGCCGGGCCAGCTGACGGCGGGTCACCGACAGCTGCTTGCGTACGTCGACGACGGAGGCCGTCGGCAGGTTGGAGAAGTCCTTCGGGCAGACGAGGAGCACGTGGTGCGCCACCTCGGCGCCCTCGGTCAGCGCCGCGACCCGCTCCAGGGCCAGTACGTACACCGCCGACTGGCGGGCCGCCGCGCCCACCTTGGCCGCGTCCGCCGAACCGTCGATCATCGGGAAGGACTTGATCTCCACGACCGTCCACCGGCGGTCGGGGTGCACCACCACGGCGTCGGGCTCCAGATAGGCGGGCGAGCCCGCCACCTCCAGGGCCAGCATCGGGTGGTCGAGCAGCGCCCACGCCCCGGCGGCCGTCGCCTCGCGCAGGGCGAGCGCGGTGCGGGCGGCGCGGCCCTCGGGGCCGGCCGCCGCGAGGTCCGGGACCCGGACCTCGCCGGGCTCCTCGATGCCGAGCAGCCGCAGCAGCTCACGCCCCCCGTCCGCCTTGACCTTCGCCTCGAAGGCGTTGCCCCGCATGAAGGCGAACTGCGACTGCCCGAACGCGGCCGGTGAGCCGAGCTTCGCCGCGAGCGCGGTCTTGTCCACCCCGGCGCCGTCGAGCAGCGCGCGCCGCCGGCAGCCGGGGTTGGCGGCGAGCGCCGCCAGAGCCCGCGCGTCCAGCGGATGCGGCACCACGGCCGGCCCGCGCAGCTCGGCGAGCCGCTCCCGGACGCGCGGCTTCGCCGCGGCGGGGGAGGCCCCGGGCCGTCGTGTCGTCTGCGGAGGGGGGGAGGCTCCGCTGTCGAGGGATTCGCTCACCCGCGGAAGTCTCCCATCCGCCACTGACATCCGACCGTCGTTCGTGCTCACGGGCCCGCCGGGGTCGCCCGCATGTCGTCCGGAATTCAGGTGGGAGATGATGGAGGTACACCCTGAACACAGCCCCGTCGAAGACTCAGGAGCCTTCATGGCACCGCGCATCCTGCTCGCCCGGCACGGCCAGACCGAATGGTCCCTGCTCGGCCGCCACACCGGCAGGACGGACATTCCCCTCCTCGAAGAGGGCCGACGCGGCGCGAAGCTGCTCGGCGAGCGACTGCACCGGGGGGCGTGGAACGGTCTGCCGGGCGTGGAGGTCCGCACGAGCCCGCTGGTGCGCGCGCGGGAGACCTGCGACCTGGCCGGCTTCGGGGAGGGGGCCCAGGACTGGGACGCGCTGATGGAGTGGGACTACGGGGCGTACGAAGGGCTCACCCCGGAGCAGATCCAGGGGCGGCAGCCCGGCTGGTTGCTGTGGCGCGACGCCGTGCCCGAGGGCGAGTCGCTGGCCCAGGTCGCGGCGCGGGCGGACGAGGTCGTGGAGTGGGCGCGGTCGGAGGACCGGGACGTCCTGGTCTTCGCGCACGGCCACATCCTGCGCTCGCTCGCCGCCCGCTGGCTGGGCGAGGAGGTCTCCTTCGGTGCCCGGATCCGCCTCGACCCCACGAGCCTGTCGATCCTCGGCTGGGCGTACGGCGAGCCGGCGGTGGAGCGCTGGAACGACACCGGCCACATGGAGTGGCAGTAGCCGCAGGCCGGGTGGCCCGGCCTGCCGACCCTCGGCACGAGGAGTCCCTCGGCGCGGGGAGCCGCCTGCCGGTCGCCGCGCGTGTCCCAGCTCCGGTCGCCCGGCCCCGGTCGCCGCGCGTGTCCCTGCTCCGGTCGCCCGGCCCCGGTCGCCGCGCCTGACCCGGTCGGCCCGCGTGCACGAGCCCCGCGCGTGTCCCGGTCGGCCCGCGTGTACCAGCCCCGCGCGTGTCCCGGTCGGCCCGCGTGCACCAGCCCCCCGCCCGGCCCCGGTCGCCCCGCGGGCACCAGCCCCGCGCCCATCAGCGGGCCGTCGCCAGGACCTCGCTCGTCTCCGTGAGGATGCGGCGGATGCGGGAGGACTGGACGTCGCCCAGGGAGTCCATCACGCGCCGGGCCTCCGCCGACGCCTCGTCCGGGCGGCCCGCGTGGGCCAGGTTGCTGGCGAGCTGGGCCCGGTAGAGGGCCAGGTTGCGGGCGAAGTGGGGGTTCTGCAGGACGGTCGCGCGGTGGGCGTGGCGGGCCGCCCGGCCCCAGTCGCCCAGCGCCGACCAGCAGTGCGCCTCCAGCGCCTCCAGTTCGGGCTCCCCGAAGAACGACATCCACTCCGGGTCCCGGTCGCTCTGCCCCTTGGCGAAGTGGCCGTGCGCGCGGCCGAGGGCCTGCTCGCAGGCGGACCGGTCACCGAGTCCCGCCCAGGCGCCCGCCTCCCGCAGCGAGAGCAGCGACAGCAGCCGGTGGGAGGCAAGCGGCTGGGCGGCCCGTAGCCCGGCCTGCGCGGCCCGGACCGCCTCCCGGAACCGTCCCGCGTCCCTGGCCAGGAACGACGTGTTGCAGAAGGCGTGTGCCTCCAGGGCGGGATCGCCCGCCACGCGCGCGGTGGCCAGGGCCTCCGCGTAGTGCGACCGGGCGTCGTCGAAGCGGCCCGAGTCGTGGGCCAGCCAGCCCACCGAGATCGCCAGCTCGCCGGCGCCCGCGTGCAGCCGGTCCTCGGTGGAGCGGCGGGCCGTGGTGCCCGCGTCGAGCAGCGCGTACGCCGCGCGCAGCGGTTGGGCGGCGGCCTTGTAGAGGCCCTCGGCGCCGTGCCGGTCGTCGAGCAGCCGGATCTGCCGTACGGCGTCCTCGACGGCGCGGACCTCGGCCTCGCCGATCCTGTGGGCCCCGCGCGGGGCGGGGATCGCGACGGCCGTGCCGCCGAGTCCCAGCGAGACGGCCGCCACGGTGGCGGTGCCGCTCGTCATGAATGCGCGACGCAGCACGTCGCTCTCCTCATCGTTCCGGGTGGTGAGGGCGGGTCCGGGCGGTGCCCCGGCGGGGACGGCCGGCCGACGGCCGCGTACGGTCTCCCGCGCCGAGAAGCCCAGGTCCGCCAGGGCGAGACCGGGGAACATGTGCAGGAACACCCGCTCGTACGCGTAGTTGGGACAGCGGATCTCACCCGCCTCCACGCGCCCGATGTAGCGGGCGTCGCACGCGACCTGCTCGCCGATCTCCCGCGCCGCCCGTCGGACCGTCGCGGCGAACTCCGCCGGCGAGTGCTGTCCGCGGAGCCGGCGGAAGGCGAGATTGGGAACTGCCCCTGACACCGCCATGGCCGAGCCCTCTCCTGTGCTGCCGGTGTTCCGGCGGGGGAGAACGTACCTGCTGTGACCGGTCGCGCACGCAGAGTTTTGCCATAAATCGGATATCTCGCTCGCAATCTGCCATGAACTGCCATCCTTTGCGGCGGCGTGCCGCCGTAGCCGTTGACGCGCACGGGCGTTGAACCATGTGGAGAGACGGAACGTGTCTTCTCAAGAGCGAGGAGGGGTCCCTTGTTGGAGATCGGATCGCAGTCGACCGCACTGCACGCACCCACCCCGGACGCCAGTGCCCCCCATGCCGGCGCGGCCCCTGCCGGCGCGGCCCCTGTCGGTGGCGCCCCGCACGCCGCCCCCTGCGACCTGGTGACCGTGCCGGTCCGCCAGGGCCTGGAAGCCGTCGACATCCTCCGTCGCGGCGGGACCCCGGCCGTCGGCCCCGTGCTGCACGACGGCGCCTGCGACACCCTCGGCTTCCTGGTACCGCCCGGCACGGCGGCGGGCTGGGACATGCCGGGCAGCGCGTGTACGCAGACCTCCGGCCGGGGCCTGCGGATCCCCGAACTGCCGGAACTCGCCGAACTGCCCGAGCTTCCCGAGCCCGCCGGTGACGCGCCGCGCCCGGCCGGCTGGCTGCTGCCGCCCGGCGACACCGGCGAGGTCACCGACCCGGCCGTGCTCCGCGAGGCCCTCGGCCAGGCCGCCCGTCTCATCGAGGCGGCCGACGGCTGCCGCTAGGGGGGCTTGTGGATCATGCCGGGCCCGCGGCGCCCGGCACGTGCGCGCGCCCGGCTCTCGACCCCGGCCCGCGGCGCCCGGCACGCACGCGCGCGGCACCGGTGTACGCGGCCCGGCCCGCGGCGCCCGGCACGCACGCGCGCGGCACCGGTGTACGCGGCCCGGCTCGCGGCGCCCGGCACGTACTCCCGGCGCGCCGGCGCACACGGCCCCCGCGCTCGTCGGGCGGGTACCTGGCGCGCATGCCGATAATGGGGCACGTGGCCAGGAACAGACAGCGTGAACGGGCGGCAGCCGCCGTCGCCGTCGTCGAGACCGTCGACGGCGGACTCGCGGAGCTCATACCCGACCGGGAGCGGCCCCGCGGCTGGACGCTGCTCATCGACGGCGCCCCGCAGTCGCACGTCGACCTCGACGACCCGGCCCATCTCTCCTTCGAGTACCAGCGGCGCCTCGGCCACATAGCCGATCTCGCCGCCCCGCCGAACCGGCCCCTCCAGGTCGTCCACCTCGGCGGCGGGGCCTTCACGCTCGCCCGCTACATCGCCGCCACCCGGCCTCGCTCCACCCAGCAGATCGTGGAGCTCGACGGCTCGCTGGTCCAGCTCGTCCGTCGTGAGCTGCCGCTCGACGCGACCGCCCGCATCCGGGTCCGCTCCACCGACGCCCGTGCCGGGCTCGCCAAGGTGCAGGACGGCTGGGCGGACCTGATCATCGCCGACGTCTTCAGCGGCGCCCGCACCCCCGCGCACCTGACCAGCGCGGAGTTCCTCGCCGAGGTCCGCCGGGCCCTGCGGCCGGGCGGTCTCTACGCGGCGAACCTCGCCGACGGGCCGCCGCTGACGCATCTGCGCGGCCAGATCGCGACCGCCGCCACCGTCTTCCCCGAGCTCGCGCTGACCGCCGACCCGACCGTGCTGCGCGGCCGCCGCTTCGGCAACGCCGTGCTCCTGGCCTCCGACCGCGAGCTGCCCGTCGCCGACCTGACCCGCCGGGTGGCGACCGACCCGCACCCCGGCCGGGTCGAACACGGCCGGGCACTCGTCGACTTCGCAGGCGGCGCGACCCCGGTCACCGACGCCAGCGCCAAACCCTCGCCCGTACCGCCGGCCGCCGTGTTCCGCTGACGAGGCGAGCCCCGGCCTCCCGCGCGGAGGCTAGCGGTCCTCGATCTCCACGCGGGGCGCGGTGTCGTGCCACACGCAGAAGACCGACAGCTCACGGCCGTCCCTGGTGAACGTGACCCGGATCCAGGTGGGTTGCTTCCACACCTGCATCTGCCAGCCCGAGGCCGGGATGGCGGAGACCAGCTCCGCCGAGCTCTCGCCGAGGTCGAAGGCGACCCGGCCGCCGTCGACCGTGTAGCTCTTCACGCTGCCGCCGTCGTCCCGCGCCGGCTCCGTGGTGGGCGGCTTCGGGGTGGTGGGGGTGTGCGAGGGGGTCGGTGACGTGGGCGCGGTGGGCGTGCCGGGGCCGGTCGGCGGGGTCGAGGTGGGGGGCGGCTTCGGCCGCTGCGTGGACGAGGAGGCGGGCAGCCCGACGCCCCCGGCGTCCGGTCCTTCGCTGCTCGGTCCGGCCGGGATCGGCAGGGCGCGCGGCGGGTCGTAGACCGTGCCGGCCATCACCGTGTGCACACCCCACCAGGAGAGCGTGACCGCCGCGCCCGTGGCGAGCGACCACGCCATGGCGTGAACGAGTCCTCTACGCATCCGGGCCATACTGCACCACCGCCGCCCGGGCCGTCCCGCAGGGTGGACCTTGCCTCGGGTTCCCCCGTATGGCGTACGGTGCGGGCCATGGCAAGTGTGCTCGTGGTCGAGGACGACCAGTTCGTGCGCTCCGCCCTCATCCGGCACCTGACCGAGGCCTCCCACACCGTACGGAGCGTCGGCACGGCCCTGGAGGCGCTGCGCGAGGTCGCCCATTTCCGTTTCGACGTGGTCATCCTGGACCTCGGACTGCCCGATCTGGACGGGTCCGAGGCGCTGAAGATGCTGCGCGGCATCACCGACGTCCCGGTGATCATCGCGACGGCGCGGGACGACGAGACGGAGATCGTCCGGCTGCTCAACGACGGTGCGGACGACTACCTCACCAAGCCCTTCTCCGTGGAGCACCTCTCGGCGCGGATGGCCGCCGTGCTGCGGCGCTCGCGTGCCGCGGCGGGGGAGGCGCCGCCGTCCCGGGTGATCCAGGTCGGTGGGCTCTCCATCGACCCGCTGCGCCGGCAGGCGGAGCTCGACGGGGGCCGGCTGGACCTGACCCGGCGGGAGTTCGACCTGCTCGCCTTCCTGGCCGGCCGGCCCGGTGTGGTCGTGCCGCGCAAGGAGCTGCTCGCCGAGGTGTGGCAGCAGTCCTACGGGGACGACCAGACCATCGACGTACATTTGTCATGGCTGCGACGCAAATTGGGCGAAACGGCCGCCCGCCCCCGTTATCTGCACACCCTGCGCGGGGTGGGCGTGAAGCTCGAACCGCCCCGGGAGCAGCAGCCGTGAGATGGGCCCTCGTCAAGGTGTCGCTGGCCGTCACCGCCATGGTCGTCGTCGCCTTCGCCGTACCGCTCGGACTCGTCGTCAAGGAGATGGCGAGCGACCGGGCCTTCTCCAACGCCGAGCGGCGCGCCGCCGGGCTCGCGCCGGTCCTCGCCATCACCACCGACCGCGACGAGCTCGACCGGGCCGTGGCGACCACCGAGGACGGCGCCGCCGGGCGGATGGCCGTCCACGTCCCGGCGGCCGACGAACCGGGTGCCAAGGCCGTGGAGATCGGTACGCGCCGGGCCGCCGAGAAGGACCTGCGGACCACCCGGGAGCTGGGGCGGGCCTCCATCGCCGAGGTGGAGGGCGGCTCGGTGCTGCTCCAGCCCACGGCGCTCTCCTCCGGCCAGGTCGCCGTCGTCGAACTCTTCGTCCCCGAGGGCGAGGCCACCAACGGTGTCGCCACCGCCTGGCTCGTGCTCGCCGGTGTCGGCATCGCCCTGATCGTCGGTTCGGTCGCCGTCGCCGACCGGCTCGGCGTACGGATGGTCCAGCCCGCGCAGCGTCTCGCGGGCGCCGCCCACGACCTGGGCGAGGGCAAGCTCGGCGCGCGGGTCCCCGAGGAGGGGCCGCCGGAGCTGAAGTCGGCCGCGATCGCCTTCAACTCGATGGCCGACCAGGTCGTCCAGCTCCTCGCCAACGAGCGCGAACTGGCCGCCGACCTCTCCCACCGGCTGCGCACCCCGCTGACCGTGCTCCGGCTCAACACCGCCTCGCTCGGCTCCGGCCCCGCGGCCGAGCAGACCCGGGCCGCCGTCGCGCAGCTGGAACGCGAGGTCGACACGATCATCCGCACGGCGCGGGAGGCGAAGCCGCAGACCCAGGCCACGGGGCCCGGCGCGGGCTGCGACGCCTCCGAGGTCGTACGGGACCGGATGGAGTTCTGGTCCGCGCTCGCCGAGGACGAGGGCCGTAAGGTACGGGTCGCGGGCATCGAGCGCCCGGTACGGATCCCGGTCGCCCGGCCCGAACTGGTCGCCGCGCTCGACGCGCTGCTCGGCAACGTCTTCCGGCACACCCCGGAGGGCACCGCCTTCTCCCTGGACGTCCACAACGGCGACGACGCGGTCATCGTCCTGGTCTCCGACGCTGGACCGGGCATCGCCGACCCGGCCGCCGCCCTGACGCGCGGCAACAGCGGCCACCGGGACGGCTCGACCGGCCTCGGCCTGGACATCGTCCGGCAGATGGCGGAGGCCACCGGCGGGGACGTCCGCATCGGGCACTCGGTGCTCGGCGGCACCGAGGTCCGCATCTGGATCGGCCTGGACGGGCGCCGCTCCGGCGGCACGGCCGGCCGCCGCGGCCAGCGCGGCCGCCGCAAGAAGCCGTCCGCCCAGCGCACCCGCTGAGGAACACCCGGGCGCGCGCACCCGCTGAGGAACGAGGAACACCCCCGGCGCGGCGCGCCCCGCCCGGGGAACGCCGCCCGGCCCCCGGGGAACGCCGCCCGGCCCCCGGGGAACGCCGCCCGGCCCGCCCGGGGAACCGCCGCCTGCCCCGCCCGGGGAACCGCCGCCCGCCCCGCCCGGGGAACGCCGCCCGCCCCGCCCGCGGAACGCCGCCCGGCCCCCGGGTAACGCCGCCCGGCCCGCCGCGGAACGCCTCCGTACCGCCTCTGAACCTTTCCTCGTCCCGATGCGGTCCTTAAGCGGAGCCTAAGGATCCCCAACCCTGGCCCTCTCCTGGGCATTTGTCCGTTTGTCTGTCGCTAGCGTGCTGCCGCAGCCACCCCCCACCCCCGGCACAGAGGCAGGCACGCGATGAGCACCACCAGTTCGCACCGGCGCAGGACGAGCGGCAGGACGAAGGTCATCGGCGCGGTCGTCGCGGCGGCCGTGGCCGGCGGCGCGGCGTTCGCGCTCACCGGCACCGCGCAGGCCGCCGCCGTGGGGGCCGCGTACACCCGCACCAGCTCCTGGAACGGCGGCTACACCGGGCAGTACGTCGTCACCAACGAGACCTCCAGCGTCCAGCCGGGGGGCTGGACGCTGGAGTTCGACCTGCCCGAGGGGACGACCATCGGCTCGCTGTGGAACGGCGACCACACCGTCTCCGGCCGGCACGTCACCGTGAAGCCCGCGAGCTGGAACAAGGAGCTCGCCCCCGGGCAGTCCGTCACCGTCGGCTTCGTGACCTCGGCGGCGGGCGAGGCGGGCGACCCCGCCAACTGCCTGATCAACAAGGCCTCCTGCTCCGTCGGCGGCGCCACCCCGACCCCCAGCGGGCGGCCGACCGGGCAGCCCACGGCCACCGCGACCCCGAGCGCGCCCGCCACCACCGCCCCGACGACCGCGGCCCCGACCGCCACCGCGAGCCCCTCGACCACCGCCCCGACGCCCACCCCGACGGCCACCGCCACCGGGACCCCGGCCGCCGCCGCGAAGTTCGCCCCCTACGTCGACACCTCGCTCTACCCGACGTACGACATGCTCGCGACCGCCGACGCCACCGGGGCGAAGGAGTTCAACCTCGCCTTCATCACCTCCGGCGGCTCCTGCGCCCCGCTCTGGGGCGGGGTGACCGACCTGGGCAGCGACAAGGTGGCCGCCCAGATCGACGCCCTGCGGGCCAAGGGCGGCGACGTCCGGGTCTCCTTCGGCGGCGCCGCCGGCCACGAGCTGGCCCTGAACTGCGCGAACTCCGCCGACCTCGCCGCCGCGTACGGCAAGGTCGTCGACCGGTACAAGCTCACCAAGGTCGACTTCGACATCGAGGGCGCCGCCCTTCCGGACACGGCCGCCAACACCCGCCGCGCGCAGGCCATCGCCCAGCTCCAGAAGGCACACCCCGGCCTGAACGTCTCCTTCACCCTGCCGGTCATGCCCGAGGGCCTGACCCAGCCTGGCGTCGACCTGCTCGCCGACGCCCAGCGCAACGGCGTCCGCATCGACGCGGTCAACATCATGGCCATGGACTACGGACCGGCCTACAGCGCCGACATGGGTACGTACGCCGTCCAGGCCGCGACCGCCACCCAGGCCCAGATCAAGGGCGTCCTCGGCCTGAGCGACGCCGCCGCCTGGAAGGCCGTGGCCGTCACCCCGATGATCGGGGTCAACGACGTCACGACCGAGATCTTCACGGTCGACGACGCCACCCAGCTGGTCGACTTCGCCAAGGCCAAGGGCATCGGCTGGCTGTCGATGTGGTCCTCGACCCGCGACAAGCAGTGCGCGGCCGGCGCCGTGAACCACGCCGACGCCACCTGCTCCTCGATCCTCCAGCAGCCGCTGGCCTTCACCAAGGCCTTCGCCGCCTACAAGTAGCCGGCCCCCTCTCCCGAGGGAGACCTCCGACCCCCCTGTCCCCCCACAACGCGCGCCCCGGCCGGTGCCCCTACCCCCCGGCCGGGGCGCGCCCCTTCTCACGCCTTCGCGGTCCGCCACTCCTCCGCGTAGTCGTTGAAGATCGCCCGCAGGTGGTGGCCGATCTTCAGGTAGTCCAGGTCGTCCAGGTTCGCCAGCGACACCCGTACCGACCACTGCGGGCCGTCGAAGCCGCCGCCGTTCAGGAGGACCACGCCCGTCTGCTCCGCCAGCCGGAACAGCGCGTCGACCGGCTCGTAGTTCTTCTCCAGGTAGGCCGCGAAGTCCTTCCCGTGGACGCGCTCGGCCTCCGCGAGCAGGTCCAGCTCGATGTAGTAGGCGGCCCGCTTCGGATCTTCCGCGATCTTCATCTGGGCCCCTTCGAGCAGCAGTCCGAGGCGGCGCGCCACGATCCCGCGGATCCGCTCCTTGTACGCCTGGCCCTCCTCGACCATGTCGAAGAGGGAGAAGAGCGTCATCATCACCTGCTGCGGCAGCGACAGGCCCGCCGTGTGGTTGAGCGCCACCTGCCGGGAGTCCGCCACCAGCCGGTCGATGAAGCGGATCTTCTCCGGTTCGAGCGACAGCGTGCCGTACCGGCGCCTCAGCCGGTCCTTCTCCTCCGCCGGAAGCCCGGCGATCATCGCGTCGACGACGTTGTCGTCGTGGAGGCCGATGACCCCGAGCCGCCAGCCGGTGGCCCCGTAGTGCTTGGAGTACGAGTACACCAGCAGGGTGTTGCGGGGCAGGTCGGCGGCGATCGAGCGGAAGCCCGGCACGAACGTGCCGTACACGTCGTCCGTCACGATGATCAGGTTCGGGTTGCTCGTCGCCACGATGTCCTTGATCTGGCCCGCGACCCGCTCGCTCAGCGCCAGCGACGGCGGGTTCGAGGGGTTCACCAGGCAGACCAGCTTGACCGCCGGGTCGGCCAGCTTGGCGACCTCCTCGGCCGGGTAGCGCCACTCCCGTACGCCGGTCTCCGCGAAGATGCTCGCCTCGACCCGGACCACGTCGAACTCGTACGTGTCCAGCTCGGGGATCTCGATGTACGGCGTGAAGACCGGCACCATCAGCGCGATCCGGTCGCCCTTGCGCAGGATCCCGTTCTTCATCAGGGAGTCGAAGATGTAGCACATCGCCGCCGTGCCGCCCTCGGTGGCGAAGAGCGACAGCTTCCCGGCGCCGTCCGGCGGGTTCCCGGCGAACATCTCGTCCGAGACGTAGCCCCGCACGATCTCCTGCGTGTGCTCCAGGATCCGGTCCGGCACCGGGTAGTTGTCGCCGATCGAGCTGTCCGTCAGTTCGTGCACGAACGCGTCCTTGTCGAAGCCGAACCGCTCGACCGCGTACGCCACGCACTTCACCAGCAGGTCGATGCCGGGCAGGTCCGGGTGGCGGCGGGCGAACGTGTCGAAGCGCTCGCCCGCCCCGACCTTCTCCGGCATCCCACCCAGGTCGTCGGCGGTCCACACCCGGCGCGACTCGGCGAGCGCGAAGTAGCCCAGCGCGTGGAACGCCTCGCGCGGACCGGTGGCCACCCAGTTCGGGTTGCCGCGCCCCGCGTTGAGCATCTGCGTCTGGGTCTTCCCCTTCTGGCCCGGCTCGTCGGCCTGCGCGGTCTGCGCGATCCGGATGAACATGTCCTTCAGCTCGAACGGCGACAGCTGCGCGTAGGACTTGATCTCCTCGCGGCTGAACGTGGTCTTCGGCATGGGATGCACCTGTTCCTTCGTGGCGTGGCGTGGCGTGGCGTGGCCCGGCCTGGCGTCAGTGGTGGAGGATGACGATCACGGCGCCCCAGATGGTCAGCAGCACGTTGCCGACCGCGTAGGGGATCGTGTAACCGAGCGTCGGGATCTGGGACTTGGACGACTCGTTGATCGCGCCGATCGCCGCGGTCGTCGTCTGGTCGCCCGCGAGGACGCCCATCAGGATCGGGAAACGGATCTTCTGGACGTAGTGGCCCACCAGGAACCCCACGACCAGCGGGATCACCGTGGCGACCGCGCCCCACAGCAGCAGCCCCCAGCCGGCCTCCGAGAGACCGCTGGTGAAGCTCGGCCCGGCGTTGATGCCGACGACGGCGACGAAGAGGCAGAGCCCCAGGGTGTCCATGAACCACTGGGCGCCCGGCGGGACATTGCCGTACGTCGGGTACCTGCCGCGGATCCAGCCGAAGACCAGACCCATGATCAGCGCGCCGCCGGAGGTGGAGAGCGAGATCGGCACGCCCGACACGGTCAGCGCGGGGATGCCGACGCAGCCGCCGAGGAAGATGCCGAGCCCGACCCAGAGCATGTCGGTGGCGAACGAGGTCGGCACCGGCTTGCCCAGCGCCCGGCCCGCCGGGTCCACGAGCCGCTTCGGCCCGGACAGGATGACGGTGTCGCCGCGCTCCAGCTTCGTGGAGAGCCGGTACGGGAACTCCGCACCGGACCGGTAGAGCTTGTCGACGAAGACGCCGACCATGAACGGCTCGCGCCGCAGCTCCGCGATGCTCTTCCCGAGCTGCTCCTTGTCCGAGGCGACGACGTGCAGCGTCTCCGTCTGGTAGCCGAGCAGGTCGACGTCGTCCGTCTCCGCGCCGATGTGCGTCCGGGCGTCGAAGGCGACGAGCGAACCCCGCAGCGCGCTCACCGCGAGCACGTCGCCCTCGCGCAGCACCGTGGACTGGTCGTGGTCCAGGATGGCGCCGTCCCGCCGCACCCGCGTGAGGTAGATGCGGTGGCCCAGCGCCTTCTGCTGCTGCTCGAAGTCGTCGATGGTCCGGCCCACGAGATCGGGGCGTTCCAGTCGGTACGCCCGGAGGACCACCTCGTAGTAGCCCTCGGCGAGGTCGGGGTTGTCCCCGGGGGCGTCGAGTTCGGCGGCGAGCGCGGCCGACTCGGCGGCCAGGTCCCGGCGGTAGAGCCGGGGGATGACGTTGGCGAGCAGCATCGCGCAGAGGATCGTGCCGAGCGGATACGTGACGGCGTAGCCGATCGCGACCAGGTTCTCCTCGTTCTTGATCTGGTCGGCGGACAGCCCCGGCAGATTGCCGATCGCGTCCTGGGCGACGCCGATGACGGCGGACTGGGTGAGCGCCCCGCCGAGCAGGCCGGCCGAGAGGCCGGGGCCGTAGCCGAGCATCGCCGCGAAGCCCCAGCAGACCAGCAGGCCGGTCACACAGACCACGACCGCGTTGATCACCTGGGGCATGCCGTCCTTCTTCAGCCCCCGGAAGAACTGCGGGCCGACCTTGTAGCCGAGCGCGAAGAGGAACATGGTGAAGAAGAGGTTCTTCACCGTGCCGTCGACGGTCACCTTGAACTGCGCCCCGAGCAGCAGCCCCGCCACCAGACAGCCGGTGACGGCGCCCAGCGCGATGGCCCGGTAGCGGAGCTTGCCGAAGAGGAAGCCGAGGGCGACGGTGAGGAAGACCAGCAGCTCGGGGTGGGGCTGGAAGATGTTCCGGTTGAGGAAATCGATCATGAAGGCCGCTCACGCTCCCAGGACGCCGACGAGGAACGGACCGGTCAGCGGGAGCAGGAAGTTCGAGAGCGTGTACGTGATCGTGTAGCCGAGCATCGGCACCGAGCTCTGCGCCACCTGCGTGATCGAGGTGATCGCGGGCGTCGAGCACTGCTGTCCCGCGATGGCCCCGATCAGCAGCGGCTTCTCGATCTTCAGCAGCTTGCGGCCGACGATCAGCGAGAGCGTGGCGGGGACGAGGACCATCGCGATCCCGGCGAACGGCAGCAGCGCCCCGTACTCCTTGAGCAGCGGCCAGGCCTGCGGACCCGAGACCAGACCCGTGCAGGCGATGAAGATGGCGAGCCCCATGTCCTTGAGCGTGGAGGCGGCCTGCGGCGGGAACGCCCCGAAGGTCTGCGTACGGGAGCGGAACCAGCCGAAGAGGAGCCCCGAGATCAGACAGCCGCCGCCGGTCCCCAGCGACATGGGGACGTCGCCGAAGGTCACCACGATCTGGCCGAGCAGCGAGCCGCAGGCGATGCCGAGCCCCAGGTAGATGAAGTCGGTGGCGTCGTTCTTCACCACCGCGCCGATCTTCGACACCAGCTTGCCCAGGCCCGAGCGGGCCCCGACCAGCGTGACGACGTCGCCCCGGTGCACGACGGTCTCGGGCGTGGCCGGCAGGTGCTGTTCGTTGCGCAGCACATCGGTGACGTAGACGCCGCCGGAGGCGAACTCGGGGTGCTCCTTGCGCAGGGTGTCGAGGCTCTTGCCCACCACCGACCTGTCGGTCAGGGAGACCTGCTGGGTGGCGAGCGGGGTGTCGAGGCCGGGGACGGCCGGGGTCTCCGGGCCGATGATCCGGCCCGCCGCGATGATGTCGGCCCGCCGGCCGACCATCAGGACCAGGTCGGAGAGGGTCAGCTCGAAGTCCCGGGGCGGCGGGGTGAGGGTCTTGCCGCCCCGCTTCACCGCCTCGACGGTGACCCGGCCGCCGAAGGAGTCCTCCAGCTCGCCGACGGTCCGGCCGTCGGCCGTCGTCACCAGATGGGTACGGCCGACCATGCCGGGCAGCGCCTCGCGCTCGTCGTCCTCCAGCGCACCGCCCCCGCCGCGCAGCCGCTCCCACAGCTCCCGGGAGGCGTCCCGGAGGTTGATGCGCAGGAGCATCGGCATGATCTGGCTGGTGTAGATGACGATGGTGACCAGGCCGAAGAGGTAGCAGACGGTGTACGCGGTGGCCACATGGCCCTGGTACTGGGTGATCTGGTCCTGCGTCAGGTCGGAGAGGTTCCCGATCGCCTCGGTGGCCGTGCCGACGACGGCGGACTCGGTGGCGGCGCCGGCCAGGATGCCCGAGGCGGTGCCGACGTCGAGGTCGAAGGCCTTGGCGAGCCCGTAGGCGATGCCGACCACCGAGACCAGTTCGATGAAGCAGAGGGCGAAGAAGCGGAGGCTCTTCTTGTTGAGGTTGGCGAAGAACTGCGGACCGGCCATGTAGCCGAGCGAGAAGATGAAGAGCGCGAAGAAGATCGTCTTGACGTCGTCGGAGATGGTGACCTTCGCCCAGGCGCCGAGCAGCAGCGAGACGATCAGCGTGCCGCAGATGCCGCCGAGGGTGAGTGGGCCGACGCGAAGCTTGCCGAGCAGATAGCCGGCGGCGAGGCAGAGGAAGAGGGCCAGTTCGGGGTTGTCACGGAGGACTCCCATGCGGCCTCACCGCGCCCGAGGGCGGACAGAAGTGAAGATAACGGACATGGGGCGACGCTAGCGTGCCGTTCCGGCCCGGGGCTCGACGTCACGCCCGAACGGGTGACCGTCGAACGGGTGCGCTTGAACGGCTCCGGAAAACGACCGAGGCCCCGGTTCTTTCGAACCGGGACCTCGACCCTTCAGGGTGAGTGACGGGACTCGAACCCGCGGCATCCTGGACCACAACCAGGTGCTCTACCAGCTGAGCTACACCCACCATGACCGGCGGTTTCCCGAAGGTTTCCCCGACCGGCCGAGAAGAAGTCTACAGGGTCCGGGAGGGTGCTCGCGCCCGCATTCGACCGGGGGCCGTCAGGGAGCCGTCAGGGCGTCAGGGGCGCGAGCTGGGGGATTGCCCGGTCCGCCGGGCTACTGCGGCGGGAGGACGTGGCGGGCCGCGATCTGCTTCGCGGTGTCCGAGTCCGGTCCGGGCTGCGGGACGAAGACCGCCTCGCGGTAGTAGCGCAGCTCGGCGATGGACTCGCGGATGTCGGCGAGCGCGCGGTGGTTGCCGCTCTTCTCCGGACTGTTGAAGTACGCCCTCGGGTACCAGCGGCGGGCCAGCTCCTTGACCGAGGAGACATCGACGATCCGGTAGTGCAGATGGCTCTCCAGCGCCGGCATGTCCCGCGAGAGGAAGCCCCGGTCGGTGGAGACCGAGTTCCCGCACAGCGGCGCCCTGCCGGGCTCCTTGACGTGCTCGCGCACGTAGGCGAGGACCTGCGCCTCGGCGTCGGCGAGGGTCGTGCCGTCGGCCAGCGCGTCGAGGAGGCCCGAGGAGGTGTGCATCTGGCGCACGATCTCGGGCATGGTCTCCAGGGCCGCCTCCGGCGGACGGATCACGATGTCCACGCCGTCGCCGAGCACGTTCAGTTCCGAGTCGGTGACCAGTGCGGCCACCTCGATGAGTGCGTCGTCCGTCAACGAGAGCCCGGTCATCTCGCAGTCGATCCACACCATGCGATCGTTCATGCGTCCTACCTTAGGGGGTGCCTCCCGGATCGGACCGGCACAGGTCGACGGGGGCGAGTGCGTTCCGGCCTGCGGTGACGGGCGCGTACGGGCATGCACCGACGCGTGCGGACGGGCACGCGCCGACGGGCGCCCGGGAGAGGTGACCCCGGACGCCCGTCGGTTGTGACGTGGCGCGGCTTGTGGCACGCGCGATCTGGGCGCCCCCTAGGGGGCGCTGCGCTGGCCCGGCAGGGCCGCGCGCCCGGTGGCGTACGCGTCGGACTGCGACCTGCCCGGGTCCAGCGGGCCGCCCCCGGGGCGCCGGACGACCTGCGCCCCCTGCGACGGCACCAGCGGGTCGAGCACCGCCGTCGTCGTCTCTGCCTGCGGGCGCCGGGCCCGGTAGGCCGCGCGGTACGCGGCCGGCGAGGAGCCGAGCTGGCGGCGGAAGTGCCCGCGCAGCGCCACCGGCGAGCGGAAGCCGCACCGTCCCGCGACCTCGTCGACCGAGTAGTCGGAGGTCTCGAGCAGCCGCTGCGCCTGGAGCACCCGCTGGGTGATCAGCCACTGGAGCGGGGCGGACCCCGTCAGCGACCGGAAGCGCCGGTCGAACGTACGCCGTGACATGTACGCGCGGGCCGCGAGCGTCTCCACGTCGAACTGCTCGTGGAGGTGCTCCAGGGCCCAGGCGACGACCTCCGCGAGCGGGTCGGCGCCGATCTCCTCAGGTAAAGACCTGTCGAGATAGCGCTCCTGCCCGCCGCTGCGCCGCGGCGGGACGACCAGCCGGCGCGCCAGGGCGCCCGCGGCCTCCGCGCCGTGGTCGGTCCGCACGATGTGCAGACAGAGGTCGATTCCGGCCGCGGTGCCGGCCGACGTCAGGACGTCCCCGTCGTCGACGAAGAGCTCCCGCGGGTCCACGTGGACCGAGGGATAGCGCTTCGCGAGCGTCGGCGCGTACATCCAGTGTGTGGTGGCCGGGCGGCCGTCGAGCAGCCCGGCGGCGGCGAGCACGAACGCGCCGGTGCACAGCCCGACGATCCGCGCGCCCTCTTCGTGTGCCCGGCGCAGCGCTTCGAGTGCTTCCGGCGGCGGCGGCGAGGTGATCGACCGCCAGGCCGGCACGACGACGGTGCCGGCGCGGCTGATCGCGTCCAGGCCGTACGGCGCGGTCAGTTCGAGGCCCCCTGTGGTCCGCAGCGGGCCGTCCTCGCCGGCGCACACCAGCAGCCGGTAACGCGGTACTCCGGCGTCCTGCCGGTCGATGCCGAACACGGAGAGCGGGATGGAGCTCTCGAAGATGGGGCCGCCGCTGAACAGCAGCACCGCGACTACTTCGCGGCGGCGGCGCCCGGACAACTTCCGTGCGGCCTCCGTTACGGCGGAGTCCTGGCTCATGACGCTAAGCCCCCCTCGGTGTTCGCGTCTCCCTGGTCCTGTCGCTCCTGCACGATTCCCCTCGGTTTTGCACGAGACCCCAGTCTTCGATACCCATGATCGAATCTACTGTGTTCCGTGGCGCCGGCGTGACAAGTTCTCGATCCGGCACATTGTCGACAAGGCAACTTGGCGCGAAGCATTCGATCACGAAGGGTTCCACTCGTGGGCCGCGCAGGGAAGTGCGCGTCCCCCGCATGGCCCGTCCCCGTAGGGTGCGTGGGCCCGCCACGAGGCTTTCGGGCCTGGTGGCACCAGGGTTGAGGGGACATTCCGCCAAGGACTCGCCGGCATCTGGAACTTGGCTGAAAACGCATGGGTGTGAGTGTGCGAATGCGTCAGCTTCGCGGGGGGTTCCTCAGCCCTGGCGGTGGTTCCGGCCGCCGTGCGAGCGGTGGGCGCGGGGGGTCGCGCGAGGAGCCGCCGCCTCGGCCCGCAGACCGTGCTCCGCACGGCGCAGCAGCACCCGGCAGACCGCCGTCACCGCCGCGAGCCCGAGCGCCGTCCCGACGGCCCCGCCCAGCGAGGTGCCGTAGGCCACGAGCACGACCGGGACCAGGACGCAGCAGAAGGCGGCCCACCGGACGACGTCGCCCGCCGACTCCGCGGCCGAGTCCGCCGCCCCGGCGGACCCGGCCCCCGAGGCGGCCCCCGCCCCGCCCCCCGCCGCGTTCTCCGTCGCGCGCCCCGGCGGCTCCGGGGAGCGTCGGCGGCCGGGTCCTCGCGCCGGGGCGGCGGGGGAGGCGGGCGCGTGGAGGTCGGCGGGGCGGGCGGTGGCGGCGGCCGTTGGTGCGGGCACGGGCGGGGCTCCCTGCGACGGGTGACTGGACCTGTGGCAACGAGAAGCGGAACGTTCCGGTCACTGTCGGGGGCGTCCGTTTGGCCCCCCGTACGGACACCTGTAGGGCACAAGCGGCATTGCCATAACGGGACGGGCTCGTGCATGCTCCCTGGAACGCCGTGCGGGCCCCGCGTGTGGGCATGGACGGCTCTGGGCAGGAGAGAGGTGTCGCCGTACCCTTGGGGGTATGGGCTTGGGAAGATGATTCCCGGACACAGCTCCGCCGACAGTTGTTCCGTACGACCTTCGCTTTCCCTTCCCACAAGGATCTTCTTCGCCGAGACACCGATGGCCGGTCACGAATTCCCCGAACCCGCGGACCGCAAGCGCGTCGCCGATTCCACGGTCGACCCCCTCGCGGTGGAACAGCCACGTCACTCCTGTGATCCCGCCTTTCAGCACGGAGTGGTCGTCGGCTTCGACGGCTCGACCTCCAGTGAGCGGGCCCTCGCGTACGCCATCGGCATGGCGCGCCGCTCCGGCTCCGGCCTGATCATCGTGCACGTGGCCAACCGGCTCCCCACCACCGTCTGGGCGGGGTGCGAGCCGCCGGTCTTCGTCGACGTCCCGGACCACCGCACCGAGGTGCTCGGTCTGGAGCTCGCCTGCGCGGACTACCTGGCCGAGGTGCCCTGGATCCTCGTCGAGCGCGGCGGCGACATCTGCCACGAGCTGGAGGAGGTCGGCCGGGAGTACTCCGCCGACGCGATCGTGGTCGGCTCGACGCACGGGATCGTCGGCCGGCTCTTCGGCTCGGTGGCCGGCCGGCTCGCCAAGCGCGCGCAGCGGCCCGTGATCGTCATCCCGTGACCGCCCGTCCCTGAGCCCCGACTCTCTCCGCGCCGCGTCAACTCCCTTGGCGCGGCGATAATTTCGGCCACCGCCAGGTGATTTGTGTGCTTGTGAAGGGTAGTTAAAGGTCACCGGAAACAAGCAGCTCACGCAGCACAACTGCGCATCTGAAGGGAGCCCGCCGTGGACAATGACGTCGCCGCGGGAAACACGACCTCCACTCTCGGCCACCTCGCGCTCGGACTGACCCTGCTGGCCTTCGGCGTCGGCAGCACCGGCGTCATCGACAACGTCGCGGCGTCGGACGCCGCATCCCTCGCCACCTGGGTCGGCGGGGTGGCGCTCTTCCTCGTCGGACTGCTCGCCCTGCGGGCGGGCGACGCCGGTGAGGGCACCGCCTATTCGGCGCTCGGCGCCTTCTGGTTCACCTGGGGGACCGGGGTCGGCGACGGCGGGTCGGCCGAGGCGAGCGGTCTCTTCCTGCTGCTGTGGGCGCTCCTCGCGCTCACCCTGACCATGGCGTCCGCGGGCAGTGGTCTGTTCGGACAGGGCGTCTACGGGCTGCTGTTCGTCGCGCTGCTGCTGCTCGGCATCGGGGCCCTCGCCGGCAACGGCGGTCTGGCGAAGGCGGGCGGCTGGGTCGCCGCGGTGGCGGGCCTGGCGGCCTGGTACGGCGCGACGGCGGCGGTGGCCCACTGGCCGACGTCGGTGAGCCGCTCGGGCCGCAGGGCGGCGCCGGCGAGCTGACGCCACGGCGGGCCGCCGTCCCGGGCGAGACCCGGGCCGAGACCCGGCTGACGTCTCGTCTCGAGAAAAAAGCGGTCCCCGCGCACCGGTGAGGTGCGCGGGGACCGCTTCGTGTCCGGCCGGGCGTCCGGCCCTCCGGGGACAGGTCCGGAAGACGGGCGGACGGGCTTTCCCGGCCGTGGTCGAGAGCTCCGGGGGACAGGCCCGGAGTCCCCCTGCTCTCGGCTTCGCCGGAGCGGGGGACCGCCGGCTACTCGACCGTGACGGACTTGGCCAGGTTGCGCGGCTTGTCGATGTCGCGGCCCATGGCGAGCGCCGTGTGGTAGGCGAGGAGCTGGAGCGGGATGCCCATCAGGATCGGGTCCAGCTCGTCCTCGTTCTTCGGCACGACGATGGTGTGGTCGGCCTTCGCCTGCGGCTGGTGCGCGACGGCGAGGATACGGCCGGAACGGGCCTTGATCTCCTCGAGGGCGGCGCGGTTCTTCTCCAGCAGGTCGTCGTCGGGGACGATCGCGACCGTCGGCAGGGCGGGCTCGATCAGCGCGAGCGGGCCGTGCTTCAGCTCGGAGGCCGGGTACGCCTCGGCGTGGATGTACGAGATCTCCTTGAGCTTCAGGGAGGCCTCCAGGGCGACGGGGTAGCCCCG
The DNA here is from genome assembly GCF_044746945.1 of Streptomyces sp. NPDC090127. Taxonomy (NCBI): domain Bacteria; kingdom Bacillati; phylum Actinomycetota; class Actinomycetes; order Kitasatosporales; family Streptomycetaceae; genus Streptomyces; species Streptomyces sp. NPDC090127. The sequence goes on along the minus strand of NZ_JBIVDE010000006.1, from coordinate 390,164 downwards.
CACGCGGCCGATGAACATCATCGACTGGGCGCCCGCGTACGCCTCGGCGATCTTCTTGATCTCGTCCTCGGTCTCGAGGATCTCGCTGATCTGGCCGGGCAGCTTGCGCAGGCCCTCGATGATCCGCTTGCCGTCGGTCACCGACAGGTCGCGGATGCGGCCCAGGTGCAGGGCGATCAGCGCGAAGGCGGTCACCGTGTTGGTGAAGCACTTGGTGGAGACGACGCAGACCTCGGGGCCCGCGTGCACGTACACGCCGCCGTCGGCCTCGCGGGCGATGGCCGAGCCGACCACGTTGACGACGCCGATGACACGGGCGCCCTTGCGCTTCAGCTCCTGCACGGCGGCCAGCACGTCGTACGTCTCACCGGACTGGGAGACGGCGATGTAGAGGGTGTCGGGGTCCACGACCGGGTTGCGGTAGCGGAACTCCGAGGCCGGCTCGGCGTCGGCGGGGATACGGGCCATGGACTCGATGAGCCCGGCGCCGATGAGGCCGGCGTGGTACGAGGTGCCACAGCCGAGGATCTTGATCCGGCGGATCGTGCGGGCCTCGCGGGCGTCCAGGTTCAGGCCGCCCAGGTGGACGGTGGAGAACCGGTCGTCGATCCGGCCGCGCAGCACGCGGTCGACCGCGTCGGGCTGCTCGGAGATCTCCTTGTGCATGTACGTGTCGTGGCCGCCCATGTCGTAGGAGGCGGCCTCCCACTCCACGGTCTCCGGGGTGGCCGTCGTGGTGGCGCCCGAGGTCGTGTACGTACGGAAGTCGTCGGCCTTCAGCGTGGCCATCTCGCCGTCGTCGAGGGTGACGACCTGGCGGGTGTGGGCGATCAGGGCGGCGACGTCGGAGGCGACGAACATCTCCTTCTCGCCGATGCCGAGGACGACCGGGGAGCCGTTGCGGGCCACCACGATGCGGTCGTTGAACTCGGCGTGCATGACCGCGATGCCGTAGGTGCCCTCGATGACCTTGAGCGCCTCGCGGACCTTCTCCTCCAGGGTGGTGGCCTGGGAGCGGGCGATCAGGTGGGTGATGACCTCGGTGTCGGTCTCGGAGGCGAAGACGACGCCGTCGGCCTCCAGCTTGGCGCGGAGCTCCTGGGCGTTGTCGACGATGCCGTTGTGGACGACCGCGACCTTGTTCTCCGGGTCCAGGTGCGGGTGCGAGTTGATGTCGCTCGGCGCGCCGTGGGTGGCCCAGCGGGTGTGGGCGATGCCGGTGGTGCCGGTGAAGCGCTTGGGGACACGGGCCTCCAGGTCACGGACCCGGCCCTTGGCCTTGACCATCTTCAGGCCGGTGGCCTTCGGGCTGGTGATGACGATGCCGGCGGAGTCGTACCCCCGGTACTCCAGCCGCTGCAGGCCTTCCAGCAGCAGCGGGGCCACGTCGCGCTTTCCGATGTAACCGACGATTCCACACATAAAGGTTCTTACCCCTCCAGGTTGGTGAGCGTGCTCAGCCGTAGACGATGCGGCGCAGCTGCCGGAGCGAGAGCTCCGGTGGCGCCACGGCGCGGTGCGGCAGTTCCGCCGCGATGCGTTCGAAGATCTCGGCGTTCACGGCGCCGCCGGACTGCAGTTCGCGGTGGCGGCGACGGACGAAGTCCTCGGTCGACTCGTCGAAGTACGCCAGCACGTCGAGCACCACCCGGGCGGCCTCACCGCGCTGGAGCGCGGTGCTACGCACCAGGTGGTCGATGAGGTCGTCATGCGACGGGCGGCGATCGAGCACCTGTGAATACTGAGGGGTACCCCCGGCGCTTCGCAAGAATCCTGCCCGAATTCGGGCAGATACCTTCATGATCACCGGCCCGAGGGGGAACTGGTCTACACCTCCCTGAGGGAGAAATTGGTCTACACCTTGACCACGGGAGGGGTGCGCGGTACGCATGGTGACTGTTCGGATACGCATATCCACAGCCGCGAGGCCCATCGGAAGCCCATCGAAAGGGACCAAGTCTGTGAGACAGCGCAGAACGCTTCCCCGCATGCTCGGCGCCGTGCTGCTCCTTACGGCGGCCGGCATCTCCTGCGTCGGGGCCGCCCCCGTCAGCCACTCCGCCGTCGGCCCCACCGCCGCCCCGGAGACCCGTCCGCTCGGCCAGATCGTCCCGGTCCCGGCCTCCGTGGCCCCGGCCGGACAGCCGTACACGATCACCGCCGCCACCCGCATCCGGATCGACGAGCACTCCCGCGACTCCCGCGCCGTCGCCGACTACCTCGCCGGGATCCTTCGCCCCTCCACCGGCCACCCCCTGCGCGTCGTCGACGAGGACGACGCGCGCGGCGGCATCCGGCTCCGCCTCAGCGGCGGCGAGAAGGCGCTCGGCGACGAGGGCTACCGGCTGGAGTCCGGAACCGCCGGCATCACCCTCACCGCCCACAAGCCCACCGGCCTCTTCCGCGGCGTCCAGACCCTGCGCCAGCAACTCCCGGCAGCCGTGGAGAAGAAGACCGTCCAGCCCGGGCCCTGGAAGATCGCCGGCGGCACCATCACCGACACCCCGCGCTACGCCTACCGCGGCGCGATGCTCGACGTCTCCCGCCACTTCTTCACCGTCGAACAGGTCAAGCGGTACATCGACCAGCTCGCCCTCTACAAGGTGAACAAGCTGCACCTGCACCTCTCCGACGACCAGGGCTGGCGCATCGCCATCGACTCCTGGCCCCGGCTCGCCACCTACGGCGGCTCCACCCAGGTCGGCGGCGGCCCCGGCGGCTACTACACGAAGGCCGACTACAAGGAGATCGTCCGCTACGCGGCCTCCCGCCACCAGGAGGTCGTCCCCGAGATCGACCTGCCCGGCCACACCAACGCGGCCCTCGCCTCCTACGCCGAGCTGAACTGCGACGGCGTCGCCCCGCCGCTCTACACCGGCACCGCCGTCGGCTTCAGCTCCCTGTGCGTGCCGAAGGACATCACGTACGACTTCGTGGACGACGTCATCCGCGAGCTCGCCGCGATCACCCCGGGCAGATACCTCCACATCGGCGGCGACGAGGCGCACTCCACGCCCCACGAGGACTACGTGGCCTTCATGGAGCGGGTCCAGCCGATCGTCGCGAAGTACGGCAAGACCGTCGTCGGCTGGCACCAGCTGACGGGCGCCACGCCCGCCAAGGGCGCCCTCGCCCAGTACTGGGGCCTCGACCGCACGAGCGCCGCGGAGAAGGAGCAGGTCGCCGCGGCGGCGCGCAACGGCACCGGGCTGATCCTCTCGCCCGCCGACCGGGTCTACCTCGACATGAAGTACACCAAGGACACCAAGCTGGGCCTCGCCTGGGCCGGCTACGTCGAGGTCGACAGGTCGTACGACTGGAATCCGGCCGCCTACCTCCCGGGGGCGCCCGCCGAGGCCGTGAAGGGCGTCGAGGCGCCGCTCTGGACGGAGACCCTCTCGCAGAGCGCGCACATCGACCAGATGGCCTTCCCGCGCCTGCCGGGCGTGGCCGAACTGGGCTGGTCCCCGGCGGCCACGCACGACTGGGACGCGTACAAGCTCCGGCTCGCGGCGCAGGGGCCGCGGTTCGAGGCGCTGGGCATCGACTACTACCGGTCGCCGCAGGTGCCGTGGCCCGCGGCTGAGTAGGACGCAGCGCGGGCCCGGCCGACGGCTGAATGGAACGAGGCGCGGGCCCGGCGCACGGTTGGGTCGAACGAAGCGCGGGCCCGGCGCACGGTTGGGTCGAAGGAAGCGCGGGCCCGGCGCACGGTTGGGTCGAACGAAGCGCGGGCCCGGCGCACGGTTGGGTCGAACGAAGCACGGGCCCGGCGGAGGACCGTACTCTCCGCCGGGCCCGCGCCGGTCGCTACGCCGCGTCCTCGGGCGTCTCGCGCAGGGCGTCCTCGGAGAGGCCCTTGCGCCAGTAGCCGACGAACGTGACGCGGCGGCGGTCGAGTTCACGCTCGCGTACGAAGTGGCGGCGCAGCTCCTTCACCGAACCCGACTCGCCCGCGATCCAGACGTACGGAGCCCCGCCCGGCAACTCGGCGGCGCGCACCGCGTCCACGGCGGACGGTGCGCCCTCCTCCCGCACCAGCCAGGTGACGGTGGCGTCGGCCTCGGTGGTCAGCTCGATCCGGTCACCGGAGTACGGGACTTCGAGGTAGACCTGCGCGGGCGTGCCGGCGGGCAGCCACTCCAGGATCGCTGCGGCGGCCGGCAGGGCCGTCTCGTCGGCCCAGAGGAGGACGGAGTCGGCGTCGGGCGGGAGCTGGAAGCGTACGGCGGTGTTGGCGGGCGTCGCGGGGCCGAGCACGACGACGCGGTCACCGGGCGATGCCTGCCGCGCCCAGCGGCCGGCGGGGCCGCCGTCCTCGTGGAGGGCGAAGTCGATGTCGACCTCGGCCTGTCCGCCGGTCGGGCTGTCGGTCCGGCCGTCGCTCTGGCCGACGGTCCGGCCGTCGCTCAGACCCCCGGTCTGTCCGTCGGTCCGGCCGACGGGGCCGGGACGCTGCTCGCGGACGGTGTACGAGCGCATCACGGCCCGCTCGTCGGCCGGCATCGCGCGCCAGGCGCCGAGGATCGCGTACATGTCCGCGCCGTCGTCCAACGGCGGCAGGACCGGGGCCTGCTGGCCCGGGTGCGGGAGGAAGAGGGAGAGCGACTGGTCGCGCCCGCCGGAGGCGAAGGACGTCAGGTCCTCGCCGGTGAAGGTGACACGGACCAGCGACGGGCCGAGCCGCCTCGTCCGGTCGACCTGGAGGCGGAAGAACTGGAACGGGGCGGTCTCGGCGTTCGCCATGGGTCAGGACACCTTCTTCGCGTTCTCCAGGGCCTTGGCCAGGTCCTCGAGGAGCGGGGCGCACTTGGCGTACGAGTAGATCGGCTCGGTCACACGCGGTATGACCTGGCCGGCCTTGACGGCGGGCAGCGCGGCCCACGTCGGCTTGGCCTTGAGCGCCTCGGGCTGGAGGGCCGAGGTGCGGTTGTCGAGCATGATGATGTCGGCCTGGTACTTGTCGACGTTCTCCCAGCTGAGACCCTCGAACCAGCCGCCCTGGTCGAGCGCGGTCGGGGTGACCAGGTTGACGCCCAGCTCCTTGAAGTAGAGCGTGTCGGTCGGCCGGACCGGGGTGGAGACGTAGAACAGGTCGGGGGAACCGGAGCCGATCAGGACCTTGATGTCCTTCTTGGCCTTGGCGGCCTGCCGGACGCGCTCGGCGGCCGCCTCGAAGCGGGCCTTGTCGTCCTGGACCTTCTTGGTCTTCACGTCGGCGCCGAGGGAGGCCGCGAGGTCGACGTGGCGCTGGAGCACGAACGGCATGGACTTGTCCGAGGCCCACAGGGCGACGCTCGGGGCGACCTTGAGGATCTTGTCCTTCTGCTCGGCCGGGACGTACCAGAGGTCGTTCTTCTCCCACATGTCCGTGATGAGGACGTCCGGGTTGAGCTTGAGGTACTCCTCGATCTTGAACTCGCCCCAGACGTTGCCGATCACCTTGACCTTGGCGATGTCGAGGTCGCCCGCCTGGACGTCCGGCTTCACCTCGCCCGTCTTCGGGTCCTTGACCGTGGTCGGACCGAAGACGCCCTTGACCTCGATGCCGAAGTCCTTGAGGGCGGCGGCCATGCCGGTGAAGGCGACGATGTTCTTCGGCGTGGACTTCGCCTCGACGGCGGCGCCCCGGTCGTCGGTGAACTTCCAGGGGCCGGCCTTCTCCGAGGTGCCGGAGGAAGCGTCGCTTCCGGCCTTCTCGCTGCCGCAGGCGGCGAGCGCGGCGCCGAGCCCGAGGGCGCCGCCTGCGGCGAGCAGACCGCGACGGGTGAGGGAGGTGGCTCGGGCGTTGCTGGGCATGGCGAAGTCGCTTTCGGTGCGGGCCGGTCAGGCCTGGGCGATGTGAGGGTAGGGTAACCTAACTTCTGTCGATCTGGAGGGGTGGGTTCCGGTCGGAGCGGGGGCGACGGGTCGGCGGGCCGGGCGGGGTGACGGGTCGGCGGGTCGGCGGGTTGGGCGGAGTGACGGGTCGGCGGGTCAGCGGGTCGGCGGGGTGGGCAGGTTCAGGCCGGTGCGCTGTCGCACTCGAACCAGACCGTCTTGCCGTCGGCGGACGGCTCCACGCCCCATCGGTCGGTCACGGCCTCGACGAGCGTGAGCCCCCGCCCGCCCTCCGCGAGCGGATCGGCCGCCTTCGCGTAGAGCGACCCGGGCGCCGGGTCGGCCACCTCCACCCGCAGGGCGTGCGGCTCCCGCAGGATCAGCACGGTGCAGCGGCGCCCGGGAACGTGCCGTACGACGTTGGCGACGAGCTCGGTGAGCGCGAGTTCGGCGGCGTCGGTGAGGTGGTCGAGCCCCCAACGGTGGAGGAACATGCGCAGGATGCGGCGCATGTGACCGGCGGAGTGCTCACCGACGGTGAAGCCCATGCGGTAGCTGTGGCGAAGTTCCGCCGGATAGAGGTCGGTTGCGTGATTCATGGCACCAGAGTGGGGTGATCTGGTTACGCTCGGCTACGGAGCGAAACGAACGCAGCGATGCGTGAGCTTGGGGGTGACCTCGTCGTGGCCAACATCCGCAGTCTGGATCCGAGCGCCTCGCCGCTGGACTATTACGGCTCGGAACTCCGCCGGTTGAGGGAGGAGGCGGGGCTGAACCAGCAGCAGTTGGGCGACATCGTCTACTGCACGGCGTCGCTGATCGGCCAGATAGAGACGGCGAAGAAGGTCCCCACACGCGAGTTCTCGGAACGGCTCGACGCGGCGCTGATGACGGGCGGGTTGTTCTCGCGGCTGGTGGGGTTGGTTCTGAAGAGCCAGTTGCCTACGTGGTTCCAGCCGTATGCGGAGATGGAGGCGAAGGCGACGTACATCTCTACGTACCAGGCGCAGCTCGTGTACGGGTTGCTCCAGACGGAGGAGTACGCGCGGGCGGTGTTGGTGACGGGTCTGCCCGACGACCTCGAAGGGCTGTTGGCTGCTCGAATGGAGCGCCAGCGCATCCTGAACAGGAAGCAGCCGCCGATGGCCTGGGTCATCCTGGACGAGGCGGCGTTGCATCGGCCGATCGGGGGCCGAGAGGCCATGCGAAACCAACTCGCGAACCTTTTGGGTTTCCGAGCCAACCGCTGGTTGCGGATCCAGGTACTGCCCTTCGCGGCGGGTGAGCACGCCAGCCTGATCGGATCCTTTACTGCGCTTCGGTTCGACGGCGATCCGGACATCGTTTACACGGAGGACCTCATCGCGGGACACATGACCGCCGATTCCGACACGGTCAAGGAAGCCGCTCTTCGTTACGCTCACTTGCAGGCGTCCGCCCTCTCCGTGGAGGATTCAGCGGAACTGATCATGCGCGTGATGGAGGAACGTTATGGGGACCAACCAGGGCCTGACCAGCGCGCAGTGGCGTAAGTCCAGCTACAGCGGCCCCAACGGTGGCGACTGCATTGAGTGCGCGCCCCTTGGCGCCACGGCCTGGCGTAAGTCCAGCTATAGCGGCAATACCGGAGGCGAGTGCATCGAGGTCGCCGACCTCGCCGCTCACGTCGCCGTCCGGGACTCCAAGGACCCCGAGGGCCCCGTCTTCCTGGCGAGCCCCGCCGCGTTCTCCGCGTTCGTGACGGCCACGGCCGAAGGTCTCCTCGGCTGACCGTGGCGACGGACCCTCGCGAGCCTCTGGTCCGGCCACCCTCGTTCTGAGTGTGGCGACCGGGGTCGGTGCGTCAAGGGCGCTCCTTCGTCGCGTCGGCTACGCCGATTCCGCTAACGCTCCACCCTTGACCCACCGCCCCCGGTCGCCTGAGGGACGAGGGGGGCGGCCGGGGGGGGGCGTGGCCACGCGGGGGGCCGGGCGGGTGTCTGAGCTGGGATCGGCGCCTGCGGCCGCGTGGGTGGGATGGCGCGGCAGTGGAATGGGGCGGCCCGGCACGGCTTGGCGGCGCGACGGCCGGTGGGCGGCCGGGCCTCATGCCCCGCTGGTCACTGCCCGGTGGGTGGTGAGAGTCGGGGCCGACGGGTGTAACTGCGCCGTACTCGCGGTAGCACCGCGCCAATGGCCCGCCTGCGGGGACGAATCGGACGGTGGGGGCGACTTCGCGCGGTTGCCGTCGTCGGCGGAGCTTCCGGTGCCGCCGGTTGCCGTTCTGCGGGTCTGAACCGGAGAAAGTGCGGCGTACTCGCGGTAACTGCCCTCGGTGGGGGCCGTTTCGGGGGTATTCGACGTCCCGCAGGCGTAGTCCGGGCAGTTACCGTCGCTCCACCCACCCAGGGTGACCAGCGGGGCATGATGTCTGGTTGTCCACCGGGGGGCGGACGCTTGGCGTCGCCGGGCCGCCCCATTCCACCGCCGCGTTGTCCCACCCGCCGGGCTGCGGGCGCTGAGCCGAGCCGCGCCGCCCCCGGCCTGGTCGCGTGGCCACGCCCCCCGGCCGCCCTCCGAGTGTGAAAAGGCGGGTGGAGGCGGCGGGTCAAGGGTGGCCGTCAGGCCATCGCGAAGCGACGCGACGAAGGAGCGCCCTTGAGGCGCCGGTGGAACCCGCCACACTCGGAACGAGGGCGGCCGAGCCAGAGACTCACCGGGCCCAGGGCCTCGACCGCCCAGGAAGCCAGAGACCCGCAAGGCCCCGGCTCCGGACCGCCCGGCTCCGGACCGCCCGGCTCCGGACCGCCCGGCTCCCAACCGCCCCGGCTTCCGGCCGCCCGGCTCCGGGCCGCCCCGGCTTCCGGCCGCCCGGCTCCGGGCCGCCCCGGCTTCCGGCCGCCCGGCTCCGGGCCGCCCCGGCTTCCGGCCGCCCGGCTCCGGGCCC
>NZ_JBIVDE010000006.1:0-381320 GCF_044746945.1 Streptomyces sp. NPDC090127 | reverse complement strand
CGCCCCCGCTTCCGGCCGCCCGGCTCCCAACCGCCCCGGCTTCCGGCCGCCCGGCTCCGGGCCGCCCGGCTCTCGACCGCGCGTCCCCCGAGCCCCGGCCCGTTGGGCGCCCCCCTGGGGTGCCCCGGGGCCCGGTCCCGTCAGGGCCCCGCGCCCCCGCCCCTACCGCTCAGCTCACGCCGACAGGCCCAGTTCGCGGGCGATCAGCATGCGTTGGACCTCGCTCGTGCCCTCGCCGATCTCCAGGATCTTGGAGTCGCGCCACATGCGGGCCACCGGGTACTCGTTCATGAAGCCGTAGCCGCCGTGGATCTGGGTCGCCTCGCGGGCGTTGTCGACCGCGACCGTGGAGGAGTACAGCTTCGCCAGCGCCGCCTCCTTCTTGAACGGCTCGCCCAGCACCAGCCGCGAGGCCGCGTCGCGCCAGCCGATGCGGGCCATGTGGGCGCGCATCTCCATGTCCGCGATCTTGAACTGGATGGCCTGGTTGTCGCCGATCGGGCGGCCGAAGGCGTGACGTTCCTTCGCGTACTTCACGGACTCGTCCACACAGCCCTGCGCCAGGCCGGTCGCGAGCGCCGAGATGGCGATCCGGCCCTCGTCCAGGATCCGGAGGAACTGCGCGTACCCACGGCCCTCGTCGCCGAGCAGGTTCGCGGCCGGCACGCGGACGTTGTCGAAGGACAGTTCGCGGGTGTCCGAGGCGTTCCAGCCGACCTTGGAGTAGGGCGCGGCGACCGTGAAGCCGGGGGTGCCGGAGGGGACGATGATCGAGGAGATCAGGGGGCGGCCGTCGGGCTTGCGGCCGGTGACGGCCGTGACGGTGACCAGCCCCGTGATGTCCGTACCGGAGTTGGTGATGAAGCACTTCGAGCCGTTGATGACCCAGTCGTCGCCGTCGCGGACGGCGGTGGTGCGGGTGCCGCCGGCGTCGCTGCCCGCGCCGGGCTCGGTGAGGCCGAAGGCGCCGAGGATCTCGCCCGAGCACATCCGGGGGAGCCACTCCTGCTTCTGCTCCTCGGTGCCGAAGCGGTAGACCGGCATCGCGCCCAGCGAGACGCCGGCCTCCAGGGTGATGGCGACGGAGGAGTCGACGCGGGCGAGTTCTTCGAGGGCGATGCCGAGGGCGAGGTAGTCGCCGCCCATGCCGCCGTACTCCTCGGGGAAGGGCAGCCCGAACAGGCCCATGCGGCCCATCTCGCGGACGATCTCGTACGGGAACTCGTGGCGCTCGTAGTAGTCGCCGATCTTCGGAGCGATGACGTCGTGCGCGAACTCCTCCACCGTGCGGCGGAGTTCCTCGTGCTCTTCGGAGAGACGGTGGTCGAGGGACATGGGTACGTCACTCCTTGTGGGAGAGGGCGCGGACGGTACGGGAGGGGCTCGGTCGGCCCAGTTGTTCGGCCATCCACACGCTGGTGGCGGTGAGGGCGGCCAGGTCGACCCCGGTCTCGATGCCGAGGCCGTCGAGCATCCACACGAGGTCCTCGGTGGCGAGGTTGCCCGTGGCGCTCTTGGCGTAGGGGCAGCCGCCGAGGCCGCCGGCGGAGGCGTCGACGGTGGTGACGCCGTGCCGGAGCGCGGCGAGGGTGTTGGAGAGGGCCTGACCGTAGGTGTCGTGGAAGTGGACGGCCAGGCGTGCCGTCGGGACGCCCGCCTCGGTGAGCGCGTGGAGCAGTGCCTCGACGTGGCCCGGGGTGGCGACTCCGATGGTGTCGCCGAGGCTCAGTTCGTCGCAGCCCATCTCGGCGAGGGCCTTGGTGACGCGGACGACCTGCTCGACGGGGACGGCGCCCTCCCACGGGTCGCCGAAGCACATGGAGAGGTAGCCCCGGATGCGCAGGCCCTGCTCTATGGCGCGGGTGACGACCGGCTCGAACATGGTGAGGGCCTCGTCGACGGTCCGGTTGAGGTTGGCCTTCGCGAAGGACTCGGTGGCCGAGGCGAAGACGGCGATCTCACGGGCGCCGAGGGCGAGTGCCCGGTCGAGGCCGCGTTCGTTCGGCACGAGGACCGGGAGGCGGGCCGGGACGTCCGCGAGGAGCGGGAACAGCGCCTCGGCGTCCGCCAGTTGGGGGACCCACGTGGGGTGGACGAAGCTGGTCGCCTCCACGGTGGAGAGGCCGGCGGCGGCGAGCCGCCGGACGAACTCGGCCTTCGTGGCGGTCGGGACGACGGTCTTCTCGTTCTGGAGTCCGTCGCGGGGGCCGACCTCGTGGATCCGGACCCGGTCGGGGAGCCCGGGGGCGGGCACGCGCATCGGCAGGCCCGTGGTCATGATTCCTCCCTGGGGGTCACCACGGCGAGGATCTGGTCCATGGCGACGGTGGAGCCGGGGGTGACGTCCAGCTCGGTGACGGTGCCGGCGTGCGGGGCGGAGATGACGTGTTCCATCTTCATGGCCTCGACGACGAGCAGGCTCTGCCCGGCGACGACCTCGTCCCCGACGGCCACCTTGACGACGGTGACGGTCCCGGGCATGGGCGCGGCGAGCGTGTCGGCGCCGCCGTGCCGGGCGCCGGTGAGGGCGGCGGCGACGGGGTCGTGGTCCTGGACGTGCCAGGAGTCGCCGTCGCGGCCGAGGAAGGCGCCGCCGCGGTGGAAGTGGTGGACGACGCCGTCCACCGTGACGGTGACCGACGTGTCCGTGACGCGGGCACCGGCCGGTGCCTCGACCATGACGGGTTCGCACCCCGGCACGCGCAGCGGGAAGGGCAGCGGCGCGGGACGGCCGCCCATGCGCCAGCCGCTGGGCACCGCGTACGGGTCCGTCCAGCCGTCCCGGGGCGCGGGGGCCAGCGCGGCGAGCCGGACGGCGGCAGCCGCCGCGTACACCTCGTCCGGCACGCCCGTGGGCACCAGGCTCTCGGCGTCCCGCTCGACCAGGCCCGTGTCCAGGTCGCCGCTCACCACCGACTCGTGGGCGAGCAGGCGGCGGAGGAAGCCGGCGTTGGTCTGGACGCCGAGGGTGACGGTGTCCGCGAGGGCGGCGCGCAGCCGGCGCAGCGCGGTGGGGCGGTCCTTCGCGTGGACGATGACCTTGGAGAGCATCGGGTCGTAGAGGCTGCCCACCTCGGTGCCCTCGCTCAGGCCCGAGTCGGTGCGGACGCCGTCGCCCTGGGGCTCGTGCAGGGAGAGGATCGTGCCGCCCGACGGGAGGAAGCCGCGCGACGGGTCCTCCGCGCAGATCCGGGCCTCGATCGCCCAGCCGTCGAGGCGGATGTCCGGCTGGGCGAACGGCAGCTTCTCGCCCGCCGCCACCCGCAGCTGCCACTCCACCAGGTCCAGGCCCGTGATCAGCTCGGTCACCGGGTGCTCCACCTGGAGGCGGGTGTTCATCTCCATGAAGTAGTACGAGGACGGGTCCTCGCCCGGCACGATGAACTCGACCGTGCCCGCGCCCACGTAGCCGCAGGAGCGGGCCGCCTCGACCGCCGCCTCGCCCATCGACGCCCGGAGTTCGGGCGTCAGCAGGACGCTGGGGGCCTCCTCGATGATCTTCTGGTGGCGGCGCTGGAGCGAGCACTCGCGCTCGCCCAGGTGCACCACGTTGCCGTGCCGGTCCGCCAGGACCTGGATCTCGATGTGGCGCGGCCGGTCGATCCAGCGCTCCACCAGGAGCGTGTCGTCGCCGAAGGACGACCGCGCCTCCCGACGCGCCGACGCGATCTCGTCCGTCAGCGTCGACAGGTCGCGGACCAGGCGCATGCCCTTGCCGCCGCCGCCGGCCGACGGCTTCAGCAGCACCGGCGCGCCCAGTTCCCGCGCCGCCGCCTCCAGTTCGGGGTCGGCCGCGCCGGGGACGACGGGGACGCCCGCCGCCTTCACGGTCTCCTTGGCCCGGATCTTGTCGCCCATGAGCGCGATCGCGGTCGCCGGGGGGCCGATGAAGGTCAGGCCCGCGTCCTCGCACGCCTGCGCGAAGGCGGCGTTCTCCGCGAGGAAGCCGTAGCCGGGGTGGACCGCCTGCGCGCCCGTGCGCCGGGCCGCGTCGAGGAGGGCTTCGACCGAGAGGTAGCTCTCCGAGGCGGGCGGCGGGCCGATCCGTACCGCCGTGTCCGCCTCCCGTACGTGACGGGCCTCGGCGTCCGCGTCGCTGTAGACCGCCACCGAGCGGACGCCGAGCGCGCGGAGGGTGCGGATGACGCGGACCGCGATCTCGCCGCGATTGGCGACGAGCACTGTGTCGAACATGGACTCCCTCACATCCGGAAGACGCCGAACTGGGGTTCACCCAGGGGCGCGTTGGCACAGGCCGTCAGGGCGAGGCCCACCACCTGGCGGGTCTCCATGGGGTCGATGACCCCGTCGTCCCAGAGCCGCGCCGTCGCGTAGTAGGCGTTGCCCTGGGTGTCGTACTGCGTGCGGATCGGGGCCTTGAAGGCCTCCTCGTCCTCGGCGCTCCACTCGTCGCCGAGCTGGTCCCGCTTGACGGTCGCGAGGACGGACGCCGCCTGCTCGCCGCCCATGACCGAGATCTTGGCGTTGGGCCACATCCACAGGAAGCGCGGGGAGTACGCCCGGCCGCACATCGAGTAGTTGCCCGCGCCGTACGAGCCGCCGACGACCACCGTCAGCTTCGGCACGCGCGTGGTCGCCACCGCCGTGACCATCTTGGCGCCGTGCTTGGCGATGCCGCCCGCCTCGTAGTCCTTGCCGACCATGAAGCCCGAGATGTTCTGCAGGAAGAGGAGCGGGATGCCGCGCTGGTCGCACAGCTCGATGAAGTGCGCGCCCTTCTGGGCGGACTCGGAGAACAGGATGCCGTTGTTGGCGACGATCCCGACCGGGTGGCCGTGGATCCGGGCGAAGCCGGTGACCAGGGTCTGCCCGTACTCCGCCTTGAACTCCTGGAAGCGCGAGGCGTCCACGATCCGCGCGATGACCTCGCGGACGTCGTAGGGGGTACGGGAGTCCACCGGCACCGCGCCGTAGAGCCCCGCCGGGTCCACCTTCGGCTCCTCCACCGGCTCGACCGACCAGGGCAGCGCGCCCCGGGCGGGGAGGGTGGCGACGATGTTCCGGACGATCCGCAGGGCGTGCGCGTCGTCCTCGGCGAGGTGGTCGGTGACCCCGGACGTCCGGGAGTGCACCTCGCCGCCGCCCAGCTCCTCCGCGGTGACGACCTCGCCGGTCGCCGCCTTCACCAGCGGCGGTCCGCCGAGGAAGATCGTGCCCTGGTTCCGTACGATCACGGCCTCGTCGCTCATCGCCGGGACGTACGCGCCGCCGGCCGTGCAGGAGCCGAGGACGGCCGCGATCTGGGGGATGCCGGCGCCGGACATCCGCGCCTGGTTGTAGAAGATCCGGCCGAAGTGCTCGCGGTCGGGGAAGACCTCGTCCTGCATCGGTAGGAAGGCGCCGCCCGAGTCGACCAGGTAGAGGCAGGGGAGACGATTCTCCAGCGCCACCTCCTGGGCCCGCAGGTGCTTCTTCACCGTCATCGGGTAGTACGTGCCGCCCTTGACGGTCGCGTCGTTCGCCACGATCACGCACTCGCGGCCGGAGACCCGTCCGATGCCGGCGATGACCCCGGCCGCCGGTGCCGCGTCGCCGTACATCCCGTTCGCCGCGAGCGGGGCGAGCTCCAGGAACGGGGAGCCCGGGTCGAGGAGCGTGTCCACGCGGTCCCGCGGCAGCAGCTTGCCGCGCGCGGTGTGCCGGGCGCGGGCCTTCTCGCCGCCGCCGAGCGCGGCCGCCGCGAGCTTGGCGCGGAGCGCGGCGGTCAGCTCCTCGTGCGCCGCCTCGTTGGCCTGCCAGGCCGCCGACGCGGGGTCCGCCGCGCTCGTCAGCACAGGTGCCTGCTGCATCCCTCGAGCTCCCTTGCTCGGTTAATGAGCGTTAACGTATGGGGATCAGGTTAACGAGCGCTAACCCGGTTGTCTAGAATCGTCTTCATGACCACCACCGCCAGGACCGACGCCCCCACGCGACGCGAGCAGATCCTCAAGGAGGCCGCTCGCCTCTTCGCCGAGCGCGGCTTCCACGGCGTGGGCGTCGACGAGATAGGAGCCGCGGTCGGCATCAGCGGCCCCGGGCTCTACCGCCACTTCCCCGGCAAGGACGCGATGCTCGCGGAGCTGCTCGTCGGGATCAGCGAGCGGCTCCTGGACGGCGGCCGGCTGCGGGTCGGCGACGCCGCCGGCGACCCCGGGGCGCTGCTCCGCGCGCTCGTCGACGGGCACATCGACTTCGCGCTCGACGACCGGCCGCTGATCACCCTGCACGACCGCGAGCTGGACCGGCTCAAGGACGAGGACCGCAAGCGGGTGCGCCAGCTCCAGCGGCAGTACGTCGAGCTGTGGGTGACGGCGGTGCGGGAGCTGTACCCGGCGGCCGGCGAGGGGGAGGCCCGGGCGGCCGTCCACGCCGTCTTCGGGCTGCTGAACTCGACTCCGCACCTGGCCGCGTTGGGGCGCGGGGCCATGGAGGAGCTGCTCAGGCGCCTGGCGCACGGGGCGTTCGGGGCGCTGGCGGAGGCGTAGCCACCGGTCCACGGGGTGGAAACGGGCGGCCGTCGCCCCGGCGGCCCGGCAGAATGAGCACCATGCCGATACTCAGTCGCCCCGCCCTCGTCGAGCACCTCGTCCGGACCCGGATCGCCGGAGACGTCGCCACCCCGCGCGACAACAACCTCTCCCACTACCGCAAGCTCGCCAACGGCGACCGGCACTACTGGCTCGGTCTGGAGCTCGGCGACCGGTGGACCGACGAGCAGGACGTGCTCGCCGTGATGGCCGAGCGCTGCGGGGTGAACGACGACCCCGCCCACCGCATCGGGCAGGACACCATCGACCCCGAGCTGACCGTCGACGCCCTCGACCGGGCCGCCGCCCGGCTGCGCAAGGCCGCCGCCGGGAAGCAGCGGGTGCTCTTCGCGACCGGCCATCCGGGCGCGCTGATCGACGCCCACAGCCGGGTCGCCGCCGCGCTGCGGGCCCGGGGCTGCGACATCGTACGGATCCCCGGCGGGCTCACCGCCGACGAGGGGTACGTGGTGCAGTTCGCGGACGTGGCCGTCTTCGAGCGGGGCGCGACGCTCTGGCACACCCATTCGCCGGAGCCCATGAACGCGATCCTGGACGGCCTGGAGGCCCTGGGCGAGCCCCGTCCGGACCTCGTCGTCGCCGACCACGGCTGGGCCGGGCGCGCCGGTCAGCGCGGGATCGACTCCGTCGGCTACGCCGACTGCAACGACCCCGCCCTCTTCATCGGCGAGGCCGAGGGCACGATGGAGGTCACCATCCCGCTCGACGACCACGTGATCGACCCCCGCTCCTACGAGCCGCTCACCGACTACCTGCTGGACGCGTCCGGCCTGCTCTGACGCTGCCCCAGGCCGGGTGTCGGGTCCAGGTAGACCCGGCGGATCGCCGGGAAGCGCTCCCGCAGCTGCTGCTCGGCCTCCTCGCACGCCCACTCGACCTGTTCCGCCGAGGACACGTCACGGAAGTCGACCTTCGCCGCGATCATGACCTCCTGCGGGCCCTGGATCAGCGTCGTCAGGTCCAGGACGTCGATGATGTGCGGGACCGACAGCAGCTCCTCGCGGATCTCCGCCCGCATCCGCCGGGGCACCGGACGGCCGATCAGCAGCTCCGCGTTGGAGCGGCCGAGCACCCAGGCCACGTAGACGAGCAGGGCGCCGATGAGGATCGAGGCGACGCCGTCCCAGACGCTGTCGCCGGTGAGCTCGACGCCGAGCAGGCCGCCCGCCGCCAGCAGCAGACCGGCGAGGGCGGCGGAGTCCTCCATCACGACGGCCTTGACCGTGGTGTCGGGGGTGAGCCGCAGATAGCGGCCGAAGGGCGCTCGCGCGCGCTCCGCCTCGCCCCTGACCTGCCGGACGCCCGTCCGCAGGGAGAAGCTCTCCAGGACGAAGGCGACGGCGAGCACGATGTACGACAGGAGCGGGTCGCCGACCTCCTCGCCCTGGACGAGGGTGTGGATGCCGTCGTAGAAGGAGAAGACCGCGCCGCCGACGAAGGTGGCGACGGCGGCCAGCATCGCCCAGACGTACCGCTCGTTCGCGTAGCCGAGCGGATGGTCCTCGTCGGCCGGCTTCTCGCTCCGCTTGAGCGCGGTGAGCAGCATGACCTCGGTGACGGTGTCGGCGACGGAGTGGGCCGCCTCGGAGAGCATCGCGCTCGATCCGCTGACGATCCCCGCGACGGCCTTGGCGGCGGCGATCCCGAGGTTCGCCACCGCCGCCACGATCACCGTGAAGGTGCTCTCGCCGTTCTGCGAGCGGTCCGCCGAGTCGTTCGCCGAGCCGTTCGCCGCGCCGTTCCGCGAGCCGGCCGCCGAGCCGTTCCGTGAGTCGTCGGTGCGTGCCATGGTCGGACGGTATGTCCGATCATCAGCGCGGAACGCGAACGACACCCTCCTGGATGACGGAGATCGCCAGCTGACCGTCCTGCGTGTAGATCCGGGCCTGGCCGAGCCCCCGCCCGCCCGACGCGGACGGCGACTCCTGGTCGTACAGCAGCCATTCGTCGGCCCGGAACGGCCGGTGGAACCACATCGCGTGGTCCAGCGAGGCCCCGACGACGTCCCCGACCGCCCAGCCGCCCCGCCCGTGGGCGAGCAGCACCGAGTCGAGCAGCGTCATGTCGGAGACGTACGTCGCCAGGCAGACGTGCAGCAGAGGATCGTCCGCCAGCTTGCCGTTGGTGCGGAACCAGACCTGCGAGCGCGGCTCGCGCGGCTCACCGACCGAACCCCAGGGCGGGGTGTCGACGTACCGCAGGTCCACCGCCGCCCGCGCCTCGACGAGCCGGGCCGCGACGTCCGCCGGCAGGTGCCGGGGCAGCATCTCGGCGGCCGTCGGCAGGGACTCCGGGTCCGGCGCGGCGGGCATGTCGTACTGGTGCTCCAGCCCTTCCTCGTACGTCTGGAACGACGCGGAGAGGTGGAAGATCGGCTGCCCGTGCTGGACGGCGACGACCCTCCGGGTGGTGAAGGAGCGGCCGTCGCGGATGCGGTCCACGGTGTACACGATCGGCGCGCCCGGGTCCCCGGCACGCAGGAAGTACGCGTGCAGGGAGTGGGCGAGACGGTCGGCGGGGACCGTCCGGCCCGCCGCCACCAGCGCCTGGGCGGCCACCTGGCCACCGAAGACGCGGGGGACGACGGCGGAACGGGACTGCCCCCGGAAGTAGTTCTGCTCGATCTGCTCCAGGTCGAGCAGATCGAGCAGAGCGTCGAGCGCCTCGGGCACTTACAGGCCCATCGACTTCGCGATGATCGACTTCATGATCTCGCTGGTGCCGCCGTAGATGCGGTTGACGCGGTTGTCGGCGTACAGCCGCGCGATCGGGTACTCGTTCATGTAGCCGTAGCCGCCGTGCAGCTGGAGGCAGCGGTCGATGACGCGGTGCGCGACCTCGGTGCAGAAGAGCTTGGCGCTGGCGGCCTCGGCCGGGGTCAGCTCGCCGGCGTCCAGGGCCTCCAGGGCACGGTCGGCGACGGCCTCGGCCGCGTCCACCTCGGCCTGGCAGGCGGCCAGTTCGAACTTCGTGTTCTGGAAGGAGGCGACCGGCTTGCCGAAGACCGTGCGGTCCGTGACGTACTGCTGGGCGAACCGGACGGCGGCCTTGGCCTGCGCGTAGGCGCCGAAGGCGATGCCCCAGCGCTCGGAGGCCAGGTTGTGGCCGAGGTAGGAGAAGCCCTTGCCTTCCTCGCCGAGGAGGTCCTCGACCGGCACCTTCACGTCGACGAACGCCAGTTCGGCGGTGTCGGAGGTGCGCAGGCCCAGCTTGTCCAGCTTGCGGCCGATGGAGTAGCCCTCGGACTTGGTGTCCACGGCGAAGAGGGAGATGCCGAAGCGGCGGTCCTCGGCCGTCGGGGCGGACGTACGGGCGCAGACGATCACGCGGTCGGCGTGGACGCCGCCGGTGATGAAGGTCTTCGCGCCGTTGAGGACGTAGTGCGTGCCGTCCTCGGAGAGCTTGGCCGTGGTCTTCATGCCCGCGACGTCGGAGCCGGTGCCCGGCTCGGTCATCGCCAGCGCCCACATCTCCTCGCCGGTGACGAACTTCGGCAGGTAGCGCTTCTTCTGCTCGTCGGTGGAGAGCATCTTGATGTACGGCAGGGCGAGCAGCACGTGCACGCCGGAACCGCCGAACTGCACGCCCGCGCGCGAGGTCTCCTCGTAGAGGACGGCCTCGAACTTGTGGGTGTCCAGGCCCGCGCCGCCGAACTCCTCGGGGACGTTGATGCCGAAGATGCCGAGCTCGCCGAGCTTGTCGTAGAACTCGCGAGGCGCCTGGCCCGCGGCGAACCACTCGTCGTAGACGGGGACGACCTCGGCCTCGATGAAGGCGCGGATGGTCTCCCGGAACGCCTCGTGGTCCTCGTTGAATACCGTACGGCGCACGAGCCGCCTCCTTCGGAGTCCTGGACATAAGTCTAAGCGCTTGCTCAGTCAAGTTACCCATCGGTTCTCACAGCTGTCCAGGGGTGGGCGCGCAGGGTTGCCCACATCACGTCCGCGTCCCGTCCGCCCTCATGGGGTGGGAGCCCAGCGGAGGCCGACGGGGTCGTACGCGAAGACCGGCCCGCGTGGCGCGCTCGTACGGAACGGGCGGCCGTCGTCGTCGATCCGGGCCGTGCCCCGGCGCCCCTCCGAGCTCCACTCCAGCTCCAGGTACCAGCGGCAGTCGCAGCCCGCCGCCCCCGCCGAGACCAGCAGCTCCTCCGGCTCGGCGGCGCTGACCGTGTACGGGAAGGAGACCGCCGGGAGCGTCCGGCCCTCCTCCCCGGAGGCGTCGTACCCGTCCAGCGCCCGCGCCAGCGGTCGCGGCCGGTCCAGGTTCACCTCGAAACGGCGCGGCGTCACCGCCCCGCCGCACCCGTCGTCCATCCGGTACGCGGCCCACGGCAGCGGCGCGCCCCGCTCCACCACCCGCACGTGCAGCGCCTGGAGCACCACCGCCGCCGCGCCCTTCCCCTGCACCGACACCCGCACCAGCGTCTCCCCGCCGTCCACGGCCCGCTGCGCCGCCGCCCAGCTCCGCGCGTCGGCCGCCTCCGGCGGGGGAGGGGGCGTCCGCTCCACGAGGTAGGTGTGCCCGCACCCGTTCTTCCAGAGGTGCGAGGCGACCGTCCACGTCAGCGGCGCCGGTGGTTCGGCGGCCCGCTCCCGGGTCTTCCCGGGCAGGAGTACGGCTCCGAGCGTCACCGTCCCCACGACCGCCAGCGTCCCGCCGACCAGGCCCCACCACCCCCACCGGCGCCTCCGCCGCTCGGACGGGAGGCCCGGCACGCGCGCGTGCACGGGTTCCAGCTCGGGCTCGGACGCGGGCTCGGTCGCAGGCTCCGGGGTCGGCTCGGGCTCGGGTTCGGACGCGGGCCCCGGGGTCGGCTCGGGCTCCGGGGTCGGCTTCGGTTCCGGGCCGGGCTCGGGCTCGGACGCGGGCTCCGGGGTCGGCTCGGGCTCCGGCACCGGAGGGCGACGGGTGCGGTCGGCGCGGCTCCAGGCCGCCTCCAGGGCCCGCCGCTCCTCCTCGTCCGCCCCGCACAGCAGGGCGAGGTGGTCGACCACGGCGAACCCCTCCGGGACGGTCGCGCCCGAGCAGTAGCGGTGGAGCGTGGACGCGCTGACGCTCAGGCGCCGGCCCAGCGCCTCGTAACTGCGCCCGTCCCGCGCCTTCAGCGCGCGCACGAGCCGCGCGAACTCCTCTACGGCGGCGACCTTCGGCATTCCATCCCCCTCGAACCTGCGTCCCACGCTTCATGTCCTTGCACGTCAGTGGGGGTGGGATGGTTCCGGGACGGGTGGAGGGCGCGTCACCGTTGCAAGCAACGGCCCCCGGTCCGACGCTGGTCGAGCACTGACCGAACGACCTGACGGGGGATCCACCACCATGAACAAGCTCCGTACCGCACTCGCCACCGGCGCCGCTGCCGCCCTGGGCCTCGCGGCCCTCGCCACGGCCCCGGCGCAGGCCGCTGCCCAGCCCGCCTTCCTCGCCGCCTCCCAGATGCCGCCGTCGTCGACGCCGTGGACCGCCACCCAGGTCTTCACCGGCATCCCGGAGAACGGCGGCGCCCTCTGCGCCCCGTACAAGATCCCGGCGCAGAACACCCGCTATCGCGAGTTCACCACCGAGCTCGACACCAACGGCGTCCAGATCACCACCGTCGCCCGCACCGAGGCCGACGCCGTGAAGCTGGTCGACACCCTCCGCAAGGCCCTCGCCGGCTGCGGGCCCCTGCTGGAGCAGCAGAACCCGGGCCTGCACGCCGTCAGCGCCTCCCACGGCAAGCTCGCCGTCGAGGAGGGTGCCTGGGTCTACAGCCTGGACACGGCCGACCCGCAGATCGGCATCACCGACATCCACCTCTTCTCCGTCGGCCGCGACGGCCGCACCGTGACCCTCGTCCGCTGGGGTCAGATGGGCGACGTCGAGGACGCTCCGCTGACGGCCTTCCGCACGACGACGAAGACCGCCGTCAACAAGCTCTGGCCCTGAGCGTCGCGCGGCGTTCGCCCTCGGCCGTCACAGCCGGCCGAGGGCGAACCACAGCTCCATCCGTACGTCCACGTCGTCCAGGTCCACGCCGAGGAGCGTGGCGCAACGGCCGATGCGCTGGCGCACGGTGTTGCGGTGGATCTCCAGGGCGACGGCCGTGCGGTCCCAGTTGCCGTGCAGCGAGAGCCAGGTGCGCAGGGTCTCGGTGAGCGGTTCGCCGAGGGGGGCGAGCAGGGTCCGGGCGTACGCGGTGGCCTCCGCCCCGTCCATCAGTCCGCCGAACCCGGCGGGCCGGTGGCGTACGAGCTCCGTGCGGCCCGCCTCGGCGCGGCGCAGCGCCCGCGCGGCCTGGGCGTCGCCGACCGCGAGGTCGCCGGCCTCGACGGGGGCGCTGACGCCGAGGGTCCAGCCGGGCTGGGCGGTCACGGGTGAGGAGGCGGGCAGCAGGAGCCGGACGGTCACGGGGGTGCCGTCCGGCCGCCCGCCGCCCGCGTCCACGTCGGGGGCCCCGCCGGGACCACGGCTCCCGTCCGCGCCCCGACCGGGGCCACCGCTCCCCTCCGCGCCCCGACCGGGGCCACCGCTCCCCTCCGCGCCCCCGCCGGGGCCACCGCTCCCGTTCGCGCCCCGGCCGGGGCGGCCCGCGCCGCCGCCCGCGTCCACCAGGGGTGTCCCCAGCGCGGCCGCCAGGCTCGCGGCCGCGAAGGGGGTGCCGTCGCCGCCCCGGGCGTGGACGACCGTCCAGGGGCCCGGGCCGAGCGTCCCCGCCGCCTCCTCCGCCCCGGCGCCGAGGAGCAGGCGGACCAGGGCCGTGTCGCGGGCCGAGACGTCGGCGCCCCGGTGCGGGGCCGTGAGCAGGGAGAGCAGGACGACGGCGACGCCCGCGATCGTGTGGTCCCCGGGCTCCCGGCTCTCCGTCGCGACCCCGAGGGTCAGTCCGTCGCCGCCGCCCAGCGCGTACGCGGCGAGGCGCAGCCCCGCGCCCTCGCCGCTCGCCGTGGCCGGGCCGCCGGGCCGGGGGCCCACCACGCCCGCCAGGTCGACGAGGGCCCGGGACACCTCGTCCGGCAGCTCGCGGCCCGCCGCCGCGTACGGCGTGCCGTCCGCCGCGTAGAGCACCGCGCGCCCGCCGAGCCGGGACGCGAGCGCCCCGAGGACGGCCGGGACCGGCGCGGGCCGGGCGGCCGCCGACGCCAGCGACTGCTGGGCCTCGGTCACCCGCCGCAGCTCCCGGTGGCGGGCCTCCGCCATCAGCCGCCAGACGGCCCGGGCGACCGCGGTGAACGGTGTGTGCGGGGGTACTTCGAGCAGCGGGAGCCCGTGCCGCTCGCACGCGGCGACCAGGTCCGCGGGCACGGTGTCGTACACCGGCGTGACGCCGAAGCCGAGCGCCGCCGCCCCGGCCGCCACGACCCGTTCGACGTACTGCGCCGGGTGGGCGAGCTGCACGCCCGCCGTCATCAGCAGCTCGCCGCCGAGCAGGTACGGGTACGGGTCGGCCATCTCCGAGGTGTGCACCCAGTGGACGGCGGCGTCGTCCGGGCCGGCGAGCAGCCGGAGCCCGAGGTCCTTCCGGCCCAGCAGCGCGGCAAGGGAGACCGGCGGGGCGGGCGGGGCGGGTGGTGCGGACGTGGGCTCCTGGGCGGGCATCGCTATGGACCTTTCGTACATCGCGCCGCGTGAACAGTGGATGAAACTTACGCTTCATCGTCGCTTTCCGGCCACCTAACCTCGTGCCATCCAGCGGCCGCGGGTACGGGCGGATGTCCTCGCGATCAGTCACTGGAGTCACTCCACCCGCACGACACGCCACCGAACGCACGAGGGAGGGCCCCATGGCCGTCGACTACACAGTGATCGTCCTGTATTTGGCCGGCATGCTCGCCATGGGCTGGTGGGGCATGCGCCGCGCCAAGTCCAAGAGCGAGTTCCTGGTCGCGGGCCGCCGGCTCGGCCCCTGGATGTACTCCGGGACCATGGCCGCCATCGTCCTCGGCGGTGCGTCCACGATCGGTGGTGTGGGCCTCGGCTACAAGTACGGCCTCTCGGGCGCGTGGATGGTCTTCGCCATCGGCCTCGGCCTGCTGGCCCTCTCCGTCTTCTTCTCGGCCCGGATCGCCCGGCTGAAGGTCTACACCGTCTCCGAGATGCTCGACCTGCGCTACGGCGGCAAGGCCGGCGTCATCTCGGGCGTGGTCATGTGGGCGTACACGCTGATGCTCGCGGTCACCTCGACCATCGCGTACGCCACGATCTTCGACGTCCTCTTCGACCTGCCGCGCACCCTCGCGATCGTCCTCGGCGGCGCCATCGTCGTCGCCTACTCGACGCTCGGCGGCATGTGGTCGATCACGCTCACCGACATGGTGCAGTTCGTGGTGAAGACCATCGGCGTGCTGATCCTGCTGCTGCCGATCGCCGTGATCAAGGCCGGCGGCTTCGCCGAGATGAAGGCCCAGCTGCCCACCGAGTACTTCGCGCCGCTCGGCATCGGCGGCGAGACGATCTTCACGTACGTGCTGATCTACACCTTCGGCATGCTCATCGGCCAGGACATCTGGCAGCGGGTCTTCACCGCCCGGACCGACAAGGTCGCCAAGTGGGGCGGCACCGTCGCCGGTACGTACTGTCTCGTCTACGCCCTGGCCGGCGCCGTCATCGGCACCGCCGCCAAGGTGCTCTACCCGAAGCTGCCCAGCGCCGACGACGCCTTCGCGACCATCGTCAAGGACGAGCTGCCGATGGGTGTGCGGGGCCTGGTCCTCGCCGCCGCGCTCGCCGCCGTGATGTCCACCTCCTCCGGCGCGCTGATCGCCTGCGCCACCGTCGCCAACAACGACATCTGGTCGCGGCTGCGCGGGCTGACCGACAAGGGCTCCGGCGGGAACGACCACGACGAGGTGAAGGGGAACCGGCTCTTCATCCTCCTCATGGGCATCGCCACGATCGCCATCGCCATCGCCCTCAACGACGTCGTGCAGGCGCTGACCGTCGCCTACAACCTGCTGGTCGGCGGCCTGCTCGTGCCGATCCTCGGCGGCCTGCTGTGGCGCCGGGGCACCGTCCAGGGCGCGCTGGCCGCGGTCACCGTCGGCGGCCTCTCCGTCATTGGCCTGATGTGGGCTTACGGAATCCTGGCAAATGAGCCTGTTTACTACGGATTGTTGGCCTCGCTCGCCGCATATGTGATCGTTTCCCTGGCGACCCGCCCGACGGACGCCGCCGTGCTCGCGAACTGGCGAGCCCGGCTGGCGGGCCAGGACACCCCCGAGGCCGACCCGACGACGCCGGAGACCGTGCCGGCGCCGGCGACCGGCTGACGGACCGCAGACTCCCGGCCGGGGCCCGAGACGACCCTCGGACCCCGGCCGGACACCACCGACACACCCAGGAGGACCCGACCATGAGCAGCAGCGACCAGAACGCCTTCCGCGGCCCGACCGACTCGTCCCGCATCCCGCGGTACGCCGGCCCCGCGACGTTCGCCCGGCTGCCGCGACTCGACGAGGTCGGCACCACCGACATCGCCGTGGTCGGCGTCCCCTTCGACAGCGGTGTCTCCTACCGCCCCGGCGCCCGCTTCGGCGGCAACGCCATCCGCGAGGCCTCCCGCCTGCTGCGCCCGTACAACCCGGCGCAGGACGCCTCGCCGTTCGCCCTGGCGCAGGTCGCGGACGCCGGTGACATCGCCGCCAACCCGTTCAACATCAACGAGGCCGTCGAGACGATCGAGGCCGCCGCCGACGACCTGCTCTCCTCGGGCGCGCGGATGATGACCCTGGGCGGCGACCACACCATCGCGCTGCCGCTGCTGCGCTCCGTCGCCAAGAAGCACGGCCCGGTCGCGCTGCTCCACTTCGACGCGCACCTCGACACCTGGGACACGTACTTCGGCGCCGAGTACACCCACGGCACCCCGTTCCGCCGCGCCGTCGAGGAGGGCATCCTCGACACCGAGGCGCTCTCGCACGTCGGCACGCGCGGCCCGCTGTACGGCAAGCAGGACCTGACCGACGACGAGAAGATGGGCTTCGGCATCGTCACCTCGGCGGACATCTACCGCCGCGGCGCCGACGAGGTCGCCGACCAGCTGCGCCAGCGCATCGGCGACCGCCCGCTCTACATCTCCATCGACATCGACTGCCTCGACCCGGCCCACGCCCCCGGCACCGGCACCCCGGAGGCCGGCGGCATGACCTCGCGCGAGCTCCTGGAGATCCTGCGCGGCCTGTCCTCCTGCAACCTGGTCTCGGCGGACGTGGTGGAGGTCGCCCCGGCCTACGACCACGCGGAGATCACCGCGGTCGCGGCGTCGCACACGGCGTACGAACTGACCACGATCATGAGCCGCCAGATCGCGGAGAGCCGCGCGGCGCAGTGACACCGGGTCGGACGGTGCCCACCCGTGCCGCCGGGACGGCACGTCCGGGCACCGTCCGACCACCGGCCGCCCGCACCCGACCGACCGAGCACTACCTGGGGACCCGCCATGACCCACGACCACGACCTCGTCCTGCGCCCCACCGAGGCGCAGACCGCCGCCGCGCTGAACCCGCCCGCCGGGCGCAACGGCGGTGACCTCGTCGTCGAGACCCTCACCGGCCTCGGCGCGACCACCGTCTTCGGGCTCCCCGGCCAGCACGCGCTCGGCATGTTCGACGCGCTGCGCCGCTCCTCGCTCACGTACGTCGGACTGCGCGTCGAGAACAACGCGGGGTTCGCCGCCGACGCGTACGGCCGGATGACCGGCGAGGCGGCCCCGCTGCTGCTCTCCACCGGCCCCGGCGCGCTGATGTCGCTCGCCGCGCTCCAGGAGGCGGCGGCCGCCTCCGCGCCGGTCCTCGCCATCGGCAGCCAGATCCCGGCGGCCGGGCTCGGCGGCGGCCGGCACGGGTACCTGCACGAGCTGCGCGACCAGCAGGCGTCCTTCCGGGACATCGTGAAGTCCGTGCACACGGTCCGTACGCAGTCGCAGATCCCGTCCGCGATCGCGGCGGCCTGGGAGTCGGCGCTGACCGCCCCGCACGGGCCGGTCTGGGTGGAGATCCCGCAGGACGTGCTGCTGGCGGAGACGCGCCTGCCCGTCGTCACGGCGATGGACGCGACACCCGAGGAGGTCGTCCCGCGCCCCGAGCTGACGGCGGTGGCGGCGCACCTGCTGGCGAACGCCGAGCGGCCGGCGATCATCGCGGGCGGCGGGGTCGTGCGCTCCGACGCCACCGGCAAGCTGCGCGCGCTCGCGGAGCGGATCGCGGCGCCGGTGGTCACCACCTTCGGCGGCAAGGGCGCCTTCCCGTGGGAGCACCCGCTGTCGCTCCAGTCCTGGCTGGAGGACCGGCACACCACCGACTTCCTGGAGGACGCGGACGTCCTGCTGGTGGTCGGCTCGGGGCTCGGCGAGCTGTCGTCGAACTACCACACCTTCGCGCCGCGCGGCCGGGTGATCCAGATCGAGGCGGACGCGGGCAAGCTGGAGTCCAACCACCCGGCGCTCGGCATCCACGCGGACGCCCGGCTGGCGCTCCAGGCGCTCCTGGAGACGGTTCCGGTACGTCAGGACGCGACGGCACCGGACCGGGTACGGGCCGTCCTGACGAAGGTCAGGGACCGGATCGCGGCGCAGGACCTCGGCCTGGAGCAGCGGATCGTGGCCTCGGTACGGGAGGCGCTGCCGGACGACTCGCCGAGCTTCTGGGACATGACGATCCTGGCGTACTGGGCCTGGTCCGCCTTCGACCCGCGCCACCCGAACACCATGCACTCGGCGCAGGGCGCCGGCGGCCTCGGCTACGGCTTCCCGGCCGCCCTCGGCGCGGCGGCGGCCGACCCGACCCGCCCGGTCCTCGCGGTCTCGGGCGACGGCGGCGCGATGTACTCGATCGCGGAACTGGCCACGGCCAAGCAGTACGGCTCGAACGTGACGTGGCTGATCGTCGACGACGGCGGCTACGGCATCCTGCGCGAGTACATGACGGACGCCTTCGGCGAGGCCACGGCCACCGAACTGGCCCGCCCGGACTTCGTGGCCCTGGCCGAGTCCTTCGGCGTCCCGGCCCTCACGACGACCCCGGAAACCCTCACGGCCGACCTCACGAAGTCCCTCGCGACCCCGGGCCCGTCGGTCGTGGTCCTCCCGGCCCTCCTCCACATGTTCGAACCGACGCACCTCTGAGTCGGACCGTTCCGCGTCCTGGGCCGTCCCGGCCCGAGCGCCGCGACCGTCCCCGCACCCCAGCCCCCGTTCTGGGTGCGGGGGGCGTAGGCGCGGGCGTCGCCGCCTCCGGGGTCCTAGGACCAGCGACCGGTCTTCGGGCGCCGAACGTTGCGGCGGGATGAAATCGCACCCCAGGCGTGTTGGAGCCTTCCGGTAGAGCAGGACGAACGGGAGGCATCACGTGGCCGCGGCTGGGCGAGAAGAGCAGGGGTGGGCGCGCAGGCTCGCCGGGTATGCCTGGCGGTACAAGGCCAACGTCGTCCTCGCCCTCGGGTCCTCCCTCGCCGGGATGGCCGTGCTCGCGCTCGTGCCGCTCATCACCAAGGTGATCATCGACGACGTCATCGGCGCGAAGACCCGGTCCCTCACCGTCTGGACCGGCCTCCTCATCGCCGCCGCCCTCGTCGTCTACGTCCTCACCTACGTCCGCCGCTACTACGGCGGGCGGCTCGCCCTCGACGTCCAGCACGACCTCCGTACCGAGATGTACGGCACCATCACCCGGCTCGACGGCCGCCGCCAGGACGAGCTGTCCACCGGGCAGGTCGTCGGGCGCGCCACCAGCGACCTCCAGCTCATCCAGGGCCTGCTCTTCATGCTCCCGATGACGATCGGGAACATCCTGCTCTTCCTGATCTCGCTGGCCGTCATGGCCTGGCTCTCCCTCCCCCTCACCGCCGTCGCCCTCGCCGTCGCCCCCGCCCTCTGGTTCATCGCCAAGCGGAGCCGCACCCGCCTGCACCCCGCCACCTGGTACGCCCAGGCGCAGGCCGCCGCCGTCGCCGGGGTCGTCGACGGGTCCGTGACCGGCGTCCGTGTCGTCAAGGGCTTCGGGCAGGAGGACCAGGAGACCGGGAAGATCCGGGACGCCAGCCGCAAGCTCTTCGCGGGCCGCCTGCGCACCATCCGGCTGAACGCCCGCTACACCCCCGCCCTCCAGTCCGTGCCCGCCCTCGGACAGGTCGCCGTCCTCGCCCTCGGCGGCTGGCTCGCCACCCGCGGCGAGATCACCCTCGGCACCTTCGTCGCCTTCTCCGCCTACCTCGCCTCCCTCATCGGCCCGGTCCGGATGCTCGCGATGGTCCTCACCGTCGGCCAGCAGGCCCGCGCCGGCGTCGACCGGGTCCTGGAGCTCATCGACACCGAGCCGGTCATCGAGGACGGCACGAAGGAGCTGCCGGCGGACGCCGAGGCGACCGTCGAGTTCGACGACGTGCGCTTCGGCTACGACACGGACCGGCCCGTCCTCGACGGCTTCTCCCTGGAGATCCGGGCCGGCGAGACCGTCGCCGTCGTCGGCGCGTCCGGCTCCGGCAAGTCCACCGTCTCCCTGCTCCTGCCGCGCTTCTACGACGTCGACCACGGCGCCGTCCTCGTCGGCGGCCACGACGTGCGCGAGCTGACCCTCGACTCCCTGCGCGCCGCCATCGGGCTCGTCCCCGAGGACAGCTTCCTCTTCTCCGACACCGTCCGCGCCAACATCGCGTACGGCCACCCGGACGCCACCCAGGAGCAGATCGAGACCGCCGCCCGCGCCGCCCAGGCGGACCGTTTCATCGCCGAGCTGCCCGAGGGCTACGACACCAAGGTCGGCGAGCACGGCCTGACCCTCTCCGGCGGCCAGCGCCAGCGCGTCGCGCTCGCCCGCGCCATCCTCACCGACCCCCGGCTGCTCCTCCTCGACGACGCCACCTCCGCCGTCGACGCGCGCGTCGAGCACGAGATCCACGAGGCCCTCGCCTCCGTGATGGCCGGCCGCACCACCCTCCTGATCGCCCACCGCCGCTCCACCCTCGGCCTCGCCGACCGGATCGCCGTCCTCGACGACGGCCGGCTCTCCGACATCGGCACCCACGAGGAGCTGGAGCGCCGCTCCCCGCTCTACCGGCGGCTGCTGACCGACCCCGACGAGCTCGGCGGCGTCTCGCCCGGCCACACCGTCCCCGTCGAGCTGCCCGAGGACCGCAGCCTGCGCGCCGAGCTCGACGCCGAGTTCGACGCCGAACGCGGCATCACCCCCACCCTCTGGGTGCGGGAGGAGACCCCCGCCGAGGAGTCCCAGGCCCCCGGGGCCACCCCCGAACTCCTCGCCGCCGTCGAGGCGCTGCCGCCCGCCACCGACATCCCCGACGTCGACGAGGCGCGCGCGGTCACCCCCGAGGAGTCGTACGGACTGCGCAGGCTGCTGCGCGGCTTCCGCACCCCGCTCCTCATCAGCCTCGGCCTCGTCGCCGTCGACGCCGGCATGGGCCTGCTGCTGCCGATCCTGATCCGGCACGGCATCGACGACGGCGTGAACAAGCTCGCCATGGGCGCCGTCTGGGCCGCCTCCGCGCTCGCCCTGCTGACCGTGGTCGTGCAGTGGTTCGCCCAGACCGCCGAGATCAAGATGACCGGCCGCACCGGCGAGCGCGTCCTCTACGCCCTGCGTCTGAAGATCTTCGCCCAGCTCCAGCGGCTCGGCCTGGACTACTACGAGCGCGAGCTGACCGGCCGGATCATGACCCGGATGACGACGGACGTGGACGCCCTGTCGACGTTCCTCCAGACCGGTCTCGTCACCGCGTTCGTCTCCGTCACGACCTTCTTCGGGATCATGGGCGCGCTGCTCGTGCTCGACCTCCAGCTCGCCCTGGTCGTCTTCGCGACGCTCCCGGTCCTCGCCGTCGCCACGTACTTCTTCCGCCGCTCCAGCGTGAAGGCGTACGAGCTGGCGCGTGAGCGGATCAGCGTCGTCAACGCCGACCTCCAGGAGTCGGTCTCCGGCCTCCGCATCGTCCAGGCCTTCCGTCGCGAGCGCTCCGGCGCCGCCCGGTTCGCGGCCCGCAGCGACGAGTACCGCCAGGCCCGCGTCCGCGGCCAGTGGCTGATCTCGATCTACTTCCCCTTCGTCACGCTGCTGTCCTCCGTGGCCGCCGCCGCCGTGATGATCGTCGGCGCGAACCGCATCGAGGCCGGCACGCTGACGACCGGCGCCCTGGTCGCGTACCTCCTCTACATCGACCTCTTCTTCGCGCCCGTCCAGCAGCTCTCCCAGGTCTTCGACGGCTACCAGCAGGCGACCGTCTCGCTCGGGCGCATGCAGGAACTGCTCCAGGAGCCCACGTCGACGGCGCAGGCCGACGCCCCGCTGGACGTCCTGTCGCTGCGCGGCGAGATCGCCTTCGAGGACGTGTCCTTCGCGTACGGCGAGGAGGAGGAGGCGCTCTCCGGCATCGACCTGCTCATCCCCGCCGGGCAGACCGTCGCCTTCGTCGGCGAGACCGGCGCCGGGAAGTCCACCCTGGTCAAGCTCGTCGCCCGGTTCTACGACCCCACCTCCGGCCGGGTCACCGCCGACGGCGCCGACCTCAAGGACCTGGACCTCACCGCGTACCGCCACCGGCTCGGCGTCGTCCCGCAGGAGGCGTACCTCTTCGCCGGGACGATCCGCGACGCCATCGCCTACGGCCGCCCCGACGCGAGCGACGCCGAGGTCGAGGCGGCGGCCCGCGCGGTCGGCGCGCACGACATGATCGCGACCCTGGACGGCGGCTACCTCCACGAGGTCGCCGAGCGCGGCCGTAACCTCTCCGCCGGTCAGCGCCAGCTGATCGCCCTGGCCCGCGCCGAGCTCGTCGACCCGGACGTCCTGCTCCTCGACGAGGCCACCGCCGCGCTCGACCTGGCCACCGAGGCCCAGGTCAACCAGGCCACCGACCGGCTCGCCGGCCGCCGCACCACGCTGGTCGTGGCCCACCGGCTCACCACGGCCGCCCGCGCGGACCGGGTGGTCCTGATGGCCGACGGCCGCGTCGCGGAGGACGGCACCCACGACGAGCTCCTCGCCCGGGACGGCCGGTACGCGCAGCTGTGGCGCGCCTTCATCGGCGAGGAGGAGCCCGCGCGGGTGGTCTGACGGACGGCCGCGGAGGCAACCGCCCGGGCGTCTCCTGCGTCGTACGCATGTACGGCACGGAGTCGGGAGGGGATACGGATGTTCGATGGGATCGGCGTGACCGCGCGGGGCCGGCGGCTGCTCGGCCATCTGCTGGCGGTGCTGCTCACCGTCGGCTCCCTCACCCTCGCCGGGCCGGGCGTCGCGAACGCCGACGCCGCCTCGCTCTGCGTGGGCCGGCCCAGCAAGACCGTCGCCTTCGCCACCGGCGAGCTGCGGCTCTACCGCAGCCGGCAGTACGTCTGCGCCGTCACCGTCGCCAAGAACCCGGGCGCGCGCCGGGCGATGTCCGTCGCCCTCCAGCCCCGCGGCGGCCGCCCGGCCGTCGACAGCGGTCGCTTCACCCGCCAGGCGGGCCCGGTCACCGTGCACGCCCTCAACCGCTGCGTCCGCGCGACCGGGACCGTCGCCGGCACGAGCGCGTCGACGGGCTGGGTGCTGTGCTGACCGACGCGTGAACGGGCGGATGCGGGCGTGCCTGTACGCCTGCCCGCCCGCACGCCCGCACGCCCGCACGCCCGCACGCCCGCACGCCCGCACGCCCGTACGCGAAGGCGCCCGGCCGGCCGAGGCCGGCGCGGGCGCCGTGTGACGGGGAGAGGGTCCGTCACCCGCTTCTACGGGTCGATGCCTAGGGGGTGATGGCGAACAGCATCCGCTGCTCCGGATGTTCGGTGACCGTCCAGATCCGGTCGGTCGTCCCGGGCCAGACGGAGAAGTCCTCGACCCCGATCGCGGACGTCCGGCGGGGCGAGGTCTCGACGAGCTTCCCCGTCGCGGCGTCGGGTCTGGCGACGATCACCCTGCCGTTCGCCGATCCCCTGCTCTGGCTGAGGTAGTACGTGCCGTTGATGACGGCTCCGCCCTGGATCCCGCCGTTGTCCGGCTCCGAGGACAGGAAGGGAACGCGGTAGGCCGAGTCGGCCGCCCAGTATCCGTAGCCGTTCAGGGCCGGAGTGCCGCCGCTGGTGTTCATCGGCCAGCGGATGACCCGGCCGGTCGTGTACGCGTCGGTGACCTCCGCCTTCTCGCACCACTCACCCGTGGTGATGTGCCGCACGGCGCTGCTGCGGTCGAGGCTGGCGTAGCTGGTCTTCGGCGTGACGTCCTTGGCGGTGCAGGTCTTCTCCTCGTCCTGCATGTCGCACGGCGTGCCGGGCGGCGGCTCGACGGTGTCGCAGGCGGAGTTGGTCCAGCCGTCGCTCTGCGGAAGGATGTAGCGGTAGCCGTGGGCGTGGTAGACGCCGTCCTGCCGGCCGATGGAGTTCTTGTCCTTCCCCCACTTGTCGGCGGGCAGGGCCCCGAGGTCGATGATGTTGCGCAGGTCGAAGACCCGGAAGCCGCGGTTGGTGTCCGCCACGTACAGGTAGTAGCCGTACCAGACCATGCCGCCGGCGTGCAGCGAACCGTACTGCTTCGTACTCGTCGAGTAGTGCTGCGAGGTGCGCACGCTCATGTAGCTGGCGTTGCCCGAGTCGTTGATGAACGGGTAGACCAGCAGGACGTGCGCGTACTTCCCGGTGCTGGAGTCGATGAAGGAGACGCGGACACCCTTGCGCTCGGTGTTCGTGCCGCCGGCGTCGACGTCGTCCGCCTTCTTGTCGCCGTTCCAGTCGTCCTTGTTGTACCAGGTGACCATCATCGGCTTGTGGTCCGCCGGGTTCCACCCGGCCTCCGGGTCGCCCCAGATCTGGTCCTCGTCGGCGTCGGCGACGCTGGTGACGCCCTGCGGCCACCACTCGGAGGTGTCCTTGTCGCCGTTGTCGGCGCTGTCGAAGCAGAAGCTCTTGGAGAAGCCCTGCGGGGTCGTGCCGGCCTGGACGGCCTTCGGGTTGCAGACGCCGTTGCTCCACGTGCCCGTGCGGCCGGTCGTCTGCGCCTGCTGCAGCAGCGAGTTCACGCCGATGTTGGGCAGGTCGGTGTTCAGCTTGTCGATCCGGCCCTTGAGCTCCGCCTTGTTGGAGAGCGGGCGCAGCTCGAAGTTGCCCAGTTCGAGACCGGGGTCCGCGGCGGCCTGCGCCGGTGCCGCCGTCACCAGCAGGGACGCGGCGACGGTCGCCATGAGGGCCACCATCGCCCTCACCCTGTAACTCCTCGTCATACGGATCCTCCCGTGTATTGCCATGCACATGGCCTGCGGGAGTTTAGGTGATGGATACATCCGCATGTGGAAGCACCCCTACCGGTCGGCGCGTCCGGCCCTGAGCGCGGGTAAGGGGCAACTGGGTCTGGCGGCACCCACGTTGACCCCGCTAGGTTCGCGGACACCGTTGTGAACCAAGGGGAGGGTGAATGCGCAAGTCGCTGAGATGGCTGATGTCGCTCACGGTGCTCATAGGCACCGTCGGGGCGAGTGGTGCGGCTACCGCCGCCGAGCCGGCCTCCGGCAGCCCGACCGCCGTCGCGGACAGCGCCGTCGGTACGGACATCAAGGACCGCATCCTGGCGATCCCCGGGATGAGCCTGATCGAGGAGAAGCCGTACGCCGGCTACCGCTTCTTCATCCTCGAGTACACCCAGCCGGTGGACCACCACCGTCCGTGGAAGGGCACGTTCAAGCAGCGGCTCTCGCTGCTCCACAAGGACACCGACCGGCCGACCGTCTTCCACACCAGCGGCTACGGACTGAGCACCACCCCCAGCCGCCGCGAGCCCACCCGGATCATCGACGGCAACCAGGTCTCCATGGAGTACCGGTTCTTCACGCCGTCCCGGCCGCAGCCCGCCGACTGGTCCAAGCTGGACATCTGGCAGGCCGCGAGCGACCAGCACCGCATCTTCACCGCGCTGAAGAAGATCTACGGCAAGAAGTGGCTCTCCACCGGCGCCTCCAAGGGCGGGATGACGGCGACGTACTACGAGCGCCACTACCCCCGTGACATGGACGGCGTCGTCGCCTACGTGGCGCCCAACGACGTGGTCGAGAAGGAGGACTCGGCGTACGACCGGTTCTTCGAGACCGTCGGGACCAAGGAGTGCCGCGACCGGCTCAACGCGATGCAGCGCGAGGCGCTGGTCCGCCGCGTGCCGCTGCAGCAGAAGTTCAAGGAGCGGGCCGACGCCGACGGCTCCACCTTCCACACCGTCGGCACGGTCGACAAGGCGTACGAGGCCGTCGTCCTCGACTTCGTCTGGGGCTTCTGGCAGTACTACGGCCAGGACGTCTGCGCCGACGTGCCGGACGCGGCCACCGCGAGCGACGACACCGTCTACGAGACGATCGACGCCTACTCCGGCTGGGCCAACTACACCGACCAGGGCCTGGAGGGGTACACCCCGTACTACTACCAGGCGGCCACCGAACTCGGCTCGCCCAGCATCAAGCTGCCGCACCTCAAGGGCCTGACCCGGTACGGCTACCAGCCCGCGCGGAACTTCGTGCCGCGCGAGATCCCGATGACGTTCAAGCCGTGGGTCATGAACGACGTCGACCGTTGGGTGCGCACCAACGCCCACCAGATGCTCTTCGTCTACGGAGGCAACGACCCGTGGGGTGCCGAGCCGTTCCACCTCGGCAAGGGCGCCCGTGACAGCTACGTCTTCACGGCCCCCGGCGCCAACCACGGCGCCCAGGTCGCCGGTCTCGTCGAGGCCGAGCGCACCAAGGCCACCGCCCGCATCCTGGCGTGGGCCGGGGTCGACGCCCCGACGGCCGCGGCCGGTCAGCCGCTGGCCCGCTTCGACGCCCGTCTCGACAAGCCGACGGACGAGGAGCTGAACCGGGAGCACGGGCTGCGCCCGTAGCTCCGTCAGGCGCGCACAAAAGAAGTACGGGCTGTGCCCGGCGGTCCCACGGCCGCCGGGCACAGCCCGTTCCGCCAACCCGTTCCGCTCAGCCCGCGTGTCGCGTGTACGACAGGCCGTGGCCGACCGGGTACAGCACGCGGGTCGGGTCGTCCGCCCGCTGCACGGGGACGGGGAGGCGGCCGCGCGGCCGGGCGTGACCGGCGATCACCCGGACCGCGGCCCGCAGTTCGACATCGGTCCAGGAGTACGCGGCGAGCGTGGCCCGCTGCCCGGTGAGCTGGGCGATGTCGTACGGGTTGCGGATCGCGACCGTCACGACCGGCACCCCGGTCGCCACGAGCCGGTCGACGAGGGTGCGCTGCGGGCTGGTCGCCGAGACGTTGTACGTGCCGACGACGACCAGGTCCTTGCCTGCCGCCGCCGCCACCGCATCCCCGATCCTCGCCGCCGTCGGGGTGATCCCGGTGGAGAGCGCGGTGGCGGTGAACCCGAGCGCGGTGAACTCGGCCGCCAGGGTGGTGGTCGGCGGCCCCGTCGTGCCGGACGGGGAGGCCGGGTCGGCGCCGACGACGAGCACCCTTCCGTGGCCGCGGCGACTGACCGGCAGGAAGCCGTCCTCGTTGAGGAGCAGGGTGGTGGTGTCGTCGGCGATCCGGTCGGCCCGGGCCAGGTGGGCGCGGGTGCCGACCGTACGGTCCACTCCGGCGGCGGTGACGTACGGGCGGCGGAAGAGACCGAGCTTGGACTTGAGGCGCAGGATCCGCAGGATCGATTCGTCGAGCCGGGCCTCGGTCAGCTCGCCGTTCCGGACGGCCGTGAGGACCGCGTTCCAGGCGACGTCCAGGTCCGGCGGGTTGAGCAGCTGGTCGACGCCCGCCTTGAGCGCGAGGACGGGCACGCGCTCGTCGCCGTACTTCGTCCGTACGCCCTCCATGCCGAGGGAGTCCGTCACCACCACACCGTCGTAGCCGAGCTGTTCGCGCAGGATGCCGGTGAGGATCGGGTGGGAGAGGGTCGCCGGGTCCTCGCTCGGGTCGAGCGCGGGGACGACGATGTGCGCGGTCATGATCGAGTCGATGCCGGCCGCGATGGCCGATCGGAACGGCGGGGCGTCCAGCTCGGCCCACTGCTCGCGGGTGTGGGTGATGGTCGGCAGGCCGTAGTGGCTGTCGACGGCGGTGTCACCGTGCCCGGGGAAGTGCTTCGAGGTCGCCGCGACCCCGGCCTGCTGGTACCCCCTGACCTGGGCCGACACCAGATCGGCGACGGCCTGCGGGTCGGAGCCGAAGGAGCGGACGCCGATCACCGGGTTGGCGGGGTTGACGTTGACGTCGGCGACGGGCGCGTAGTTCTGCCGGATCCCGACGGCGGCGAGTTCGGCGCCCGCGATCCGGGCCGCCTCGCGGGTGTCGGAGCGGGAGCCGCCGGCGCCGAGCGCCATCGCGCCGGGGAGCAGGGTGGCCGGCTCGCCGACCCGGCAGACGATGCCGTGCTCCTGGTCGGTGGAGATGAGGGCGGGGACGGGGGTGGGCTGGGCGAGGGCGGCCCGCTGGATGCCGTTGGAGAGCTCGGCGATCTGGTGCGGGTCGCGGGTGTTGTGCGCCCAGGTGAAGTAGATGACGCCACCGACGTGGTACTTCGCGACGAGTTCGGCGGCGGTGCGGACGCCGATCTCCTGGAGGTTCAGGTCGATGTCGGCCTGGTCGGGGGCGGTGGCGGAGTGGCCGTACACCCGCATGACGAAGAGCTGGCCGACCTTCTCCTCCAGGGACATCCGGGAGATGAGCCGTTCGAGGGTGCGGTCGCCGCTCGCGTACGCGGGGGCGCTCACTCCGGTCACGGCGGCCGCGGCCGCTGCGGCGGACACCGTGAGAAGGGTGCGTCTGGAGGGGGCGGGGGCGCGGTGGTGCACTGATGCTCCTTCCGGCCGTGCAGGATGGGGAGGGAAGCCTTGAAGGAAACTTCCAAGGAGCACGGATAGCCCGAAAGTAACTGCCAGGTCAAGGACCTGAGCAGGAATCGGTCGTTCAGGTCGTCGCCGACGCCACCCGGGGCCAGAGCTCCTGGAGTGTGCGGACGGTCTCGGTGATCGCGGGACGGCGCGCCGCCCCCGTACGCCACAGGGCGTGCAGCCGCCGCGTCGGCACCGGGTCGAGGCGGACCGGGGTCACCTCGGGCGGCAGCGCCCCGCGCCCGAGGCGCGGCACCATCGCGATCCCGAGGCCGGCCGCGACCAGGGCGACCTGGGTGTGGTTCTCCTCCGCCTGGTGGACGACGTGCGGCTCGTAGCCCGTGGACCGCAGGGTCTGCATCAGCCAGTCGTGGCAGACCGACCCCGGCGGCTGGGTGATCCACCGCTGGTCCGCCAGCTCCTCCCGCCGTACCGACGCCCGCGCCGCCAGCGGATGGCCGAACGGGACGAGGACGTCGCACAGGTCGTCGCCGATCGCGGCCTGTTCGAGTCCGGGCGGGGACGGCATCGGCGAGATGTCCCAGTCGTGGGCGACGGCGAGGTCGATCACCCCGCGCGCGACGAGCTCGATGGAGACGTGCGGGTCGACCTCCGAGAGGCGGGCGTCGAGCTCGGGGTGCCGGACCGCGAGATCGGCCAGGACGCGGGGCATCAGACCGCGTGCGGCGCTCGCGAAGCAACCGATCGACAGACGTCCTGCGGGCACCCCGCGCCGCTCTTCGAGCCGCACCTCCGCCTCCTCGACGAGGGACAGCAACTGCTCCGCCGTGGCGGCCAGTTGATACGCCTCGTCGGTGAGGCGGACGCCCCGGCCCCGGCGTTCGAGCAGGGTCGTCCGGGTCTCCCGCTCCAGCTTGGCGATCTGCTGGGAGACGGCCGAGGGGGTGTACCCGAGGGCGGTGGCCGCGGCGCCGACCGAGCCGTGGACGGAGACGGCGTGCAGGGCGCGCAGACGGCCGAGATCGAGCATGGGCGGGACTCCTCGGGCGGTTGGATGAAGCGCTGCTTCATCCAACCATGAAGGAATCCGCGCTGGTGCTACACGGTGGTGGTGCGTGACGCTCTCTCCATGCGCCCCGCACACATCGCCCTGGCCGCACTCGTCGCCGCCGTCTGGGGAGTCAACTTCGTCGTCATCGAGATCGGTCTCGACCACTTCCCGCCGCTGCTCTTCAACGCCCTGCGCTTCCTCGCCGCCGCGCTCCCCGCCGTCTTCCTGGTCGGCCGCCCGATGGTCGCCTGGAAGTGGATCGTCGGCGTCGGACTGGTCCTGGGCGTGGCCAAGTTCGGGCTGTTGTTCACGGGCATGGACCTCGGCGCCCCGGCCGGGCTCTCCTCCCTGATCCTCCAGATCCAGGCCGTCTTCACGGCCCTGTTCGCCTTCGTCGCACTCGGCGAACGGCCCGGCAGGGTGAAGATCGCGGGCATGGCGGTCGCGCTCGCGGGCATCGGCGTCGCGGCCGCCGACGAGGGCGGCGGGGGCGCCCGGGGCGCGCTGGTGGGCTTCGCGCTCTGCGTGGCGGCGGCGGCCTGCTGGGGCGTCTCCAACGTCCTGACCCGCAAGGCGTCCCCGCCCGACGCCCTCAACTTCATGGTGTGGGTCAGCACCGTGCCCGTCCTGCCGCTGCTCGGCCTCTCCCTCCTCCTCGAAGGCCCGGAGCGGGACCTCGCGGCGCTGCGCGGTCTCGACTGGACCGGGGCGGGCGTCATCGTCTACGTCGCGTGGATCACGACCATCTTCGGCTTCGGCGCCTGGGGCTGGCTCCTGCGCCGCCACCCGGCCTCCTCGGTGGCCCCGTTCTCGCTCCTGGTCCCGGTCTTCGGGATGTCGTCGGCGGCGCTCTTCCTCGGCGAGGACATCAGCGCCCTGCGCTGGTGCGCGGCGACCCTGCTCGTCGGTGGCGTGGCCCTGACGTCCCTGGCGGGGCGCGGGGGTGGGCGCGGCGGGCGCGGCGGGCGCGGGGGCGGCGGGGCGACGGCGGGGGGACGCGGGGGCGGCGGGGGTGACGGGAGGCCGACGGGGGCGGAGCCGGTGGCTGTCACGGCCGTCACAGCGGTCGCGGTCGTCCCGGCCGATCCGGTCGTCCCGGCCGATCCGGGCACGCCCGTACGGCCGTAGCCCGGCCCGTCGCGGTCTGCCCGGGGGCCGTACGGCGTCGGCTTCCGCAGCCCCCGGCCTACGCCCGGCCTATCCCCGGGGCGGCGCCGTGGACGCCCGTACCAGCAGCTCCGCCGGGATCGTCGTCACGCCGCCCGGCGGGGGCTCTTCCGTGCCCACCGCGAGGCGGCCCGCCCGGGCGCCCGCCTCGTGGAGCGGCAGACGCACGGTCGTCAGGGCCGGGGCCGCGTCGATCGAGAACGGCAGGTCGTCGAAGCCCGCCACCGAGACGTCCTCGGGGATCCGCAGCCCCTGGTCCCGCAGCGCCGCGCACGCGCCCAGCGCGACCGTGTCGTTGGCCGCCAGGACCGCCGTCAGCCCCGGCTCCCTGCGCAGGACTTCGAGCGTCGCGTCGTAGCCGGAGCGCCGGTCGTACGGACCGTGCACCGTCGGCCCCTCCGGCAGCCCGGCCGCCGCCAGCGCGTCCCGGTGGCCCTCCAGACGGTGCCGGGTCGTCGTCCGGTCCGCCGGCCCCGCCACGTAACCGATCCGCCGGTGTCCGAGCGAGAGCAGGTGCTCGGTGAGCCGCCGCGCCCCCGCCCGGTTGTCGAAGGTCAGCGCCGCCACGCCCGCGTCCCCCGCCACCGGCGGCCTGCCGCACAGCACGATCCGGGTCCCCGCGTCCGTCAGCTTCGCGAGCTTCGCCGACACCGCCACCATGTGGTCCGGGTCCTCCAGGGACCCGCCGGTCAGGATGACGGCCGCGGCGCGCTGGCGCTGGAGCAGTGTGAGGTAGGTGAGTTCGCGCTCCGGGGAGCCCCCCGTGTTGCAGACGACGGCCAGTTTCCGGCCACCCGCCCGGCCCTGCGCGCCCTCGCCGATCGCGTTCTGCGCCGCGCTCGCCATGATCCCGAAGAAGGGGTCGGCGATGTCGTTGACCAGGACGCCGACCAGGTCCGACGTGGCGGCGGCGAGCGAGCTCGCGGGCCCGTTCAGGACGTAGTCCAGCTCGTCCACCGCCCGCAGCACCCGCTCCCTGGTGGAGGCGGCGACCGGGTAGTTGCCGTTCAGGACGCGGGAGACGGTGGCGGGGGAGACCTGGGCACGCGCGGCCACATCCGACAGCGTGACGGTCATCGCGTACCTCCGGGGAGAGTCGGGCGTCGGGGAGCGCCGAGGAGAGTCCGGCGGACCCCTTGTCCGGTGTGTTGTCGGCAGGCTAGCGTCTCTGTTCGTAGAAAGCGCTTTCTGTTTGAGGTTACGCACGTGATGGAG
This sequence comes from Streptomyces sp. NPDC090127, assembly GCF_044746945.1. Taxonomy (NCBI): domain Bacteria; kingdom Bacillati; phylum Actinomycetota; class Actinomycetes; order Kitasatosporales; family Streptomycetaceae; genus Streptomyces; species Streptomyces sp. NPDC090127. The sequence goes on along the minus strand of NZ_JBIVDE010000006.1, from coordinate 349,601 downwards.
GCACCTTCGTGACACGCAGGACAGTCCGTATCGCCATGAACGGCGTCACCGGACGCATGGGCTACCGCCAGCACCTCGTCCGCTCGATCCTCGCCCTGCGCGACCAGGGCGGCCTCGACCTCGGCGACGGTGAGACCCTCTGGCCCGAGCCCGTCCTCGTCGGCCGCCGCGAGCCCGCCCTGCGGGCGCTCGCGGAGCGTCACGGCCTCACCGAGTGGTCCACCGACCTCGACGCCGTCCTCGCGGACGAGAGCGTGGAGATCTACTTCGACGCCCAGGTCACCTCCGCGCGCGTGGAGGCGATCCGCAAGGCCGTCGCGGCGGGCAAGCACATCTACACCGAGAAGCCGACCGCCGCCGACCTGGCGGGCGCCCTGGAGCTGGCCCGGCTGGCCGAGGCCGAGGGCGTCAAGCACGGCGTCGTCCAGGACAAGATCTTCCTGCCGGGTCTGCTCAAGCTGAAGCGCCTGATCGACGGCGGCTTCTTCGGCCGGATCCTCTCCGTGCGCGGCGAGTTCGGCTACTGGGTCTTCGAGGGCGACTGGCAGGACGCCCAGCGCCCCAGCTGGAACTACCGCGCCGAGGACGGCGGGGGGATCGTCGTGGACATGTTCCCGCACTGGGAGTACGTCCTGCACGAGCTCTTCGGCCGGGTCACGAGCGTCACCGCGCACGTCGCCACGCACGTCCCGGAGCGCTGGGACGAGCACGGCAAGCCGTACGCCGCGACCGCCGACGACGCCGCGTACGGCATCTTCCAGCTGGAGGGCGGGGCGGTCGCCCAGATCAACTCCTCCTGGGCGGTCCGGGTCAACCGCGACGAGCTGGTGGAGTTCCAGGTCGACGGCACGCACGGCTCGGCCGTCGCCGGGCTCCGCGACTGCCGCGTCCAGCACCGCTCGGCCACGCCGAAGCCGGTCTGGAACCCCGACATCCCGGCCACCGACCCTTTCCGCGAGCAGTGGCAGGAGGTCCCGGACAACGCCGTCTTCGACAACGGCTTCAAGGCGCAGTGGGAGCTGTTCCTGCGCCACGTGGTCCGCGACGAGCCCTACCGGTGGGACCTGCTGGCGGGCGCGCGCGGGGTGCAGCTCGCCGAGCTGGGACTGCGGTCGTCGGCCGAGGGCCGGCGCCTGGAGGTCCCGGAGGTGACCCTGTGATCCGCCTTCCCGACGCGTCCGGCGCGATACGGGAGTACCACCCGCGCCCGGCCCGCCCCCCGGTCGACGCGGGCGCCCCCGGGGACGCCGCGTTGACCTCCCGTACGGTCTTCTCCGCCGCCCATGTCGTCGCGGACCCGTACGCCGACACCACCCCCGACGGGCCGGCCGCCGTCGACTGGGACGCCACCCTCGCCTTCCGTCGCCATCTCTGGTCGCACGGTCTGGGCGTGGCGGAGGCCATGGACACCGCACAGCGCGGGATGGGCCTGGACTGGGCGGGCGCGGCGGAGCTGATCCGCCGCTCGGCGGCGGAGGCGAAGGCGGTCGGCGGCGCCGTCGCCTGCGGCGTGGGCACGGACCAACTGACGGGCGCGGCAGCCGACCTGGCGACGGTCCGCGCGGCGTACGAGGAGCAGCTGGCCCTGGTCGAGGAGGCGGGCGGTCAGCCCGTCCTGATGGCCTCGCGGGCGCTCGCGGCGGTGGCCGAGGGGGCCGACGACTACCTCGACACGTACGGCTGGCTCCTGCGTCAGACGAGCGAACCGGTGATCCTGCACTGGCTCGGCCCGATGTTCGACCCGGCGCTCGACGGGTACTGGGGGTCGGCCGACCTCGACACGGCGACCGAGACCTTCCTGGAGGTCATCGCGGCCCACCCGGACAAGGTCGACGGCATCAAGGTCTCCCTCCTGGACGCCGGGCGCGAGGTCGAGCTGCGCCGCCGGCTCCCCGAGGGCGTCCGCTGCTACACGGGCGACGACTTCCACTACCCCGAGCTGATCGCGGGCGACGAACGGGGATTCAGCCACGCGCTGCTCGGCATCTTCGACCCGCTGGGGCCGTTGGCGGCGGAGGCGGTACGCGTCCTGGACACGGGGGACGTGAAGGGCTTCCGGGAGCTGCTCGACCCGACCGTGGAGCTGTCCCGGCACCTCTTCGAGGCCCCGACCCGGTTCTACAAGACGGGCGTGGTCTTCCTGGCCTGGCTCGCCGGCCACCAGGACCACTTCACGATGGTCGGCGGCCTGCAGTCGGCCCGCTCGCTGCCGCACCTGGCGCGGGCGTACGAACTGGCGGACGGTCTCGGCCTGTTCCCCGATCCGGAACGCGCGGAGTCGCGGATGAGGTCCCTCCTCTCGGTGTACGGAGTCGCGCGATGAACCCCCTCTCCCGCTTCAGCGTCAACCAGATGACGGTGAAGCAGCTGACCCTGCCCGAGCTGGTGGAGAACTGCGTACGGCTCGGCGTCCCCGGCGTGGGCCTGTGGCGCGAACCGGTCGCGGAGTACGGCCTGGAGGCGACGGCGAAGCTCGTCCGCGACGCGGGCCTGCGGGTCACCTCGCTCTGCCGGGGCGGCTTCTTCACGGCGACGGAGTCCCTCGCGGACGTCCTGGACGACAACCGCGCGGCGATCGACGAGGCGGAGGCCCTGGGCACCGACACCCTGGTCCTGGTCTCCGGCGGCCTGGCCCCGGGCAGCCGCGACCTGACGGCCGCCCGCGCCCGTATCGGCGAGGCGATCGCCGCACTGGCCCCGTACGCGGGGGAGCGGGGCGTGCGCCTCGCGATCGAGCCGCTCCACCCGATGTACGCGGCGGACCGCTGCGCGGTCTCCACCCTGGACCAGGCCCTCGCCCTCGCCGAGCGCTTCCCCGCGGAGCAGGTGGGCGTGGTCGTCGACACGTACCACGTCTGGTGGGACGACCGGGCCCCGGCGGCGGTCGCCCGCGCGGGCGCGGCGGGCCGCATCCACGCCTTCCAACTGGCCGACTGGACGACCCCCTTGCCGGCGGGCGTCCTCAACGGCCGGGGCCCGCTGGGCACCGGCGCGATCGACCTGCGCGCCTGGCGCACGCTCGTCGAGGCGGCGGGCTACACGGGCCCGATCGAGGTGGAACTCTTCAACGACGACCTGTGGGCCAGGGACGGCGCCGAGGTCCTGGAGGAGACGACGACCGCCTTCGTACGCGAGGTGGGCTGACCGCGCGCGGGTCGCGGCGGGTCGGGGTCGGGTCGCGGGCGGGTCGGGGTCGGGTAGCGGGCGGGTCGGGGAGGCGGCGCCCGCTACTTCTGCCGGTCGCCGCCGCCGAGGATGTCGCCCAGGCCGCCCGCGCCCGTCCCCGCCTTCTTGCCCGCCGCGCGCTTGGTGATCACGGCCAGGACCACGGGGATGAGCATCTCGATGGTGCGCTGGGCCGTCGCCGCCGGGATCCCGGTCTTCTTCGCCACGGCGTTGGCCGCCGGCCTCGACAGCTTCGCGAGCACCCCCGCCATGAGGCCGCCGCTCGCGAGACCGCCGAAGCTCGCCACGCCCTGGAGCGGCGGCTCGTCCGAGGTCGTCTCCTCGACGGCCTGCCGCACCTCGTCCGCGCTGGCCGGCTCGGACGCCGCCTGCCGCAGCTCACCGGAGAGCGCGGACACCGAGCTGCCGACGACCTGCTGCGCCTCGGCCGGATCGGTCCCGAGCAGCGCGGCGACCTCCTGGAGCCGGTCGTCGCCCAGCTCCCGCAGTACGTCCTTCTGAAGGGAATCGTCACTCATGCCGGAAACGCTACGGTTCCCGGCTTCCTCCGGCACGCCGGGAAGGGCCCGTCGGGTGCGGGCTCCCGGGCGGGGTGCGGCCGGCGGCCACCGCCGTCCGGCCACCGTGGCGCCGGTGAGACGTACCTGTCCACAGGCTCCGCACACTCCGGCCCCCGGATGTCCGAACCCTTCGCTACCTTCGGGGCATGTCCAACGAGGGTCGGGGTCACGGTCAGGCCGTGGTCGAAGGGGTGCTGGAGCGGGTCACGTACGCCAACGAGGAGAGCGGGTACACGGTCGCCCGTGTCGACACCGGCCGCGGTGGCGGCGATCTCCTCACGGTCGTCGGGGCGCTGCTCGGCGCCCAGCCGGGCGAGTCCCTGCGGATGGAGGGGCGTTGGGGCTCCCATCCGCAGTACGGCCGCCAGTTCACGGTCGAGAACTACACGACGGTGCTGCCCGCCACCATCCAGGGCATCCGCCGGTACCTCGGCTCCGGGCTCGTCAAGGGCATCGGCCCGGTCTTCGCCGACCGCATCACCTCGCACTTCGGCCTGGACACCCTCGACATCCTCGAAGCGGCCCCCGCGCGGCTGATCGAGGTCCCGGGCCTCGGCCCGAAGCGGACCAGGAACATCACGGCCGCCTGGGAGGAGCAGAAGGCCATCAAGGAGGTGATGGTCTTCCTCCAGGGCGTCGGCGTCTCCACCTCCATCGCCGTGCGCATCTACAAGAAGTACGCGGACGCCTCGATCTCCGTCGTCCGCAACCAGCCCTACCGGCTCGCCGCCGACGTCTGGGGCATCGGCTTCCTCACCGCCGACCGGATCGCCCAGGCCGTCGGCATCCCGCACGACAGTCCGGACCGGGTCAGGGCCGGGTTGCAGTACGCCCTGTCGCAGTCCACCGACCAGGGCCACTGCTTCCTGCCCGAGGAGCAGCTGATCCGCGACGCGGTGAAGCTCCTCCAGGTCGACACCGGCCTCGTCATCGAGTGCCTCGCCGAGCTGGCGACGGACCCCGAGGGGGTCGTACGGGAGTCGGTGCCCGGGCCCGAGGGGGAGCCGGTCACGGCCGTGTACCTGGTGCCGTTCCACCGTGCCGAGCTGTCCCTCGCCGGGCAGGTCGGGCGGCTGCTGCGGACCCCCGAGGACCGGATGCCGGCCTTCCGGGACGTCGCCTGGGACAAGGCGCTCGCCTGGCTCGCCGACCGCACCGGGGCCTCGCTCGCGCCCGAGCAGGAGCAGGCGGTGCGTCTCGCCCTGACCCGTAAGGTCGCCGTGCTCACCGGCGGCCCGGGGTGCGGCAAGTCGTTCACGGTCCGCTCCATCGTGGAGCTGGCCCGGGCCAAGCGGGCCAAGGTCGTCCTCGCCGCGCCCACCGGCCGGGCCGCCAAGCGCCTCGCCGAGCTGACCGGCACCGAGGCGTCGACCGTCCACCGGCTCCTGGAGCTGAAGCCGGGCGGCGACGCGGCCTACGACCGGGACCGCCCGCTCGACGCCGACCTGGTCGTCGTGGACGAGGCGTCCATGCTCGACCTGCTCCTCGCCAACAAGCTCCTCAAGGCCGTGGCACCCGGTGCCCACCTCCTCCTCGTGGGGGACGTGGACCAGCTGCCCTCGGTCGGCGCGGGGGAGGTGCTCGGCGATCTGCTCACCCCGGGCAGCCCCGTCCCGGCCGTCCGGCTGACCCGGATCTTCCGCCAGGCCCAGCAGTCGGGTGTCGTCACCAACGCCCACCGGATCAACGCCGGTCAGCCGCCGCTCACCACCGGCCTGCCGGACTTCTTCCTCTTCGCCGAGGACGAGACCGAGGACGCGGCCCGGGTCGCCGTCGAGGTCGCCGCCCGACGCATTCCCGCCAAGTTCGGCCTCGACCCGCGCACGGACGTGCAGGTCCTGGCCCCCATGCACCGGGGCCCGGCGGGCGCGGGCGCGCTCAACGGACTGCTCCAGCAGGCGATCACGCCCGCCCGCCCCGACCTCCCCGAGAAGCGCTTCGGCGGCCGGGTCTTCCGCGTCGGCGACAAGGTCACCCAGATCCGCAACAACTACGACAAGGGCGCCAACGGCGTCTTCAACGGCACCGTGGGCGTCGTGACCTCCCTCGACGCCGTCGAACAGCGCCTGACCGTACGGACCGACGAGGACGAGGAGGTGCCGTACGACTTCGACGAGCTGGACGAGCTGGCCCACGCCTACGCCGTCACGATCCACCGCTCGCAGGGCAGCGAGTACCCGGCGGTGGTGATCCCCGTCACCACCAGCGCCTGGATGATGCTCCAGCGGAACCTGCTCTACACGGCGGTCACCCGGGCGAAGAAGCTCGTGGTCCTGGTCGGCTCCCGCAAGGCGATCGCCCAGGCCGTCCGTACGGTTTCCGCAGGCAGACGCTTCACCGCCCTGGCCCACCGGCTCTCGGCACCCGTGTGAAAGACCACCCCGGACTTCCCCGAACGGGGCGAAGGGGGCAAGATGAGCAGGTTGGCGGCACTGAGTGCCGCCAATTGGCCCAATGGTCGACCCCGAGTGCACTCTCCTGAGCCAAATGGGGGATGGTAGAGACAGTCAGGGCACCTCGAAGAAGAGGCACTACGTCGGTGAGGGATGACGTGAGCGACAACTCTGTAGTACTGCGGTACGCGGACGGTGAATACACCTACCCGGTGGTCGACAGCACCGTCGGTGACAAGGGCTTCGACATCGGGAAGCTCCGAGCCCAGACCGGTCTGGTCACCCTGGACAGCGGATACGGCAACACCGCCGCCTATAAATCCGCGATCACCTACCTGGACGGCGAACAGGGCATTCTGCGGTACCGCGGCTACCCCATCGAGCAGCTGGCGGAGCGCTCCACCTTCCTGGAGGTGGCGTACCTGCTGATCAACGGTGAGCTTCCCAAGGTCGACGAGCTCGCGGCCTTCAAGAACGAGGTCACCCAGCACACGCTGCTGCACGAGGACGTCAAGCGCTTCTTCGACGGCTTCCCCCGGGACGCCCACCCGATGGCGATGCTCTCCTCGGTGGTCTCCGCGCTGTCCACCTTCTACCAGGACAGCCACAACCCCTTCGACGAGAAGCAGCGGCACCTCTCCACGATCCGGCTGCTCGCCAAGCTGCCGACGATCGCGGCGTACGCCTACAAGAAGTCGATCGGCCACCCCTTCGTCTACCCGCGCAACGACCTCGGCTACGTCGAGAACTTCCTGCGGATGACCTTCTCGGTGCCGGCGCAGGAGTACGAGCTCGACCCGGTCGTCGTCTCCGCGCTCGACAAGCTGCTGATCCTGCACGCGGACCACGAGCAGAACTGTTCGACCTCCACCGTCCGTCTGGTCGGTTCGAGCCAGGCGAACATGTTCGCGTCGATCTCCGCCGGCATCTCCGCCCTCTGGGGCCCGCTGCACGGTGGCGCCAACCAGTCGGTCCTGGAGATGCTGGAGGGCATCCAGGCCAACGGCGGCGATGTCGACTCCTTCATCAACAAGGTGAAGAACAAGGAGGACGGCGTCCGCCTGATGGGCTTCGGCCACCGGGTGTACAAGTCCTTCGACCCGCGCGCCAAGATCATCAAGGCGGCGGCGCACGACGTCCTCTCCGCGCTCGGCAAGTCCGACGAGCTGCTGGACATCGCGCTCAAGCTGGAGGAGCACGCGCTCTCCGACGACTACTTCGTCTCGCGCAACCTCTACCCGAACGTGGACTTCTACACGGGCCTCATCTACCGCGCGATGGGCTTCCCGACGGAGATGTTCACCGTCCTCTTCGCGCTCGGCCGCCTGCCGGGCTGGATCGCCCAGTGGCACGAGATGATCAAGGAGCCGGGTTCCCGCATCGGCCGCCCGCGCCAGATCTACACCGGCGAGGTCCTGCGCGACTTCGTCCCGGTCGAGGGCCGCTGAGGCTCGTTCGGGACTGAGCCGAGGCTGGTTCGAAAACTGAGCCGAGGCTCGTTCCGAAGCTGAAGCGAGGCTCGTTCGGAGCTGAGCCGAGGCTGGTTCGGAACTGGAGCCTTGCGCGCAACGAAAAGCGCCCCGCCGCCGATCCCCCCACGGGTCGACGAGCGGGGCGCTTCCCATATCCCCGGTGCGGATTCCCCCCACGGGATCCGGGCCGGGCGTCTGCCGGGTTCAGCAGAAGCTACGCGGGTCTGCGCGGTCTGCCGGGGTACGTACGTACGGGAGGGCCGCTCAAAGCTCCCCGGTGCACGTGCCCCGGCCAACGCTTGCCTGAGACGTCCCCCAAGACATCCCATGAACGTCCCCCAAGACGTTCTTGGCATCGCCCACTTAGACTCGCGAACGGCCCGAATGGTTACCCCCAAATATCTGTGATCTAGGTCTCTTTGTGAAGGTCCTGTGCGTCACGTGTAGGTCAATTCACGTGAAGCGTCGAAGTCGCAAGCTGTTTGTCACGACAAATACGGACGAAAATGCCATGGCCAGTCCGGCGATCATCGGGTTCAGGAGACCGCACGCGGCCAGCGGAAGCGTCGCCACGTTGTAGCCGAAGGCCCATCCCAGATTTCCCTTGATCGTCGCCAGGGTCCGGCGGGCGAGCCGGATGGCGTCCGCGGCCACCCGGAGGTCGCCGCGGACCAGCGTCAGATCGCTCGCCTCGATCGCCGCGTCCGTGCCGGTGCCCATGGCCAGGCCCAGGTCGGCGGTGGCGAGCGCGGCGGCGTCGTTCACGCCGTCCCCGACCATGGCGACCGTCCGGCCCTCGGCCTGGAGCCGACGGACGACCTCCACCTTCTCCTCGGGCAGGACCTCGGCGAAGACCCGGCCCGCGTCGATGCCGACCTCCGCCGCCACCGTCTCGGCCACCGCCCGCCCGTCCCCGGTCAGCAGGACCGGCGTCAGGCCGAGGGCCCGCAGCCGCGTCACCGCCTCCGCGCTCGTCTCCTTGACGGCGTCGGCGACGGTCAGGGACCCGCGCGCCCGCCCGTCCCAGGCGACCTGCACCGCCCCCGGCTCCGGGACCTCCGGCAGCTCGACGCCCCCGGCCGCCAGCAGGGCCGGGCGGCCCACCAGGACGGCGCGGCCGTCGACCGTGCCGCGCACGCCGAGGCCGGGCACGTTCTCGAAGGACGTCGGTACGGGCAGCTCGCCCAGCTTCTCCGCGGCGCCCGCCGCGACCGCCCGGGCCACCGGGTGCTCGGAGGCGTGCTCCAGGGCGCCCGCGAGCCGCAGCAACTCGGCCTCGTCCACCCCCTCGTACGCGGACACCTTCGTCAGCCGCATCCGGCCGGTCGTGACCGTGCCGGTCTTGTCGAGGACGACGGTGTCGACGCGGCGGGTGGACTCCAGGACCTCCGGACCCTTGATCAGGATGCCGAGCTGCGCGCCGCGACCGGTGCCCACCATGAGCGCGGTCGGGGTCGCGAGGCCCAGGGCGCAGGGGCAGGCGATGATCAGTACGGCGACGGCGGCGGTGAACGCGCCGGTCGTGTCCTCGACCACGAACAGCCAGGTCAGCAGGGTGCCCAGTGCGATGTAGAGGACCACGGGGACGAAGACGGCGGAGATCCGGTCGGCGAGCCGCTGCACCTCGGCCTTGCCGTTCTGCGCGTCCTCGACCAGCTGGGCCATCCGGGCCAGCTGGGTGTCCGCGCCGACCCGCGTCGCCTCGACGACCAGCCGCCCGGAGGTGTTGAGACAGCCGCCGGTGACCGGGTCGCCGGCCGCCACGTCGGCGGGCACGGACTCGCCGGTGAGCAGGGAGGCGTCCACGGCCGATGCGCCCTCGACGACCGTCCCGTCGGTGGCGACCTTCTCGCCGGGGCGGACCACGAAGTGCTCGCCGGTCCGCAGGTCGCCCACCGGGATCCGTACCTCCGTACCTTCCCGCAGCACCGCCACGTCCTTGGCGCCGAGCTCCATCAGGGCGCGCAGCGCGGAGCCGGCCCTGCGTTTGGCGCGTGCCTCCAGATAGCGGCCGAGGAGGAGGAAGGTGGTGACGCCGGCCGCGACCTCCAGGTAGAGGGCGGAGGCGCCGTCGGTGCGGCCGGCGGTGAGGTCGAAGCCGTGGCGCATGCCCGGCATGCCCGCGTCGCCGAGGAACAGCGCCCACAGCGACCAGCCGAAGGCGGCCAGCGTGCCGACGGAGACGAGGGTGTCCATGGTCGCCGCGCCGTGCCGCAGGTTGGTCCACGCGGCGAGGTGGAACGGCAGTCCGCCCCAGACGACGACCGGGGAGGCGAGGGTCAGGGAGAGCCACTGCCAGTTGTCGAACTGGAGGGCCGGGACCATGGCGAGCAGGACGACCGGCGCGGAGAGCACCGCCGAGACGGTCAGCCGGCGGCGCAGCGCGCCGAGTTCGGGGTCCGTCTCGTCATGGGTGTCCGACGGTCCGGGGTCCGGCGGCGCGGGCTCCTCGGCGGTGTAGCCGGTCCTGACGACCGTCGCGATCAGATCGGTGACCGCCGTCTCGGGCGGGTGCTCGATCCGTGCCTTCTCCGTCGCGTAGTTGACGGTCGCCGTGACGCCTTCCATCCGGTTGAGCTTCTTCTCGACGCGGGCGGCGCAGGAGGCGCAGGTCATCCCGCCGATGACGAGCTCGGTCGTCTGGGCGGCGGGCGCGGGACTCGGAGTCATGGGCGGTTCCAAAGGGGAGCAGGGCCGTACCGCGCAACGGTACGGCCCTGCGGGGGCGGGGCGGGAGTCCGCCCGGGGACGCGCTGGGACGCGGCCGGTGACCTCGGGGCTTCGGTCGGGCTTGGCGGGGTGGCCGGGGCTTCGGGCTTCGGTCAGGCCTGGTCGGGGTGGCCGGGGCTCCGGGCTTCGGTCAGGCCTGGCCGACGAGCTCGTATCCGGCCTCGTCGACGGCGGCGCGGACGGCCTCCTCGTCGAGGGCGGTCGCGGAGACCACGGTGACCTGGCCGGTGGAGGCCACGGCCTTGACGGAGGAGACCCCGGCGATCTCGGAGATCTCGCTGGAGACCGCGCCCTCGCAGTGCCCGCAGGTCATTCCCTTGACCTGGTACACGGTGGTGAGTTCGGTCGTCGTCTCGGCGGTCATGACGGTCTCCTCTTCGAGGGGCGTGCTGGTACGTGCTGGTACAGGCTGGTACTGAAACACAGATTATACCCCTAGGGGGTATGAATTCCAGTCGCGGGCCGATCGTGCCGCGCGGGGGGCGCGGTGGCCGGGGTGGACCCTGTGTTAAATACCCGATATGTCGCATTCGGGGACCACGCTGATCCTGATCATGGCGATCGCCGTCCTGGCGCCGCTGCTCGCCTACGGGGTGGGGCGCCGTCTGCCCGTACCCCTCGTCATCTTCGAGATCCTGCTCGGCATCCTCATCGGCCCCGACATCCTCGGCTGGGCGCACCCGGGCGCCCTGATCGACGGACTCTCCGAACTCGGGCTCGCCATGCTGATCTTCCTCGCCGGGTACGAGATCGAGTTCGGCAAGGTGCGTGGTGACACCCTCAAGCGCTCGGTGGGGGCGTGGGTGATCACCCTGGCGCTCGGCCTCGGAACCGGGGTGCTGCTGGGCGACGGCTTCCACAACGGCGTCTTCATCGGTGTGGCGCTCACCAGTACCGCGCTCGGCACCGTCCTGCCGGTGCTGCGCGACGCGGGCGAACTGCACGGCCGGTTCGGCTCGGTGGTGATGGCCTTCGGCGCGGTGGGCGAGTTCGGGCCGATCATCGCGATGGCGCTGCTCCTGAGCGGCCGTGGCGCGGCCGAGTCCACCGCGCTGCTCGCCGTCTTCGCGGCCCTGACGGCCGGGGCGGTGTTCTGGGCGCTGCGGCCGAGGCCGCCGTGGTTCTCCACGGTCATCGCCAAGACCCTGCACACCAGCGGTCAGTTCGCGGTCCGCTTCGTCTTCCTGGTGCTCGCGGTGATGCTGGGCGCCTCGCAGGCCCTCGGACTCGACGTGCTGCTCGGCGCGTTCGCCGCCGGAATGATCACCCGGCTCGTCCTGACCGGCGCCGCGCCGGAGGCGGGCCCGGCGATCCTGGAGAAGGTCGAGGCGGTCGGCTTCGGCTTCCTGGTGCCGGTCTTCTTCGTCGTCACCGGCATCGAGTTCGACCTGGACTCGCTGCTCGACGGCGGCCGGACGCTGCTCCTGCTGCCGCTCTTCCTGCTGCTCTTCCTGGTGCTGCGCGGCGGCCCGGTCTGGTTCCTGGCCCCCGGCGACCTGACGCGCGGGGAACGCGGCGCGCTGGTGCTCTACGAGTCCACGGCCCTGCCGCTCGTCGTCGCGATCACCACCATCGGCGTGGACGACAAGGCCCTGTCGGCGGGCGAGGCGGCGGCGCTGGTGGGGGCCGCGATGGTCTCGGTCCTCGTCTTCCCGCTGGTCGCGCTGAAGATCCGCGCGGGGGCGGGGGAGAAGCGGCTGCCGAAGGAGACGGTCGGCGGCTCGGAGTCGTGGTGATCGGGCCGGTGCGGGGCCGGCGCGGGGCCGGCGCGGGGTGTGCGGGTGCGGGGTGGGCGGTGGCGCTCAGGGCGCGGGTCTGGTCGTAGTCGCGGCCGTGGCGGCGGGGGTGGCTTCGCGGTCGTCGAGTGCCGAGCCGATGATCGGGTCGAGGTAGCGGAAGAGGACCTGCTTCAACTCGGCGGAGGTGGCGTCCCGCTCCGGCCCCTCGGGCGCGGCGAGCACCAGGGCGAGGCCGCCCTTGAAGACGGCGAAGGTCATGTCGGCGATGAGGGTGCGCTGGGTCCGGGGCAGCTCCGGGAGGTAGAGCCCCAACAGATCGCTGATGCGGGCCAGCAGGGAGGCGTGCAGGGCGTCGTGCTCCTCGGCGATCCGGCCGGGGATGTCGGAGCCGTGCATGAGGGCGAGGAAGACCGGGTTCTGGCAGTTGAACTCGATCATCGGGTCGACGACGGCGTCCAGCAGCTCGGGCAGCGGCAGCGCGAGGTTCTCCGCCGAGAACGCCTGGCCGTGCGCCTCGCGCATCTCGTGCAGGAGGCGGTCGCCGAGCTCGATGGCGATGGCCTCCTTGTTCGGGAAGTACTGGTAGAGCGTGCCCGGCGAGACGTGCGCCTCGCGGGCGATCGCGTTGGTGCTGGCCGCGGTGTACCCGGAGGTGCAGAAGACGCTCGTGGCGGCCTGGAGCAGCTGCGCGATCCGGCGCTCGCCGCGGGCCTGGCGGCGGCGCGGCTTCGGTTCCTCGGACATGGCTGTCCACAGCCTCCTCGACGCGATTGACAAACACGAGAGGTCGCTCGCATTCTTGGGGAACGCGAGTGGTCGCTCGTGTTTGCCAGTTTATGGCAAGGGTCGACCCATGCGGCCTGCCGGGAAGCGAGCGCATGGGTCAGGTGAAGGGGACACCGCGTCATGGCCGAAGTCAAGAAGTCAGGGCCCGCCCGGGGCGGGGGGTGGACCCGGTTCGTGACCGTCAGGCCGCGCCTGACGCTGCTGGTCGCGCTCGTGATCACCGCGCTCGCCGTCCTCGCGGGCGGCGGCGTCGCCGATCGGATGGGCAGCGGCGGCTGGGAGGACCCGGCCGCCGAATCCACGTACGCGACGCGGGCCCTGGAGCGGGAGTTCCCCGCCTCCCAGCCGAACGTGCTCCTGCTCGTGGACGCCCGGAAGGGCGCGGTCGACGATCCCGCCGTGGCCGCCGAGGCCCGAAGGCTCACGGAGCGGCTGGAAGCCGAGCCGGGCGTGAGCGGCGTCGGCTCGTACTGGGGGACCGGCGCCCCGGCCCTGCGCTCCGAGGACGGCCGGCAGGCCGTGATCGCCGCCCGGATCGAGGGCGACGAGAAGGCGGCCGGCGAGATCCTGGAGCGGATCGCCCCTGTGTACCGGGGGGCGCACGGGCCGGTCGAGGTCTCGGTCGGCGGGCCGCTGGCCGTCCAGCACGAGATGGAGACGGTGATCCAGGAGGACCTGCTGCGCGCCGAGCTCATCGCCCTGCCGGTGACGCTCGTCCTGCTCGTCATGGTCTTCGGCAGCGCGATCGCCGCGCTGCTCCCACTGGGAATTGGCATCGTGGCCATCCTGGGGACGAACGCGGTGCTGCGCGGCATCACGGAGTTCACCGACGTCTCGGTCTTCGCCCAGAACCTCACCACCGCCCTCGGGCTCGGACTCGCCATCGACTACGCCCTGTTCGTGGTCCGCCGCTTCCGCGAGGAGCTCGCCGGCGGAGCCGACAGCCGGACCGCGATCGGCACGACCCTGCGCACCGCCGGGCGGACCGTGCTCTTCTCGGCGCTGACCGTGGCCGTCTCGCTCGCCGCGATGCTGGTCTTCCCGCAGTACTTCCTGCGCTCCTTCGCCTACGCGGGCATCGCGGTCGTGCTCCTCGCGGCGGCGGCCGCGCTGATCCTGCTGCCCGCCGCGCTGATGCTGCTCGGGGACCGGGTCAACGCGCTCGACCTGCGCCGGTTGTTCCGCCGCGGCCGTCGCAGGGCGGAGGCCGGTGCGCCCGAGGGACCCGCGCCCGAGGCCTCCGACGCCGGGGCCGGTTGGGGCCGGGCGGCGGGGCTCGTGATGCGTCGGGCGCCGGTCTTCGCCGTGGCCACGGCGACCGGTCTGGTCCTCCTGGGGCTGCCCTTCCTCGGCGTGAACTTCGGCACGGTCGACGACCGCCAGCTGCCCGCCACCGCCGAGTCCCGGATGGTCCAGGACGAGCTGCGCGCCGGCTTCCCCGGCGGCCCCGGCGGCGGACTCACCGTCCTCGCCGAGGGCGCGGCCGGCCCGGAGGCGCTCAGCGGCTACCGCGAGCGGATCCAAGGTCTCGACGGGGTGGTCCGGGTGGACGGGCCGGTGACCTCCGGGGCGGGCGCCTCCGGGGCGGACGCCGGAGGCCACGCGTACTTCACCGTGGTGCCGGAGGGGGAGGGCGTCGGGGAGACCGCCCAGCGGGTGGTGGGCGAACTGCGCGCCACGGACGCCCCGTTCGACACCTCGGTGACCGGCGCGGCCGCCGTCCTGGTCGACTCCAAGGACGCCATAGGCGACCGGCTGCCCTGGGCGCTGGCGATCATCGTCGTCGTCACCCTGCTCCTGGTCTTCCTGCTGACCGGCAGTGTGGTGATCCCGGTCCAGGCCGTCGTCCTCAACGCCCTCAGCCTGACGGCGATGTTCGGCGCGGTCGTCTGGGTCTTCCAGGACGGCCACCTCTCGGGGCTGCTCGGCTTCACCCCGACCGGTGACATAGAGACGAACCTGCCGGTGCTCATGTTCTGCGTCGCCTTCGGACTCTCCATGGACTATGGCGTGTTCCTGCTCTCCCGGATCAAGGAGGAGTACGACGCGACGGGCGACCACGACCACGCGGTCCGCTTCGGCCTGCGGCACACCGGTGGCCTCATCACCGCCGCCGCCGTCATCCTCGCCGTCGTCATGGTGGCCATCGGCACCTCCCGGGTGACCAACACCAAGATGCTGGGGCTCGGGGTCGCGCTGGCCGTGCTGATGGACGCGATGGTGGTCCGCAGCCTGCTGGTGCCCGCCGTGATGAAGCTGACCGGCCGTCTGACCTGGTGGGCACCGGGCCCGTTGCGCCGCTTCCACGACCGGTTCGGGATAAGCGAGGGCGGCACCGCGTCGAAGCCCGCGTCGGCCGAGGCAGCCAAGGCGACCGAGGCGGCCGAGCGGGACGAGGAGGCCGCGCGGGACAAGGAGGCCGTCGGGGGCTGACCGCCGTAGGGAACGGCCCGCAGGCCCCGCGTCGGCCGGCGCCGGGGCCTGCGCGGGGCGGTACGGCTCAGTCCCGGCGGCTCCGGTTGCCGGGGCGGTTGGCCACCCAGCGACGGATCGTGTCCGCGTACCAGTAGGGCTTGCCCGACTCGACATGGTCGGGCGGCGGCAGGAGGCCGTGCTTCCGGTAGGAGCGGACGGTGTCCGGCTGCACCCTGATGTGCGCGGCGATGTCCTTGTACGACCAGAGCCTTCGGTCCGTCATGCGTGGTACCTCCCTGTCCGCCACGCAGCGGCGGCGGGGGTGCCGTTCGGGGGAGCTGCGGGACGGGCGCTGGCGATCACTGAGCCTGTGCCCCCTGCAACGACCTCTTCCAACGGGAGGAGAGCGGCTGTCGAACGGCTGTGACGTAAAGGCCGCGTAATGGAGATATGTGTGACGACAGCGGGACGGATGTGACGTAAGTGGCGCACGGTCCCCGCGTGAGCCGTCCCACGATCCGGCTCATCAGGCCCTCGAACGCCTCCTGCCAGCGGGCAGGTCTACGCTGTGACCTGCGGCCAGCGCGTGATCGTCTGTCTTCGCACGCCGATGATCAGGGGGTGGCCGCGCCCGTCTCCCCAGCGCGTCGGGTTCGCGCAGCGTCCGCCCGCCGTTCCTGTGTCAGGAGGACATGTGCGACGTGGCGAAGTCTGGTGGATGGAGTTCGACGAGCGGCGGCCGGTCGTGCTGCTGTCGGGAGACGACGCGTCCGGGATCCGGGTGATGCAGGTCGTCGCTCCGGCGGGCGTCGACATCACCGGTCTGGGCGTCGAAGTGGCGGTAGGCGCCGTGGAAGGGCTGCCCTTTGAAGGCGTGCTGCGGTTCGCGTTGCCACGTCCGGGCTTTACCCCTTGCACGTGGCTGACCACCGTGTCCCGGGACGACCTGATCGAGCGAGCGGGCGTTCTGTCCTCCGCGAAACTCGGAGAGATGGAGAACGCCCTCCGTCTCGCTGAGCAGACGGAGGAGTGGACCCCGGCGACGACCGCGAAGCTCAGCGAGATGAGGAACGCCCTCCGTCTCGGTGGACTCGGGTAGCTCGGTGGAGTCGGGTAGGCGGAGAAGAACCGGTCGCCCGCGACGGCGTGGTCGGCCTCGTCCAGATGATCGACGCTGCCGGCTGCCTCCTCGGAGCCCCCACGGTCGAGATCACGAACCGCGGCTGGAGTACTAGGCGCCGCAGGAGCGCAGGAAGCGGCGGGTGCGGACCGCGATCGGATACGGCCGGTCGGGCTCGCACGGGTACATGTCCTGCTCGACGATGGCGAAGAGCTCCACGTCGAGCGCCTGGGCCGCCGCCAGGACCGGCTCCAGGGCGGGCACACCCGAGGGCGGCTCGCACATGACGCCCCGGGCCACCGCCGGGCCGAACGGCACCTCGTCGGCGACGACCCCGGCGAGGACCTCCGGGTCGACCTGCTTGAGGTGGAGGTAGCCGATCCGCTCGCCGTACGTCTCGATCAGCTTCACGCTGTCGCCGCCGCAGTAGGTGTAGTGCCCGGTGTCCAGGCAGAGGGAGACCAGCTCCGGATCGGTGGCGTCCAGGAACCGGGTCACGTTCTCCTCGGTGTCCACATGGGTGTCCGCGTGCGGGTGGACGACGATCCTCAGCCCGAAGCGATCCCGGACCTCGCGGCCCAGACGCTCGGTCAGACCGGTCAGATCACGCCACTGTTCGGGTGTGAGCGTGCGGTCCTCCAGGACCTCGCCCGTCTTGTCGTCCCGCCAGAAGGACGGGATGACGACCAGATGCTCGGCGCCCATCGCCTGTGCGAGCGCCGCGTTGTCGGCCACGTGGGCCCAGGTCTTCTCCCAGACGGCCGGCCCGTGGTGCAGCCCGGTGAAGACCGTGCCCGCCGAGACCCGCAGGCCCCGGCGGCCCGTCTCCTCGGCCAGGACCGCGGGATCGGTGGGCAGATAGCCGTACGGGCCGAGTTCGATCCACGCGTACCCGGCGTCCGCGACCTCGTCGAGGAAGCGCTGCCAGGGGACCTGCCGGGGATCGTCGGGGAACCAGACGCCCCAGGAGTCCGGGGCGGAGCCGATACGGATACGGGACAGCGGCGACGGCTTCGTCATGTGAGCCACCTTGACCGTGCCCGGAACGACGCGTCAAGGCACTCGTCCGAATGTAAGGACATAGCGTTGACAGGGTTCGGGGCGGACGGCTAGACCTGGGTGCGGGGCCGAGGTGAGAGGTGGCGCGCGTGGATGCGGAGCCGGAGCCGTACGAGCTGATCACGGTGGGACGCCTCGGGGTGGACCTCTATCCGCTCCAGGTCGGCGTCCCGCTCGCCCGGGTGGAGACGTTCGGGAAGTACCTCGGGGGCTCGCCCGCGAACGTGGCCGTCGCGGCGGCCCGGCTCGGCCGGCGGACGGCGCTGGTGAGCAGGACCGGGGCGGACCCGTTCGGGGATTACCTGCACGAGGAACTGCGCGGCTTCGGCGTCGACGACCGGTGGGTGACGCCGGTGGCGGCGTACCCGACACCGGTCACGTTCTGCGAGATCTTCCCGCCCGACGACTTCCCGATCCACTTCTACCGCCGACCCAAGGCCCCGGACCTGGAGATCCGCCCGGAGGAGCTGGACCTCGCGGCGATCCGCGCGGCGCGCGCGTTCTGGGTCACGGGCACCGGCCTGAGCGTCGAGCCGAGCAGGGCGGCGACGCTGGGCGCGCTGCGGGAGCGGGACGGTGCCGATCTCACCGTCCTCGACCTGGACTGGCGTCCGGCGCTCTGGCCCGACCCGGCCGAGGCGGGCCCGCTCTACCGGGAGGCCCTGCGCACGGCCACGGTCGCCGTCGGGAACCTGGAGGAGTGCGAGGTCGCGACGGGCGAGCGCGAGCCGTACGCGGCGGCTCGCGCGCTGCTCGCCGCGGGGGTGCGGCTCGCTGTCGTCAAGCAGGGCCCCAAGGGCGTCCTCGCCATGACCGCCGACGGGGAGAGCGCGGAGGTCGCCCCGCTGCCGGTCGAGGTGGTCAACGGCCTCGGCGCGGGCGACGCGTTCGGCGGGGCGCTCTGCGACGGGCTGCTTGCCGGCGGGGACCTGGACCGCACCCTGCGCCGGGCCAACGCGGCGGGCGCCATCGTGGCCGGCCGGCTCGCCTGCTCCCCGGCGATGCCGTACGCCGACGAGATCGACCTGGCCCTCACCACCGGCACCGGCACACTCCCGGAGCGCACCCCATGACCCACGACCCCGGCCCGTCGGACACTCCAGCCCCAGCCCCGGCCCCGGCCCCCGCCCTCGAAGGCTCCGCAGCTCCCGATCCCGCCCCGGCCCCCGCCCTCGAAGGCTCCGCAGCTCCCGATCCCGCCCCCGCCCCCGTCCTCGATGGCTCCCCAGCCCCAGTCCCCGAAGGCTCCTCAGCCCCAGCCCCAGCCCCAGCCCCAGCCTCAGCCTCAGCCCCAGCCCCAGCCCCAGCCCCCGTCCTCGCCCCCGCCCCCGTCCTCCAAGGCGCCCCCGACCCCGTCGACGTCGAGTGGCTCGTCGGGGTGCGGGCGCGGCGGCCGGAGGCGGTGGCCGAGGCTGCCGCGCGACGGCGGACGCGGGGGCTCTTCGAGGAGCGGGATCGGCTGCTGATCGTCGCCGCCGACCACCCCGCCCGGGGCGCGCTCGGCGTCGGCGGGCGGCCGTACGCGATGGCCGACCGCGCCGACCTGCTGGGCCGGCTCCGGCTCGCGCTCTCCCGGCCCGGTGTCGACGGCGTCCTCGCCTCCGCCGACATCCTCGACGACCTCCTCCTGCTCGGCGCCCTCGACGACCGCCTCGCCGTCGGCTCGATGAACCGCGGCGGTCTCGCCGGCGCCGCCTTCGAGCTGGACGACCGGTTCACCGGCCACCGCCCCCAGGACCTCGCCCGGCTCGGCTTCGACGCGGGCAAGCTCCTGCTGCGGATCGACCCGGACGACCCCGGTTCGCTCACCACCCTGCACGCCGCCGCCCGCGCCGTCGACGAGATGGCCGCCCTGCGCCTGCCCGTCTTCGTCGAACCCTTCCTCTGCCACCGCGACCACGACGGCCGGCTCCGCAACGACCTCTCCGCCGAGGCCGTCATCACCTCCCTCACCATCGCCTCCGGCCTCGGCGGCACCTCCGCCTACACCTGGCTCAAGGTCCCCGTCACCGACCGCCCCGAGGACATGGCCCGCGTCCTGGAGGCCACCACCCTCCCCACCGTCCTCCTCGGCGGAGACCCCGGCCCCGGGCCGGACGCCCAGGACGTCCTGTACGAGAAATGGCGCCATGCGCTGCGGCTGCCCACCGTCCGGGGCCTGGTCGTCGGCCGCGGCCTGCTCTACCCCGAGGACGGCGATGTGGCCGGAGCGGTCGATACCGCTGCGCGCCTGCTGCGCGAGACGGTAGGAAGGACCCTGCACACGTGAACGATCACCGCCACGAGCTCCATCTGCCCGCCGGGACCGCCTCCCACGGGCCGTACACGCTCCACGTCGACCCCGACCGGGCAGGCTGGGGGCACTCCGCACTGCGCGTCCTCGAACTCGGCCCGGGAGCCACCCACCTCCTGGACACCGGGGACAGCGAGTGGATCGTCCTTCCGCTCGCCGGCGGCTGTACGGTGCACATCGACGGCCAGACGCTTCAACTCCTGGGCCGCGAGAGCGTGTTCGGCGGAGTGACCGACTTCGCCTACGTGCCCCGCGACGCACGGGTCCAGATCGCCTCCGGTGCGGGAGGCCGCTTCGCTTTGGCAGGAGCGAAGTGCGAGCGACGACTCCCCGCCCGCTACGGCCCCGCGCCGGAGGTACCCGTCGAAGACCGCGGCAGCGGCAACCAGGCCCGGCAGGTACGGAACTTCGCCGCCGCCGGCGTCTTCGAGGCGGACCGCCTGATCGCCGTCGAGGTGATCACCCCCGGCGGGAACTGGTCCTCCTACCCGCCGCACAAGCACGACGAGCACCGCCCCGGCGTCGAGTCCGAGCTGGAGGAGATCTACTACTACGAGATCGCCGGCGGCGGAGTCGGCTACCAGCGGATCTCCCCCTCCCGGCCCGGCGGCGCCGACCTCCTCGCCGAGGTCCGCACCGGCGACGCCGTCCTCGTGCCCGACGGCTGGCACGGCCCGTCGATCGCGCAGCCGGCGCACGACATGTACTACCTGAACGTGATGGCAGGACCAGGCCCCGACCGGGAGTGGAAGATCTGCTTCCACCCGGACCACACGGAGGGATACAGGTGAGGGCAAGGTGACCATGACTCTGACGGTCGCGCAGGCGCTGGTGCGGTTCCTCGCCGCGCAGCACACCGAACGCGACGGCGTGCGCCGCCGGCTGATCGCCTCGACCTGGGGGATCTTCGGCCACGGGAACGTCGCCGGGATCGGCCAGGCCCTGGTCGAGTACGCCGACGACATGCCGTACCACCAGGGCCGTAACGAACAGGCCATGGTGCACGCCGCCGTCGGCTACGCCCGGCAGTCGAACCGGCTCTCCGCGCACGCCGTGACCACCTCCATCGGCCCAGGCGCCACCAACCTCGTCACCGGCGCCGCGCTCGCCACGATCAACCGCCTCCCGGTCCTGCTCCTGCCCGGCGACACCTTCGCCACCCGCCCCGCCGACCCGGTCCTCCAGCAGCTCGAAGTCCCCTACGCCGGCGATGTGTCGGTCAACGACTGCCTGCGGCCGGTCTCCGCGTACTTCGACCGGATCACCCGCCCCGAGGCGCTGATCCCGGCCGCGCTCGCCGCCGTGCGGGTCCTCACCGACCCCGTCCGGACCGGCGCCGTCACGCTCGCCCTGCCGCAGGACGTCCAGGCGGAGGCGTGCGACTGGCCCGAGGAGTTCTTCGCCGAACGGGTCTGGCGGGTGCGCAGGCAGCAGCCGGACGAGGGCGAACTCGACGCGGCGGTACGGGCGGTCAGGGCCGCCGAGCGCCCGCTGATCGTCGCGGGCGGCGGGGTCAGGTACAGCGCAGCCGAGACCGCCCTGGGGGCCTTCGCCGCCGCCACCGGCATCCCCGTCGCCGTCACCCAGGCCGGCAAGGGCGTCCTGCCGCACGGCCACCCGGCCGACGTCGGCGCGCTGGGCCACACCGGCACCGCGACCGCGAACGGACTCGCCCGCACCGCCGACCTCGTCCTCGGGATCGGCACCCGCTACTCCGACTTCACCACCGCGTCCTCGACGCTCTTCGCGCACCCCGCCGTCCGCTTCGTCAACCTCAACGTCGCCTCCTTCGACGCCCACAAGCTGGCCGCCGAGCCGCTGGTCGGGGACGCCCGCGAGGGCCTCGAACTCCTCCACGCCGAGCTGGACGGCCACACGGTCGCCCCGGCCTACGCGGCGGCGTACCGCGAGGAGCGGACACGCTGGGAGCAGCGGGTCACCGCCGCGTACACGCCCGCCGACGAGGGCGCCCGGCCCACCCAACCGCAGGTCCTGGGCGCACTCGACACTCTGGTCGACGGCACCGACATCCTGATCAACGCGGCCGGCTCGCTCCCCGGCGACCTCCACAAGCTCTGGCGGGCCCGCTCCTCGGACCAGTACCACGTCGAATACGGGTACTCGTGCATGGGCTACGAGATCCCGGCGGCCGTCGGAGTGGCGCTCGCCGCGCCCGACCGTCCGGTCTGGGCGCTCGTGGGCGACGGTACCTACCTCATGAATCCCACCGAAATCGTCACGGCCGTGCAGCTGGCGCTGCCCATCAAGGTCGTGATCCTGCAGAACCACGGCTACGCCTCGATCGGGGGCCTCTCGCAGGCCGTCGGAGGCGAGGGATTCGGCACCGCGTACCGCTTCCGGGCCCGGGACGGCGGCTTCACCGGCGCGCCGCTCCCGGTCGACCTGGCGGCCAACGCCGCCTCCCTCGGGATGCGGGTGCTGACCCCCCGTACCGTACGTGACCTGCGGGAAGCCCTCGCCGACGCGCGGGCGGCGACCGTTCCCACATGTGTCTATGTGGAGACCGAAACGGCAGACACTGTGTCGGGCGCGCCCCCCGCGCAGGCATGGTGGGATGTGCCCGTGGCCGAGACCGCGACCCGCCCGTCTGCGATCAAGGCCCGGGAGGAGTACGACCGGCACGTCACCGCCCGACGCCGCCATCTCTGAAGGAGCACGAAATGACGAAGACCGTCAACCACTGGATCGGTGGCAAGTCCGTCGAGGGCACGTCGGGCAACTGGGGCCCGGTCACCGACCCCGCCACCGGCGCCGTGACCACGCGCGTGGCGCTCGCCTCGGTCGAGGAGGTCGACGCGGCGGTGGCCGCGGCGAAGACCGCCTTCGAGACCTGGGGCACGGCGTCGCTGGCGCAGCGCACCACGATCCTGTTCAAGTTCCGCGCGCTGCTCGACGCCAACCGGGACGCGATCGCCGAGCTGATCGTCGCCGAGCACGGCAAGGTGCACTCGGACGCGCTGGGCGAGGTCGCCCGCGGTCTGGAGATCGTGGACCTGGCGTGCGGGATCACCACGCAGCTCAAGGGCGAACTGTCGACGCAGGTGTCGAACCGCGTCGACGTGGCCTCGATCCGCCAGCCGGTGGGCGTCGTGGCCGGCATCACGCCGTTCAACTTCCCCGCCATGGTGCCGATGTGGATGTTCCCGATCGCCATCGCGTGCGGCAACACCTTCATCCTCAAGCCGAGCGAGAAGGACCCCTCGCCGTCGCTGAAGATCGCGGAGCTGCTCGCCGAGGCGGGTCTGCCGGAAGGCGTCTTCAACGTCCTCCACGGCGACAAGGTGGCCGTGGACCGGCTCCTGGAGCACCCGGACGTCTCGGCGATCTCCTTCGTCGGCTCGACCCCGATCGCGCGCCACATCCACACCACCGCCTCCGCGTCGGGCAAGCGCGTCCAGGCGCTCGGCGGCGCGAAGAACCACATGCTGGTGCTGCCGGACGCGGACCTGGACGCGGCGGCGGACGCGGCGGTCTCGGCGGCGTACGGCTCGGCCGGTGAGCGCTGCATGGCGATCTCGGCGGTCGTCGCGGTCGGCGCGATCGGCGACGAGCTGGTGGAGAAGATCCGCGAGCGGGCCGAGAAGATCAAGATCGGCCCCGGCAACGACCCGACGTCGGAGATGGGCCCGCTCATCACCGCGGTCCACCGCGACAAGGTCGCCTCGTACGTGAAGGGCGCGGCCGACGAGGGCTGCGAGGTCGTCCTGGACGGCACGGGCTACACGGTGGACGGCCACGAGGACGGCCACTGGATCGGCCTCTCGCTCCTGGACCGGGTCCCGACGACGGCGAAGGCGTACCAGGACGAGATCTTCGGCCCGGTGCTGTGCGTGCTGCGCGCGGAGACGTACGAGGAGGGCGTGGCCCTCATCAACGCCTCGCCGTTCGGCAACGGCACCGCGATCTTCACCCGCGACGGTGGCGCGGCCCGCCGCTTCCAGCTGGAGATCCAGGCGGGCATGGTCGGCGTGAACGTCCCGATCCCGGTGCCGGTGGGCTACCACTCCTTCGGCGGCTGGAAGGACTCGCTCTTCGGCGACCACCACATCTACGGCAACGACGGCGTCCACTTCTACACCCGCGGCAAGGTCGTCACGACCCGGTGGCCGGACCCCTCGGACGCCCCCGCCGGCGTCGACCTGGGCTTCCCCCGCAACCACTGACGCCCCCCGTCCCCCCTCGACCCCCGCAGGCTCCGGCCGACGGGGGTCGAGGTCGTTCCGTGGCGGGGCGCCGGGCCCGCTCACGCCCGTCTACGCTCTCCCGGCCCAGCCGGGAGCCGTGACCGCCGCAGGAGGCGCGGCGTGCGGGAGCGGCTCGGTGCTCACCCCGTCCAGCAGGACGATGTTCGGGTTGCAGTCGGCGGGGTGGACCCTCACGGAACCGTCCGGCCCCCGCTCCACCAGCAGCAGACTGAAATCGGCGAGCGCCTGGAGCTGGGTCGGCTCGACCGCGTACTCGTAGACCCGCTGCCGACCCCGCGCGACACTCGTGTTGGTTCCGTCGCTCGTCGTGTACGAGGTGGACTCGTTGGTCGTGTGCGTCGTACTGGTCGACGTGCCGCTCGTCTCGCTGTAGCTGCCACCGGAGTTGGTGGAGGTGCTCGACGGGAAGAGCACGGACCCGGGCTGATAGGTGCTGCTGTTGCCCCAGTTCGAGCCCCGCGTCACCGACTCACTGAGCGTGGTGCCGGTGCTCAGGGACGAACCGACGGTCTTGGCCACCGAGGTGCTCACCGTCGTTCCCTCGGTGTCCGTCAGCGAGTGCATGACGAACGAGTGGTGGCGGCCCATGAAGTCGGCGGCGATTCCCGCCTCCTGGTGGTTGCCCAGCCGCATGAATCCGACCGTGCCGCCGCCGATCACCTCCTGCGCGCCGTCGCGCAGATGCGGGTGGAGCACGGTGAGCTGAGCCCCGCGCCGCTCACAGACGCTGGCCAACTGCTCCATGCACCGCCGCTGGATGCCCTGCTCGCCGAGCGCGACGACCACCGCCGGCACCGCCTCCGCGAAACCGGCCAGACGCCGGGTGACGCTCTGCACGGCCAGGTCGGCCAGCATCTCGGTACTGGCCGACCCGGTGGCGAAGTCCAGCGCGATGCAGGTGAGATAGCCGGGCCCGCGGTCGCCGCGCTCCACTCCCAGGCGTTCCAGGGGCTGGATGAAGGACACGAGGCGCAGCAGGCTGTCGCGTAGCTGGTCCTTGTTCTTGGCGCCCAAAAGGTCGTCCGCGATGCGGTTGCGCTCCGCTCGCGTGAGGGCGTCGGTGTCGTCGAACTCACCCGCCAGGGCGCGCAGACCCGCGCCGAGACGGGCCGGGGTGACATCCCCGCCCAGGACCCCGCACAGCTGGTGGAGGATCCTGGTGTCGAGGGACCTCGCGGCCCGGTGCGCCGTGGAGTCGTCGGCGTACATCGCCTCCACGAGGGCGTCGACCAGCCCGTCGGCCGTGAGACCGCTCACGATGCCGCTGTCGGCGATGCGGCTCGGCAGCAGTTGCACGTCGACGGGGACACCGGCCAGTCCGGCGAGCTCGGCGAGCTCCTGGCAGATGTGGGCCTGCGTCAGGTCGACCACGATCAGGGGCTGCTGTTGGAGCGTCGAGGTGCCGAAGACCGTCAGGAAGCCCTCCCGGCTGCGCTGGCTGCCGCCGAAGACGTCCAGGCGCCGCGTGCCGGGACGGGTCGGGAGCGCGCCCCACGCGGGCTGACCGCTGACCCATCCGTCCTGCGCTGCCGTGTGCCGCGCGCCGCGCTGGTACCAGTCGTTCCAGGCGTACTGGAAGTGGTGCTCCAGCTCCGCGCGCTTGGCCTCCAGGTGCGTGGCCGCCGTGGTCGCCGACCGTCCCGCGTGGAGGACGAGGGCCAGGCAGACCGCGGCGGCCACGAGGGCGAGTACCGCGAACGTGACGCCGGCCACGGCGGTCAGCAGCAGGAGCACCAGCACGATCGCGCCACCGGCCTTGGGCACGGCGGCCTTGCGGGCCTCATGGGCCAGTCGGGCGGAGTGCGCGCGGTTCTCGTAGGCGACGGGGACGGGTTGGCGCTGTGGTTCCGGCTCGGAGAAGTGGACGCGCAGCGACTCGGGGTCGCGGTAGGTCCAGCCCAGCCGCTGCCCTCCGGCGAACAGGCGCCCGACGTGCTGGGCCGCTACTGCCGTGGGCTCGGCTCCGGTGTTCGTCGTCTGGAAGGTCACGAGGCAGAGTTTCCGGTGGGGTTGTGGGGACCGTGCGGGGCGGGGGTGCCGTAGCCGTGCGGCGCGGGGGCGCTGTGCGGGGCGGGGGTGCCGTAGCCGTGCGGCGCGGGGGCGCTGTGCGGGGCGGGGGTGCCGTAGCCGTGCGGCGCGGGGGTGCCGGAGGGGGCGGGGGTGCCGTGGGGGGCAGGGATGCCGGCGCCGTACGGGGCCGGAGGAGCGGGAGACTCGGCGAAGCCCACCAACGCCTCCAGCGCGCGGATCCGCTCATGCAACGGCGGGTGCGTGGCCATCAGCCGTGCGACCAGGGGCGCTCGACCGTCGTCGTCGCCGCGTTGCTGCCATCCGGTGAGCGCGGAGAGCGCCATGGGACCGTAGCCGATCTCCGCGGCGAACCGGTCGGCACGCAGCTCTCCGCGTCGCCCCGCCCAGGCGAGGAGGAGCGGTACGGCGAAGAGGGCCAGCGCGGGCGGGAAGGCCAGGGCCACGGCGACGGCCACGATGCCGACGATCAGCGCGAAGAAGAGCGCGCCGAGGCAGGCGACCTGCGCCGTCACGAGGAACACGAACTTGACGACGGCCTTGACGACACGCATGACGATCCGTGCCGGGAGCGCGTACCAGAAACCCAGCAGCCGTGACCAGGCGTGGCCTCCCACGTGGTGCCCCAGCTCGTGCGCGAGCACCGCGGTGAGCTGCTCCGGCGGGAGGTCCTGGAGGGAGGCGCGTGTGACGGTGACGATGTGGCCCGCCGCGGCGAAGGCGTTGATCTTTTTGCTGTCCTCGATCCACAGGGTGTAGCGCGAACCGTCGACGCCGGCCTGCCGGGTCAC
Organism: Streptomyces sp. NPDC090127; assembly: GCF_044746945.1. NCBI lineage: Bacteria > Bacillati > Actinomycetota > Actinomycetes > Kitasatosporales > Streptomycetaceae > Streptomyces > Streptomyces sp. NPDC090127. The sequence goes on along the minus strand of NZ_JBIVDE010000006.1, from coordinate 322,803 downwards.
GTGGTCCCAGAGCGGACGAAGCCTTGCCATCTCGGCGGCGGTGGGCCGGCGCGCCTTGAAGAGGAATCGGGCCAGTACGTCTTCGGTCGGCCGGTAGAACATCAGCGCACCGGAGGCGAGCCAGGCGACGACGAAGACGACGTCCAGCACCGGCGGCATCAGCAGGGACAGCAGCCAGATGACGAGCAGGCTGCTGAGGAAGAGGGGAAGGTAGAGCAGGAGGGTCGTGATGGACGACGCGTCCGCGCGTCGGCGAACCGGCGGCGGCGCGGTCGGGTCGTACACGGGCGCGGGAGTCCCGCCCGGTATCTGCGGGTGCTCGGCCTGGACCTGCTGCGGGTGGGCGGGGGGCTGCGATACGGGGACTCCGGGGGCGGTGGCAGGAGCCGGGGCGGGCGGCTGTCCCTGCACCGGCGCCGGGGGGTACCCGCTCGCCTGGAAGCCCGCGGTGGACGGCGCCCCGCCGAAGTGCCCGGACGCGGGAGGCTGACCTTGGGGCGCGTGCGGCTGGGCAGGTGGTGCGTACGGCTGCGGCGGGGGTGCGTAGGGCTGTGCTGGTGGTGCGTAGGGCTGGGCCGGGGGCGCGTAGGACTGGGTCGGCGGTGCGTACGGCTGGGTCGGTGGCACGTGCGGCTGGGTCGGGGGCGCGTAGGACTGGGGCGGCGGTGCGTACGGCTGGGCCGGTGGTGCGTACGGCTGCGCCGGCGGCGCAGCCGGGTAACCGGGCGCCTGCGCGGGGGGAGCCGTGGGCATGCTCGGCGGAGGTCCGGCGGGCGGGGAGGGATGTCCCTGCGGCGGGTGGACGGGTGCCTGCCCGTGAAAGGGCTGAGGCTGTCCCTGCGGGTGGGGGGCAGGGGCCTCGCGCGGGTCTGGTGCGGCGAATTCGCCGTTCCACGACGGGCCTTGCGGCTGTGGAGGATCGACAGGCTGAGCCATCGTAGTTCGCCCCGTTGGTGTATGGCGCTCAAAAGGCGCTGCAAGCAACATGGTTGGGCCGACGGCCAACCGGCAGGCGGTCGAGAGGCATTGCAGCGATTCGACTCGCCCCCGTTCCGCCGAAGCGGAGAGTCGTTCATCGGCCTGTAGGAGCGTAATGCTCCATCACTGGTTCTCCGGAGTCCAGTTGTCGCTGAGCCGACCACACGACTCGGACAGGTTGGACGCCGGCTTGATCAACTCTAGGATGCCGTCACAAGGTCGATCTGCTGGGGGGACCATGGCGATCACGCCCCGCACCTACGACGAGGGCGGGGTCGTAGGCGTCGCTCCGTCTCGGAGGGTGCGACGAACACGGTTCGTTGTCCGCTCACAGACGGGGGCGGTGTCTCGCCGAGCATGATGTCCAGCCGACCGAGCCCCGAAGCGTGGCACCGTCTCCTGAGCATGCCCACGTACGCGCTGACCGAGGTGCCGCGCCGTAGGCCGGACGCCTCCAAGCCCCAGGGTCCCGAAGACGATCTGCGCGGGCACCGGTTCGCCGCGCTGGTCTCCGCCTTCCACGCCGGCGGCCCGCACGATCCGGGCCAGGGCAGCGTCCTCCTCGGCTGGGCCAGACCGTCGGCGACCCAGCCCCTCGACGTCTTCCTGGGCGGCTCCGCGCTCGCCGGAGGCATGGACGCCGTCGACCCGGACACGACTCTCCTGCGTCTGCCCGCGGGGGCACGGGCGCGGCGACAGGCCCCGGGCGTGATCGCGGCAACCCTGTCCCCCTTCCCCTGGTGGACCTCCGTCTCCGGGCTCTCCGACGGACTTCTGGTCGACGGCGAGGCCAGGGACCAGGCGACGACCGGACCGCGCCCCACCCTGGAGGACTGCCTGCTCTCCGTGTGGCAGGAGGCCTTCGCCTGGCTGGTGTTGGCCGATCCGGTGCCGCCGGACGAACTGGACGAGCTGACCGGCGACGTCGCGGACCTGCGGCGACGCGCGCAGTCCAAGGCGGCCGACTCTCCCGAGTACGGTCTGCAGGCCGCCCGCCTGGAGCGTCGGCACGAGGAACTGGCCAAGGCCTCGGCCACCGGCCTGTGGCGCATACGTCTGCTCGCCGGCGGCCGCACGCCCGAGGACGCGCAGCGGGTCGCCGCGCTCGTCTGCGCCTCCGCGGACCTTGCGGGACTCCCGTACGCGCTCAAGCCGACCGGGTGGGCCGGTGACCTCCCCACGATGCTGACCGCCGGCACCGACGACTCGTCGGAGGCCGGGCGCTTCCCGTTCCACGGCAGCTCGGAGCTGTTGACCGCGCTGGTCAGGCCACCGGCTCAGGAGGTGCCGGGCGTGCGGTTCGTCCTGCGCCCCGACTTCGACGTGACTCCGGAGAGCAGGGCGGCCACGCCCGCTCAGGCGGGTGCGGGTGCGGGTCCGATCCGGCTCGGTACCGTCCTGGACCGCAATCGGGGCCCCGTGGGCGACCTGGAGCTGCCCCGCTCCACCCTGAACCGGCACACCTTCGTCTGCGGGGCGACGGGAGGTGGCAAGTCCCAGACCGTGCGCGGTCTGTTGGAGACCGCCTCGCGCGAGCGGCTGCCCTGGCTGGTCGTCGAGCCGGCCAAGGCGGAGTACCGCTTCATGTCCGCGCGTCTGGGGGACGAGCACGAGGTCATCGTCATCAAGCCCGGCGACCGGGACACCCTGCCGGCGGGCCTGAACCCGCTGGAGCCGTCGGTGTTCGCGAACGGGGAACGCTTCCCGCTGCAGACGCACCTCGACATGGTCCGCGCACTCTTCCTCGCCTCCTTCGACCCGCAGGAACCTTTCCCGCAGGTGCTGAGCGCCGCGCTGACGCGTTGCTACGAGGACCTCGGCTGGGACCTGACGCTCGGCGAAGCGCGGTACTCCGGGACCGAACCGCGCTACCCGACGCTGGAGGACCTGGAAGACACCGCGCTGCGGATCGTCGCGGAGATCGGCTACGGCAAGGAGATCACGGACAACGTCAAGGGCTTCATCAAGATCCGGCTCGCCACCCTCCGGCTCGGCACGACAGGCCGGTTCCTCGAAGGCGGCCACCCCATCGACTTCGGTGAACTCCTCAAGCGCAACGTCGTGTTCGAGATCGAGGATGTCGGGGACGACAAGGACAAGGCGTTCCTGATGGGGACCATCCTCATCCGCCTCGTGGAGTACCTGCGCATGGAACAGCGCACGACCCGCAGAATCGCCTTCCCTCTCCGACACCTGACCGTCTTCGAGGAGGCCCACCGTCTGCTGCGGCGCTCGGAGGAGGGCGGAGCGAGCGCCCATGCGGTGGAGATGTTCGCGGGCCTGCTCGCGGAGATCCGCGCCTACGGGGAAGGGCTGGTGATCGCCGACCAGATCCCCGCCAAACTCGTCCCCGACGTCATCAAGAACACCGCCGCCAAGGTCGTCCACCGCCTCCCGGCGCAGGACGACCGTGAGGCCGTCGGCGCGACCATGAACATCACCGAGGCACAGTCGGAGTATCTGGTCACCCTCAGGCCCGGGGAGGCCGCGGTCTTCACCGACGGCATGGACTATCCCCTGCTGGTCCGCATGGAGGACGGAACCTCCCGGGAGGACGCGGCGGACATCCGGCCGGCGTCCCCCGCCCCGATGGTGGAGCGGCGCAGCGCGGCGTGCGGCGAAGGCTGCTCGACGGCCCCGTGCACGCTCAGGCAGTTGCGCACCTCGGAGCGCCTGGCGGAGGAGGACGGTCTTCGGATCACCCTCTGGGCCGAGATGTCCGTCGCGGCGCACCTGTTGGGCTGGGTCACGCCCCTGCCGGGTGAGGCGATGCGCGCCGCGCTCGCGCCGCACTGGGCCGGAGACCGCCGCGGGGTGGAGTGCGCCATCGGCCAGGCCGTCGACCGCGCCGTGCACAGCCGGGTGGGAGCACCCGGCTCGCCCGGCGCCCTCGCCGCGCACGTCGCCGCGATGATGCGGGCCCAGCTCGACGGGCGCGACCCCTGCCCGATCGCGGAACCGCGATGGAAGGCGCGTAAGGGGACGAAGACACGGCAGTACTACCACGGGCGCGCCGCGCCGTCCGTGGTGGAGCGTGTCGTCGGCTGTGCCGACCCGTCGGAGGACTGGTCCCGGCGCTTCGCCCAGGCGCTCACGTGCTTCGAGCGCAGACCGCGCAAGCCGGCCAGGCCCGAGCCGTCCACGGGGGGCAGGGGCGAGGGGCAGGAGTAGACGGCTGACCATCCGGTCGAAGGGCTCTCCGTAAACCGTTGGCTCCCGGGGCGCGTCGTCGCGCACGCTGGGGCCATGTCCGTCGTACTGCCGAAGTATCAGATCCGCGCCCTGCACACCGCCTCCACGGTCACCGTCTATCAGGCGTACCAGCCCGCCATCGGGGTGCCGGCCGCTCGGGACGGGCGGTTTCCGGAGGCGTGGAAGCGGGATCGGATGACGTGGATCAAGCCGTCGTTCCTGTGGATGATGTACCGCTGCGGGTGGGGTCTGAAGGAAGGACAGCAGACCGTGCTCGCCGTGGAGATCCGGCGCGACGGGTTCGAATGGGCGTTGCGGAACGCCTGTCTGTCGCACTACGTACGCGGATTCCATGCCGACCAGGCGTCCTGGGAACGGGAGTTGCGGCAGGCGCCGACGCGGGTGCAGTGGGATCCGGAACGGGATCTGCGGCTCCAGGCACTGCCGCACCGATCCCTGCAGCTCGGGCTCTCGGGGGAGGCGGCGCGGCGATACGGGGACGAGTGGATCGTCTCCGTACGGGATGTCACGCCCCTCGCACACCGGATCCACGCGCTCGTGCGCGCGGGAAACACCGACGCGGCCACCGCCGAACTGCCCGAGGAGACCCCCTACCCGGTGGGTGGGGGTCTCCTCGGGCGGGTGGTGCGTTGAGGCTGCCTCGACTCACGGGACAGGCTGCTTCTCGCCTCCTCCGAAAAGGAAGTCGTACACATCCTGCAGGTAGGAGTAGAGGGCGTCCTCGGTGTCGAATTCGATGGACGTGAGGGTTTCGTACTCCTCCGCCGTGAGTCGCCTCTCGTTCAGGACGGACAGCAGTCCCTGCCGAACCGCGTCCTTCCATTCCGGCTTGAAGTGTTCCAGTGTCTCGCGGGTCGCCGACATGTCGTCGTACGCCACCTCCTGTTGAAGGTAGACGCTGATGAAACGCTGGAGTTCTTCATTCACTGTCAGCTCTCCTAAGGGTGTCTCATGTGGGCGGGATTCGGGTACATGGTATGGAGTTGCCAGGCTCCGTCACGGAAGTGGTAGACGGGCTTGATGAATCCGCCTTCGAAGTCGACCTCGAGGGCCGTGTCCGGGTCGGACGGATCGAGGTAGAAGCCCTGGCAGCGTTCATGGCCGTCCTCGCCCAGAACGTCCTCGATGGGGACCTTGTCAGGCGGAATCCCATTGTCTTCTATGTATGCACGGCAGTACTCGTCGGCCGTTACCAAGTCCTCCGGATTCTCGAACTTGGTCGCGTATGCTCCGCAACGGTGCACTCCGCCATGCACGCCGTCGACGGTGCTGTTCGTGAGCGGATCCTTCTGTTCTTCCAACTTCATATGGCCCACGTACTGGGAGGCGGAGCCGTACAGCTTGGGTGAACCGTTCTCCAGGATCGGTTTGCCGAGGCGATCCTTCAATTGGTCTTCGGTCACGTCCAAGTGGCGTCCCGGGGCGTGCCCTTCGCCGCCCTTCCGGTCGTCCAGCTCGTCGATCCGTTGCTGGACGGTCTCCGGGTCCAAGGTCTCGGCAGCCGGCGTCCGTTCATCGTCGCGTTCGTCGGCCGCCGCGACTTCCTCGGACTCCAGGCCGTCGTCCGGCTCCTCCGGCTCGTCCGGCTCCCGAGCAGTCTCCGCCTCCGCGACGGGCGGATCGGGTATCTCGGGCTCGGGCGGCCGGGACCGCCCCCACGGTGCATGTCGGTCCTTGGCCCGCGGACGACGCTCGAGGCGCGACAGGTGGCTTGGCGAGTCGCTGGTTGCGGTGCTCCACCCCGTCCGTGCAGCCGACGATCCGCTCCGGTGTCGACGGGCAGGCGTCACCGTCGTGTGGTTGAGCGTACGTCACCCACGCCACGTGCTCGCCAGGAAAAACCCCCTACCCGGCGGGTGGGGGTCTCCTTGGGCGGGTGGGGGGTTAGAAGCGGGTGTGCAGGAGCCTGTTCGGGGAGCCTGACAGGGGGTTCTGGACCTTGTTCGGGGTGGCGTTGTCCAGCAGGGCCTTGCTCACCTGGGCCGGGGTCGCCGTGGGGTGCGTCGCGAGGTAGAGGGCCGCCGCACCCGTCGTGTGCGGGGTCGCCATCGACGTGCCCGAGATCGTGTGCGTCGCCGCGTCGTCGTCCTTCCACGCCGACGTGATCGAGACGCCCGGCGCGAAGAGGTCCACGCACGTGCCGTAGTTGGAGAACGAGGCCCGCTTGTCGGCCGCGTCCGTCGCGCCGACCGTGATCGCCTCGGGGACCCGCGCCGGGGAGTAGTTGCAGGCCCGGGCCGGCAGACCCAGCAGGGTGCCGTTGCCCGCCGCGACCGTGTACGTCACGCCCGAGGCGATCGAGCGCTTCACCGCGTCGTCCAGCGAGGCGTTCACGCCCCCGCCCAGGCTCATGTTGGCGACCGCCGGCTTGACCGCGTGCGCCGTCACCCAGTCGACGCCCGCGATGACGCCGGCCGTCGTACCGGACCCTTCGCAGTCCAGGACCCTTACCGCCACCAGCTTCGCGCCCTTCGCCACGCCGTACCGCGCGCCGCCGACCGTGCCCGCGACGTGCGTGCCGTGGCCCTGGCAGTCCTGCCCGTTCTGGCCGCCGCCGACCGTGTCCGTGCCCACGGTCGCCCGCCCGCCGAACTCGCTGTGCGAGGTGCGGATGCCGGTGTCGATGATGTACGCGGTGACGTTCGACGCCTGCGTGTCGTACGTGTACGTCGTGGAGAGCGGCAGGTCGCGCTGGTCCACCCGGTCCAGGCCCCACGGCGCGCCCGGCTGTGTCTCCGCCATCCGCACCGTCGCGTTCTGTTCCACGTACGCCACGCGCGGGTCGGCCGACAGTTCGGCCGCCTTCGCGCGGGACATGCTCGTCGAGAAGCCCTTGAGGACCTCGGTGTACCGGTGCTTCGGCGTCACGCCCAGGTCCGTGGCGCGCGTCGTACCGTCCTTGAGGACGACGATCCAGCTGTTCTCGACGGCGAGCGAGGCCGGGGCGAGCCGCAGGTCCCCGAGGGCGGGGACGCTGCGGGCGGTGGCGCTCTGCGCCGTCGGGGAGGCCACGAACTGCAGGCCGGCGGCCAGCGTCAGGGCCGGCGCGAGCGCCAGGGCTCGGCGGGATATCCGGGTCATGTGGTGGGGCACCTGAACCTCTCGTTGTCCGGGTTACCGGAAGTACGGGCGGGGGTGCGCCTCAGAGTCTCGTGCCGTCAGGTGCCGTACAAGGCCCCACCGCCTCCCCTCACCGGTCCTTCACCTCGAACTCCCAGGTCAGCATGGAGAATCCACCGTCGTCCCCGGCCCCCGCCGACCGGTACGTCCGCAGTGCGGCCTCGTTGTCCGTCTCCACCCCCACCCACACGTCGTAACATCCGCGCGCCCGCGCCTCCGCCACCAGCGCCTCCGTCAGCGCCCGCCCCACCCCACGCCGCCGGTACGCCTCGTCCACCGACAGCTCGTACAGGCACAGCTCCACCCCCTTGTCCGGGTGGAGCATCTCGATCCCGGACACGAACCCCGCCGGGAACCCGTCCTCGGCGTACGCGATCAGCATCAGGTGCCCCGGTGCGGCCAGGAACGCCTCCGCCCAGCGCTCCTTCGGCGGGCCGTCGTAGAGGTGCCCCGCCGCCAGCAGCTCGGCCGACGTCGTCGCCCGCCTGATCTCCATCCGCGCTCCTCGCCTCGTGCCGCGCATACCGCGCCTGGTGTACGGGACGGTACGGCGTACGACTCCAGGAGGCCGCCGATTTCCGCCCGGGGGCAGCCGAGTCGCACGGGTGGTCCGCCTAGGCTCGACACCATGCCATTCCGACTTCCCCGGTGGGCCACGGTCACGGCCGCCCTCGCCGTGCTCGCGGGTGCCGGTACCTGGACCGCCGTCGCCTCCGACGAACCACCGCCCGTGCACCGCGCGGACCAGCTGCTCGACATGCCCGGGGCGCGGATCGACACCTCGTACTTCACCTCGGGCCCCGGCTCCGAGCGCAGGCCTGCCGTGCTGCTCGGGCACGGTTTCGGCGGCTCCAAGGACGATGTCGGTGCGCAGGCCGAGCAGCTCGCCCGCGACGGCTACGCCGTCCTGACCTGGTCGGCGCGCGGTTTCGGCGCCTCCACCGGGCAGATCGGCCTCAACGACCCCGCCCACGAGGTCAAGGACGTCCAGCGGCTCGTGGACTGGCTCGCCCAGCGGTCCGAGGTCCAGCTCGACAAGGCCGGGGACCCGCGCGTGGGGGTGACCGGCGCCTCCTACGGCGGGGCGGTCTCGCTGCTCGCCGCCGGGTACGACACCCGCGTCGACGCCATCGCCCCGCAGATCACGTACTGGAACCTCGCCGACGCCCTCTTCCCGGACGGCGTCTTCAAGAAGCTCTGGGCCGGGATCTTCTTCTCGGCAGGCGCGGGCTCGGGCGCGGGCGCGGGCTCGGCCACGGGCGCGGGCGCGGGCTCGGGCACGGGCACGGGAGCGGAAGCGGGCCCGGGTGGGGGCGCGGGTGCCGGTGAGGGGATGGGGTCCGGTGCGGGCTCGGGGGCCGGCGCCGGTGCGGACTCGGGGGCCGGTGCTCAGGCGGTCGGGGCCGACACGAGCGCCGACGCGTGCGGGCGCTTCACCGCCGAGCTGTGCGGGATGTACGAGCGCGTCGCCGTGTCGGGACAGCCCGACGCCGCCGCCCGTACGCTCCTGGAAGCACGCAGCCCCTCCGCCGTCGGCGACCGGATCAAGGTGCCGACCCTGATCGTCCAGGGGCAGAGCGACTCCCTCTTCCCGCTCACCCACGCCGACGCCATGGCGAAGACGGTCGGCGCCAACGGCGCGCCCGTCGCCGTCGACTGGATCTCCGGCGGCCACGACGGCGGCGACCGCGAGACCGAGCGGGTCGAGGCCCGGATCGGTCACTGGTTCGACCGCCATCTGAAGGGGGACACGGGCGCCGACACCGGGCCCGCCTTCCGCGTCAGCCGCACCGGGGGAGTCGACTCCACCGACGGCCAGGCGCAGCTGCGCGGCGCGTCCGCCGACCGCTATCCCGGGCTCACCGGCGGCGAGGGCGCCAAGCCGCTCTCCCTGGCGCTCGGGGACGGCGGCCGTCCGCAGTCCTTCGCCAACCCCGCCGGGGCCAACCCGCCCGCCATCTCCGCAGTCCCCGGCGTCGGCGGCGGCCTGGCCCGGCTCTCCTCGCTCGGCGTCGGCCTCTCCGTCGACTTCCCCGGCCAGCACGCGCGGTTCGACGCGAGGCCGCAGGCCGATTCGGTACGGATCACGGGCACGCCGACCGTCCGCGTCAAGGTCACCTCGGACAGCCCGGACGGCTCGGCCGTCCTCTTCGGCAAGGTCTACGACGTCGGGCCGGACGGACGCCAGCAGGTGCTGCCCGCACAGCTCGTCGCGCCGGTCCGAGTCGAGGACGCCGGCAAGGGCCGCAGCGTGGAGCTGACGCTGCCCGCGATCGACCACGAGGTCGAGGCAGGTCACCGGCTGCGGCTGGTGCTCGCGGCCACCGACCTCGGCTACGCCTCACCGGCCGTGCCGGCCACGTACACCGTCGCCGTCGAGTCCCCGCTGACCGTGCCGACGGCGCCCGCCGTGGACACCCAGGCGACCGCGCTCCCGTGGTGGGTGTGGGGGCTGCCGCTGGTGGGTGTGGTGATCGCGGCCGCGCTGCTGCTGACCGGCCGGCGCCGGACCTCGGCCCCCGCCCCGGACCCCGAGCTCGCCGTCGTACCGCTGCAGATCACGGGTCTGACGAAGAAGTACGCCAAGTCCTCGGACCGGTATGCCGTACGCGACCTCTCCTTCCGGGTCGAGCAGGGGCAGGTCCTCGGTCTGCTCGGGCCGAACGGCGCGGGGAAGACGACGACGCTGCGCATGCTCATGGGCCTGATCACCCCCGACGACGGGGAGATCCGGGTCTTCGGGCAGGCCGTCCGCCCGGGCGCCCCGGTGCTCTCCCGGGTCGGCGCGTTCGTGGAGGGCGCGGGCTTCCTGCCGCACCTCTCCGGGCGGGACAACCTGGAGCTGTACTGGAAGGCCACCGGCCGTCCGGCCGAGGACGCGCACATCGAGGAGGCGCTGGCGATCGCCGGTCTCGGCGACGCCCTGGCCCGGGCCGTACGGACGTACTCGCAGGGCATGCGGCAGCGGCTCGCCATCGCCCAGGCCATGCTCGGCATGCCGGACCTGCTGATCCTCGACGAGCCGACCAACGGCCTCGACCCGCCACAGATCCGCGAGATGCGGGACGTGATGATCCGGTACGCGGCGGGGGGCCGGACCGTCATCGTCTCCAGCCACCTCCTCTCGGAGGTCGAGCAGTCCTGCACCCATCTCGTGGTCATGCACCGGGGTCAGCTCGTCCAGGCGGGCCCGGTCGGCGAGATCACCGGCGCGGGCGACACCCTGCTGGTGACGCTCGGGGAGAGCGTCCCCGACCCGCTCGTCGACAAGGTCGGCGCGCTGCCCGGCATCGCTTCGGCCGTACGGACCGAGGGCGGGCTCCTCGTCCGGCTCGACGGCGCCGACACGACGGCCCTGATCGGCGAACTCGTCCGCCTGGACGTGCCCGTGACCGGTGTGGGACCGCACCGGCGCCTCGAGGACGCGTTCCTGACCCTGATCGGAGGAGGAGCCGCATGAGCACGAAGACCGCTGAACCGGCGGAGCTCCAGGAGACCGCCCCCGGCTACCGGGCGCGGCACACCCTGCCGCTGCGCGTCGAGGCCGTACGGCAGCTGAAGCGTCGCCGCACCCTGGTCATGGGCGCGGTGCTCGCCGCCCTGCCGTTCATCCTGATCATCGCCTTCGCGATCGGCGGGGACCAGGACGGCGACGGTGGCAACGGCCGGATCACGCTGATGGACACGGCGACGGCGTCGGCGGCGAACTTCGCCGCGACCTGTCTCTTCGTCTCGGCCGGCTTCCTCCTCGTGGTGGCGGTGGCGCTGTTCTGCGGGGACACCGTCGCCTCGGAGGCGAGCTGGTCGTCGCTGCGCTATCTGCTCGCGGCGCCCGTGCCCCGGGCCCGGCTGCTCTGGTCGAAGCTGGCGGTGGCGCTCGGATTCAGCGCGGCGGCGATGGTGCTGCTGCCGCTGGTCGCGCTGATCGCGGGCACGGTGGCCTACGGCTGGGGGCCGCTGAAGCTTCCCACCGGCGGCGCTCTGCCCGCCGACGAGGCCCTGCCCCGGCTGGCGCTTGCCGTCGCGTTCATCTTCGTCTCCCAACTGGTCACGGCGGGGCTCGCCTTCTGGCTGTCCACCCGGACCGACGCCCCGTTGGGCGCCGTGGGTGGGGCGGTCGGTCTGACGATCATCGGCAACGTCCTGGACGCCGTCACGGCGCTCGGCGACTGGCGCGACTTCGTTCCGGCGCACTGGCAGTACGCCTGGGTGGACGCGCTCCAGCCGCAGTTGGAGTGGGGCGGGATGGTGAAGGGCACGGCGATCTCGGTGACCTTCGCGGTGATCCTTTTCGCGCTGGCCTTCCGCGGCTTCGCCCGCAAGGACGTCGTGTCCTAGGGCGGCCTCCCAGAGACCCCCTGAGGGGCGGCCGACGCCCAGTCACCCCTGGGGGCGGCCGTCTCACAGCCACCCCCTTCGAGCCGCTTCCGCGCCCGCGCGGAAGCGGCTCGTCGTGCCCAGGGCGTGCATCAGCTCGCCGACCCGGCGGCTGTACGTCCGCCCCGACATGCCGAGGCGGGCGGCCGCCGTCTCGTCGGTGAGTCCGGCGAGCAGGGCTTCGAGGACCGGGCGGAGCTGTGGGGGGAGCCCGGTCCTCGGGGTCGTCGCGCCGGTCAGCTCCTCGCTCGCGTCCCAGCTGGCGTGGTGGGCGCGGACGAGGGCCTGCACGACGACCGGATCGCGGATCAGCAGCAACCCGTTGTAGAGCAGCTCCAGATCGAGCGGGACCGCCGCGACCGTACGGTCGACGACGATCATCTTGAACGGGATGGAGTCCGCGAGCCGGGCCCGCCCCGGCATGTGGACCGCGCCCGCCACCTGGGGGAGGGCGTGGCGGGGCACGATCCGTCTGACCTCCGGAGCCCGCTCCGCCGCGGCCCGCATGCACGCTCCCGCCAACTCCAGGAACGGCTCGGGGATCGCGCGGCCCACGGAGGCGGCCGGGTCGTCGAAGGTCAGCAACTCGTGCCGGGTGGAGGAGGCGAGGCCGGCCAGCGCGGCGCTGATCCGGCGCGTGCCGCGCACGGGACGGCCCGGAGGTCGCTGGGCCTCCGGCACGGCCCGGTTCATCGCCGATCGCGCGAGCATCACGGATCCCGCAGTCTCACCCACCGCTGACCACCCCCGCCCGATCGGTGTGCCACTCCATGTACGCACGCGACTGCGCACGGTGACAACCCCTGGTGACAAAGGTGGCGAGTCCATGCCACGGGAGCCCGCCCTGGCCGCCGTTGCCGCATTGAGACCCTTCCGCAACTCCTTCGTCCGGTCCGCCCGGGCCTCGCGCGCGTCACATTCACAAGTGACGGACCTTGAGGGGGAGATGACGTGAAGCGACGACACGCCGGGCGGTTCGCCGTCGGGATGCTGGCCGCGGGGCTGCTGCTCACGGGGTGCGGCGGCGGGGACGCCCAGCGCACGTCGGCGGACCGGGGCGGCAAGCCGGCGCCGGGCGCGCCCCGCCCGGACGCGGGCGGCAGCGGCACGGGCGGCACGGGCGGCACGGGTTCGACCGGCAGTAGCGGGACCGGCAGTAGCGGGATCGGCAGCGGTTCGGGGGGCGGCGCGGCCCGGGAGTACGCCCCCGAGGGCGAGCAGCGGGACAGCCGCCCGCCCGCCGACTACCTCTCCACCTTCGCCCTGGACGTGGACACCGCTTCGTACGGCTACGCGCTGCGCACCCTCGACGAGGGGCGGCTGCCGGACCCGGGGTCCGTGCGGCCCGAGGAGTTCGTCAACAGCTTCCGCCCCGACTACCCGCGTCCGAAGGGCGACGGCTTCGGTGTCACCGTCGACGGCGCCAGGACCGGCGAGGACGGCTGGTCGCTGGTCCGGGTCGGGCTCGCGACGGCCGCGGCGGACCGGCGGGGCGAACGCCCTCCCGCCGCGCTCACGTTCGTCGTCGACATCTCCGGTTCGATGGCCGAGACCGGCCGCCTCGACCTGGTCAAGCAGTCCCTCGGCATCCTGACCGACGAGCTCCGCGACGACGACTCCGTCGCCCTGGTCACCTTCAGCGACGAGGCCGAGACCCGGCTCCCCATGACCCGGGTCAAGGGACAGCGCGAGCGCATCCACGGCATCGTCGACGAGCTGGCGACCACGTCCTCCACGAATGTGGAGGCGGGTGTGCGCACCGGCTACGACGTCGCCGTCGAGGGTCACCGCAAGGGCGCGACCAACCGGGTCGTGCTGCTCTCCGACGCCCTCGCCAACACCGGTGACACCGACGCGCAGTCGATCCTGAACCGGATCGAGGAGGAGCGCAGGGAGTACGGCATCACCCTCTTCGGGGTCGGCGTCGGCAGCGACTACGGCGACGCGTTCATGGAGCAGCTCGCCGACAAGGGCGACGGCCACACCACGTACGTCTCCACCCCCGACCAGGCCCGCAAGGTCTTCGTGGAGCAGCTGCCCACCCACGTCGAGCTGCGCGCGCGTGACGCCAAGGCGCAGGTCGCCTTCGACCCGAACACCGTGGAGCGGTTCCAGCTGATCGGCTACGAGAACCGGGAGGTCGCGGACGAGGACTTCCGCGACGACCGGGTCGACGGCGGCGAGGTGGGCGCGGGCCACACCGTCACCGCGCTGTACGCCGTGCGGACCCGGCCGGGCCGGAGCGGGCCGCTGGCCACCGCCACCGTCCGCTGGCTCGACCCGAAGAACCGCGCGCCCCGCGAGGCCTCCGGCCGGGTGGCGACCGGGGCGCTCGCCCCCGCGCTCTGGGCGCCCGGGCACGACAGTCTGCAACTGAGCGCCGTCACCGCCTACTTCGCCGACCGGCTGCGGGGCGGCGCCCTGCCGGGCGCGCCGCGCCTCGCGGAACTGGCGGAGCACGCGGGGGCGATCGCCGACCGCTCGGGTTCGAAGGTGGTCCGGGAGCTGACGGAGGCGATCCGCCGGGCAGCCGAGCTCCGAGGCCCCGAGGACGACCGGGGCACGGGGGCGGAACCGGGAGATCCGTACAGCGGCTGAACCGGAGTTCGCCCCCAGGCGCAGGTGATCCGTACGCGGTTGTCCACAGGCGCTGCGTACGGGCTCCTGGCCCGTCATGATGGGCCCATGGCCACCACGCTGCTCGCTCTCGCCGTCGCCGCCACCGGTCTGTACGCCGGCTTCATGCTGATCTTCCTGACCGGGATCATGCCCGCCCTGGCGCGGCTCGACGACGGCGCGTTCGTCGACGCGATGCGGCGGATCAACGAGTACGTGCCGAAGGCGGTGTTCGTGGTGGTGTTCCTGGGGGTCGTGGCCTTCCCCGTCGCCGCGTTCCTCGTGCCCGTCGACGGGCGCTCCGACACGCAGAAGTGGCTGGTCCTGGCCGGCGCGGTCGCCGCCGTCCTCAACCACCTGGTGACGATCGCCGGGAACATCCCGCTCAACAACGCGCTGGCCGCCTCGGAGCGGACGGGTGAGCCCGCGTCCGCCGTCCGGGCGGCCTTCGAGAAGCGGTGGAACGGCTTCCACGCCATCCGTACGGTGCTGATCCTCGCCGCGTTCGGCCTGCTCGTCGCGGCGGCGCTCGCCTGACGCTCCACCACCGGCGCACCGGCGCCGCGCCGGTCGTCGACCGACCTGACGGACTCCGCGCCCGTGGTTTGACCGGTCCGGAGCCCGGGCCGACCATCTCAGGACGAGGCGGCCGGGCCGGCTCCTGGTTAAATGCCCCAGGCCAGGGGCCGTGCCTGTCCGTCTCGCTCACTAATCTGTCCCTCATGCACGTACGCGGACAGCTGCCGGTCCTGGGTGTCGTGGCCGCCGGCGGGGCTCTCGGTGCGACGGCCCGTTACGGCGCCTCGCTCGCCTGGCCCACCCCGGACGGCGCGTTCCCCTGGACCACGCTCACCGTGAACGCCACGGGCTGCGCCGCGATCGGGATCCTGATGGTCCTGGTCGCCGAGGTCGCCACCGCGCCCCCACCACTCCTGCGGCCCTTCCTCGGCACGGGAATCCTCGGCGGCTTCACCACCTTCTCCACCTACGCCCTCGACACCCAGCGGCTGTTGAGCGCGGGGGACGCCGGTCGGGGCGTGGCGTACCTGGGCGCGACGGTGGTGGCGGCCCTGGCCGCCGTCGTCGTCGCGACCGCCGCCACCCGACGGGTCGTGCGCCGGCTCCGCCCCCTCGGCGGGGAGGGGCGCGCGTGAACTGGCTGCTCGTCATCGTCGGCGCCGCCGTGGGCGCGCCGCTGCGTCACCTCACCGACCGCGCGATCAGGGCCCGGCACCCCTCCGCCTTCCCGTGGGGCACCTTCGTCGTCAACGTCGTCGGCTCCTTCGCGCTCGGGCTCCTCGCCGGGGTCTCCTCGGCCGAGGCCCACCTCCTTCTCGGCGTGGGCCTGTGCGGGGCGCTGACGACGTACTCCACGTTCTCGTACGAGACATGGAAGCTCTACGAGGACGGGGCGAAGGGGTACGCGGCGGCGAACGTGACGGGGAGCCTGGCCGCCGGACTCGGCGCCGTATGGCTGGGTGTGGAGATCACCGCCGCCTGGTGAGGGTGGTTTGACAGGTTTTGAGCACTCCTGGCCGACGAATGTTTCCTTGCCGTCAAGATATGCACTCCTCCAAAAACGAAGTGGTCATTATTATCTTATGGTGGCAGTACGTGAACCATGGAGGGGGCGCTATGGATCTGAAGGTGCTGGGCTTGCTCGCTGTCCAGGAGAGGGGGACGCCGATCGTTCCGACGGCGGCACCGGCCCGTCAGCTGCTCGCACTGCTCGCGGCGCACGCCGACCGCATCGTGCCGACGGCCGTGCTGACCCAGGAACTCTGGCCCGACGGCGCGCCGCGGCACGCCCAGGACATGATCGAGACCCACGTCCGGCGGCTGAGAGAACTCATCGACGACGCGCTGGACGTCGGCCGTGAGGAGGCGGCGGGCGCGCCCGCCGCGCCCGGGCCGCGGTCGGCGCACGACGTCCTGGTCTCCCTGTCCGGCGGTTACCGGCTCGGCACCGGGGGCGGCAGCTCCGACGTCCGGATGTTCCAGCGCGCTGTCGGCGCCGGCTACCGGGCCATGGAGCTGGAGGACTACCGTACGGCGGCCGAACGGCTCGGTGAGGCGCTGGAGTTGTGGACCGCCGACGCGTACACCGGCGTGGTGACCGGACCGCACCTGCGGACTCAGGCCGCCCGCCTCGAACTGTCCCGGCTGCGCGCGCTCGACCTGTGGGTCGAGGCGCAGCGGCGGCTCGGTCGACGGCACGAGCTCTATTCCGGTCTCTCCATGTTCCTGTCCCGCTTCCGCAGCTCGCCGCCGCAGTACGCCGCGCTGGTCGCGGAGTTGGAACGGGGCGCGGCGCAGATGCCCGCGGGGCGCTCCTACGAGCAGGCTCCGGCGTTCCGGATCGGGCCCGCCACGCACCCCTTCCGTCACTCACGCCCCACCCGTCACGCAGTCCCCGTAGCCGGTTGACCGCAAGATCACCGTCGAACTAGTTTCGGACCGATAACGGGGCGAAACGTGTACGACGGGCTGGGGGCTCGCACACCATGACGGATCCACAGACCCATGACTCCGGCCTGATGGCCGTCCTGGAACTGCTCGCCGAGCAGGCACCGGCGGGCCGGTTCGAGGCGCTGCTCCAGCGAGCCCGGCGCGACGGCACCCCGAGCCACGACCTGGTCCGCCTGGAACGGGCCGTGCACCTGGCCCGGGGTGTGCAGGCCTGGCAGGGGCAGCGGCGTCAGCGCGAGGACGGCCTCGCCGATCTGGTCGACACCGCACGGGACCTGACGTCCCCCCACGACGTCGACTCCCTGCTCCAGGTCGTCACCCGGCGCGTCAAGCGGCTGCTCAACTTCGACATGACCTCCCTCGCCGTCCTGGACCCGGACGGCGGCCTGCGGGTGGTCGTCTCCAACGGCTCGACGACCGCGCTCGTCACCGGCCACTGCGTCCCCGCCGGATACGGCCTGGGCCACCGCAGCCTGATGTCCCGCGCGCCGCTGTGGACGGCCGACTACCTCGGCGACGACGCGATGGACCACGACCCGAGCGCCGACGACGTCGTACGGGCCGAAGGGCTGCACGCGCTGATGGCCGTGCCGATGTGCAACGGCGACGAGACCATCGGCGTGCTCTACGGAGCCAACCGCTCCGTACGCCACTTCAGCCCGGACGAGATAGGCCTGGTCTCCTCGCTTGCCACGCTCGCCGCCGTCGCCGTCGAGCGCGCCGGCCGGTTCGAGGACGCCCGCGGCGAGGTCGGCCGGCTGGAACGAGACGGCTTCCGCACGCGGACCAGCCTGGTCCGGCTGCAGCAGCTCGGCGAGGCGCACAGCCACACCCTCGGCCTGGTCCTCGCCGGGGCCGACCTGACCACCGTCGCGAAGGCGGCCGGCGACGCGCTCGACTCGGCGCTGCAACTGCGCGACCCGGCCGGCCGGCAGCTCGCCACCAGCGGCGACCTCGGCGACCTGGACGAGCAGGCCGTCGCCGAGGCGGCGCTGGACGCCCACGCCCATCTGCGCCCCGTGGTCACCGCCCAGGGCACCTGGGTCGCCCCGGTCACCGCCGGCGCCGAGGACCTGGGCGTCCTGGTGCTCCGCCCGAGCACCGCGCTGGTCGGCGAGGACGAGGGACTGCTCCAGCTGACCGCGCAGACGTTCGCGATCCAGCTCCTGCTCAGACGCAGCACGGCCGTCGCCGAAGGACCCGTGCGCGACGACCTCTTCGACGAACTCCTCGCGGCCCACGCCCGCAGCGGCCACCAGACGCACTACCTGGTGCAGCGGGCACGCGGCCTCGGCATCGACCTGGAGGCCCCCCACGTCCTGCTCGTCGCCCACCCCGAGGGCGGCGAGCAGGGGCGCGCCGTGGTGTGGGCCTCCTCCTACGCCCACCGGATGACCGGTCTGAAGACCGTCCACAGCGGCCATATCGTGCTGCTCCTGCCGGGCACCGACGCCTCGGCCGCGGCCCGCGCCGTCGCCGACCAGCTGTCACCGCTGCTCGGCCACCCCGTCTCGGTGGGCGCGGCCGGACCCGGCAGGGGCGCCGCCGACATCGGCCGGATGCACCGGGAGGCCATGCGCTGCCTGGACGCGCTGACCGCGCTCGACGGCGCGGGCAGCACCGCCTCGGCCAAGGACCTCGGCTTCCTCGGCCTGCTGCTCTCCGACGACCACGACGTCGACGGCTACATCACGTCCGCGATCGGCCCGGTCCTCGACTACGACCGCGACCGGCTCACGGACCTCATCGGCACCCTGGAGTCGTACTTCGCCTCCGGTGGCAGCCAGGCCCACGCGGCCGACCTCCTGAAGGTCCACCCCAACACCGTCTCGCGCCGCCTCGACCGGGTCACCGACCTGCTCGGCGACGCCTGGCAGCAGCCGGGCAGGACGCTGGAGGTGCAGCTCGCCCTGCGGCTGCACCGCTCCCGCGAGGTCCTGCGCCGGCAACGCAGGACGGGCCCGCCCCCTCACGCCGAGGCGAGTTCCGCCGGCCGGTCCGTGTCGTAGCCGACGCGGGAGAGCACCACGGCCGCGTGGGCGGCGGAGGCGAGGGTCATGTGCCGGTGCCAGCCGGGGAAGGAGCGGCCCACGTAGTCCCGCAGGCCGGTCTCCTCGCCGACCCGGGCGAAGTCCGCGTCCACCCGGCGGGTCAGCTTGGTCAGCCGCAGCAGCGGACCGGGGCCCGGCTGCGTCATGCCGGTGAGCCACAGCGCGGACGGCGGGCGCGACGGGTCGCTCCACTCCCCGAGCAGCTGCAGCCCGCGCGGCGCGGAGGAACGGTCCGCCAGCACCACCGGCACCATCGCGGCCAGCGACATCCGGGGCGCGAGCCCGGCGGCCGCGTCCTGCCACGGCACCGGCCGCCGCACGCCCTTGACCAGCTGGAGTATCTGCTGCGCCGGCAGCGGACCGCTCCGGAATCCCGGCATCGCGCGGTCCGCGACCGACAGCCGCTGGGAGCCGTCGATCCGGACGAGGAACGGCACGCGGGCGCCGGCCAGCGGGGCCACGGCCGCCGGCGCGTCACCCCCGCGCAGATCGATCAGAACCGGCCGGCGCGGCCCCCAGTGCCGGCCCGCCTCCAGGGCGACCGCCACCGCGCACTCCTCCGGGGTCTCGGCCCCCGCCTCCCGGGGCACGCCCGCCCGGTCGCGCAGCGCGTGGTCGTGCACCCACTGGTCGGGCAGGACCAGACGCCAGTCGACGGGCGCGCTCAGCTCCTGCGAGGCGAGCCACACACCGGCGGACTGCTGGCCCCGGAACGACTGCCGCACGTGCGGGGCGAACCCCCGGTCGACGCCGACCGAGTGGTCACCGGTCTTCGGCACCGACATCTGCCGTACGACCCAGGCCTGAGGGGCCGCCATCCGCTCCAGATGGGCGGCGAGCGCGGCCCGCAGGGGACGCCAGCCCCAGGTGGAGTCGGCGATGAAGTGATGCAGCGTCTGTTCCGTTGCGGGCGCGCCCAGATGAGCGGCGATGTTCCGTGCGGTCTTGCGTCCTTCGGTGGTGAGCAGCCCGCGCAGGTACTGCTCGCCGCGCTGCCGCTGGTCCTTCCTGGGGAACGAGGAGAAGAGGGTGGCGCAGAGCTCGGAGACGGTGTCGTCGGACACGGTGGGCCCGGTCCGGCGGGACACGGCCGGCGCGGTGGCGCGTCGGCCCTGGCGCGGCACGGTGAGCGGTCGGGCCGATTCCCGTTGTCTGATGACAGCTGTGTTCACGACACTCCAACCATGGGGGGTGGCCTGCTTCGATGCGCCTCCACGATCGCTCCGCGGGGGTGCCGCGGACGAGGTGTCCACGGCACCCACCTGCCGTCTCTCGTGCGTCCTGGACCACTGGTGTCGCGGGTGTCCGGTACGACGAGGGCCCCGGTGCCCCGCACACTTCCGGCCGTCGGCGGCCGGGTGTGGCCGGACCACCACAGGAGCCCAACCGGTGCGCGGTCAGGCACCGGTGAAGTCGCGGTCCCCGTGCAGCCAGGCCACCTGGTCGTGCAGCTCGTCCTGCGAGAAGGCCGACAGCATCCGGTTGCGCTCCACGGCCAGGTCGCCCGCCGGGTGGTACAGCTCCGAGCCCATCAGCCGGGCGACCTCCTGGGTGCGGCCGGTCCGTTCGCGGCGCGTGGCGTTGAACTTCTCCAGGCTCTGCACCACCGCTCCGCCGTCCACGTCGTCCAGCAGCTCCGCGAGGACGACCGCGTCCTCCAGCGCCTGGCAGGCTCCCTGGGCCGCGTACTGCAGCATCGGGTGCGCAGCGTCGCCGATCAGACCGACGCGACCGTCGGTCCAGCCGTCGACCGGGTCCCGGTCGCAGAGCACCCATTCACGCCATTCGTCGCCGAGTTCGAGCAGCCGCCTGGCGGTCGCGCCGATTCCCGGGAACTGCTCCAGGACGTACTCCCGCGCCGTGGCCCGGCCGGTCACGGGGACCGTCGCGCCGTCGTCGCGGGTGACCGCGAGGTTGAGGAACTCGCCCCCGCCGATCATGTAGTGGACGAAGTGCCACTTGGGCCCCGCCCACAGGGTGACGGTGTTCCAGCGCAGTTCCTCGGGCACCTTCTCGATCGGGATCACCGAGCGGTAGATGGTGTGGCCCGACACGCGCGGTTCGCCGTCGCCGAGCATCTGGGCGCGCACCGCGGAGCGGATGCCGTCCGCGCCGATCAGGGCGGCGCCGGTGAAGTTCCGGCCGTCGGCGGTGTGGACGGTGACGCTGCCCGCGTCCTGCGCGTAGCGTTCCACGGAGGCGTCGGGGACGAGCGTCACGCCCTCGAGCTCCTGGCAGGCGGCGAGCAGCGGCTGGTAGAGGTCGCCCCGGTGCACGACGGCGTACGGGTTCCCGAACCGCCGGCGGTACGCGCCGGTCAGCGCCATGGCGGCGACCTTCTCGCCCGTCGTGCCGTCCATGAACCGGAGCTCGTCGATGAAGACGGCCCGCGCCCGCACCCCCTCGCCGACACCGAGCCGGTCCAGGGCGTGGAAGGCGTTCGGGCCGAGCTGGATGCCCGCGCCGATCTCGGCGAAGGTGTGGCTGCGTTCGAGGACGGTGGTCCGGTGGCCGCGCCGGGTCAGCGCGAGCGCCGTGGCGAGCCCTCCGATGCCACCACCGGCGATGAGTATGTGAGCCATGTCGTTCCTCAGATTGTCGGTACGGAGTGGCGGGGGAAGAGCCGGTGCAGCTCCTCGTGGAAGCCGGGGAAGGTCTTGGCGACGCAGCCCGGGTCGTCGAGGGTGATGCCGTCGGCGCGCAGTCCGAGCACCGAGAAGGCCATCGCGATCCGGTGGTCGCGGTGGCAGGCGATCCGGGCCGGCGCGGGCGTGCCGGGATGGATGGTGATCCGGTCGGGGCCGGTCTCGGTGCGGAGGGAGAGGGCGCGCAGATTGGCCTCGACGGCGGCGACCCGGTCGGACTCCTTCAGCCGGGCGTGCGCGATGCCGGTGATCGTGATCGGCGCGTCGGCCAGCGGCGCGATGGCGGCGAGCGTCATGAAGGTGTCCGAGATCTCGCCCATGTCCACGGAGAACCCGCCCCGCAGGGTGCCGGTGCCGGTGACCGTGGTCGCCTCCCGGGTGGTCTCCACCCGGGCGCCGGTGCGGGCGAGGACCTCGGTGAAGCGCAGGTCGCCCTGGAGGCTGCCGACCCCGAGACCGGGCACGCGCACGCTCGTCCCCGTGACGGCCGCCGCCGCGAAGACGTACGAGGCGGTGGAGGCGTCAGGCTCGATGGGCAGGTCGGCGCCGCGGTAACCGGTGGGCCGGACGGTGAACGCGCCGGGCGTCTCCTCGTCGACCCGGCCGCCGAAGTGCCGCATCAGGGCGAGGGTCATGTCGATGTACGGCCTGCTGACGAGGTGCGGCACGCGCAGCGCCAGCGGCCCGCGCATCAGCGGGCCGGCCATCAGCAGGCCGGTCAGGAACTGGCTGCTGAGCGAGGAGTCCACGGTCAGCTCCCCGCCGTCGAGCCCCCGCGAACGGACCCGCAGCGGCAGCCGCCCGCCGGGCCCGGTGGTGACCTCGGCCCCCAGCCGGCGCAGGGCGTCGGCGAGCGGGGCGACGGGGCGGGCGGTGAGCTGGTCGGAGCCCTCGAAGCCGAAGTCGCCGTGGCCGGTCGCGGCGAACGGCGGCAGGAACCGGGCCGCCGTGCCGGCGTCGGCGCACCAGACGGTCCCGGTGCCGACCGGGCCGCGGCCCAGGCCGGTCACCGTCCAGACACCGTCGTCGGCGGCGGTCTCGATCCGCACCCCGAGGCCGCGCAGGGCCTCGCGGAACGCCGTGGTGTCGTCGCTGACCAGGGGGGCGGCGAGGGCGGTCGTCCCGTCCGCGGCGGCCGCGAGGAGCAGCGCCCGGTTGGTGAGCGACTTCGATCCCGGTATCCGGGCGTGCAGGGCGGGGGTCGCCGGTACGGCGATGGTCATGGCAGTCCTTTGCGAGTACGTCCGCCGCGCGCGCGGCGGTCCGGGAGGGGCACCACACACGGAGCCGGCCGCCCCGCGCCGGGGCGGCCGTGGGGCGGCCGGGAAGCGGCCGGAGCGACCGGGCCGGCCGGAGCGACCGCCCCGGCCGGAGCGGCCGGGCGTGCCGCCCCGGCCCGGCGTGCCGCCCCGGCCCGGCCGGGAACGAACGCCCACGCGGAACGGAAGCGTCCGCCCCGCCCGCGCGGTCAGCCCGCGGCGGGTTCGAGGGCCGCGCCGCGGCCCGCCAGGGCGGCGACCGCGAAGACACCCTCGACCGTCGCCTCCACGTCGAAGGCGTGTCGCTCGGTCGGCGGGTAGCCGATCAGTTCGGCCGCCCGCTGCGGGATGGCGGCCTCGGCCGACTCCCACAGCAGGACGGCGCCCCACCGGTTCGTCGCCGCGTCGGAGATCCAGAACTTCAGCCGTAGCCCGGCGACCTCGGAGAAACGGTCCACCGCCTCGTCCCGCAGGAAGCCCCGCAGCGACTCGATGGTCTGCGCCGACCCGCCGAGGTCCCACCAGACGATCACCGCACGCACGAGCCGGCCACCTCCGCCAGCAAGCCGCCGATGATCCGGGGCCCGTCCACCGTCAGCACGGACTCGGCGTGGAACTGCATGGAGACGAAACCGGCCGCCCGCAGCCCGTGCACCTCGCCCGTCGCCGGGTCGCGGCTCACCTCGACCCTGCCGTGCAGCGGGTGCTCGAAGGAGTCGCCCTCGGAGCGGGCGGCGAAGGTGTTGTAGAAGCCCACCCGCTCGCGCCTGCCGAAGAGGTCGATCTCGTGCTGCGCCCCCTGGTTGGGCACCGGCCGGCGCGCCAGGTCGAGCCCGAGCAGCGTGCTGAGCACCTGGTGGCTGAGGCACACCGCCATGAACGGCCGCCGCTCCTCCAGGAGTTGGGACACCGCGGCCCGCAGGTGCGCGATCTTGGGGTCCGCCGTCGCCCGCGGGTCGCCGGGCCCGGGCCCCATCACGACCAGGTCGTGCTCGTCGAAGCTGTAGCGCTCGTCGAAGCGCCGTACGCTCACCTCCCCGCCGAGCGACCGGATCTGCTGGGCGATCATCTCCGTGAAGGTGTCCTCGGCGTCGATCACCAGGACCCGCTGACCGCTCAGCGGACCGGCCGCGCCCAGGCGCGCCTCCTGGTCCCTGAGCCAGAAGTCGGCGATCTTGTCGTTGCGTCCGTCCAGCGCCTCGCGGACCGCCGGATGCGCGCCGAACCGGATCGGCTCCGGGTCGCCGAGCGCGGCGAGCAGTCCGGCCGCCTTGGCCCGGGTCTCGTGCACCTCGGAGTGCGGATCGGAGTGGCGTACGAGCGTCGCCCCGACCCCGATCCGCATCAGCCCCTCGCGGTCGATGTCGGCGGTACGGATCAGGATCGACGAGTCCAGGGTGCGGCCCCCGGCGGCGTCGCGGCCGATCAGCGCCGCCACCCCGCTGTAGTAGCCCCGGCCCTGCGGCTCGTACCGGCTGATCACCCGGGCCGCGCTCTCCAGCGGCGATCCGGTCACCGTCGGCGCGAAGAGCGTCTCGCGCAGGATGTCGCGCACATCGCGGTCCGTGCGGCCCTCGATGAAGTACTCGGTGTGCGCGAGGCGGGCCATCTCCTTGAGATAGGGGCCCACCACCCGGCCGCCCGCGGGGCAGATCCGGGCCATCATCTTCAGCTCCTCGTCGACCACCATGTACAGCTCGTCGGCCTCCTTGGGGTCGGCGAGGAAGTCCATGACCCCGTCGAGCTCCGGGCCGCCGGCCGGATAGCGGTACGTCCCGGAGATCGGGTTCATCACCGCCCTACCGTCGTGGACGCTGATGTGCCGCTCCGGCGTCGCGCCCACGAACGTCCGGTCGCCGGTGTGCACGAGGAAGGTCCAGTACGCCCCGGCCTCCCGCTGCACCAGGCGCCGGAAGAACGACAGCGCCGTGGGCAGGCCGAAGCCGGGCAGCTGGGCGGTGAAGGAGCGCCGCATCACGAAGTTGGCGCCCTCGCCGGTGCCGATCTCGTCGGCGACGACCCGCCGCACGATCTCCGCGTAGGCCTCGTCGTCGACGTCGAAGTGGCCGTCGGTCAGCTTCACCGGCTCGTCCGGCAGCAGCGGGAGCGTCGCGCGCAGCGGGACCGCCGCCTGCTCGCGGACCGTCATCGCCAGCAGCGGCGCGCCGTCGTCGGGGGCGGCGAAGCCCCGCTCGGCCAGCTGACGGTACGGGATGAGGGTGAGGATCTCCGACCGTGCGCCCGGCCCGTCGTGCGCGGGCAGGTCGAGGTCCGCGAGGGACGGGATCTCCGCCACGTCGCCGACCAGCAGTTCCAGGGTGTCCGGGTCCACCGTCTCGGGCCTGTGCATCAGTGCGAACGCGCCGGCCGAGCCGTCGAGGATGCGTGCGAGGAGGTCGTGCGCGCTGTCCTGCCTTGCCATGGGGGTTTCCTTTCGGCGGAGGGCGCGCTCAGCGCGCCGAGCCGCCCGCGTCGAGTTCGCTCAGCACGGTCTTGGCGGACACGACGCGGGCCGCGCGCTGTGCCGCGTAGTCGAGGGCGAGCCGGTGGTAGGCGGCGGAGAAGTCGGCGACGGCGTCCGCCACCACGAACGTCTCGATGTCGTTGGTGAAGGCCTCCACCGCGGTCATCAACACGCCCACGTGCGCGTACACACCGCAGACGATCAACTGGTCGCGTCCGTGGGACCGCATCCGCTCCAGCAGGTCGGACTTGAAGAAGGCGCTGTACCGCCACTTCGTGAACGTCCAGTCGCCGGGCGCCGGTTCGAGCGGCTCGACCACCTTGCGGTGCTCGGGCGTGGCCTTCATGCCCGGCCCCCAGAAGTCCTTCAGGAGCCCGCGCTGCTCGGGCGTCATGTCGCCCGGCTGCGCGGTGTACGCGACGGGGACACCGAGCTCGGCGCACCGCTCGCGCAGCAGCGCGGCGTTGCCGACCAGGGCCTCGCCGGGTGACTCGGAGCGCGGGAAGGGCCTGAGGAAGAACTCCTGCATGTCGTGCAGGAGCAGGACGGCCCGGCGGGGATCCACGGGCCAGCCGACGGTGTTCTCCGGCAGCTCGCCCTCCGCGGGCATGGGGTACGACTCGATCGGGGGGATACCGGGCATGGGCCGGCCGTTCCTCTCTTCGCTAGACACCGAGCGTGGCACCGCCGTCCACGGTCAGTTCGTGCAGGGTGACGTGGCCCGCGTCGTCGGACAGCAGGAAGGCGACGGCCCGCGCGACGTCCTCGGGCCGGGCGACCTTCCCCAGCGGGATGCCGACCCGGTAGGCCTCCGGGGCGCCCGCGATCGAGGCCTTGGCGGCCGTGTCCGCGGTGTGCATGCCGCGCAGCATCGGGGTGTCGGTGGAGCCGGGCGCGACCACGTTGCAGCGGATGCCGTACTCCGCCACCTCCAGGCCCAGGCACTTGGTGAACGCCGTCGCGGCCGCCTTGGACGCGGCGTACGCCGCCATCTGCGCGCGGGCCGTGCCCGCCGCGTTCGACGCGACCGTGACGATCGCGCCGCGCCGGCGCGCCATCATGCGGTTCACCACGGCCCGGGACACGTGGAACACGCCGCCCGCGTTGACCGCGAAGGTGGTCGTCCAGTCCTCGTCGCTCAGGGCGTGCGCCCCGGCCAGGCGGAGCACGCCGGCCGCGTTCACCAGCTGCTCCACCGGGCCGAGTTCGGCCTCCACGCGGGCGACCACCGCCTCGACGTCCGCGCTCGACGAGACGTCGGCCGGGAAGCCGGTCACGTCCAGGCCCTCGGCGCGCAGGCCGGCCACCGTCTCCGCGAGCCGGTCGGGCACCAGGTCGACGGCGGCGACGGTCGCGCCGCGCCCGGCGAGCAGCCGGACGACGGCCTCGCCGATGCCGCCGGCCGCGCCCGTCACCAGGGCGACTGTTCCTGCCACGTGGGTCACCTCCGTGTTCACGTCTGTCGGGTCGGTCCGCGCCGCGCGCGGGTTCATCCGCGCCAGGCCGCGACGGCCGCGATGGCCTGCTGCGGGTTGAGGCGCGGGTCGCAGAAGCTCAGGTACTTGTCGCCGAGGCTCCCGAGCCCGTCGGCGTCGGCCACGCACTCGGTGACGCTCTCCGGCGTGGTCTCCAGGTGCAGGCCGGCGGCCACGCCGCCGCCCGCGCCGACCGCGTCCTGGAAGGCCTCGATCTCCTTCACGACGGTCGTCAGGAGCCGGGTCTTGAGCCCGCCGGGACCGTTGACGGTGTTGCCGTGCATCGGGTCCGACAGCCACAGCACCGGGTGACCGGCGCGGTCGACGGCCTCGACGAGCGCCGGCAGCTTCGTCGCCGCGTTCTCGGCGCCCATCCGGGCGATCAGGGTGAGCCGGCCGGGACGGCGCTGGGCGTCCAGCCGGTCGCACAGGGCGAGCAGGTCGTCGGGGGTCATCGACGGGCCGACCTTGACCGAGACCGGGTTGGAGACCGCGGCGAGCAGGGCGATGTGGGCACCGTCCAGCTGCCGGGTGCGCTCGCCGACCCACGGCCAGTGCGTCGAGGTGAGCAGCAGCGACCCGTCGGGCTCGCGGCGCAGCATGGGCAGCTCGTAGTCGAGCAGCAGGGTCTCGTGGCTGGTCCACACCGGGACGTCGAGTTCCGGCCGGACGCCCGTGCCGCGCCAGCCCAGGTAGTGCATGGTGTCGCTGGCGGCCCGGTAGCCGGTGAGCAGGTGGGCCGGGTCGGCCCGGCGCTGCTCGGGGTCGGGTTCGGGGCGGTTGACCATGTGGCCCCGGTAGACGGGAAGTTCGGACCCGGAGACGGTCTCGGTGGGCTTCGAACGCGGCTTGGCGTACTGGCCGGCGATCCGGCCGACCCGCAGCACGGGACGGCCGGAGGCGAGCTTCATCGTCCCGGCCAGGACGTCGAGGAGCGCGGTCTTGCGGTGGACGTCCCCGGGGTTGGCCTCGGCCGGGTCCTCGGCGCAGTCACCGGTCTGGATCACCTGGACGTGGCCGGCGGCGGCCTCCGCCAGGAGGGAGCGGAGCCGGCGCACGGCCTCCGCGTCCACGAGGGCGGGCATCCGGCCGAGGTCCGTGCGGACCTCGGTCAGACGCGGGTGGCCTTCCCAGTCGGGCTGCTGGAGTGCGGGTAGGGAGCGGAGGTGGGACAGGATGTCGGTCATCGGTTTCCCTCGGCGGGCGTGCCGGATGGACTCCGGCTGATGGCGGGGGTGGGGGCGGGCGGATGGCACGGACGCGTGCGCGTCGACGTGATGTCCCGCCCGGCGTCTTCCGACCTGCGGCGGCGGCTCGGCTGGCAGCATCGGCATGCCGGAGCGTCGACGAGTGTGAGGGGCGCGGGCCTCTGTAAGGCGCGCCCATTCGTACGGAATCCACTATCACCAGGGCCCCCACCGGGCCGCAACGATGGCCCGCCGAGTCCGTCAGGTGGCGCGGATACGGGATGAGCCGGCGCTCTCCACGGGCTGCTCGTGCAGACTCGTGTGGTCGTGGAAGACCGTCAGGCGGGCGAGCGCGACCCTGCTGGAGATGCCCAACTTGATGAAGATGTGGCGCAGATGGCTGTCCACCGTGTGCGGTGAGACGACCAGGTGGGTGGCCACGGCGCGATTGGTCAGCCCCTCGGACACCAGGCGGGCCACCCGCAGTTCGGCCGGGGTGAGGCTCGCCCAGCCGAGGACCTGTCCGGACGGATGTTTCCGGTACGAAGCGTTGGCTGTATTCACGCGGCAGACCCTGGCGGCACGCCCAGACGGTCGCAACGGGGCCCGGTCCACTCTGTCATGTCGTCCGTCAGGTTCCAGGAGCCCGGCGGGCGGCCGCCGCTAGAGCGCGGAGAGTGCGCTTTCGACGACGCTGAGCAGGGCGTTCCGGTCCTTCTGGACCCGGGCGAGAACGCGCAATCCGTAGTACGTGCTGAGAACTTGGCGGGCGAGCGTCCCGGTGTCCCGGTCGGCCGGGATCTCCCCGGAACGCTGTCCCCGCGCGATGGTGGCGGCGAGCGCCTCCTCCACGGTGGAGAAGTGCCGCAGGACCTCCTCGCGGACCGCGTCGTCCGAGTCGGCCTTCTCGACCGAGGCGTTGATCGCGAAGCATCCGGAGGCCTCCGGATCCGACAGATCGCCGTCGATCGCGTGGACCATCAGGTCCCGGAGCCGGTCCTTGGCCGGCCCCGGCTGGTCGAGGAGGGCGGTCTGCTCGGCGGTGTGCGTCTCGTAGTAGCGACGCAGGGCCCGCAGATACAGCTCGCGCTTGTCGCCGAAGGCGTTGTACAGGCTCGACTGGCCCATGCCCGTCGAGTCGGCCAGGTCCCTGGTCGAGGTGGCTTCGTAGCCCTGTCGCCAGAACGTGGTCATGGCGGCGGTGAGGGCGTGCGTCTCGTCGAACTTCCTGGGCCTGGCCATACCCGTATTCTAGAGTTTTTGGAGCGATCGCACTGAAATTCGGGGGCGGACGGTACGGATCACGACGTCACCGCGATCGCCTCGATCTCGATCAGCCAGTCCGGGTCGGCGAGGGAGGAGACCTCGACGAAGGACTCGGCGAACGAGTGCGGGGCGAAGTGCTCGGCCCTGACCCGCGCGAACGTCTCCTGGTGCCGGGCGATGTCGGTGACGAACACGGTCGCCTTCACGACCTGGTCGAGGCCGGAGCCGGCGTTCTTCAGGACGAGGGCGAGCTGGGCCAGGGCCTGTCGCGCCTGGGCCTCGAAGTCGCCCGCGCCGACCGTGGCGCCGTGCTCGTCGATCGGGGCCTGACCCGAGGTGAAGACGAGGTTCCCCACGCGCATGCCCAGCGCGATGCCGGCGGGCGCGTACCAGTCGGGATCCGCGGTGACGCGGACGCGCCGGGGCGCGCCCGAGGCGTCGGTGGGGACGGCGGTCGCGTCGGTGGCGTCGGTCATGGGGGGTCCTCCTCGGGTGAGGAAAGCGGATGAACGGGACGAACGGCGAGGGCGAGTCTAGGGAGTGTCAGTCGCCGAGCGCTTCGTGGACGGCGAGCACCAGCTCGTCGATCGAACGCTGTCCGCTCTCCGTGCCGAACGAGTCGAAGATGTGGAAGGCCCCGGCCCACTGGTGGAGCGTGACCGGCACGCCCGCCTCCAGGAGCCGCTGCCCGTAGCGCAGGCCCTCGTCGCGCAGCGGGTCGTACTCCGCGGTGACGATGTGGGTCGCCGGCAGCCCGCTCAGGTCGTCGGCGCGGTTGGGCGCCGCGTAGGGCGAGGTCTCCCGCTGCTCGTGGCCCTCGCCGAGGTAGTGGCGCCACATCGAGACGGACTGCGGCGTCGACCACACGGGGGTGTCGTGGAAGGCACGCGCGGACGGGGTGTCCATCCGGTCGTCGGTCACGGGGAACGTCAGCACCTGGAGGGCGAGTCCGGGGCCCTGCCGGTCGCGCGCCATCAGCGCGACGGACGCGGAGAGCGCGCCGCCCGCGCTGCAGCCCGCGACGCCCAGGCGCGCCGGGTCGACCCCGAGCTCCTCGGTGTGCGCCGCGAACCACTCCAGGGCGGCGTAGCAGTCCTCCGCGCCCGCCGGGAAGGGGTTCTCGGGCGCCAGCCGGTACTCGACGCTGACCACGACGACGTTCGCCCGGGAGGAGAACCAGACGCACTGGTTGTGCTCGGTCTCCAGGCTGCCCATCACGAAGCCGCCGCCGTGGATCCACAGCAGACCGCCGTGCGGGCCTTCGGTACGAGGGGTGTAGATGCGGACGGCGACGTCGGGGGCGCCCGCCGGCCCGGGTATGAGCCGCTCGGTGACGGTGATGGCGCTGGTGTCGGCTGGCTCCCACTGGGCTTCGAGGTCCTTGAGGGTGCGGCGGGCGACACTCGGCTCGGCGACGTCGAGGTACGGAATGTCGTCGACGAGCGGGGCCAGATCGGGGCGGAGCCGCATGCGGGTGGGCGCGGGCGTGGCGGATCGGTGGGTGGCGTCACTCATGCGGTCATCGTCCCGTGCGGGGGTGGTCGCGCGCCGCCGACGCCCGTCGCACGTTGGCGCCCGGGGACCACCGATTGGTGCGCCGACCTGACGGAGTGTCGCCGCCCCACGGGTGAGGGCCGGGGCCCCCGAACTAGCCTGCGCGGATGTACGGACTGACGTCGAGCCCCGCGCACCCGCCCTCAGAGGCGGAGAGCGCGCCGGCTCTCCTCGCCCGTCTCGACGCCCTCTTCGGGAGCGTCGCGGACGCCGACGAACTGGTCCGCGCCGCCGCGCGGGTGGCGGACTGTACCGCCGGGATGGCGCACCACGGCCGGGTGCTGCGGCGATGTCCGGCCGGCGGCCTGCCGGAGGCGGCCGGGGAGGTGACGCCGTCGACACGGAGGCTGGTCACCGTCGACGGGCACGCGGTGGGGGAGGTGTGGGTCGAGCGCCCGGGGGAGCCCCTGCCCTTCGACACCCTGCTCACGGAACGCCTGGCCCTCGCGGCCGCCGCGCTGGTGGCGCGGGGCGGGGGAGTGGCCACGGCGGGCGCGGACACGGGCGGGACCGGGCGCGGCCCGCGCCTCGCCCGACGCACCGGCGGCCCGGCCTCGGGGCGGGGCGTGCTCCCACCGCCGGAGGGACCGACCACCGCCGAGGAGTTCTCCGCCGGGGAACCGGAGGGAGACCGGCACCGGCTCGCGGCCTCGGACCCGTACGCGGCCTCGGGCGGGCACTTCCCCTCGGACGGGCGCTCCTCCTCGGACCCGTACGCGGCGGCGCCGGACCGCCTCGCGGCCTCGGGCGGGCGCTCGCCCTCGGATCCGTACGCGGTGGCGTCGGACGGCCTCGCGCCGCCGGACCCGGTCCCCTCCTCCGGGCAGCAGCGGGTCTGGTGGCCCGCCGGGCTCGGGGACCCGGCGCTGGTGCAGGCGGTCCTGTCCCCGTCGATGCCCGAGACGCAGCGCTCCCGCGCGCTGCACCTGCTCGGTCTTCCGCCCGCCGGTCCGATGCGGGCGGCGGCCGTCGTCGTCGCCGAACCGGGCTCCCTCCAGGGGGCGTTGCGGGTGTGCGCGGCGGAGCTGTACGGGCCGCCGTCCACGCGTACGGGCGGTACGGCGCCGTACGCCGCCCTGTGGCCCCGGGTCGGCGCGCTCCTCCTTCCGGGGCCCGGCACGAGCGGTGCGCGACCCGGGCGGGGCGCCGTCCCCGCGCGCGGGCCCCTCGCGGTGGGCCGGGGCGTCGCCGTCGGCCTCGGCCCCGCGGTCGCGCCGGAGCGGCTGGCGGAGTCCTGGGCCCAGGCCCGCCGCGCGGTCCGGTTCGCGGGCCTGGGGCCCACCTGGCCCCGGCTCGTGGACGCCGCCGAACTGGGCGCGCAGGTCCTCCTCGCGGACATCCCCGAGGACGCGGCGCTCGCCCATCCGGACGTGGCCGCGGTCGCCCGCCTGGAGGCCGAGCCGGACGGGCCGCAGATGCTGGCGACCCTGGAGGCCGTCTGCCGTACCCGCTCGCTCCGCGAGGCGGCCAAACTCCTCTCCCTGCACCACAGTTCGGTCGCCCACCGGGTCGCCCGCGCCGAGCGGGCCCTCGCGATGTCGCTGAGCGACCCCTCGGAGCGGCAGCGGGCCCACACGGCGGTACTCCTGTGGCGGCTGAACGCTCCCGACAACTGGCGGAACTGAGCCGCGGATTCGGCGCGGGCACGCCGTGCCTTGTTTTGGAGCGGGTGCTCCAAAATGTGCTAGCGTCGCCCTCGTGACCGGCCGTCCCGCTCGCGGCCGGAGCCCAACACCGCACCACACCCCTGCATTTGGAGGCACTCCATGCCCCTCGCCGTCTACATCCTCGGCTTGGGAATCTTCACCCAAGGCACATCGGAGTTCATGCTCTCCGGGCTGCTCCCCAACCTGGCCGACGACCTGGGTGTCTCCATCCCCGACGCCGGACTGCTGATCTCCGCCTTCGCCATCGGCATGGTCGTCGGCGCGCCGCTGCTCGCCGTCGCCACCCTGAAGTGGCCCCGCCGCACCGCCCTGGTCGCGCTCCAGGCCGTCTTCATCGCCGCGCACATCGTCGGCGCCCTGGCCCCCGGGTACGGCGTCCTGTTCGCCACCCGGGTCGTCAGCGCCCTCGCCTACGCCGGCTTCTGGGGCGTCGCCGTCGCCACCGCCGTCGCGCTCGTCCCCGCCAACGCCAAGGGCAAGGCCGTCGCGGTGGTCGCCAGCGGACTGACCCTCGCCACCATCGTGGGCGTGCCCGCCGGCACGGTGCTGAGTCAGTTCGCCGGCTGGCGCGCCGCGTTCTGGGGCGTGGCCGTGCTCACCCTCGTCAGCCTCGCCTGCTCGCTCCTCGCCATCCCCGGCGGCAAGGGCACCGGCGAGGAGACCCGTACCGTCCGCGCCGAACTGCGCGCCATGGCACGGCCGCAGCTGTGGCTCTCGTACGCCGTGACCGCCTTCTCCTTCGGCGCGGTCATCGTCACCTTCAGCTACCTCGCCTCGCTGCTCACCGATGTGACCGGCCTCGCCGAGGGCTGGGTCCCCGCCCTCCTGGCGCTCTTCGGAGTCGGCGGACTGCTGGGCATGGTGATCGGAGGCAAGACCGCCGAGGCGTACCCGATCCGTACGCTCGCACTCGGCACCGGCGTCCTCGCCGTCGCCTCCGCGCTGCTCGCCGTCCTCGCCGAGAACACGGTCGTCACCGTCGCCCTGATCTTCGTCCTCGGCCTCGCCGGCTACGTCACCAACCCGATCCTTCAGTCCCGGGTGTTCGTCGTGGCGCCCGGCGCGCCGACCCTGGTGGGCGCCACCAACACCTCCGCCTTCAACGTCGGCAACACCCTCGCCCCGGCCCTCGGCGGCATGACCATCAGCGCCGGACTCGGCTTCGAGTCGGTGGCCTGGGTCGGCGCCGCGCTCGCCTCCGCCGGTCTGCTCGGCACCCTGTGGGCGGGCCACCTCCAGTACCGCGGCCGGGCCGCCGCCCCGGCCGGCCCGGTCGCGACCGGCGGAGGCGCCCTGCGCAAGGACGAGGAACTGAGCGGCACCACCCGCGTGTGACCTGACCCCAGGCACCCCCGAACGCCGTGCCCCGGTCCGCTGCCTCCCCCCTGCGGACCGGGGCACGGTACTGCCCGGAGTCTGTTGGCTCAGGCCGTGATGCCGCCGTCGATCACGAGGTCGTGGCCGAGCGCGAAGCCCGACTCGTCCGACGCCAGGTACAGCACCGCAGCCGCGCCCTCCTCCACCGTGCCGATCCGGCCCAGCGGGAACATGGACCGGGCGCGCTCCACCCGCTCCTCCGGCGTCTCGTTCTCCAGCAGGGACATCGGCGTGTCCATCGAGGACGGGCTGAGCGTGTTCACCCGGATGCCGTCGGCCGCGTACTCCCGCGCCGCGCTGCGCCCGAGCGCGGCGATCGCCGCCTTGCTCGCCCCGTAGGCGCCGGCCCCCGGAATCGTCAGGTGCGCGCCGACCACCGAACCCACGTTGACGATGGCGCCCCCGCCCTGCTCCCGCATCTGCCGGATCTCGTACTTCAACGACCGCCAGGTGCCCAGCAGGTTGACCTCCAGGGTGCGGGTGAAGTCCTCCTCCGCAAGGTCGGCGAGGCCGGCCGGGTCGGGCAGGTACCCCGCGTTGTTGACCGCCACGTCCAGACGGCCGTGGCGCTCGACGACCGTCCGTACGAGCGCCTCCACCTCCGCCTCGACGGCGATGTCGGCCGTCACGTGACCGGCCGCGCCGCCGTCCTTCTCGATCAGCCGGACCGTCTCGACCAGGCTCTCGGGGGTACGCCCGGCGACCACCACGGTGGCGCCCTCGCGGCCGAAGGCCACGGCGGTGGCGCGGCCGATCCCGGACCCGCCCCCGGTGACGAGCACCACCTTGTCGGTGAAGCGACCAGTCATGTCTCTCATCCCATCGTCGGTACTACGCACAAGCCGTGCACGCTCGCGCACGTACGCGCGGCGCGCACGCACCACGATGGCCACAACCGGCGCGCGGGCCATCACGTATTCACGGGAGTGACCTGCGAAAACCACGTGAACACGGGATGCCCGCGGCGCGAGCCGCCGTGTGGAGTGGAGCGAGCACGCGCACACCCGCAGAGAAGGGAAGGCCGTTGAGCTTCGAGGAATCCGAGGGCATCGTCTACATCCCGCCGAAGGCTGGACCGGCACGCTGGGTCTTCGGTGACCACTACACGCTCAAGGCGGACAAGGAGAACACGCACGGCTCCCTCGGCCTGATCGAGGCCATGGTGCCGCCGGGCGGAGGGCCGCCGCTGCACATCCACCACGACAGCGACGAGGCGTTCTACCTCATCGAGGGCGAGCTGGAGATCTCCAACGAGAAGCGCGGCGAGATCGTCGGCGCGGGCGCGTTCGTCTTCGTGCCCAAGGGCAAGACCCACGCCTTCAGGAACGTGAGCGACAAGCCCTGCAAGATGCTCATCATCTTCACCCCCGCGGGGTTCGAGCACTTCTTCAGCGAACTCGGGGTGGCCGCCGAGGAGGGCATGCCCGCCCCCGAGGCCGAGCAGTACGCGGCCGACGTCGAGAAGGCCCAGAGCATCGTCGCCAAGTACCACGCGGAGTACGTCTGATGCTCGATCCGACGACCGTGGACGCCTACCTCCGGCGGATCGGCGCGAAGCGGCCCGAACGCCTCGACGGCAAGGCCCTGGCCCATCTGCACGAACGGCACGTGCTCAGCGTCCCGTTCGAGAACGTCGACTTCGCCTTCGGCCGCCCGAGCCTCCCCGTCGGCCTCGGCGAACCCGCCCTGGAGAAGATCATCGACCGGGGGCGCGGCGGCTGCTGCTACGAACTCAACGGCGCCTTCTTCACCCTGCTGCGGTCCCTCGGCTTCGACGTGGAGCCGATGGGCGGCCGGGTCCTGGAGGACGGGGTGTTCGGGCCGCTCCTGGGCCACCTGTGTCTGCGCGTACGGACCGAGGACAGCGCGGTCCCGTGGCTGGCCGACGTCGGCTACGGGCGCGCCTTCCGCTTCCCGCTGCGCCTGCGCGCGGGCGGCCCCCAGCAGGACCCGCAGGGCACCTTCGAGCTCGCCGAGGCCCCCCGGGGCGACCTGGACCTGTACCGCGACGGCGAACTGCAGTACCGCCTCGAACCGCGCACCCGCGAACTGGCGGACTTCGCCCCCACCCTGTGGTGGTTCCGCAGCGCCGACGACTCGCCGTTCCTGGCCCGCCAGGTCTGCTCCATGCCCACGCCCACCGGTCGGGTCACGCTGGCCGGCCGGACCCTGACCCGTACCGAGAACGGCGTCAGGACCCAGGAGGAGCTGACCGACGACGCGGCGGTCCACGCCGCCTACCGCACCTGGTTCGGCATCGAACTCGATGCCCTGCCCGACAGTCAGACCGACGGAGAACTCTGATGCAGCACGAGACCGGCCTCATCGACGTCCACCACCACGCGATCCCGCCGACCTACCGCGCCGCGCTCGGCGACAAGGTCGCCATCCCCGGCGTCGACTACCCCACCTGGAGCCCGGAGGCGTCCCTGGAGGTGATGGACCGGCACTCCATCGCCGCCTCGGTCCTCTCCGTCACCGCGCCCGGTGTCACCTTCGCCGAGGGCGCCGAGAGCCGCCGCCTGGCCCGCGAGGTCAACGAGTACTACGCCACGCTCATCGCCGAACACCCCACGCGCTTCGGCGCGTTCGCGATCCTGCCGCTGCCCGACGTGGCCGCGGCCAAGGACGAGCTGACGTACGCGATCGACGAACTCGGCCTCGACGGCGTCGGTCTGCTCACCAGTTACGGCAACCGCTACCTCGGCGACCCGGAGTTCGAGCCGCTGCTCGCCGAGATCGCCGACCGCGGCTTGCCCGTGCACGTCCACCCCGGCACCCCGCCGGCCAAGGACGTGGCCACCTTCGACCTGCCGCCGTCGCTGTACGACTTCACCTTCGAGACCACGCGGACCGTCGTCGACCTGCTCTTCAGCGGCACTCTGGAGCGGCTGCCGCACCTGAAGCTGATCGTCTCGCACGCGGGCGGCACGCTGCCGTTCCTGGCGCAGCGGCTCACCTACGGGCCGACGATCGGGAAGTACCTGACGGAGCGGGCGCCCAAGGACGTCGTCGGGGCGCTGCGCGGGCTGTACTACGACATCGCGATGTCCGCCAACCGCTTCGCGCTGCCCGCGCTCACCGAACTGGCCGCGCCGGACAAGATCCTGTTCGGCAGCGACTTCCCGTTCATGCCGGCCGCGCACACGACGGAGAACGTCGAGGGGTTCCACACGTACGCGGGCTGGAGCGCGGAGCAGCGCACGGCCATCGGCCGCACCAACGCGCTGCGGCTGTTCCCGCGCCTCGCCGGGCAGTAGCGGGCGGGCCTCGCGCGCGCACAAGCGCACACGCGAGCACACGCACACGCGAGCGCACGCACACGAAGGAGCCGGACGCCTCGGGGGAGGTGTCCGGCTCCTTACGGTGGTGCGGGGGTGGTCAGCAGACCCCGTCGACGCCGCACGCGGCGCCCGTCGGCTCGTCCGCCGCGTCCTGCTGCCGTGCCTGGGCGTCCAGGATCGCCTTGCGCAGCTGGGGCGCCGAGGGCACGCCCTCCATGCGGATGTCGCCGACAAGGAACGTCGGGGCGACCTGCACCCGGTGGGCGGCGGCCTCCCTGAGCGCGTCCTGGTGCCGCTCGGTGTACGTGCCCTTCTCCAGGGCCGTACGGAACTCCTCCCGGTCCAGGTCCAGTTCACCGGCGAGGGTGGTGAGGACGTCGATCTGCCCGAGGTCCAGGTCCTCCTGGAAGAAGGCCCGGAACATCCGCCGCGTGTACGCGTCGCCCTTGCCCCGCTCCTGCGCGTACTGGAAGCCCTCGAACGCGAGCCGGGTGTAGGGCTGCGGGGAGACGGTGGGCAGCGTGATGTCCACGCCCATCCGCCGGGCCATCGGGTAGACGGCCCGCTTCCAGATGTCGGGCAGGTACGGGTCCTCCGGGCGGAGCGTGGGCTGCGGGTGGGCGCGCAGCTCGAACGGCTTCCACTCGATCTCCACGTCCAGGTCCTCGGTGGCCTGCTCCAGCGGCCCCTCGGCCAGCATGCAGAAGGGACACACGTAGTCGGACCAGATCTGGATCTTCACCGGGTCGCTCATCGGACCCCGCCTCTCTGCACGGTCAGGAACTCCTGGAACGGCACCTCGTGACCCTCGACCGGGGCGTGCGTGACGCGGATCGGCCACTCGGTGGGATCGGTCGCGAAGATCGCGTACGAGCTGCCGTAGTCGAATCCGTACGCTCCGGCGGTCTTCCGGTCGGAGGCGAAGACGATGTGCCCTACGCCGAAGTAGCGGGCGACCATGTAGCACATGGCGCAGGGCTCTCCGGAGGCGATCAGGGTGGAGCCGGCGACGGCGAACACCCCGGCCCGCCGGGCCGCCTCGCGCAGCGCGACGACCTCTGCGTGCGCGCTGGCGTCGTGGTCCTCGCGTACCCGGTTGAACCCGGTGCCGAGCACCTGGTCGTCCTGGACGACGATCCCCGAGAAGGGGATGCCGCCCTTGGCCACGTGCTCCCGGCTGATCCGCACGGCTTCGCGCACATGGGGGAGCAGGTCGTCGATGTCGGTCATGGCGTGCGCGCCGATCAGACGGCCGTCAGGCGGAGCAGGACGGCGCCGCCGATGATGGAGGCGAAGGAGAGCAGCCGGGCGAGCGTGATCTTCTCCTTGAAGAGGATCGCGCCGCAGATGACGGTGCCGACGCCGCCGATGCCGGTCCAGATCGTGTATCCGACGGAGACGTCGAGCTCACGCAGGGCCAGGGACAGGGTGTAGATGCCGCCGGCGGCGGCGAGCAGCGTGAGCACGGAGGGCCACAGGCGGGTGAACCCCTTGGTGGCGTTGGTGCCGAGCGCGAAGAGGACTTCGAAGACGATGGCGATGCCGAGGTAGACCCAGGTCATGGTGGTGACTCGTTTCGGGGTGGTGGGGACGGAGCGGGCCGTCGGGGAACGGGTGGCTGTACGGGGCCCTTGCGGGTGGCTGTACGGGGTCTTGCGGTGGCTGTACGAGGCCTAGCGGTGGCTGGACCGGGGGCCTTGCGGCGGCTGGACCGGGGGCCTTGCGGGAGGCTCCGGGGCTGGGTCAGCCGACGGGCTGGGCGGCGGGGGCGCTCGTCGTCTCCGCGGCGGCGGCCTGCTTCTTCGCGGCCACGGTGTCGGAGATACGCAGTCCGAGGGCGCCGCCGATGATCAGGATGAAGGCGAGCACCTTCCAGATGGTCATCGGCTCGTCGTAGATCAGCGTGCCGAAGACGACGGTGCCGACACCACCGATACCGGCCCAGACGGTGTAGCCGACGCCGACGTCCACGGTCTTCAGGGCCATGGAGAGGGTGAAGATGCCGCAGGAGGCGGCGGCGACGGTGAGCAGGGACGGGCCGAGCTTGGTGAACCCGTCGGTGGCCTCGGTCGAGAGCGCGAAGGTGATCTCGAAGAGGGAGGAGAAGAGGAGCCAGGCCCAGCCGACGTTGGCGTTCTGGGGCTGGGGCTCTGCCTGCGGGGAGGGGGACGTCATGGAACTCACTCTCCAGGAAGTTGTTTGTCCGTGCAAGTTCTTGAGGGGCGTAGTCGGTCGGTGACTGACGGACGCGGCGCCCATGAGGTTGCATGAGCATGTACTGTGTTGTCAACGCCTCGATGAAAGGTGCGTCACCTTATGGCCGCTACCCACACCGCGTCGTCCGACCAGGTGGTCTGGAGCCGCCTCCTGGTTCTGCACTCCCGCGTGGAGCGCGAGCTGGCGCAGGCGCTCCAGCGACGCCATGGGATCGGCCTGTCGGAGTACCGGGCGCTGGAGTCGCTGACCCACGCCGAGGACAGCGAACTGCGCATGCAGGACCTGGCCGATCGGGTCGGTCTCGGCCAGTCGTCGGTGACGCGCCTGGTCGCACGCCTCGAAGTGGCCGGATTCGCCTTCAAGGACCTGTGTCCGTCCGACAAGCGCGGGGTGTACGCGGTGATCACGGAAGAGGGCCGCGAACGCTTCGCGGCCGCCCGCACGACGTACGCGGACGTCCTCTCCTCGGCGCTCAACGCCCTGACCGCCGACCCCGAATACGCCTCCACGGTCCAGTCGTTGCGAGCCGCCGGCGTCTGACGCCCGGACCGCCCGCGGAGCCGGACAGAGTCGGTTCGGCACTCTTCCCCACCCCTTGACGCGCTGTCAATCGCGAACTTTCGGCATAGCGCGCAGGGGGTGGTTTCGTTGCATGATCAAGCGTAACGAGAACGCGGTTCCCGCTTCTCTCGTCATCCATCCCGACGCGGTGTGAGCGTCTGGAGATTGCATGACGATGCAACTGCTTGATCGCATGTTTCGAACTTCTCGGGGGAGAGCTGCCGTGCCATCGACACACCTCGCCGATTCCATCGACGCCCACAGCCGGCAACACGCCGGCCGGATCGCCCTCTCGTACGACCGACGCACCGTCACCTACGCACAGCTGGGCGACGCCACCCGGCAGCTCCGCGGCCGGCTGGGCGGCCTGGAACTGCCGGCCGGCAGCACCGTCTGCGTCCCGGCCCACAAGACGCCGGAGACGATCGCCCTGCTGCTGGCGGTCTTCCACGAGGGCCTGATCGCCCTCGCGCCCTCGCCCGACCTGGGCATCGCCGCCCGCACCCGGCTGGCCCAGCAGGCCCGCGCGACCCACACCCTGACCGTCGCCGCCGACGGCACGCTGACCGCCGAGCAGGTGGAGGGCGACGCGACGGAGGCCGAGGGGTTCGACCGGGCGGACGCCACCCGTACCCGCCTGCTGCTCACCACCTCGGGCTCCACCGGCACCCCGAAGATCGTGCCGATCCCCGCCGACGGCTTCGAGGCCTTCGCCGACTGGGCCACGGCCGAGTTCGCGCTCACCGCGGACGACGTGGCGCTCTCCTACGCGCCGCTCAACTTCGACCTGGCCCTGCTCGACGTCTGGACCTTCCTCCGCCTGGGCGCCCACGTCGTCCTGGTCGCCAAGGACCGCGCCACCGAAGCCCCGTACCTGCAGAGCCTGGTGGCCGGCCACGGCGTCACGTTCGTCCAGGGCGTGCCCATGCTCCACCGCCTCCTGGTTGGGGGCGAGCCCGAGTTCACCGGCGTGCGCACCCTCGTCACCACGGGCGACGCCCTCGCCCCGGATCTGCTGCGGCCGATGGCCGGGACGTTCCCGAACGCCCGCTTCCACAACATCTTCGGCTGCACGGAGACGAACGACTCCTTCATCCACCCCATCGACCCGCACGCCGCGGCCGCGCCGCCGATCGGTCGGCCCCTCGCCGGGGTACGCGCCCTCGTCGTCGACGCCGACGGGAAGCTGGTCACCGGGGCCGGAAACGGCGAACTCCTGGTCAACACACCGTTCCAGACCGCCGGCTACCTCAGGTCCGCCCTGAACGAGCAGGCGTTCACGGTCCTGGACGGCCAGGAGTACTACCGCACCGGCGACCTCGTCTCCCGTACGGACGACGGCCTGTTCACCCTCCAGGGCCGCGCCGACTGGCAGGTCAAGGTGCGCGGCGTACGCACCAACCTCCAGGAGGTCGAGACCGTCGTCGCCTCCCACCCGGACGTCGCCGAGGCCGTCGTGGTGGCCCTCCCCGACGAGCAGACCGGCGTCCGCCTGCACGCACACGTGACCCGGCACCCGGCGACCGCGCTGACCGGCCTGCGGCTGCGGACCCACGTCGGCAGGCACCTCCCGCGCCACGCCATCCCGTCCTCAGTGCACGTCACCGAGGCCCCCATTCCCCGGACGTCGACCGGCAAGCCCGACCGGAACCTCATCAGGAACAACCGCATGAAGGAGAACGAGACCGCATGAGCGAGACCGGCGCCACCTACGTGACCGCGGAGATCCGCGAGTACCTCGTCACCGAGTTCCTGGCGGGCGAGGACTCCTCGGACCTCACCGACGACTACGACCTGATCGACTCCGGGGTGATCGACAGCCTCGGCCTCGTCCGGATGATCTCCCACATCGCGAGCCGTTACGGCGTGCCCGTGGACGACATCGAGTTCGGCCCGGACGACTTCCGCACCCTCGCCGCGATCACCCGCCTGGTCCGGGAGAACGCGCCCACGCCGGCGGCCTGACACGCCGCCGTACGTCCAGCACAGCCGTACACCCTGCACCACCGCTCGGCCCGCACGACCGCACGGCCTGCACCACCGCTCGGCCCGCACGACCGCACGGCCTGCACCACCGCTCGGCCCGCACGACCGCTCGGCCCGCACGACCGCTCGGCCGCACCACCGCTCGGTCACACCCACCCCTCACCGCCGCAACCCGGCGACAACACCCAAGGGAGCACCCGCATGTTCACCCGCAGCGTCGACGACGTCGTCCCCGTTCAGTGGGGCAACGGAACCAGCCACCGCCTCCTGACCAAGGCCGACGGCATGGGCTTCGCCGTGGCCGTGACCCTCGTGCGCCAGGGCACCACCAGTGCCCTGCAGTACCGCGACCACCTGGAGGCCTGCTACTGCGTCGCCGGCTCCGGTGAGGTCGTCGAGAAGGACGGCACCCGACACAAGATCATGCCGGGTGTCATCTACGCCCTGGACGAGCACGACCCGCACTACCTGATCGCGTCGGACTACGAGGACCTGCACCTCATCTCGGTCTTCAACCCGCCGATCGTCGGCACCGAGAAGCACACGCTGTCGGCCGACGGCTTCTCCCAGTACTGAGCCACCCCGCCCCGCGGACGGCACCGGGCAGCAGCCCGACGCGGTCCTGTGCCGACCGGTGCCGACCGGTGCCGGCCGGTGCAGGTCTGTGCAGGCCTGTGCGGGCCGACCCGAGCCG
The DNA here is from genome assembly GCF_044746945.1 of Streptomyces sp. NPDC090127. NCBI lineage: Bacteria > Bacillati > Actinomycetota > Actinomycetes > Kitasatosporales > Streptomycetaceae > Streptomyces > Streptomyces sp. NPDC090127. Next base: position 280,343 of record NZ_JBIVDE010000006.1, on the reverse strand, counting down.
GTGCACGCGCGCGTGCCGTCCGCGGGGCGCCCCTTTCCCACCCGACGTGACAAGGACCAGGCTGTGACCGACGACCTCTTCCACCTCGCCACCCCGTGGGCCGACAAACTCAACGCGGACATCGGCGAACTCGACAGGGACGGCGCGTTCCCCTACGGCAAGTGGCCCGCCGTCCAGGACTCCGGGATCCTGCGGACCCCCTTCCACCCCGACCACGGAGGCCACGGGCGGTCCCTGACCGAGACCATGCGCGTGCTGGAAGGCCTCGGTCACACCTCCCGCGACGCCGGCCTGTCCTTCTCCACGTCCACCCAGATCGTCTCCGTGGGCATCCCGCTCCAGCACTTCGGCAGCGAGGAGCTCAAGCGGCGCCACCTCCCCCGGATCATGTCCGGCGACGTGATCACCGCGCACGCCATCACCGAGGAGTCCGGCGGCTCGGACGCCATGAACTCCACCACGACGGCCGTCCGCGACGGCGACCACTACGTCGTCGACGGCAGCAAGATGTTCATCACCAACGCGCCCGTCGCAGGTCTGTTCCTGCTGTACGTACGCACCGGCGCACCGGGCCCGTTCGGTCTCACCACGCTGCTCGTCGAGGCCGACGCGCCCGGGCTGACCGTCGGCCCCGCCATGGACAAGATCGGCCTGCGCACCAGCCCGATCGGCACGCTCGCCTTCGACGGGCTGCGCGTCCCGGTCTCCCAGCGGGTCGGCCGGGAGGGCTCCGGCTTCCTCGTCCTGGACTACGTGATGAAGCGCGAGGTGCTCTTCGCCTTCTCGATCACGCTCGGCGAGATGACCAGGCGGCTGGCGGACACGATCCGGTTCGCCAAGTCCCGTACACAGTTCGGCCGGACCATCGGCTCGTACCAGGCCGTCTCCCACAAGATCGCCGACATGAAGATCAGCCTGGAGACGGCGCGCAAGTGGCTGCGCGACACCGGCGCCAAGGTGGAGGCCGGCCAGGACGCCGCGATCGACCTGGCGGCGACGAAGACCGTCGTCTCCGAGGCGAACCTGAAGATGGCGCTCGACGCCGTCCAGATCCACGGCGGACGCGGCGTGCTCACCAGCCACGGCGTCGAACGCGAACTGCGCGACTCCGTCGCCGGGACCATCTACTCCGGCACGAGCGAGATCCAGCGCAACCGCATCGCCGCCCTCCTCGGCCTCTGACGCCCCCGACCACCCCAGCCTGCCTCCGACCCCAAGGGAACGGAACCCGACGTGATGACCCTCGACCTGTACGACCGGCTGACGCAGCCCACCGAGTTCCTCGACTACGAGACCGACGCCGTCCAGACGTTCGTCGACGACGTGGTCAAGGACCGTGCGGCCGACAAGCGCACCATGGCCATCGAGCTCTACTACGCCGTCCGCGACGACGTCTTCTACGAGGTCTACGGCGCGGACCTGTCCCCCGGCGGCCTGAAGGCCTCCCGTACCGCCGCCACGAAGTCCGGCTTCTGCCTGCACAAGTCCGCGCTCTACGCGGCCGCCGTACGAGCCCTGGGCATACCGTCCCGGCTCGTCTACGGCGACGTTCGTAACCATCTCGCCTCGCCCCGGCTCATCGAGCACATCGGCGGTGACGTCTTCTTCCACGGCCTGACGCAGGTCTATCTGGACGGCAAGTGGGTCAAGGCCACCCCGGTCTTCAACAAGATGCTGTGCCGGCTCTACGGCATGGAGGCCCTGGAGTTCGACGGCCTCGCCGACAGCCTCTACCACCCGTACGCGAAGGGCGCCGGCTCCATGGAGTTCCTCACCGACCACGGCGCCTTCGACGACGTCCCGTACGACTTCGTCATCGGCTCGATGCGGTCCCGGCACCCCAAGTTCCTCAGCGACTCCGGCTCGGGCTCCGGTACGAGCACCGTGGCGGGCGGCCGGCTGGCCGACGAAGCGAAGTAAGGAGCAGTACGCATGACCCAGGTCACCGAGCCCGCCCGGGCCACTCCGACCTCTCAGGCCGGTCCGACCTCTCAGGCGAGTCCGATCTCTCAGGCGGGTCCGACCTCTCAGGTCGCCACGCCCGTCGACGGCTGGGACGCCGCCATCCGCATCGGCGTCGTCGTCCCGCACGCCGATGTGGGCCCGGAGGCCGAACTCCAGGCCATGGCCCCCGCGTCGGTCTCCATCCACGGCTCCCGCGTCCACTTCGGCGCGATGCGCGCCGGCGGCGAGATGGACGAGAAGATCCCGCACGACCCGGTCCGCGCGTTCGTCGAACCGCCCTTCCTGGACCACGCCGTCGAGCAGCTCGCCGCCTCGCCCCTGCACGCGCTCACCCTCGGCTTCACCTCCTCCAGCTATGTCCTGAAGGCGGCGGGGGAGCGGGAGTTGTACGAGCGGCTGCGACCGGTCACCCGGGAGCTGCCGATCACCGGCACCACCAAGGCCGCCCGGGCCGCCTTCGCGGCGCTCGGCGCGCGCCGGATCGCCCTGGTGAACCCGCCCTGGTTCGACGACCGGCTCTCGGGCCAGGGAGCGGACTACTTCCGGGAGTTCGGCTTCGACGTGGTCCACCACGGCCCCTGCGGGCTGCCCTCGAACCAGAAGGCGATCACACCGCAGAACCTCTCCCAGTGGCTCCGTACCACCGTCGCCGCCCACCGGCCGGACGCCGTCCTGGTCGCGGGCAACGGCATCAGGGCCGTCGGCACCATCAAGCCGCTGGAGGAGGAGCTGGGTTTCCACGTGGTGACCGCGAACCAGGCCATCTTCTGGCACGCCCTGCACCTGGCCGGCGCGACGGCCATCAGCGAGGGCGTCACCGAGTACGGCGGCCTCTTCGCCACCCGCCCCGGCCCGGCGGACGAGGCCTGAGGCACGGACCCGGCGCGCCACGCGCGCGTGAGCCCGGGCGGCCGTCCGCCGCCCGGGCTCACGCGTTCACCCCCTCACCCGCTCACGCTCAGGACGCGGCAGGCACCATGTGCAGGGAGACGACCGAGGTGAAGATCTCCTCGTCGTTCTGCTCGGCCGTGATCAGCATGCGCGACCGCCCGTCCGGGGCGTCCGGGAGCGCGGTGGCGGTGATCCAGCAGGGCGCGTCGAGTTCGGCGTACCGGCTGAAGTCGTTCTGCATGCCGGCGACGAGGCTCTGCCGGGGCTGCGCCGCGGCCTGCGCCGCCTGCCGCGCCGCTTCGAGCAGCAGCATGCCCGGGGCGTGGTCGACGGGGTGGTCGAAGAGGACGGGGTGCGAGGTGTCCGTCCGCAGCTGCCAGCGGAGCGGGACGTCGGTGCAGGAGAGGACGACGTCCTGGAAGCGGGTCCGGCCGGTCGCGTGCGTGGGCGACGGCGGCGGCAGCGGAACGGCGCGGGCGTTCGCGCCCGCGATGTCGGCGTACGGTCCGCGCAGCCGCTCGTAGACCGCCCGGTCCTGGATGGTGAAGCGCGTCCGGGCCGTGGCAAGCCGGCGGCCCGCGCGGGTGGCCTCGACGGAGAGGGTGAGGGCCGTCGCCCGTGCCTTGCGGTACTTCACGTCCGAGCCGGTGATGTGCAGTTCGACGTAGGCGTCCGCGCCGTCGGCCCACAGCTCGTCGGGGTCGATGTCCCAGCCGAAGTCCTTCCAGAGCAGCTGGTGCCCGAACGGGACCTCGTACGCCGCGTGGGAGAGCATCGGCAGGGTCTGGCGCACGGTCTCCGCCAAGAACAAGGGGTCGAGCCTTCCGTGCCGCGCCAGATAGAAGGCGTGCTCACGCGGCCAGCGTGCGGTGACGGTGAAGGTGTCGTCCCCGGTCCGGCACCAGCTCACGAGGAGTACTTCGGCCGGATTCGTTTTATGGGTGTACGACATGGGAACGGGCACGGGACCGGTGGTCGTCCGGTCCTGCGCGAGCTCTATCGGAGGCACAACAGTTCTCCCCTGGGACTGTTTCAAGATATTCGCGGGTCGGAACACTGGTGTGTCGTCTGTCCGCTCACATAAGATAGTGGTCACTCTTTTTCTTTGTCGATGTATACGGGGTAACAGGCCAGTGGCGGAACACAGGCAGGAACGAGCGATCCGCACACGGGAGTTGGTGCTCCGAGCTGCGGCGGAGGTGTTCGACGAGGCCGGCTATCTCGGCGCGAGCATCACCAAGATCCTCGAACGGGCCGGCGTCACGGCGGGTGCCGTGTACTTCCACTTCAGATCCAAGGAAGGGCTGGCCCGCGCGGTCATCCTGGAGCAGGCCGCCGATCTGCGGTTCCCCGAGGGGGAGGGCGGTCTCCAGCAGCTGCTGGACATGACCGGCTATCTCGCGGTGGAGATGCAGCACAACACCCTGCTGAGGGCCGGTGTCCGGCTCGCGGTCGAGCAGGGCGTCGTCGGCAAGCAGGAGTACTCGATCTACGAGTGGTGGGCGGACCGGTTCCACGAGGAGTTCGTCCGGGCGCGGCAGATGGGCCAGTTGCTCGACGGCGTGGACGAGACCGCCTTCGCGCAGCTGCTCGTCGCCGCGTACACGGGTACGCAGGTGATGTCCCAACTGGCCACGGGCCGCGCCGACCTGCCCCGGCGGATCAACGACATGTGGCGCTGTCTGCTGCCCGCGCTGGCCCCGGCCGACGTCATCGCCGGCCTGCGGATCCCCGCCGATGACACCGTGGGCGCCGCGTGAGCGCACTGCGCGTCGTCCTGACCGGGGCGACGGGGTTCGTGGGCTCGCGCGTCCTGCACGCGCTGGCGACCACTGCCCGCGAGACCGGGCGGCGGATCGAGGTCCGCGCACTCGGCCGCTCGGTGCCCGCGGGCGGGGGCCCGGCCGGAGGCGCCGGTGACGCCACGCCGGACGCCGAGCCGGCCCGGGCGCCCCTGGGGGTCACGTGGACGCCCGTGGACCTGACCGACCGCGCCTCGCTGCGCGAGGCGGCGGGCGGCGCGGACGTCCTGATCCACCTCGCCTCGCGGATCTCCGGCGACGAGGCCCAGTGCGCGGCGGTCAACGTGGAGGGGACGGCGGCACTGGTCGACGAGGCGGTCCATCACTGGGGGGTGGACCGCCTCGTCCATCTGTCCACCGCGGCGGTGTACGGCCCCGGCCCGCACCGCGGGATCGCGGTCGACGAGATCGCCCCCGCCCCGACCTCGCCCGCCAGCCGCACCCGCCTGGCCGGCGAGGCCCCGGTCCTGGCGGCGGGCGGCACCGTCCTGCGCCCCGGCCTCGTCCTCGGCGCGGGCGACCGTTGGGTGGTGCCGGCCCTGGCGGAGCTCCTCGCGCGCGTCCCGGCCCGCTGGGACGGCGGCCGAGGCCTGCTCTCCCTGGTGGACGTGGACGACCTGGCGCGCCTGATCGCCACCCTGGCGACCTCCCCGGACGCGCCGCCCCCGGGCATCCACCACGCCGGCCACCCGGACCCGGTGAGCAACGGCGCCCTGATGGCCGAACTGGCGGCCCTGGGCATCCTCCCGACGCCCGACCAGGACTGGCCCTGGGAGACCTGCCTGTCCCGCCTCCGCGCGACCCCGGGCCGCATGAGCGAGCGCCAGTTCTCCCTCCTGGCCCAGGACCACTGGTACGCGAGCGAGGAGATCTGGAAGCTGACCTCCTGCCCCCCGGGCCCGGGCCCCCTGCCCCGCCTGGCCACGGCGGCCCCCTGGTACAGGGCGTTCGTGACGTCGGAGGACTGACCCTCACCCCCCGGTCGTCGGGGGAGACGGCCCGCTGCAAGAGTTCTCCGGCGCGACGGCGGCCTGGGCCCCCGCCGACCCCGTCTCGACCGCGTAGCCGCGACGCGGGACGTCGCTCGCGCGGCCGCGACGCATAACCGGCCTCGGGCAGTGAAAAGACCCTCCCGAAGGAGGGTCCGTGGTAAAGCGCCCCCGGCAGGACTCGAACCTGCGGCCAAGTGCTTAGAAGGCACCTGCTCTATCCACTGAGCTACGGGGGCCGGGTGGTGGACCGGTGGCCGGGAGCCCCTGGTGGGTGGGGCGTGGCCGGTCGGGTCAAGGATAGGGCTCCGATCCCCTTGGCCCGGTTGCTTCACCTGCGTGCCACGATGTGGAGGTTCAGTGAAGCGGAACGATAATCGCAGGCAGGTGCGATTCCCGCAGTGTTTTTCACGCCACTCGGCCCGGGTGTTGTGCACTCGTTATGCCTGAGGCTCCCCGTCATCCTTCGTTCGGTCGGCGCGTAGGGCCCTTATACGCTTCAAAAAGGCTCCAAAATTGGGCATTCTTCGCATGTGGTGACCTTGGACGAACGGCCCCAGCTGATCGACGCACTCTCCGCCCTGCGCGACTGTGTCGCCGCCGTGCGTCTTCCCCTTCCCCTCCCAGGCGCCCCACGCGCCCGACAGACCAGGGCCGAGCTGCTCGCCCAGCTCGACGACTATCTGGTGCCCCGGCTGAAGGACCCCCACGCCCCGCTGCTCGCCGTCGTCGGCGGGTCCACCGGGGCCGGGAAGTCCACGCTCGTCAACTCCCTTGTGGGGCGCCGCGTCAGTGAAGCCGGCGTGCTCCGGCCCACCACGCGCACGCCCGTGCTCGTCTGCCACCCCGACGACCACCACTGGTTCGCCGGCATGCGCGTCCTGCCCCAGCTCACCCGCGTCTGGCTGCCCCAGCAGGACGAGGACGCCGGCGACGAACCCCCGGAGGAGAACGCGCTCCGCGTCGAGACCTCCTCCGTCCTCGCCCCCGGGCTCGCCCTGCTCGACGCGCCCGACATCGACTCCCTCGTCGTGGAGAACCGGCTGCTCGCCGCCGAGTTGATCTGCGCCGCCGACATCTGGGTCATGGTCACGACCGGCTCGCGGTACGCCGACGCCATCCCCTGGCACCTCCTTCGTACCGCGAAGGAGTACGACGCCACGCTCGTCACCGTCCTCGACCGGGTCCCGCACCAGATCATCGGCGAGGTCTCCCGGCAGTACGAGGCCCTGCTCGACAAGGCCGGACTCGGGGACGTACCCCGGTTCACCATCCCCGAGCTCCCCGAATCCGCGGGCGGCGGCAGCGGGCTGCTGCCCGACAACGCCGTCGCCCCGCTCCGCGCCTGGCTCGCCCACCGCGCCCAGGACCCCGCCGCGCGCCAGCAGGCCGTCGGCCGCACCGCCACCGGCGTCATCGACTCCCTCGACTCCCGGATGCCCGAACTCGCCGGGGCGGTCGCCGCCCAGTACGCCGCCGCCGTCCGGCTCGGCGGCGCCGTCGAGGGGGCGTACGCCGAACAGGGCGAGCGCGTCCGGCAGCAGCTGAAGCGCGGCGCCGTCCTCGCCGGCGACGCCCGCACCCGCTGGCGCGGCTACCCCCGCGACAGCACCGCCGACGAACTGCTCGACGCCCTCGTCGAGTCGCTCGTCGCCCTGCTCCAGTGCGCGGTCGCCGCCGCCGACGAACGCGTACGGGACGCCTGGCGCCGCGAACCCGCAGCGGCCGCCCTCGGCGCCGAGGCCGGCCCCGACCGGGAGGCCGCCGAGCGGATCGAGCTGACCGTACGGCGCTGGCGGCGCGAGCTCGAAGAGCTGGCCGACGACGAGCTCCGCGCCACCGAACGGACCGGAACCGCCCGTACCGCCGCCCCCGACGCCGACACCGTCGCCGCCCTGCTCGCCGCCGCCCTGCTCGGTGGACGCCGCACCCGCAGCGCGGGCGAGCGGCTCGCCGAACTCCTCGGCGCCCAGGCCGCCCTGCGCCTGCGCGACAAGGGTGGCGATCTGGTGGTGGCCTACCTCGATCGCGCCCTGCACGCCGAACGCGACCGGCGGCTCGCCCCCCTAGAGGCCCTCGACGTGACCCCCGAGCCGCAGGCGGAACTGATCGCCGCGCTCTCCGTACTGCAGAAGGAGAAGTGAGGACCGGTGAGCAGCAGCACGGTGGACGACCGCTGGGACGACGGACTGATCGCCCGTCGGGCGGAAGAGCGGGCCGCCGAGGCGGCGGAGGAGGCGGCCCTCGACCGGATGGAGGAGGACAGCCTCCCGCCGCTCGGCGGGCAGTACGGCGGGCTGCTGCGTACCCGCCTCGACGCCCTCCACGAGCTCGTCGGCCTCTCCCGTACCCGCCTGGAGGCCGACCCGCTCGGTGAGACCGGGCTCGCCGAGGCCGGACGCGTCCTCGACGAGGCCGCCGCCCGCCAGCGGCTCTCCGCCCGGCACACCGTCGTCGCGATCGCCGGACCCACCGGCAGCGGCAAGTCCAGCCTCTTCAACGCCCTCGCCGGCGTCCCCGTCTCCGAGACCGGGCTCCGCCGCCCCACCACCTCCGCGCCCATCGCGCTCAGCTGGTCCGAGGGCTCCGCCGGGCTCCTCGACCGGCTCGCCGTCCCCGGCCGGCTCCGCCGCCGTCCCCTCGCGGGCGGCGCCGCCGACGAGGAGCTCCAGGGCCTGGTCCTGATCGACCTGCCCGACCACGACTCGGCCGTCCTCAGCCACCGCGACCAGGTCGACCGGGTCCTGGGGCTCGTCGACGCGGTCATCTGGGTGGTGGACCCGGAGAAGTACGCCGACGCGGCGCTCCACGAGCGCTATCTGCGCCCGCTCGCCGGGCACGCCGAGGTCACCTTCGTCGTCCTCAACCAGATCGACCGGCTCGGCCCCGACGCCTCCGACCTCGTCCTGGACGATCTGCGCCGCCTCCTGGACGAGGACGGCATGGCCCTCGGCGAACACGGCGAACCCGGCGCCACCGTCCTCGCGCTCTCCGCCGTCACCGGGGAGGGCGTCGGGGAACTGCGCGAACTCCTCGGCCGTTTCGTCCAGGAGCGCACCGCCCCCGCCCTCCGCCTCTCGGCCGACGTCGACGCGGCGGCGGCCCGGCTCCGCCCCGCGTACGTCTCCGACGGCCAGGCCGGCCTCGGGGAGCGGGCCCGCGAGGACTTCGCGGCCCGGCTCGCGGTCGCCGTCGGTGCCACCGCCGCGGGCGAGGCCGCCGAGCGGGTCTGGCGCCGGGGCGCCATCCGCGCCTGCGGCACCCCCTGGCTGCGGCTCTACCGTTGGTACGAGCGGCTGCGCGCGCACGGCTCCACCGATCCCCGCCTCCAGGCACCCCTCGAAGACGAACTGACCGCCCGCCAACGCGTGGAACAGGCCGTACGGGTCGTCGCCGACGACGCCTCGCGCGGGCTTCCGGCGCCGTGGGCGCAGGCGGTGCGCGAGGCGGCGGCGCGGGGAGCCGACGGGCTGCCCGAGGCGCTCGACGAGCTCACCGTGATCATCGGCGACCCGGCCGCCCGCCCCCCGCGCCCCGCCTGGTGGCCCGCGGCCGTCCTGGCCCAGGTCCTGATGACGTTCCTCCAGCTCTTCGGCGCGCTGTGGCTGGTCGGCCAGATCGTGGGCGTCGTGGAGCCGGGGCTGTTGCCGCCCGTCCTCATCATGCTCGGCGGCATCGTCGGCGGCCCGCTGGTGGAGTGGGCGTGCGCGGCGGCGGTGAAGGGGCCCGCCCGGCGGTACGGGCAGGAGGCCGAACGCACCCTGCGGGAAGCGGCGGCCGCCTGCGGCCGGGCCCGTGTTCTGGACCCGATCTCGGCCGAGTTGATGCGCTACCGCGAGGTCCGCGACCAGTACGTGACGGTCTCCGGGACGCGTTCGGGGGCGCGGGTCGCGCGTCTCGGCGGGGTCGGGGTGCGGTGGGGCGGCACGAGGGCGGGCGCACGGCTGAGGTGAGGTGCCGCGCGATCCCTCGCGCGGGATGTCACCCGCAGGCGTGACGGAGTTGTCCCCAACCCGTCCTCCCTCCCCAGGCCTCGGCGCGTTTCGGTGGACCGGTCCACGATGGAACCGGCCGAAGTGCTGCGAAAGCGCGACGAAATGGGGGAGGACGGCATGAACGACACGATGGTGACGCTCGTCGGGAACGTGGCGACGAGCGTGGAGTACCGGGAGACGGCGACGGGCGGGGTGGCCCGCTTCCGGTTCGCGGTGACCGCGCGCCGCTGGGACCGGGAGCGGGGCGGCTGGGCGGACGGACACACCAGTTTCTACACGGTGTTCGCGTGGCGGGCGCTCGGCGCCAACCTCGCCGCGTCGGTCTCGGTGGGGGAGCCGCTGGTGGTGCACGGCCGGCTGCGGGTGCGGGAGGAGGACGTGCCCGACGAGGGCAGGCCGCCCGAGGCGCGACGCAGGACCTTCGTGGACATCGACGCGGTGGCGGTGGGCCACGATCTGACGCGCGGAACGGCGGCGTTCCGGCGCGTGGTGAAGGGCGAGCCACGGACGACGGAACGTCAGGGGAACGGGGACCGGGGCACGATGGAACGTGACCCGTGGGAGACTCCGGAGCCCGTCACGTCACTCCATGTGCTGGAACCCGCGCTCTGAGCAGGAGTTGTGGGAGATTTGTCGACTCCGTGACCTGCGGATACGGGCTTGGGCGCGCCGCATGATAACGATTCCGAGTCGGTATGGTTATCAGGTCGTATGGACGGGCACCGAGCCCTTCCCCGTCCCTAGGATTCGCAGGTACTCATACGGGACTTGAGTAGTCACTTGAGTCGACAGTGAGTCAACCGGGTCTGTGATTCTGCTGGCGATGCGCGCTCCCCCCACGTGTCATGACATGACGGACGGCACGGAGCAGCTCGCCCGGAGGGGAAATTCATGTTTTCTGTTCGGAGGCGCGGCGTTGCCCGCCTTGCCGCCGCGACCGTGGTCTCCGGCCTCGTCGCTGCGGGTGCGATAGCCGTTGCGGGACCGGCGATGGCCGAGGACGGAGCTGACGGCACCGGCGGCGCGACCGCCACGCTGGGGCAGCTCACGGTCTTCGACACGGTCAAGATCAAGGGCAAGGGCGAGATCTCCGCCGGCCTGTTCCAGATGCAGGCGACGCCCGGTGGCACGCTGCAGACCTACTGCATCGACCTCTACACCGGCGCCAAGACGGGCCAGGAGTACAAGGAGGTCGGCTGGGACCAGTCCTCCCTGCACAACAACGAGAACGCCGGCAAGATCCGCTGGATCCTGCAGAACTCGTACCCGCAGGTGAACGACCTCGACGCCCTGGCGAAGAAGGTCGGCGCGAAGAACCTCACGGAGAAGACCGCCGCTGCCGCCACGCAGGCCGCGATCTGGCACTTCTCGGACAACGTCGAGGCCACGCCGGTCAACAAGAACGCCAAGAAGCTGACCGAGTACCTGGAGAAGGAGGCGGTGAACCTGGAGGAGCCCAAGGCCTCCCTCAGCCTCTCCCCGTCCTCCGTCGCCGGTAAGTCGGGCGAGCGTCTCGGCCCGGTCACCGTCAACACCAACTCCGCCACCGCCGCGGTCAGCCTCACCCCGGGTGCCCCCGAGGGCGTCAAGCTGGTCGACAAGGACGGCAAGGTCGTCACCACCGTCGCCAACGGCGGCCAGGTGTTCTTCGACGTTCCCGCCGGCACGCCGGACGGCGCCGCCGAGCTGACGGTCCAGGCCGACACGACCGTTCCGATCGGCCGTGCCTTCGTCTCGACCAAGGTCAAGAGCCAGACCCTGATCCTGGCCGGCACCAGCACCTCCAGCGTCACGGCCAAGGCCGGCGCCACGTGGGCGAAGAAGGGCGCGATCCCGGCCGTCACGGCCGAGAAGAACTGCGCCAAGGGCGGCCTCGACATCACGGCGTCCAACGAGGGTGACGAGGACTTCACCTTCGAGCTGAAGGGCCAGAAGGTCACCATCGCCGGTGGCGAGTCCAAGACGGTCACGATCCCGCTCGCCGAGGACGAGGCCTACGACTTCACGATCACCGGTCCGAACGGGTTCGAGAAGAACTTCAAGGGCGTCCTCGACTGCAAGACGGCCACCCCGGGTCCGCTCCCGTCGGAGACCCCGTCGACCGAGCCGTCCGTCTCGCCCACGCCCAGCGCGGGCACGGCCGGTGGCTCCACCACCGGTGAGACCACCGGCTCCACCACCGGTGGCGGCGACCTCGCCGAGACCGGTAGCTCCAACGCCACGCCGATGATCGCGGGCATCGCCGCGCTCCTCGTCGTCCTCGGCGGCGGCGCGGTCTTCTTCCTCCGCAAGAAGAAGGCGGCCGGCCAGTAGTACCCCCGCCTCACGGCAGCCGACGGCCCCGACGCGCACCGCGCGCCGGGGCCGTCGCGCGTTCCCGGGCGGGCGCCGCCCCGCGGATCACCCGCTCGTCCGGTCGCGGATCACCCGCTCGTCTAGTCGTCCAGGCTGCCCATGGTCAGGTTGACGGTGGTCCCGGTCAGACCGCTCGCCCGGTCGGAGGCCAGGAAGGCCGCCGTGCCCGCCAGTTCCGCCGGTCTCATCAGCCGTCGCGGGTGGGTCCGGGCCGCGAGGTGCTCCTGCCACTGCTCCCACGTCAGCCCCGTGGCCTCGGCGCGCGGTGCGAAGGCCTCGCGGATCGTGCGGGTCTCCGGCATGGCCTGGGGCCGCAGGCCGACGACACGGACGCCGAGCGGTGCCAGTTCGGCGGAGAGATCCCGGGTGAGCGCCTCCTTCGCCGCCATCGCGGGCCCGTAGCCGCCGACCAAGGGGATGCCCGTACGGGAGTGGAGGGCGGTGACGGTCATGATCACCCCTGACCCCTGCGGGACCATCCGCCGGGCGGCGAGCCGCGCGGTCAGGAAGTACGCGCGCGTACAGGCGGCGATCGGCAGGGCGAAGCGCTCGACGTCGAGCTCGGTCAACGGGACGCCCAGGATCTCCGCGTTCGGAACGCCCACGGCGTCGAAGGAGACATCGATCCGCCCCGCCCGGTCGGTCACCGAACCCAGGTACCGGTCCACCACCCCCTCGTCGAGGGCGTCCACCTGCGCGGCCACCGCCGATCCGCCGGCCGACACGATCTCCTCGACGAGGGCCTCGACCGGCCCCGCCCGGCGCCCGGAGAGAAAGAGCTCCGCGCCCTCGGCCGCGAAGGCACGCGCGACGGCGCCACCGATCGCGCCTCCGGCCCCGTGGATCACCGCGACCTTGTCCTTGAGCAACATCTCCGGCTCCTCTCGTGGTCCCGACCCGTGGTCCCGACCCGTGGGTCCCGACCCGTGGGTCCCGAAAGGGCAGACACCGCCTCCCCCGGAAACCGGGCGCCCGCCGACCGACCGGTTCGCTCCGCGACCGGTGTCCGTACACGATGGAGGTGATGGAGCTGACGACAGCCGATCTCGTCGCGAGGGCGCGAGCCGGTGACGGCGAGGCGTTCCGCGAGCTGACCGAGCCGCACCGCCGGGAGCTGCACGTGCACTGTTACCGGATGCTCGGCTCCCTCCAGGACGCCGAGGACGCCCTTCAGGACACCCTGCTGGCCGCCTGGCAGGGCCTCGGCGGTTTCGAGGGCCGGGCCTCGGTCCGTACCTGGCTCTACAGGATCGCCACCAACCGCTGTCTCAACGCGCTCCGCTCCGCGAGACGACGCCCGGCTCGCGCGTGGGACATGCCCGGCACCGAACCGCCCGACCCCACCCGACACGCCGAGGTCCTCTGGCTGGAGCCCCTGCCGGACGCCCTCCTCGCCGGCGCGATCGACGCGCCCCTCGGCCCCGAGGCCCGCTACGAACAGACCGAGGCCGTCTCTCTGGCCTTCGTGACCGCCCTGCAGACCCTGCCGCCCCGCCAGCTCGCGGTACTCGTCCTGCGCGACGTCCTCGGATTCCACGCGGCCGAGGTCGCCGAGATGCTCGACACGACCGTCGCCGCGGCCGACAGCGCCCTGAAGCGCGCCCGCGCCACCCTGAAACTCCGCAACGCCGGCGAACCCGCACGACCACCGGCCCCCGTCGGTCCCTCGGAACGGGCCCTCGCCCGAAGCTTCGTCCGCGCCTACGAATCCGGCGACCTGGACGCGCTGCTCGCCCTTCTCACCGACGACGTCCTCGTCTCCATGCCGCCGATCCCCCTCACGTACGAGGGCCGCGAGGCAGCCGGCCGCCTCTTCGCCGCGATCTTCGACTCCGGCCGCAGGGTCGACCTCGTCCCCACCCGCGCCAACGGTCAGCCGGCCTTCGCCGCCTACCTCCGCACCAGCACGGGCCGCCGCCCCGCCGCAGGCCTCTTCGTCCTCACCGTCCGCGGCCCCTGGATCAGCGCCTTCACCCGCTTCGAGGAGAGACTCCTCCCCTCCTTCGGCCTCCCGCCCACCCTGCCCGCTCACCCCACGTGACGCCCCGGTCACCGCCCCCTCCGGAGAAGCCCCAGGTCAGCGGAGCCGCGCCATACTGGTTTCCATCACGGGGTGGCGGTCAGGCAAGATGGGGTGTATCTGCCCACTCACTCTTTGCCGGACGGTTTCTCTTGGCTGAGTACATCTACACGATGCGCAAGACGCGCAAGGCGCACGGCGACAAGGTCATCCTCGATGACGTGACGCTGAGCTTCCTGCCCGGTGCGAAGATCGGTGTGGTCGGCCCGAACGGTGCCGGTAAGTCCACCGTCCTCAAGATCATGGCCGGCCTCGAGCAGCCGTCCAACGGTGACGCGTTCCTGTCGCCCGGGTACAGCGTCGGCATGCTCCTCCAGGAGCCCCCGCTCGACGAGTCCAAGACCGTCCTGGAGAACGTGCAGGACGGCGCCGCCGAGATCATGGGGAAGCTGAGGCGCTTCAACGAGGTCGCCGAGCTCATGGCGACCGACTACTCGGACGCGCTCATGGAGGAGATGGGCAAGCTCCAGGAGGACCTGGACCACGCCAACGCCTGGGACCTCGACGCCCAGCTGGAGCAGGCCATGGACGCGCTGGGCTGCCCGCCCGGCGACTGGCCCGTCACCACCCTCTCCGGTGGCGAGAAGCGCCGCGTCGCGCTCTGCAAGCTGCTCCTGGAAGCCCCCGACCTGCTGCTCCTCGACGAGCCCACCAACCACCTGGACGCCGAGTCCGTGCAGTGGCTGGAGCAGCACCTCGCCAAGTACCCCGGCACCGTCGTCGCCGTCACCCACGACCGGTACTTCCTCGACAACGTCGCCGAGTGGATCCTGGAGCTCGACCGCGGTCGCGCCCACCCCTACGAGGGCAACTACTCCACCTACCTGGAGAACAAGGCGACCCGCCTCAAGGTCGAGGGCCAGAAGGACGCCAAGCGCGCGAAGCGTCTGAAGGAAGAGCTCGAGTGGGTGCGGTCCAACGCCAAGGGGCGTCAGGCCAAGTCCAAGGCCCGTCTCGCTCGTTACGAGGAGATGGCCGCCGAGGCGGACAAGATGCGGAAGCTGGACTTCGAGGAGATCCAGATCCCGCCGGGCCCGCGTCTGGGCTCCATCGTCGTCGAGGTCAACAACCTCTCCAAGGCCTTCGGCGAGAAGGTCCTGATCGACGACCTCAGCTTCACCCTGCCGCGTAACGGCATCGTCGGCATCATCGGCCCGAACGGCGCCGGCAAGACCACGCTCTTCAAGATGCTCCAGGGCCTCGAGACCCCGGACTCCGGCGAGATCAAGATCGGCGAGACGGTCAAGATCAGCTACGTCGACCAGAGCCGCGCCAACATCGACCCCAAGAAGACGCTGTGGGCCGTCGTCTCCGACGAGCTGGACTACATCAACGTCGGCCAGGTCGAGATGCCGTCACGGGCCTACGTGTCCGCCTTCGGCTTCAAGGGCCCGGACCAGCAGAAGCCCGCCGGCGTCCTCTCCGGCGGTGAGCGCAACCGCCTGAACCTGGCGCTCACCCTCAAGCAGGGCGGCAACCTGCTGCTCCTCGACGAGCCCACCAACGACCTCGACGTCGAGACCCTCGGCTCGCTGGAGAACGCGCTCCTGGAGTTCCCGGGTGCGGCCGTGGTCGTCTCCCACGACCGCTGGTTCCTGGACCGGGTCGCGACGCACATCCTCGCGTACGAGGGCGACTCGAAGTGGTACTGGTTCGAGGGCAACTTCGAGTCGTACGAGAAGAACAAGGTCGAGCGCCTGGGCCCGGACGCGGCCCGTCCGCACCGCGCCACGTACAAGAAGCTGACCCGAGGCTGAGCGTGCGACATATCTACAGCTGTCCCCTGCGCTGGTCGGACATGGACGCCTTCGGGCACGTCAACAACGTCGTCTTCCTGCGGTACCTGGAAGAGGCGCGGATCGACTTCATGTTCCGGCTGGCACCGGGTGACGGTTCGCCGTCGTTCTCCGGCGGGTCCGTCGTGGCCCGGCACGAGATCGACTACGTACGGCCGTTGGTGCACCGGCACGCGCCGGTCACCATCGAGTCCTGGGTCACGAAGATAGGCGCGGCGTCGCTGACGATCGCGTACGAGATCAAGGACCCGGACGTGACGTACGTACGGGCCTCCACGGTCGTCGTCCCCTTCGACCTCGAGGCCCAGCGGCCGCGTCGCATCTCCGTCGAGGAGCGGTCCTTCCTGGAGGAGTACATGGACGACGGGATGACTGCCGCCGCATGATCGCGCCGCTGCACTTCGCCGACGCCCGGGAGGCGGCGGACCTCGCCGCCTTCCTGGCCCGGCTGATCCACTACGACCGCGCCGCCGCCGTCCGCCTTCAGGCCGGTGGCGGCGCGCTCGCCGTCTTCGGGCGGCCGCCGACGTTCGAGGTGCTCGCGATCCGTACGGCCCGGCTCGTGGACGCCGTGGACCTGGACGTCACCGTCTCCGCCGGTGAACTCCTCGAAGGCATCGAGGAGTCGGCCGGCAAGGCCGTCGTCCCCGACGCCGTCACCGGACCGCCGTGGGCCGGCGTGCTGCCGCCCCGGGGCGGCTGGGAACCGGTCGCCGGACTGCCGGGCGCGGCCGGTCTGCGCGGCGCGATCGCCGTGGCCGTCAGCGAATTCCGGTCCCGGGACGAGGAGTTGCCCGAGGACCGGCGTACGCGGGCGGAGCGGGACCGGATCGGGCGCGCGATCTGGTCGCGGACGGTCGCGACGACCGGGCTTCCGCTGCGGGCCGTCCACGCGGCGCAGTCCCTGGGCTTCCTGCCGGGGGAGGGCGTGCCGGTGGCGCTGTTCGCCTCGGGCCCGTGGCTCCGGCTCCGTACGCCCTACGGTTCGATAGCGGTACGGACCGTCCCGTCGGCCCTGCCCTTCGCCCCCGGCCCGCCGCGCTAGACCCCCTCCCCCTCCCGCTCCTCCGTCGCGATCGCGACCAGGGAGGCAAGCGCCGACAGCGCCAGCAGGATCGTCGGGATCACCGGCGAGCCGATGGCCACGTTCTCGCTCGCCAGGACCGGGTCCATCCGGCGATCCGGGTCGTACGCCACCCGGATCCTGCCGCCCTCGCCGTCGACGGCACCCTCCGGATCGGCCTTGGTCTCGGAGCTGAACTCGGGGAACAGGCCGCCGGGGCAGTCCAGTTCGTAGTGGTACAGGGTCTTCGCCTGCGGGGCGCCCTCGCCGAAGGTCGGGTGGTGGGACTGCCTGACCTTGCCCACCACGGCGCAGCTCACGACCTCGCTCCTGGTCGTCGAGTCCGCCACCTCCACCCAGGCCGCCCCCATGCCGAGGACCAGCAGGAAGAGCCCGAAGCCGGCCGCTGTCCCGGTCTCCCGGAACAGCGCGCCGAGGGCCGCCAGGGCGACGGCGGCCAGCACGATCCCGCCGAGCAGGGCGACGAACCTGGGCGTTCCCGTCCCGCCGCGCAGGCTCCAGTCGGCCCAGAGGTACGTCAGCCAGCCGGCGCCCAGGGGCACCACGAGCACCCCGAGCGCCGCCACGACCCTGGCCGCCCTCCGCGCCAGGAGTCTCCGCCCCGCCCTCCCCGCCCATCCCGTCAGGAACCCCAGGACACGTCCCACCCGGCCCCACCCCCCCGTCGATCGACTCAGCTCTCCGCGTCGTCCGGCCACACTCCGATGTGGTCCTGCTCCAACTCCAGGAGCACGCGGTGTTCCATGCCCAGGGACGCCGTGTACTCCGCCGGGAGTTGCAGCCGGCCCGCGCGGTCGAGCATCGCGTACTCGCGGGAGACCAGGGACTCCTGGCCCTCCGCGTCGACCTCCGTGCGGCGCAGCACCTCCGACGAGGTGCGGCCGTCGCGGATGGCGACCGTACGGCGCACCTCCGAGGCGACCGACTGGTCATGGGTGACGATCACGATCGTCGTGCCCAACTCCTCGTTGGCGCGCCGGAAGGCCGCGAATACCTGCTCGCCCGTCGCCGAGTCCAGCTCGCCCGTCGGCTCGTCCGCCAGCAGGACCGAGGGGGAGTTGGCCAGCGCGACGGCGATCGCGACCCGCTGCTGCTGGCCGCCGGACATCTGGTGCGGTCTGCGGTCCCGGCAGTCCGCGACCTCCAGCATCGCGAGCAGCTCCTCCGCGCGCTCCGCCTTCCGCTTGGACCGCCCGCGCAACTGCATCGGCAAGGCGACGTTCTGGGCGGCCGTCAGATAGGGGAGGAGATTGCGCGCCGTCTGCTGCCAGACGAAGCCCACCGCGTCCCGCCGGTACCGCAGCCGCGCCTTCGCGTCCATGGCGAGCAGGTCGCGGCCCGCGACCTTCGCCGCGCCCGCCGTCGGCACGTCGAGGCCGGCCAGGATGTTCATGAGCGTCGACTTCCCGCTGCCCGACGCCCCGACCAGGGCCATCAACTCGCCCTCGCGCACCAGGAGATCGAGGCCCTGGAGCGCCTGCACCTCCACCCCGTCGGTGGTGAAGATCCGTACCAGCCGATCGCAGGCGATCAGGGCGTCGTGCCCGTACGAGGGCCGGTCGCGGCGCGCCGTCGCCCGCTGCTCCAGCTCCGCCAGAGTCGTGTCGGTCGTCGTCATCGTGCGTCTCCTGCCCTGAGTTCCTTGATCGATCCGCTCCGCGCCGACCACCACGCCTGAAGGGCCGCCGCCAGGGCGGCCATGACCACCACGCCCGCCGCCGGCACGGCCAGCGACCACAGGTCCGCCCGCAGCGGGGCGCTGTCGAGCGTCGCGATGCCGGGCGGCATCGCGAGCGACAGCCGGACCAGGTCCACGCCCGGGGCGAGCAGCAGGATCGTCGCCCAGCCGACGAGCGTGCCGCCGGTCGCCGCGAGCAGCGCCTGCGGCAGCGCCTCCAGGCCGAGGAGCCGCCTGCCCTGCCGCCTGGTGAGGCCCATCGTCCGCAACCGGGCCAGGAGCGTGGCCCGTTCCGGCGCGGACTGCATCAGGGACAGCAGGAGGGCGAGGACGGCATAGCCCGCGCCCGCCCCGATCGCCGCCAGGTAGATCCGCTCGGCACCCGACTGCATCGGCGAGTCGACGTACGCGGCCCGCCGCTCGGTCCGCAGGACGACGGCGAAGTCCGGGGACTTCTCGGTGACCGTCTTCCGCAGCGCCGTCCCGTCCATCGCGGGGCCGGAGGCCAGCAGGACGGTGTCCTCGCCACGGGGCAGGTCGGCGCCGGCGACCAGCAGGAAGTCCTCCTCGGGCAGGGCCGGCGTGGAGCTCCGCACCGCCACGACCCGTACGGTGAAGTCGCCGGCCGCCGCCTCCAGAGCCCGCGGCTCCGTGCCGAGCCGCTCCGCGACGGCGGGCGAGGCGATCGCCGGCAGGACCCGCTTCCCGCCGTCGTCCGCGCTCCCGGAGGACTTCAGCAGCTCCGCCGGGAAGGGGCCGAAGCCCGTCCGCCCGGCCAGCCGGGTGTACGACTCCGGGTCCACGCCCACCAGCGCCGTGGTCCGCAGCTCCGGCGACCGGCCCGTCCCGCTCGGCAGTTCCACGCCGTACTCGACCTGGGCCGTGGTCACGTCCGTCACCCCCGCCGTCCCGCGCACCGCCTCCGTGAGCCCGTCCGTGAGAGGGGCCAGGTCGGCGTTCCCCGTCACCCGCGCGTCCGCGCCCGTCTCCAGGAGCGCCGCCCGGTCCCGCGCTTCGGCGACACCGGCGAGCACCGAACCGCCGAACGCGGCCGTCGACAGGGCCACCAGGAGCGCCAGGAGCGGCAGCGCGCCCGTCGCGGAGGAACGCCCGGCCCGGGCGAGCGACAGGAAGCCGACCGCACCGCGGAGCCGACGGGCCGGCCGGGCCGCCCAGCGCAGCGGCAGCGGGTAGAGCCGTACGAGGACGAGCGCGGCGATCAGCGCGACGAGCACCGGGGCCGAACTGATCAGATGGTCCCCGGAATCCCCCGTACCGCGCCGGCGCAGCGCGACGACCGCGCCGACGGCCAGCGCGAGGACGGTGAGTTCGGCGACCGTACGGCCCCGGGTGGGGCGGGCGTCCACCAGGTCCTCCCGCCCGCCGTGGGCGAGTGGCCTGCGGTGCAGGAAGAGGGCCCGCAGCGGCAGCGCCAGCGCGGAGAGCAGCGCGACCGCTCCGGCGGCGGCGAGCGCGGGCAGGAGGCGGGCCGCGGGAAGGGCGAGGGTCGCCAGCAGCAGTCCGAGCGCGGCGGCGGGCGCCGCCAGGACCGCCGTCTCACCGAACAGCCGGACACCGATCCCGGCCAGCGATCCGCCGCGCGAGCGCAGCAGCGCCAGTTCGGCGGCGCGCCGGGCGGCGAAGAGGCCGCCCGTCATGGCGAGGACGACCGCCGCGACCGCGCCGATGCCGAAGGCCGCGACGGCGACGACCGTCGCGATCGCCGACCGCATCCCGCCGTACGCCTCGACGATCTCGTCCAGGCCGGTGTCGGCGACGGCGGTCCCGCCGACGGTCTCCCTGACCCGCACCAGGTCGGGACCCGCGGAGACGGAGGCGAGGGTGGCGGCCAGTCGGGCTTCGTCCTGAGCCGTGAGACGACTGACGTCGGGGGCGAAGCCCCAGTACACCTCGGGCTCACCGTTGCTCGCCAGCACCGTCGTGGCACCGGCGGGCGGCAGCAGCAGGCCGGCCTGCCAGTAGAAGAAGGTGCCGCCGGGAGAGCTCTTCGACGTGAGCACCGGGGTGCGCAGGAGCGCATCCACGGACCAGTAATGGCCTTCCGCGCGCCGCGGTTCGAGGATCCCGACGACGGTCAGGGCGAGCGGTTCGTTGGCGAACAGGTCCGGGACATGGACGACCGAACCGACCGTGAGGCGCAGCGACTTCGCGGTCTCCGGGGTGACGGCGACCTCGCTCGCGCGGCCGGGTTCGGCGCGGGTGGGCAGCCGCCCCTCCCGTACGGTCGTGTGGCGGTCGAGCGCCGGGAGCGTGGTGAGGGTGAACTCCGGGGGCAGCCCGGACGGTTTCGGGAGCCAGGAATCCAGTCCGATGACCCGCTTGGTGGTCCGTACGCCGTGCGCGGACTGGGCCGGATCGACGCGGAGGGGCGCCGGCAGCAGCTCCCGCAGCTCCGCGCCCTTCTCCGTGAGGCGCTCCGGGGAGACCTCCGCCGCGCGGGCGTCCGCGGGCAGGTCGGAGGGCGGCTGGGCGGTGGTGATGTTCAGGACCGTGGTGCGGGGCGGCGCGGTCACGATGTCGTGGCGCAGACCCTCGGTCTCGTACCCGTCGACGGTCCGGGGCAGGGCGGCGGCCAGGAAAGCGGTGATCAGGACGAGGAGCGCGAACGCCCCGGCCGTTCCCGGAGCGGTCCGCAGCCGGGTCCGCACCCAGGGCGCCACGGCACGGGCGGAACGCCCAGGGCGGGCGACCGGCGCGGCGGGGCGGCCGTCCTTGCGGGGCATGTCGTTCGCCTTCCTCGCGCTCGCGGATGTCTCGACGGCTGTACGGCGCTTCACTGGTCCCCCTGGTGGCGCAGGGTCACGACCGGGTCCGTGCGGCGCAGGGCGATCCCCGCGACGATCAGCAGCGGCAGCGCGGCGACGCCGGCGAGCAGCAGGGCCACCTGGCCGGGCGGGAGTTCGACCAGGACGCGGGGGACCGGCTGGGCCGCCTGCCCGGTCAGCACGATCAACGGGACGACGGCCCGGGTCAGCACGGTGCCGAGCGCCACGCCCACCAGCAGACCGATGCCGACCAGCAGGCCCTGCTCGGCCGCGATCAGCCGGGCGAGCTGGCGACGCGGTGCGCCGAGCGCCCGCAACACCCCGAACTCCGCCGAGCGTTCACGGGTCGACCCGGCGGCGCTCACCGCGAAGCCGACCGCCGCCAGCGCCGCGGCCGCCGCCGCGACCGCCTTCAGCGCCGCGTTGGGCCCCGCGCCGAGCGGGTCGCCGAGCAGCTCGTCCGCCGCCTCGTCCCGTACGAGCACCTGGGCGGGGTCCGCCTCCGGCCGGGCGCGCAGGGCGTCGGCGACCTCGTCGGTGCGGCCCGGCGCGGTGGTCAGCCACCACTCGGTGGGCGGCAGGGTCGCGGTGGGGTCGGTGGAGAGGAACTGGTTGGCCGCGTGCAGGTCGACCAGGAGCGCGCCCCCGTCGTCGGGCGTGGCGGACGGGGAGCCGGCGGCCACGGTGGTGGCGCCGGGGCCCGTGGTCGGCAGCTGCCGGACCGTGTCCACGATCGTCACGTTCAGTCGCAGGCCGCCGAGGGACACCTCGACCCGGTCGCCCTCCTTCGCCCCGGCGGCCGAAAGGAAGGCGTCCGTCGCCACGCCGCGCAGCGTCGCGGGCGGCGCCTGGCGCGGGGCGGTGATCCGCACGCCGTACTCCTCCTCGCCCCCCTGCACGCCCTTCGCCGTGGGGGCGGCAGCGAACCCGGCGGTGAAGGTGACGGTGTAGGGCGTCGCACCGGCGGAACGCCCGGACAGCGGGACCGGGCTCTCGGGTTCGCCGTCGCGCGTCTCCTGGGAGCGCGAGGTCCAGGAGGCGAGCGAGCGTGCCGCCTCGACCGGTCGCTCGACGCCGTCCTGGTCGCGGGAGAGGAGCCGCTCGACGGCGAGGGTCTGCCGCCCGCCGAGCCCTTCGACGACGACCCCGTCGAGCTCGACGCCGGTGAGGGTGAGGGGGCCTGTGGCCGCCTGGGGCGTGCCCTGCTGCGGGGCCGGGGCGCGCTGGGTGTCCTGGGCGGCCTGAGCACTCTGGGCGGCCCGGGCGTGCTGGGCGTCTTCGGCGGCCTGGGTGTCCTGGGTGTCCTGGGCGGCCCGGGCGTCTTGGGCGGCCCGGGCGTCCTCGGCGTCCTGAGCACCCTGCGCGTCCTGCGCGCCGAGGTCGACGGTGAGCCGGTGGGGCTTCCCGTCGGCGGGCAGCCGGCCGGCGAGCTGGCGATACGGAATCCCGTACCGGTCCTCCACGACCACCGTCACCCGCACCGGCTCCGTGTCGCGCGGCGCCGTGCGCCGCAGGTCGAGCGCCAGGCCGCGCGTGCCCTCCGGCAACGGGATCCCGGGGCGCGGCCCCGCCTTCGGGGCAAGCGACGTCAGCAGCTCGCGGGCCGGTGCGTCCGCGAGGTCGTCGCGGAGCCGGAACCCGTCGACGGCGTGCCGGGTGTCGAGGGCGAGGACGGTCCCGGTGCGGTTGCCCGCGAAGCTCGTCGTGGAGCGGTGCGCGGGCGCGACCGAGGCGACCCCCGGCAGCGCCGTGAACTGCCCGGCCTGGGCCGGATCGGCCACGCCGTGCGTCAGGACCCGGACCGCCGTTCCCGTACGGAAGTCGGCCCGGTCCTCCTGCGAGCGGTCCCAGGAGGCGCTCTGCCCGATGGCGAGCATGCCCATCGCGACCGCGAGCACGAGCAGCAGCACCGGGCCCGCGCCGCGCAGCGGCCGGCGGCTGAACTGCCAGCCCGCCAGCGCGGCCGGCAGCCCTCGCCCGCTCGCGGCCCGCCGCTCGGCCAGCCGGGCCGTGGGCGGCAGCAGACGCAGGGTCAGGACCGTACCGGCGAGCAGCGCGAGCGCCGGGGCCGCGACGAGCAGAGGGTCGATGCCGAGCGCGCCCCCGCGGTCACCGGTGAGCGCCCCGGAACCGCCGTCCCCGGACGCTCCGCCCCCCAAGCCGCCGGAGCCGCCGGTCTGCCGGTCGAGCTGCCAGTACGCCACGGCCGCGACGACCAGCAGGCCGACATCGGCGCCGGCCCGCACCGGAGCGGGCAGGGCTGCCGCGCGCTTCCCGCGCAGGGAGACACCGGCGCCGTCGCCGGTGCTCAGCGCGGGCGCCACGACGGCCGCCGCGCAGCACACCGCGACGAGCGCCGCGACCAGCCACACCTGGCCGAGCGGGATGTCGTCGAGCCGTACGCCGAGCGCGCCGAGCGCGGACCGGTCGGCGAGCAGGCGGGTCAGCGGCCCCGCGAGCAGCGGGGCGATCAGGGCGGCGGGCAGCGCGAGCAGCAGCGCCTCCATGGCGGCGAGCCCGGCGATCCGGCCTCGCGAACCACCCCGGGCCCGCAGCAGCGCGGTCTCGCCCGACCGCTCGGTGCTCAGCAGCCGGGCGACGAGCAGCAGGGCGTACGCGGCGAGCAGCACCAGCTGCACCGCGACGATCATCAGTGTGGACCGGGAGACGAGCAGCGCCCGCTCGGTCTGGGCCAGGACCGTCGGCAGTGAGGTGCGCGCGGTGACGGCGGTGCCGAACGGCGCGGCGTCGGCGGCGAGTGCCTTCGGCTCCGTCGAGGCGGCGGCGCTCAGCGCGCCGATCCGGTCGGTGCTGACGCCGCTGTAGTCGGCGGAGGCCAGCCAGGACGTCTCGCCCGAGGTGACCCGCCCGGAGGCGAGGACGGTGGGGTCGGCGAGAAGCGGACCGTACGTCGTGAACACCACGGTCTTCACACCCCGGCCGCCCGCGTGGTCCAGCTGCCAGTACAGGTCGCCCGGGTCGGCGGGGCGGTAGAGCCCGGTGACCCGGGCCTTCACCGGCTTCCCGCCGAGCCGGTCGGTGAGGTCCAGGACGGTCCCGGGGCCGATCCGCAGCTGCTTCGCGGCCTCCTCGGGCACGGCCACGTCGACGGAGGAGGCCGTGGTGGCGCTCGCCGAGGTGGTGTCCGACGTGGTGGTGTCCGACGTGGTGGCGCTCGCCGTGGTTGCTTTTCCGCCAGGGCCGTCGGCGCCGTCAGGCCCCGGCCAGGCGCCCTTGACGAGCGAGAGCCGTGACCGGTCGAGGGCGGCGAGGTGGGTGAGGTCGGGCTCGCCCTGGCGCGCGGCCGGACTCTGCAGCGCGCGGGGCAGCGCGTACGGGCCCGAGCGCTCCAGCTTCCGTACGCTCACCGGCAGCCCGTCGAAGGTCCGGCCGGCCGCCTCGCGCACGGCCGCGTCGGCGCCCGCCTGCCGGGACACCGGCACCTGCCCGGTGACCACGAGCGCGGCGGCGGGCGCGGCCCGGCCCTGGAGGGTGCCCTGCAGGGCGGCGTTGCCGATGGAGCCCGAGAAGGCGGCCAGGGCCGCGAGGACGGAGGTGGTCAGGAGGACGGCGAGCAGGGCCGAGGCGAGGAGCAACCGGTGCGCTCGGACACGCAGCAGTACGAAACCGGTCACACATCCCCCTGAGCCCCGCCGAACGTTCGTCCGATGTTTTCA
Organism: Streptomyces sp. NPDC090127; assembly: GCF_044746945.1. Classification (NCBI taxonomy): domain Bacteria; kingdom Bacillati; phylum Actinomycetota; class Actinomycetes; order Kitasatosporales; family Streptomycetaceae; genus Streptomyces; species Streptomyces sp. NPDC090127. The sequence goes on along the minus strand of NZ_JBIVDE010000006.1, from coordinate 255,245 downwards.
GAGGGCACTCCCGCTGGAAACCGCTTGCAGGAGGACCTTGACTCGATCGTGACCGTTATTCGGGCTCCAGGCTCCGGAATGCGTCGGTCCGCAGCCGGTGGATGACCGGTCGGCGGCGTCGGCGGTCAGTCCGCGGCGTCGGCGGTCAGTCCGCGGTGTTCACCATGGAGGCCGCCGCATACGTCAGGTACTTCCACAGCTGGGCCTCGTGCTCGGGGGCGAGGCCCAGCTCGTCCACCGCCGCGCGCATGTGCTTCAGCCAGGCGTCGTGCGCCGCCCGGTCGACCTGGAAGGGGGCGTGGCGCATCCGCAGCCGGGGATGGCCGCGGTTGTCGCTGTACGTGCGCGGGCCGCCCCAGTACTGGATCAGGAACAGCACGAGCCGCTCCTCCGCGGGCCCGAGGTCCTCCTCCGGGTACATGGGGCGCAGCAGCGGGTCCTCCGCGACGCCCTGGTAGAAGCGGCGGACGAGACGTCGGAAGGTCTCCTCGCCACCCACCTGCTCGTAGAAGGTCTGCTCCTGAAGTGTGCCGCGCGGAATCTCCATCACCGCTCCATCGTCTCAGATGCCCCGACCGAGGACCGGAGGTCTAGGACCATCCAGGACCACGCGGAAGGCCGGGCCGCTCGCCCCGTCGCCGCCCGCGCAGGACAGTGGAGGCATGGGCGCTCAGCGGGACGAGTACGCCGAGGACGGCGCGCGGGCGCGACGGGCACTCGTACGGGAGATCGAGGCGTACGGCGCGCTCCGCGACCCCGCCTGGCACGCGGCCTTCTCCGAGGTGCCCCGGCACCTCTTCGTGCCCTCCTACTACGTCTCCGGGACCGGCGGCTACGAACGCCTCTGGTCCGGCGACCCCGACCCCGCCCGCCGCGCCCGCTGGCTGCGCGGGGCCTACCGTGACGTGCCGCTGGCCACCCGGGTCCGGGACGGGGAGCTGGTCACGTCCTCCAGCCAGCCCTCCCTGATGGCCCAGATGCTGGCGGCGCTCGACGTACGCGACGGGGACGACGTCATGGAGATCGGCGCCGGCACCGGCTACAACGCGGCCCTGCTCAGTCACCGGATCGGTGCGGAACACGTCACCACCGTCGACATCGACGAGGAGATCACCGAGTCCGCCCGCGCCCATCTCGCCGCCGCCGGACACCGGCCCGCCGTGCGCACCGGCGACGGCGCCCGGGGCTGCCCGGAGCGCGCCCCCTTCGACCGGATCGTCGCGACCTGCACCCTGCCCTCGGTCCCGTACGTCTGGCTCGCGCAGTGCCGCCCCGATGCCCTCGTCCTCGCCCCGCTCTCCACCGGGCTGCTCCTGCTGCGGGTCGCCGACGAGGCCCACGCCGAGGGCCGCTTCCTTGCCACGTCCGCGTACTTCGTCGCCCTGCGCGGCGGCAACGCCCGCTTCCCGCGCGCACGGCCCATGGGGCTGCCCCGGCACGTCTTCGACGACGACCGCTTCCAGTTCCTGCGCACCCTGACGGAGGAGACCCTCGACGTGCGCGAAGCGCTCTCGCTCTGGCAGCGCGAACGGCGGCCGGAGCGGGAGCGCTTCGGGGTGACGGTGAGCGGGGGTCGGCAGTGGGCCTGGCTGGACGACCCGGAGGGACCGTACGCCTGGCCGCTGCCGAGCGGCTGAAGGGGATAGCGGATATTGGATATCGGATCCATGATCCTGGATCCGATATGCCGGATCATGGATCCAATATCCAATATCCGGTACCCGGGCCTATCCCCGTCGGATCGTGATCGTCGTCCAGGCGCCGACGTGCACGCGGTCGCCGTCCTGGAGCTGGACCGGCACATAGGGCTGAATCGGTTCCTCGGCGCCGTTGACCGTCGTGCCGTTGGTGGAGTTCTGGTCCACCACCGCCCACGATCCGTCCGGCTGCTGCACCAGCACGGCGTGCTGGTGCGAGACGCCCGGGTCCTCCGGCGGCACCGACAGGTCGATGTCCGGGGATTCGCCGGTGGAGTGCCGACGGCGGCCGATGCTGATCTGGTTGCCCTGGAGCGCCAGGCGCTGCTCGGGGGAGTAGGCGGGCAGGTTCAGGCCCGAGGCCTCCGGGCCGCTGCGCTGCATCATCGCCATGAAGTAGTCGCGGTCCGGCCCGATGTACGCCGACCAGCCCGCGGCGGGCTGCGGCGGCTGGTACTGCTGGTGCGGCATCTGGGGCTGGTGTGCCTGATGTGGCTGCTGCTGCTGCGGCGGCTGCTGGGCCTGAGGCGGCTGCTGGCCCTGCGGCGGCTGCTGGGCCTGCGGCGCGCCCTGCGGCTGCGAGGGCGGGGGCAGCAGCCAGTCGTCACCCGCGGGCGCCGGCGCCTGGTGCTGCGGCGGCCCGGGCGGTGCGGACGTGGGCGGCGGCGCCTGGAAGAAGGCCGGCGGGGGCGGCGGCGGGCCCTGCTGGAAGCCCTGCGGCGGCTGCCCCTGCGGCTGCTGCCCGTGAGGCGGCTGTCCCTGCGGCGGCTGCTGGTGCATCGGCGGCCGCTGCGGCGGTGCCTGGTGGTGCGTGGGGTCGGCGGAGAGCGGCTCGGCGGGCCGGTTCATCTGCGAGGGCCGCGAGCTCTGGTACTCGTACGGATCCGGCTGCTGCGGAGGCTGCGGCTGCGCGGGCCGGGGCGGCGTCTGGAAGCCCGGCGGCAGGTTGAGCCCGGGTGGCGGGCTCTGCTGCGAGGACGGCGGCGCCACCGGCGTGTACGAGGTCGCGGTGTTGGTCAGGAAGTTCCAGCGGCACTCCTCGCAGAACGGGGCCATGGCCTCGCGCGGGGTGCGGCACTGCGGGCAGAGCTCCGCCTGGGCGGTCGCGTTCGGGTCGTAGCCCCCGGGTCCGGCGCCGGGTCCGGGGCCGGGACCACCGGGCCCCGGATAGCCGTAGGCGGGCGGCGGCGGGGGAGGCGGCGGTACGGCACCCGCCGGCGCACCCGCCCCGGTCATGCGGTGTCCGCAGACCTCGCACCAGTCGTCGGAGACCGACTGGTGTCCGTTCGGGCAGGTCGGCATGTCGGTGCTTCCCCCTCTCGTCGTCCGGCCCCCTGGCCGGGCTACTTCTTGACGCGAACCGTCTTGGTGGAGCGGGTCTCGAGAGTCATCTCGTCCGCTTCCGCGACCTTCGCCTTCAAACGCACAGTACCGGTCGCCGCGTCGACGACGTCGACCACCTTCGAAAGCAGTTTCGCAGTGTCCGCGTTGCCGGAGGCGGCCGCCAACTGCACCGCGCGCCCCAGCTTGGCGGTCGCACCGTCGTGGTCGCCGATCTTGCGCGCGTCCAGTCCCTGCTGGATGACCTGCGCCAACTCGGCCTGCCCCGTGTAGTGCGCGACCTGCGGGTTGATCGACGTGGACATCGCCATGTCGTCCGTCCACACGGCCCGTACGAGACCTTGGCCGAGCGTCTTCGGGGCGGAGCCCAGCGGGTCGGGGACGATCAGCGAGACGCGGGCGGCGAGCATCTCCTGCCCGATCGCGGCCTGCGGGACGCGCACGCAGACGTGGTAGTCGCGGGACTCGTCGCCCCACGAACCGGTGGGGTAGTCCCCGGCGCGCGGCCCCGCCTCCGTGCGGCGGGAGGTCAGCTCCTCGACCGTCGGCGCGACCTGCTTCACGAAGGCGATCTCCACCCCGACCGGCGTCCAGAGCCGGAGCGCGACATCGGCGACCTCCTTGCCCATGGCGTTCTCCATCATCGCCGTGAAGTCCGCCGCCAGGCCCTGCGGATCGGCCACGATGTCGGCCGTGCCGAGCAGCGCGGAGGCGATGCCGGTGACCTCCTTGACCTCCCAGTCCGTACCGACACCGCGCGCGCCACAGGTGAACCGGCCCGCGCACGCGTCGAGCGCGGCCCGCAGGTCCTCGGGCGACTCGTGCTCGTTGCGGCCGTCGGTGAGCAGGATGCCGTGCCGGATCGACACCTCGGCCGACCCGAGCAACCGGTCCGCGAGGCGCAGCCAGGTGCCGATCGCCGTACCGCCCCCCGCGCTCAGCCGGCGCAGGGCGTCCTTGGCCTGCCCGCGGGTGGCGGGCCCGGCGACGGCGAGCCGACCGTTGCCGGGATAGACCTCGTTGGCGACGTGCGTGCCCGCGACGACCGCGAACGACGTGCCGTCGCGCAGGGCGTCGATGGCGGCGGCGGTCGCGTCCCGGGCCCCGCGCATCTTCGTCGGCGGGTAGTCCATGGAACCGGAGCAGTCGACCATGATCACCACGGCCGCGTCGGCGCCGGTACCGCTCGGCGTCGTGCCGCCGCTCGTACCGCCGCCGGTCGAGGTGACCGTGACGATGGCGTTGACCTCGCGGCCTCCCTCGGGCAGGAACTCGTTCTGGTACACGTCCACCGAGAACTGCGGCACGTTCGACTTGGAGAAGTTCGCCATGGGTTGAGGCTCCTCGACAGACAAGCGTGAAAGGGACAGGGGGTGGCGACCGCTCAGGCCGATCCTGCCCCTTGTGGAGAGAGGGTGAACGGCAGCAGTGCCACTGTTACGTTGTCGTGGCCCCCGCCGTCCAGGGCGTGGCCGACCAGCACCTGGGCACCGTGCAGCAGCCGCCCGGCGGTGTCCGCGGGGACGACCCGGGCCATCTCGCCGGCCGCCTCGGCGTAGTTCCAGAGCCCGTCGGTGCAGACCACGACCACCCCGGGGCGGTCGGGTTTGAACGCGGCGGTGTGCGGCTCCAGTTCGTACGCGTCGGCGCCGAGCCAGCCCGTGATGGCGTGGGCCCGCTCGTCGGCGTAGGCCTCCGCCTCGTTCATCAGGCCCGCCGCGACCATCTGGGCGGCCCAGGAGTCGTCCTGGGTGAGCCGTGCGGGCGGGGAGGTGCGGTCGTCCGGCACCCAGTAGGCCCGGCTGTCGCCGACCCAGCCGACGATCAGCAGCCCGTCGGCGACGATCGCGCCGACGATGGTGCAGGCCGGGGCGTTCTGGTGGCGGTGCGATTCGGGGTCCGCGCCGTCCGGGGCGGGGTCCTCCGCGAGCGCGTTGACCGCTTCGGCGGCGGCGACGATCGCCTCGTGCATGGCCTGCTGCGGGTGCGTGCCGCGCGGGAGGGCGGTGAGCAGGCACTGACCGGCCGCGCGGGCGGCGGCGGAGGAGGCCTCGTCGGGGCGGGTGGCCGAGGAGACGCCGTCGCAGACGATCGCGAGCGTGGCGGGGGAGCCGTCGGGCAGCGCGGTCGCCGAGATCGCGAACGCGTCCTCGTTGCGGTGATGGCGCAGCCCCCGGTCGCTGACGGCGGCGACCGTCGAGAGCTCCTCCTCCATGTGGTCGCGCTCGCGCGGCTGGGCGTGCCCGCAGTTCTCGCAGTAGCCGTCGGAGTCCACGGCGCCCGCCCGACAGGCGACGCACAGCTTGGTCCCGGCGGGCGGCGTGGCGGCGGCCTGCTGCGCACCCTGGGGCGCGCCCTGTGCGCCCGGTACGGCGACGGCGGCGACGGCGGCGACGGCGGCCCGGGGGTCGGGCGCGGCGAGCGTGAAGTCCCCTCCGGCGGCGGGCGCCTGCGCCGCCGCCGGCTGTCCGTCCGCGCCGGGAGCGCTCGGCTGTCCGTCCGCACCGGAGGCGGTCGGCTGTCCGTGCGTGCCGGGCGCGCTCGGCAGTCCGTCCGTGCGGACCGCCAGCGTCGGCAGGTCGCGGCCGCCCGAGTCGGTGCCCGGGAGGTCGCCCGGGTGCTGGGTCGCCGTGGAGAGGGAGTTCGGGTCGCGCGACGGGGGCTCGGGCCAGTCCACGGGCGTACCGATGGCGACCGTCGGACGGTCCGACTCCGGTACGGCCGCCGCCGGTACGGCCGCGAGGTCGTGGCCGCACGCCCCGCAGAACCGGTCGATCGACTCCACCGGCTCCGCGCAGCCCGGGCAGGCGGAGAGATCATGCTGGGGCAACTTGGACATACTCACACCCACGTCCGGGGGCGGAAACGGTTGGCCCGCTCCACCAGTTCGATCCTCTCCTCGCCCCGCTGAGCGAGCCGGGCGAGCACCCGGTACGAGCGTTCCAGGCCGAAACGCAGGCCGCGCTCGTCCAGTTCGCTGCCGAGCAGCAGCCGCGTTCCGTCCGGAGCCGCTCCGGGACTACCGGAGAGTACCCAGTCCAGCGCCGAGCCGAGGACCTCGGTCTGCAGCCGCTCCCGGCGCACCGCGTCCAGACCGAAGCCGTGGAGCGCGCCGACCTGGGCCGCGGCTGCCGTCAGATCCGCGCCGAGCGGCTCGTGCGCCGCCCGCCGCCGCAGCCGCGCCCGTACGGCGGCGACCCGGGCGGCGGTGTAGTGGATGGACGCCTCCGGTACGGACTCCAGTGTGCGTACGGCTCCGGTGCGGTCGCCGGCCGCGAGCCGGACCCGGGCGAGCCCGAACGCGGCGCTCACATGGCTCGGGTCGGTCGCCCACACCAGGCGGTAGTACTCGGCCGCGTTGTCCAACTGGCCGAGCACCTCGGCGCAGATGCCGAGGGCCAGCTTGGGCGCGGGCTCCCCGGGGAACGCGTCGTAGATCGCGTCGAACGACAGCGCCGCGTTCTCGTGGTCGCCGGTCACCAGCGAGGTCACGCCCCGGTACCAGACGACCCGCCAGTCGTCCGGGTAGCGCTCCTCCAGGGTCGCCAGGGCCCGGCCGGCGGCGGCCAGGTCGTCCATCTCCAGGCGCGCCCGCAGCTCGCGCAGCCGCAGTTCGAGGGAGGGCGCGGGCGCGGTGTGCAGGGCGCTGATCAGTTCGGCCGGCGCGGAGGCCATCAGGGTGGCGAGGAAACCGGCGTTGGGGTCCCCCGGGTCCACCCGTGGCACCGGCAGCGCGAGCGACGCGGCCCGCCCGTCGAGCGGAGCGAGGAACGGGCCGTCCGGTACGACCCCGGGGCCGGCGCCCGCCTGAGCCGGCACCGGAAGCCCCGCCCCCTGAGCCGGAACGGCCCCGCCGGTCAGGGCCCCGCCGGTCAGGGCCCCGCCGGGCAGGGCCCCGCCGGGCGGAGGACCGGCCGGCAGCAGCGACGCCGGGGGCGCCGTGCGGCCTTCGCGCTCCGGCCCCCGCCCCCGGCCCCGCCCGCGCTTCGGCTCGCGCGCCCCCAGAGCCGAGACGTCACCCGTCAGCTCCGCGAACAACTCCGTGTCCGTGACCCGCAGTTCCACGCCGAACAGCGTCGAGAGCGCAGGGCGCGGGCGGCCCGTCTGGAGGGCGACGACCTCGCGCAGGACACCGGTCAGCTGCTCCGCCATCTCCTGCGCGGAGGCGAAACGGCGGGCCGGGTCGGGGTCCGTCGCGCGGACCAGGAAGCGGTAGAAGGACTCGTACGTCCGCAGGACCTCGACGTGGTCCGGGTCGGGAAGCGAGTCGACGAAGACGTTCGTGTAGCCCTGGAAGTCGAAGGTCAGCACGGCGAGCGTGCGTGCCACGGTGTACAGGTCGCTCGCCACCGAAGGGCCGACCTCGGCCACCTCCGGGGCCTGGTAGCCGACCGTGCCGTAGATCGCGGACTCGTCGTCGTCCATCCGACGGACCGCGCCCATGTCGATCAGCTTGAGCTGGTCCTCGGTCTGGATCGCGTTGTCGACCTTGAAGTCGCAGTACAGCAGGTTCCGGCTGTGCAGGTGCCCGAGCGCCTCCAGGGCCTCGATCCCGTACGCGCAGGCCTGCTCCACCGGCAGCGGGTCGCGGCGGCCGTCCGGTGTGCGGCGGTCGTTGGCGATCTCCTTGAGCGACTTGCCGCCGACGTACTCCATGACGATGTAGCCGTCGAGGGAGCCGGTGCGGGCGTCGAGGTGCTCGACGAAGTTGTAGATCCGGACGATGTTGGAGTGCTCGATCTCGGCGAGGAAGCGCCGCTCGGAGATCGCCGCCGCCATCGCGTCCTGGTCGCCGGTGTCGAGCAGGCCCTTGAGGACCACCCAGCGGTCGGAGACCGCCCGGTCGACGGCGAGGTAGACCCAGCCGAGGCCGCCGTGCGCGAGACAGCCCGCGACCTCGTACTGGCCGTGCACGATGTCACCGCCGCGCAGCTTCGGCACGAAGGAGTACGGGTGCCCGCACGTGGTGCAGAAACCTTCCGTACGGCCCGGCCGGTCACCGCGGGCACGGCCGACCGGGGCGCCGCAGTCGGAGCGCGAGCAGAATCGCTTCCGCTCGGGGACCTCGGGGTTCTCCATCACCGCCCCGCGTGGGTCGGGGCGCGGCACCTCGGGGATCGTCACCAGGCCGGCGCCCAGCCGGTTCCGGCCGGACTGCGCGGAGGACGAGCCGGAGCTGCGCACCGACACCGAGCGGCCGCTGGTGCCGCCCGACAGCGCGCGCGAGAGCCGGCCGGAGACCGACCGGCGCGAGGTCGAGGAACGGGAGGAGCGCGAGGACGCCCGGGAGGAGGCGCCCGAACCGGAGCGCGCCGAGCCGGACCGGCCCGACCCCGACGAACCCGGACCGGCCGCCGCCCCGCCCCTGCCCGGCACCGCCACGCCCGTCGGCGTCGATCGGAGCATGCCGCCGGCCGAGACGACGGGGGCGAGCCCGCAGGTGTCGCAGTACAGCTCGCCGCCGCCCATGTCCTCGTACGACCCCTCGCAGGAGGGACGCTGGCAGCTGCCCGCCCCGGACTCCCCGCCCATCCCGGACTCCCCGCCCATCCCGGACTCCCCGCCCATCCCGGACTCCCCGCTCACGACGGACTCCCCGCTCACCACTGACTCCCTCGGGCATCTCTCGGGCCGGACAGCACCTCGGCCGCCGCCTGCTGGTACCGCAGCACCGCCTGCTCGGCGACGCGCAGGTCGCAGGGCGCGCTCCACAGCATCCGGCGCGCCGCGTCGTACCGCTCGATCAGCAACGGATCCTCCGCCGCGCCGAGCCGGGCCACCTTCGCCTTGTACGCGTCGAGCCGGCCGCGCAGCTCGGCGCGGACCGCGAGCGGCGCGGTGACGGCGGTCAAGGACGCGCGGGCGCGGTGCAGTTCGTCCTCGGCCTCCTGCTCCAGGGACTCCAGGAGCGGCGAGAGGCGGTGCCACTGGGCGTGCCTGCGGTACTCGGCGGCCGTCGCCAGGCGCTCGTGGAGGGCCGTGGACGGGCCGCTGACGGCCGGCACCTCGGAGGCGGCGATCTTGGCGAGCACCTCGCCGCGCGCCACCCGCGCCTCGGCGAGCGTCCGGTCGGCGCGCGACAGGACGTCCCGCAGCCGCAGCAGCCGCTCCTCGGAGTCCTGTCGGACCGCGAGCACCGCCTCGATCTCCCGCCGGATGTCCTCCAGAGCGCGCGCGGCCCGGTCGTACCGCTCGGTGTCCGGCCGCCCGCCGCCCGGCGCCGAACTCCCGGCGGCGGGCCGCCAGAAGGCCAGCGGGTCGGTGACGACCTGGGACCGCAGGGCGGTCAGCTCGGCCGTGATCGCCGCCAGCTCGTCGCCCGCCGGATGCTCACCGGGCCGTACGCCGACGGAGTGCGCGAGCGAGCGCGTCCGCCCCAGTTCGGCCGCGAGGAGGTCTATCCGCGCGGGCAGCGCCGACCAGACGGCGTCGGCCGTCACGACCATGTCGAGCGAGGAGGCGTACAGCGCGTTCATCCGGTCGACCAGCGCCTCCAGCGTGAACCGCTCGGAGAGCCGGGCGGGACCGGTCGGTGCCGGCCCGTCGCCCTGCCGCGCCCCGCCCGCGACGTGCACGCTCTCGCCGCGCAGCCGCTCGGTCAGCTCCACCAGGTCCTCGCGGCTGGCCCAGCGCCGCCGCGCCCGCAGCTCACGGGCGGCGTGCAGGGCGCCGGTGTACGCGTCGAAGTACGTCCAGAGCAGGGTGATCGTGCGCTCGGTGGAGTGCCAGCGGTCCCGGGTGGTCCCGGTCAGCTCGGCTCCTTCCAGCAGCCTGCGGCCCGCGTGGTCCTGGAGCGCCAGCAGCGAGTCCTCGATCGCCTTGTGCTCCGCGCCGAGCCGCGCCAGCGCACGGTCCACCTCGTCCCGGTCCATCACCGGCCCGGGGGTGCCCGCGACGCCCATCGATCACCTCTCGCTCTACTTGTACAGGGGTGCGGGCGGCCCGGATATCCCGGGCAGGTCCGCCTTCAGCCACGCGTCGTACGCGGTCTTCCACGCGCTCCTGCGGTACTCGACGAGGACCTGGTTGACCCGGCGGACCAGGTCGTCGTTGCCGAGCTTGGCGGCGACTCCGTAGAACTCGGTGGTGAACGGCCTGCCCTTGAGTTCGACGGCCGGGTCCTGGGCGGCCTGGCCCGCCGCCAGCGCGTTGTCCGTGACGACGGCGTCGACCTCGCCCATCTGCAGCCGGGCCAGGCAGTCCAGCTGGTTCGGGACGGTGAACTGGTCCCGGTCCGCCCTGGTGCCGTCGCCCTCGTCCTTGAACGTGGCGCCGAAGGAGTTGTTCTCCAGGGCTTCGTACGCCGTGGAGCCCTCCGCCGTGCAGATCCGCTTGCCCGCGAGCGAGGAGTCGTACCCGGTGATCGAGTCGTCGTCCTTGGGCGCGAGGACCTGCTGGCCGGCCTGGAAGTAGGCGGTGGAGAACGCGACCTGCTGGATCCGCCTGCAGTTGATCGTCATCGTGCGGACGACGAGGTCGACCTTGCCGGAGTCCAGGGCCGCGATCCGCTGGTTGGTGGGGATCGTGCGGTAGATGATCGCGTCCTCGCTGCCGAGCAGATCCTTGGCGATCGCCTTGGCCAGCGTGATGTCGAACCCTTCCAGCTGTCTGCTCTCGGGGTTGAAGTACCCCCAGTTGTAGCTGTTCTGGTCGACGCCGACGACGAGCTTGCCGCGCGCCTTGATCGCCTGGACCGCCGGGCCGTCCCGGGTGTCCGGGGTGAGCGAGGCCTCCGGATCCTCGCAGGTGTCCGCCTTGATCTGCACGCCGGTGCCGACACCCGGGCCGGTCGACGGCGGCGCGGCCGCGGGGCCGCTGCCTCCGTGGGCGAGCGGCAGCAGGGTCAGCGAGGCCGTGAGGCCGCAGGCCACCGCCATCGCGGCGACCCCGCCCCAGCCGCGCGGGCGCGCCAGCGGGCGGCCGCGCAGGAGCCCGGCCGGGCCGCGCCTCCTCGCGCCGTCGACGCCCTTCCGCATCCCGCCCCCTCTCACCGGTACTCCGACAGCCTGCGGTTGATGCCCGTGATCGCGCCCACCGCACCGAGGACGGCGAGCCCGGCCGCGCCCAGCGGGAGGGCGGTGAGCGCGCCCCTGCCGCCCTCGGCGGCCTGGGTGAACTCGCGCTGCTCGTGGTCCAGGGCCTTCTTCAGAGCCGCGTCGACCTGGTCGAAGGACATGCCCGTGGACGTGTCGGGGCCGGAGTCGTCGTCCGGTCCGACGACGCCGGTGCGCGCGCCTTCGTAGTCGCCGGCGTTGTCCTTGTCCCGGGCCGCCTCGTGCCGCGTCTGCCACTCGGCCGTACGGTCCGTGGCGTCGGTCAGCGGAGCGCGTCCGGCGTCGTCGTCGGCGAGCTCCTTCGCCTCGGCGAGCGAGTCCGTCAGCGCCCTCATGCTTCCGGTGTAGTCGGTCTCGTACTTGTCGTTCTTGCCGTCGTCGGTGAGGACCGCGCCGCGCGCGACGAGCGTCAGGTTCTCGTTGGCCCGCGCCTTCAGGGAGCTGATCCGGGCGGTGTTGAGGACCTGCAGCGAGCTCTGTCCGTGCGCGCGGGCGTCGTTCAGGCCGGAGCGGGCGACGGTGTGCGCGGCGGCCAGCCAGAGCAGGACGACGACGGAGGCGGCGGTCGCGGCGAGCAGCCCCTGGTTGAAGACCCGGTTCGTCCGCGCGTAGCTGCGGCGCTGGGCCAGGACCAGGGCGGCGAGGGCGACGATCCCGACGGCGAGCGAGAGGAACGGCCAGGCGCGGGCGTCCTCGTCGTCCTGGGCGAGCCGCGCGGTCTCCGCCTCGTACAGGCGCTCGGCGGCCGGCAGCAACTGCGTGGTCATCTGCTGGTTCGCGTACCGCAGATAGGCGCCGCCGAGCGGCAGGCCCTGGCGGTTGGCGGCGCGGGCCCGCTCGATCAGGCCGGTGTAGCGGGGGAGTTGCTCGTTGAGGGTGGTGATCTCGCGGGCCGAGTCGGCCGAGCCGTCGGTGCTCGCCGCCGCCTTCACCAGCAGACGGGAGGCGGTGCTGATGTCGTCGCGGTACCGCTTGAGGAGGTCGGCGGGGTCCCGTTCCTTGGAGAGGAAGGCGCTCGCGGCGGCCGTGTCGGCGTCGGCGAGGGAGCGGTAGATGGCGGCGGCGTCGGCGCTCAGCGGCTGACTGCGGCTCACCACGTCGTCGGCGGAGGAGGCGCGGTCCGACACCTCGTAGGCCGTGACCGCCCCGAACGCGACGACCAGGAGGGCCAGGACGGCGCCGAGGATCTGCAGCCGGCCGGGCTCGGTCGTGGCGGCGCGGCGCAGCACCACCCGCACCTCCTCCCATGCCCCCCGTCCGCCGGGCACGCCGACGGGCGCGCGCGGGTCGGGCGACGCGTGCGGGGAGGCGGAGGCGGAGGCGGAAGGAGCCGCGCCGGGCGGTGACGCCTGCGCGGGCACGCCGGTCCCGGGCCGCTCGGGCGTGGTGCCCGGCGCCGAGGCGGCGGACGCATTCGGCGGGTGTGTCAACGTGGCCTCCCCCTCGGTCCGACGTTCCCGGCCAGCAGTATGGCCTCAGTGGCCCCACCCGCACACCGGGATTGACTGGATCTTGTACGTATCGTGCCCCATCGCCCGCCACCCCCGCGGGCGAATCCCCTGCCATGAATACGCTTCCCGGCCGCCGTCGGTTCCCCCGCGGACCCCTCACGAACGGGTGAACGACGACCGGGGCGCCCCCGCGAGGAGGCGCCCCGGTGTCACCACACCCGTGGGACGTCAGGCGTAGTGCTCGCGCAACCGCGCCGCGGCCCGCGGCCCGGCCGCCATCGCGTCCAGGGCGAGGAGCGCCGCACCGAGCACCGGCGGGGACGTGACCACCCCGATCACCGCCTTCGGCGCCCTGGCCGCCAGGAGTTCCGCGATCCGGCCGTCCAACTCCGGGTGGCGCGCGGCCAGCACGCTGCCACCCAGCATCACCGGCGCCTCCTCGTCGAGCAGTTCGAGCCGGCCCAGCGCGACCGTCGACAACGCGACGACCTCCTCGGCCAGCCGGTGCACCAGCGACCGGGCGACGGCGTCGCCCTCCACGCTCGTACGGAACAGCACGGGCGTCAGCTCGTGGCGCCGCTCGTAGGGGATGGCCCCCAGGTGCAGCGCCTCGATCAGCGCGTACATGGTCGGCAGCCCGAAGTGCGCGGGCAGCGTCCGCGCGAGGGCGGTCCGCTCACCCCGGCCGTCCTCCGCGCGGGCCGCGAACCAGAGCGCCTCCTCGGCGAGGCCGCTGCCGCCGCCCCAGTCGCCGGAGATCTTCCCGATCGCGGGGAACCGGGCGGTCCGCCCGTCCGGCAGCATGCCGACGCAGTTGATCCCCGCCCCGCAGACCACGGCGACGCCGCGCGGCTCGTCGAGCCCGGCGCGCAGGACGGCGAAGGTGTCGTTGTACACCCGGACCGAGCGGCTCCAGCCCCTCGCCTCCAGGGCGGTGGCCAACTCCGCCTCCTCCACGGGCAGGTCGGCGTTGGCGAGACAGGCCGAGACGTGCGCGAACTCCGACGGGAGGCCCGCCGCCGCGGCGGCGCGCCGCACGATCTCGGCCAGGCCGTCCAGGGCCTGCTCGACCCCCACCACGGGCGGCTGGAACCCCCCGCCGCGCGCCGTGCCGAGTACGGCCCCGTCCACCCCCACGACCGCCACGTCGGTCTTGCTGTTGCCCGCGTCGATCGCCAGGAGCGCGCCGCTGAGGTTCACGCCCACGCCAGGTGCTCCCGGTTGTGCGCGATCAGCCGGTCGGTGAGCCCGTCGGCGGCCGCGTACTGCCCGACCAGCGGGTGTGCGAGCAGCGCCTTGAAGACCCGGTCGCGGCCGCCGCGCAGCGCCGCCTCCAGGGCGAGGTCCTCGTACGCGGTGACGTGGGCGACAAGACCGGCGTACAGCGGGTCGAGCGGGGTGACCGGCAGGGGCACGGGGCCGTCCGGCCCGACCGCCGCCTGCACCTCGATGACGGCGTCGTCCGCGAGGAACGGCAGCGTGCCGTTGTTGTACGTGTTCACCACCTGGTACGGCGAGCCTCCGCCCGCCCGTCGCCCCTCACCACCGTCGACGGACGGCCCTGCGGGCCCGCTGCTCTCTCCGAGCAGGGAGGCCGCGAGGTCCACGGCCGCCTCCGAGTAGAAGGCGCCGCCCCGCTTCGCGAGCAGGGCCGGCTTCTCGTCGAGCGTCGGGTCGCCGTACATCGCCAGGAGTTCCTTCTCCATCGCGGCGACCTCGGCCGCCCGCGAGGGCTTGCTGCCCAGCTCCCGGACGACCTCGTCGTGCGCGTAGAAGTAGCGCAGGTAGTACGAGGGGACGACGCCGAGGCGGTCCACCACCGACAGCGGCAGGTGCAGGTCCTCGGCGATGGCCTCGCCGTGCGCGGCGAGCAGCCGCGGCAGCACGTCCTCGCCCTCCGGCCCGCCGAGGCGGACGCCGGTCTCCCAGGTCAGGTGGTTGAGCCCGACGTGGTCGAGGTGGATCGCGGACGGAGCCACGTCGAGCAGCTTCGCGAACTTCCGCTGGAAGCCGATGGCCACGTTGCACAGGCCGACGGCCTTGTGGCCGGCCTGGAGCAGCGCGCGCGTGACGATGCCGACGGGGTTGGTGAAGTCGATGATCCAGGCGTCCGGGTTGGCGCGCCGGACCCGCTCGGCGATGTCCAGGACCACCGGCACGGTCCGCAGCGCCTTGGCGAGGCCACCGGCGCCGGTGGTCTCCTGGCCGACGCAGCCGCACTCCAGCGGCCAGGTCTCGTCCTGGTTCCGGGCGGCCTGGCCGCCGACCCGCAGCTGGAGCAGGACGGCGTCGGCACCCTCCACCCCGGCGTCGAGGTCGGAGGTGGTGACGATCTTCCCGTCGTGGCCCTGCCTGGCGAAGATCCGCCGGGCGAGCCCGCCGACCAGTTCCAGACGGTCGGCGGCCGGGTCGACGAGGACCAGTTCGGTGATGGGCAGGGTGTCGCGCAACCGCGCGAATCCGTCGATCAGTTCGGGGGTATAGGTGGAGCCGCCCCCCACGACAGCGAGCTTCATAGTGTTCGGCTAGCCCTTCACTCCGGTCAGCGTGACACCCTCGACGAACGCCTTCTGGGCGAAGAAGAAGACGAGGATCACGGGGGCCATGACCAGGACGGTCGCGGCCATGGTCAGATTCCAGTCGGTGTGGTGCGCGCCCTTGAAGGACTCCAGGCCGTAACTCAGCGTGTACGCCGCCGGGTTCTCCGAGGTGTAGATCTGCGGTCCGAAGTAGTCGTTCCAGCAGTAGAAGAACTGGAACAGCGCCACGGCGGCGATGCCGGGCTTCGCCATCGGGAGCACGATCCTGAGCAGGGTGCGCAGTTCGCCGCAGCCGTCCAGCCGCGCGGCCTCGATGTACTCGTCGGGGATCGTCAGCAGGAACTGACGCAGCAGGAAGATCGCGAAGGCGTCACCGAAGGCCATCGGGACGATCAGCGGCCACAGGGTGCCGGAGAGGTCCATCTGCTTGGCCCAGAACAGGTACATCGGAATGATGATCACCTGCGGCGGCAGCATCATCATCGAGATGACGAGCAGCAGCGACAGATGCCTGCCACGGAAGCGGAACTTGGCGAGCGCGTACGCGACGGGGAGCGAGGACACCACCACGAGCGCGGTGCCGAGCCCCGCGTACAGCAGGGAGTTCTTCCACCAGTCCAGGAATCCCGGGGTCCGGAAGACCCGGACGTAGTTGTCCCAGTGCCAGGTGTTCGGCGTGAGGTCCCGGGTCAGCGCCTGCTGGTCGCTCATCAGCGAGGTCAGGAAGACGAAGACGAACGGCAGCACGAAGAACAGCGCCGCGGCAATCCCGAGGGAGTGCACGGCGATCCAGTGCAGCAGCGCCTTGCGCCGTGCCGTCTTCTCGGCGGCCCCGGCGGGCGCCTGCTCCACGGGACGGTCGAGCGTCGGTACGGGGGTTACGGAGGAGGACATGGTCAGTCACCCGAGCCGATCAGGCCGCCCCGACGGCGCATCAGCAGCGCGGTGCAGGCCATGGAGAGGGCGAACAGGACGAGGGCCACGACGCACGCCGCGCCGTAGTCGAAGCGGCCGAAGCCGAGGTTGTAGACCAGCTGCGGCAGAGTCAGTGTCGAGTCGTCCGGATAGCCCGGCTCGAAGGTCTGGCCGGAGCCGCCCATCACGCCGGACGCCACCTTCGCCGCCACGATCGGCTGCGTGTAGTACTGCATCGCGCCGATGATCCCGGTGACGACCGCGAAGAGCACGATCGGCGAGATGTTCGGCAGGGTGACGTAGCGGAAGCGCTGCCAGGCCGAGGCCCCGTCCAGCTCCGCCGCCTCGTACTGCTCCTTCGGTACGTCGAGCAGCGCGGCCATGAAGATGACCATCAGGTCCCCGACGCCCCAGACGGCGAGGACGGTCAGGGCCGGCTTGGCCCAGGCGGCGTCGTTGAACCAGGAGGGCGCGGGGACGCCGACGGCCTCCAGGAGCGAGTTGACCGGTCCCGTGCCCGGGTTGAGCAGGAAGACGAAGGCCAGCGTCGCGGCCACCGGCGGGGCCAGGTAGGGCAGGTAGAAGAGGGTCCGGAAGACTCCGGCGCCCGTCTTGATCTTGGTGATGAGCATGCCGATGCCGAGGCCGAAGACCACCCGGCAGGCGACCATCACGACCGCCAGCCAGAGGGTGTTCCGCATCGCCGGCCAGAACTTCGGCATGTCCGCGAAGACGTACGTCCAGTTGTCCAGGCCCCGCCAGGACGGCGGGTTCAGACCGTCGTACTTCATGAAGGAGAAGTAGACGGTCGAGACGAGCGGGTACGCGAAGAAGACGCTGAAGCCGATCAGCCAGGGCGACATGAACGCCGCGGTGCGAAGCGCGTTGCGCACGCGCTTCGACCGCAGCGCCGCCTGACGCCCGTCGAGGGTTTCGGAGGACATGAGGTGGTCGGTCCCGGTCCTACTTCGCCTGCGTGATGTCGCGGTCGATCTGGGCCGCCGTCTCCTCAAGGCCCTTCTTCAGGTCCTTGACCTGGCCCTTCTCGTACTTCTGCGCGAAGTCCTGGAAGGTGTCCTGGTACGTGGAGCCGTTCACGGCGCCGTCGGAGGTGGAGGACTCGGGGTGCTGGGCGATGTCCAGGAAGACCTTGAAGTTCGCGTCGGCCTTCAGCTTCGGCGACTTCAGCGCCTCCAGGGTGGAGGGGACGTTGCCGATGCCGTTGGCGAACTGCACCACCGCCTCGGTGTCCATGGTCATGTACTTGACCAGTTCCCAGGCCGCGTTCTGCTTCCTGCTCTGCGGCGCGATCCCGATGACCGTGCCGGAGAGGTAGCCCTTGCCGTACTCGGCCACCTCGTCGTCGGCGACCGGCAGCGGCGCGACGCCGACCTCGAAGTCGACCTCGGCGTCCTTGATGAAGTTCAGCCGCCATTCGCCGTCCAGCTGCATGGCGACCTGACCGGTGTGGAAGGGGTGCTTCGCGCCCCACTCGTCGCCGAAGGTGGTGCGGTACTTGTCCAGCTTCGCGAACCCGCCCAGACCGTCGACCAGCGACTTCTGGTACGTCATCATCTCGGCGAACCCGGGGTCCCTGGCCAGCAGCGACTTGCCGTTCTCGTCGAAGTACCGGTGGTTCCACTGGGACATGTAGTGCGAGGGGACGGTCTCGTAGCCGAGGTAGTTCGGCATGAAGCCGAGCTGCTCGTAGCTGTCGCCCTTCTCCTTGGTGAGCTTCTTCGCGACCTGGGAGAACTCCGACCAGGTCTTCGGCGGGGCGGTGATGCCGGCCGCCTTGAAGGCGTCCTTGTTGTAGTAGAGCCCGTACGCGTCGGAGAGCAGCGGCAGCGAGCAGCGCCTGCCCTCGAACTGGGTGTAGTCCTGAAGGACCTTCGAGAAGGTCTTGTCCAGGTCCACCTTGTCCTTCTCCAGGAAGGGCCCCAGGTCCGCGAAGGCGCCCGAGTGGCAGAACTTGCCCACGTTGGAGGTGGTGAAGGAGGCCGCCACGTCCGGGCCGTTCGAGCCGCCCGCGCGCAGCGCCTGGCTCAGCTTGTCGTCGTTGATGTTGCCGACGATCTTCACCTTGATGTTCGGGTGGGCCTTCTCGAAGCGGGCGACGTTCTCCTGGATCGCCTTGGCCTCGGAGGGCGCCGACCAGCCGTGCCAGAAGGTGATCGTGGTGGCGGCGTTCGGGTCGTCGCTCGCCTTGTCGTCCGCCGAGCCCGTACAGGCCGAGGCGAGAAGGGCGACGGAGGCGGTGGCGGCGAGCGCGACGGCGGCTCTGCGCGTGCGTGCGGGCATGACAGGACTCCCTGGGGCGGACGGAGGCGGGAACACAGCGGGGGTAGGAGAGCGCCGGCGGTACGGGACGGCCTAGCGGGACGTGTCGAAGACCTCGTCGCGGGTGGTCGCGAGGGCGCTCTCCAGCGCCCCGCGCAGGACGGGGTCCCGGTCCACGCGGCCGAGGACCAGCCGGGGTCGCGAGGCGGCGAGCTCGGCCAGTTCGGACTGGACGCGCTCGCGGAGCGGCTCCCCGCCGGCGACGGTCACGTCACCGGAGAGGACGACGAGTTCGGGGTCGAGCACGGCGACGAGCGAGGCGAGACCGGTGGCGAGGCGTTCGGCGTACCGGTCGAGCAGCTCCGCGTACCGGGGGTCGTCGCCGTGGTGGGCGGCGGCGTGGCCGAGCAGCCGGGCCGCGGTGGACACGTAGGGCTGCTCGGCGGTCTCGATGCCGAGCGACTTGGCGATCCGGGGGACGGACTGGACGCCGGCGAGCTCCTGGAAGCCGCCGGAGTTGGCCTTGGTGACCTGCCGGACGAGCGGGGTGCCGGGCACGGGCAGGAAACCGACCTCGCCGGCGCCGCCGGTGAAGCCGCGGTGCAGCCGGCCACCGAGGACGAGGGCGGCGCCGAGGCCCTCCTCGTTCCACAGCAGCACGAAGTCCTCGTGGTCCCGGGCGGCGCCGAGGCGCTGCTCGGCGACGGCCACCAGATTGACGTCGTTCTCGTACTCGAACGGCATCGGCAGCACGGCCGCCAGCTCCTCCAGGAGCGTGGGGGAGTGCCAGCCGGGCAGGTGGGAGGCGTACCGCAGCCGGCCGGTGGCCGGGTCGAAGGCGCCCGGCGTGCCGATCACGAGCCGGTGCACGTCGGAGCGGGTGATCCCGGCGTCCTTGACGGCGCCGTCGAGGGCGGTGGTGACCTGGCGGACGACACCGCCGTCGTTCCCCCGGCCGGGGGTGGGGAGCTCGAACTCGCCGACGATCGTGCCGGTGATGTCGGCGACGGCGGCGCGGATCCGGTGCGGGCTCGCGTCGATGCCGGCGGCGAAGGCGGCCCGGGCGTTCACCGCGTACAGCTGCGCGCTCGGCCCCGGCCGTCCCTCGGTCGTCCCGGTGGCGACGACGAGCCCCGCGGCCTCCAGCCGGGCGAGCAACTGGGAGGCGGTCGGCTTCGAGAGTCCGGTGAGCTTCCCGATCCGGGTCCGGGACAGGGCCCCGTGCTCCAGGAGCAGATCAAGGGCGGCGCGGTCGTTCATGGCCCGCAGCACGCGCGGGGTGCCGGGGGTTCCCGGGGTCGTACCGACCATGGCGACGCACCTGCCTCTGCACTGTTAGGAAGGTTTCCTATTCGGTGGGAGGACGGTAGGGCGGCCCTCAGGGGGACGTCAATACCCGAGCACGCGCGAAGCCCCCGAAGGCAACCAAAGCGTTACCTGCGGGGGCTTCGTGGGCGGGACGCGTTACTTGTTCAGGTCCGTCTTCGGGAGCGGGCTCGCGGCCATGCCCTGGGGGGTGGTCGCCGACGCGTAGGCCGAGGGGGCCGCCATGCCCGCCGTCGGGTCCGCGGCGGCCTCGTCCGCCTGCGCCGGGAGGCCGCCGACGATCCGGATGCCGGCCGCGTCCAGGCCGTGCTTGATCCGCCACCGCAGCTCGCGCTCGACGCCCAGCGACTTGCCCGGCATCGTCTTCGCCGAGACCCGGACGGTCATCGAGTCCAGGAGCACCTCGGTCAGGCCGAGGATCTCCACCGGACCCCAGAGCCGCTCGTTCCAGGGCTCTTCCTTCGCCATGGACGCCGTCGCCTCGTCGATCACCGAGCGCACCCGGTCCATGTCCTCCGTCGGGCGGACCGTCACGTCGACCGCCGCCGTCGCCCAGCCCTGGCTCAGGTTGCCGATCCGCTTGATCTCGCCGTTGCGGACGTACCAGATCTCCCCGTTGTCGCCGCGCAGCTTCGTCACCCGCAGACCGACCTCTATGACCTCGCCGGAGGCGACCCCCGCGTCGACCGAGTCGCCGACGCCGTACTGGTCCTCCAGGATCATGAAGACGCCCGACAGGAAGTCCGTGACCAGGTTCCGCGCGCCGAAGCCGATCGCCACACCCGCGACACCGGCCGAGGCGAGCAGCGGCGCCAGGTCGATCTGGAAGGCGCCGAGGATCATCAGCCCCGCCGTGCCCAGGATCACGAACGACGCCACCGAGCGGAGCACCGACCCGATCGCCTCCGAGCGCTGCCGCCGCCGCTCGGCGTTGACGAGCAGTCCGCCGAGGGCCGTGCCCTCCACCGCCTGGGCGGAGCGGTTCATCCGCTCTATCAGTTTCGTCAGCGCACGGCGGATCGCCATGCGCAACAGCAGGGCGACGACCAGGATGAGCAGGATCCGCAGGCCGGTGTTCAGCCAGGTGGACCAGTTCTGCTCCACCCAGCCCGCGGCGTTCGACGCCTTCTCCGCCGCCTCGTCGAGGGTGACGGGGACCTTCTGCGGATCGTCGGCGGTCTGCAGGGCGGACCAGGGCACGGGGAACCTCCAGGCGTGGCGTACGCGAGCATCCACACTAACGGGGCACACGACGTGCTCCGGTTGTGCTGTTCGAGGGAGAGACCGACCTCACGCGGGGATGTACCAGGAGCCGATGCCGATGTGGTCGAGAACACTCCAAGCCCGTTACGGGTACGTGGTGGCGCTCCGACCAGGCATGAGGAGAGACTGAGAGCAGTTCGTCCCGGCGCGAGCCACGCGCCGCCGGCGTATTAGGAGGCATCCGTGCCGCATGTCCTGGTCCTCAACGCGTCGTACGAGCCGCTCGGCGTCGTACCGCTCCGCCGCGCGCTCGTCCTCGTCCTCGAGAACAAGGCACTCTGCCTCGAGGAGTCCGGCGCCTTCCTGCACAGCGAGACCCGCGTCATCCCCGCACCCAGTGTGGTCCGGCTGAAGCGGTTCGTGCGGGTCCCCTACCGGGGGCCCGTTCCTCTGACCCGCCGAGCCCTCTTCGCCCGTGACGGCGGGCGGTGCATGTACTGCGGTGGCGTCGCAACCAGCGTCGACCACGTCATTCCGCGCAGCCGCGGGGGCACGCACGCCTGGGAGAACGTGGTGGCGGCCTGCCGCCGCTGCAACCACGTCAAGGCCGACCGCCATCTGCACGACCTGGGCTGGCGGCTGCGCCATCAGCCCGCGCCGCCGAGCGGCCTGGCCTGGCGGATCATCGGGACCGGACACCGGGACCCACGCTGGCTGCCGTACCTGCAGCCGTACGGCGCGGACGACGTGATGGCCCGGATCGACGCCGTCTCCACCGCCCCCACGGGGGCCGTGAAGACGGGTTGAGCCGGGCCTTCGTCGTCCCTGCCGGTCTCCGTCACGGGGGGCGCCTCCTGGAGGCGCCCCTCTCCGGGCTGCGCGGACGGCGCCGACGCGGGTCGTGCGCGGACGGCGCCGACGCGGGTCGTGCGCGGACGGCGCCGACGCCGGTCCAGTGCGGACGGCGCCGACGCCGGTCCAGTGCGGACGGCGCCGACGCCGGTCCAGTGCGGACGGCGCCGACGCCGGTCGCGTGTCTACCGCGGTGGTACGGGACGCTCCGGGCGCTGCGGCTCCTCGGCGCGTGCCGGGGGCTCGGGTGTGGCCGGCGGGGCGACCGCGTACGTCTCCACCGACCACAGCGAGTAGCCGTACCGCGTCGCCCGTGCGTCGCCCTGGACCCGCAGGAAGCGGGTGTCCGCCGCGTCCATGCGGACGCTCTCCCGGCCGCCCCGGCCGTCGGCGACCGTCGCCGCGGTGCGCCAGGTGCGTCCGTCGGCGGAGACCTGGACGCGGTACCGGGTGGCGTACGCGTCCTGCCAGTGCAGCACCACCTGACCTATCCGGGCCGGGCTCGTCAGCTCCAGCTGCCACCAGGCGCCGTCCTCGGCCGGGGAGGACCAGCGAGTCGCCGGATCGCCGTCCAGGGCCGAGACCGCAGGGAAGTCGGGGGTCTCGTCGCCGGAGGACGAGGCCGTCGCCGTACGGGCAAGGTCCGGGCCCGCCGTGCGAGGGAAGGCGCGGACCGTCAGGACCCGCTCCTCGCCCGCGAAGGAGACCGGCACCTCGTACGAGCCCGCGGGCACGTCCGGTCCGACCGACACCTGGAGCGGCACCGACGCGCGCGTGCCGCGCGGGATCCTGGCCTCCTTGGGCAGCCGTACCTCGATGCCCTTCGGCGCCCGCGCCGTCAGCGCCCCGCGCACCTCCTCGGCGCTGCGGCCCACCAGCCGGACGTCCACCCGCTGCGCGGGGCCGCCGATCTCGGCGTCCGTCGAGGCGCGGGCCAGCTCCAGTTCGGCGCGCGGCTCGTCCGCGAACCACGGCACGAGGGAGCGCACCCGGGGTACGGAGCCGTCCGTACCGTTCCACGCGATCCGGACCGCCTCCGCGCGCAGCCCCTTCAGGTCCGTCTGCGTCCAGCCGCTCGGGGAGACCGGGCCCAGCGCCCGCCACCCCTCACCCGGGACGTACGCCTCCACGCGCGCGGAGTCGCCCGACCCCGGTTCCGTCATGACGGTCACCGTGTCCACGGGCCGTGAGCGGTCCAGGCGGACGGTGTACGCGTCCGGCTCGACGTCCACGTCCACGTCGGCCGCCCGGTCGGCCCGGCGGTCGCGGTCGGCGCCCGTCCAGGCCGCCGCCTCCGTCACCGCGCGGGTGAGGAAGGGGTCGAGCACGCCCGGCCCGACGGTCGCCCCGCTCGCCCGCAGCGCCTCGCGCAGCGGCTCGAGACGGAGCTGAGCCTGCCAGGCGGCCGCGCCGTCGCCACGGGCCTGGGCGAGCAGCATGTCGACCGCGGTCTCGCCCGCGAGGCCGTAGCGCGACAGCTGGTCGAGCCAGGGCCCGACCTCGTCGTCCAGGGCGCCGTCGGCGGTCGCGGCCAGCCGGCCGGGGGCCTCCCGCATCACGGTGAACGCCGCCCGCAGCTCGCGCGCCGCCTTCTCCCGTGCGGCCGGGTCCTGGGACGTGCGGGTGTTCCAGAACGCGCTCATCAGCGGCTTCAGGTACGCCGACTCGCCCGCCGGGTCGAGCAGCGAGGAGGCGTCGTTGCCGGCGAGCGCCCGCAGCGCCTCGCGGGCGGCCGGGTTCGGTCCCGCCAGATCGTCGACGGCGGCCCGCCAGGACTCCTGCGGCCGGTATCCCCGGGGGTTCCAGGCGTAGTCGGCGGCGGTGAAGAGCGGGATGCGGGAGGCGGCCGGCTGCTCCATCGCGTTGGCGAGGAACGCGGCGGAGCCCGCCGCCACGGCCGGTTCGCGGCCCATGGCGGGGCCGAGGAAGAGCCGGTCCTGGGCGTAGTCGTTGACCGGGTAGTTGTCCATCGTGACCAGCGGGTGGCGCAGCGCCTGGCGGGCCCCGGCCAGTTCGCGCCCGGAGATGGTGCGCGGGACGGCGCCGACGCCGGTCCAGGCGACCTGCACCCGGCTGTCGAGACCGGCGGCGAGCGCCGTGCGGTACGCGGTCGCGCCGTCCTGGTAGTACTCCGTCGGCATCAGCGTCAGCGGTTCGGCGTCCGGGTGCCGGTCGGCCAGGTGCCGGGCCACCGCGTTCGCCACGCGCGCGTGGGCGGTCGCGCCCGCCTCGGGGCCGCGCCCGAAGGTGTTCCTGTCCTTCGAGCAGTGCCACTCGCTGTAGCTGACGTCCTGGAACTGGAGCTGGAAGGAGCGCACCCCCAGCGCCCACATCGCGTCGACCTTGCGGGTGAGCGCCTTCACGTCGGCGTCCGATGCCAGACACATGGACTGGGCGGGCGCCACGGCCCAGGCGAGGGTCACGTGGTTGGCGCGGGCGCGCTCGGCGAGCGCGCGGAACTCGGCGCGCCGCTCGGCCGGGTAGGGGTCGCGCCACTGGGACTGGCGGTACGGGTCGTCGCCGGGGGCGTAGAGGTACCGGTTCTGCTTGGTGCGGCCCATGAAGTCGAGCTGCGCCAGCCGCTGTTCGTGGCTCCAGGGCCGGCCGTAGAAGCCCTCGGTGAGGCCGCGCACGGCGGTGCCGGGCCAGTCACGCACGACGACACCGGGGATCCGCCGCCCGTCGCCGTCGCCGTCGGCGCCGTTCGTCCGTCCGCCGCCGGACCTTCCGCCGCCGGACCTCCCGTCGCTCGCCTGCCCGTCGCTCGCCTGCCCGTCGCTCGCCTGCCCGTCGCTCGCCTGCCCGTCGCTCGCCTGCCCGTCGATCAGCTGACGGAGCGTCTGGACCCCGTGGAAGAGCCCGTCCGTGCCGACACCGTCCAGGGCGACGGTGTCCCGGCCGGCCACCCGGCCCGTCGCGAGCCGGTAGCCGCCGAGCGGCAGGTCCTCCCGCTCGGCCACGCGCAGCGCCCGCAGAGCGTCCCCGGACGCCGCGGGGCCCAGGCGGAACACCGGACCGCCGCCCGGCAGGGTCGTGTGGACGGTCCGTACCCCCGCCGTCCGCAGCACCTCGCGGAGCGCGGCGACGGCGTACGGATCGGCCTCGGGGCCCGCGAGCAGCGTCACCTCGGCGCCGAGCCGTACGGACGGGCCCGCGGTCCGCAGGGACTGCGGGCGCGGCCACACGGCCGGTTCGCCGGGGCTCTGCGGGACGCCGGGCGTGGTGACGGGGGTGACCGGTGCGGCCTGGGCGACGCCGGGGGCGCCGCCGCCGAGGAGTCCGCCGATCACCGCGGCGGCCACGGCGGTCGCCGTCCGCTTCCTGCGCCCGAGGTGCACGCGAACTCCTCTTTCCCGCGGATGACGTCGCCCCGACCCACCGGGTGGGTCACGAGTGGGTCACGAGCCCACCACCCGTGCGGCGGGGGTGTCAATGCGCGTGGTCGAAGTGTCGGATTTGCCCGGCGGGCTTTCGGCGAGGTGGCGCTCTTCCGGCACGTTCCGCCGGTAAAAGTGGGTTCGGTGGGTAGGGCTCTGTCGTTCACCTGTCGAGACGAAGCCGGGAGTACCCCCGTGACCGTGATCACCCCCCACACCATCGACATACCCATGGCGAAACAGGGCCCGCTCACCAGCGAGCCGCCGCTCTTCGACGCGGCACCGCTGACCAGCGAGCCCCCGCTCGCCGATGCCGCGCCCCTCACCAGCGAGCCGCCGCTGACCTCGGCGGCCCCGCTCACCAGCGAAGCCACCGCCCTGTGGACCACGGGCGGCACGGAGTACCCCGCGGCGTGACCGCCGGGCCGCCGGGCCGGCCGCCACCACCGACGCAGACCTCTGGAGTGTGAAGTGACCCTGGCCCGCCTCGCCGCCCTCCACGGTGTCGCCACCGCGTACGAGCCCTCCGCGGGGGTCACCGTCCAGGTGCCCGACGCCACCGTCGTGGCCGTCCTCGCCGCCCTCGACGTCGACGCCGGTACCCCGGAGGCGGTCGCCGCCGCCCTGGAAGCGGCGCGCGTCGCCGAGGATGCCCGGCTGCTGCCCCCCACCCTGGTGCGCCGGCAGGACGGCCCCGCGGAGCTGCCGGAGGGCCTCCCTCCCGGCACCCGGCTCCGGGTGACCACCGAGTCGGGCGAGACGGCCGACTGGGCCGACCTGGACGGGCTGCCGCTCGGCGTCCACCGGGTCGAGGCGCTCGCTCCGGACGGGCGCGCCGACGCGGGCACGCTGATCGTCGCCCCCGCGCGCGTGCCCCGGCCCGAGCGGCGGGCCTTCGGGCTGCTCGCCCAGCTGTACTCGGTGCTCTCCGGCCGCTCCTGGGGCATGGGCGACCTCGGCGACCTGCGCGAACTCGCCACCTGGGCGGGCCGGACCCACGGCGCCGGGTTCGTCCAGGTCAACCCGCTGCACGCGGCCGTGCCCGGGGCGCCCACCGACCCCTCCCCGTACCGCCCGTCCTCCCGTCGCTTCCCCGACCCCGTCCATCTGCGGATCGAGGACGTCCCGGAGTACGACTTCGTGGACGCCCGGTACCGCGACGAGCTGGAGGCGATCGGCGCGGACGCCGCCGAGCTGCGCGAACGGGTGCTGCGCAAGGGCGCGTTGATCGACCGGGACGCGGTGTGGGAGCTCAAGCGGCGCGCCCTTGAGCTGGTGGCGACGGTCGAACTCGGTCCCGGCCGCCGCGCCGCGTACCGCGACTTCCTCGCCGAGCGCGGCCGCGCCCTGGAGGACCACGCCACCTACTGTGCCCTCGCCGAGCGGCACGGCCACCACTGGCGGTCCTGGCCCGCGGAGCTGCGTGATCCGCGCTCGGCCGCCGCGGCCGTCCGCGCCGACGCGGAGTTGACGGCCCGGGTGGACTTCCACTGCCGGCTGGCCTGGCTGACGGACCAGCAGCTGGCCGCCGCGAGCACGGCCGCCCGGGAGGCCGGGATGGCGGTCGGGATCGTCCACGACCTCGCGGTCGGCGTCCATCCCGACGGCTCCGACGCCTGGGCGCAGCAGGACGCGTTCGCCGTGGGCATGTCGGTCGGCGCCCCGCCCGACGCCTTCAACGCGCGCGGCCAGGACTGGGGCCTGCCGCCCTGGCGCCCGGACGCCCTGGCCGCCTCCGGCTACGCCCCGTACCGCGGCCTCCTGCGGGAGCTGCTGCGGCACGCGGGCGCGCTGCGGATCGACCACGTGATGGGCCTGTTCCGGCTCTGGTGGGTCCCCGAGGGCGGCGAACCCACCCAGGGCACATATGTCCGTTACGACGCCGAGGCGATGCTCGCGGTCCTGGCCCTGGAGGCCCACCGGGCCGGTGCGCTCGTCATCGGCGAGGACCTCGGCACGGTCGAGCCGGGCGTCCGCGAGCGGCTCGGGCGGCGCGGGGTGCTCGGCACGTCCGTGCTCTGGTTCGAGCGGGACTGGGCGGGCACGGGCCGGCCGCTGGCCCCCGAGGAGTGGCGCACCGACTGCGTGGCGACGGCCACCACGCACGACCTGCCCTCCACCGCCGCCCGGCTCTCCGGCGACCACGTGGCCCTGCGCCACCGGCTCGGGCTGCTCACCGGCGACCTGGGGCAGGAACGGGCCCTGGACGCGGCGGAGGTCGGCGACTGGCTGACGTACCTGGAGCGGCTCGGGCTGCTGCCGGAGGGCCCGGGCGACGAGGAGGCGGAGGTGCGGGCCGTGCACCGGTTCCTGCTGCGGACGCCGGCCACGATGGTCGGGGTGTGGCTGCCGGACGCGGTGGGGGACCGGCGCCCGCAGAACCTGCCCGGGACCTGGGACCAGTACCCCAACTGGCGGCTGCCGGTGGCCGGCCCGGAGGGCCAGCCGATGGCCCTGGAGGAGCTGGCCGCCTCGCCCCGGGCGCACCGGCTGCTCGCCGTCCTCGCGCCGCTCGCGGGATCCCCCGCCGGGGCGCACGGAGGGTCCCGTACGGCACCCCCGGACGCGCGGCCCGTTTAGGTGTTCGCTACGTTTGCACCGTGGACAAGAAGAACGCCCTGCGCGCCGGTGCTGTCGCGGCCGGTACGACGCTGATGATGCTGCTCATGTCGTCTCCCGCGCTCGCGCTGACCCGCGACGACGGTGACGACCCGGCCCCCAAGCTGAGTGTCGTCGAGACCCTCGGTCTGTTCGTGGCCGCGCCGATCGTGCTGTTCCTGGTGATCGCCGGTCTCGTGATGGTGCTCGACAAGTCCAAGAAGGCCTGAGGCTCCATCGCTCCACGAGGGCGCCGCACCGGTACGCAGGTACCGGTGCGGCGCCCTCGCGTGTGCCCGGGGACCGGGCGGCGGGGCCCGTTCACACCACCGTCGTCGCGAGGAGCTTGCGCAGCAGGCCCGCCAGCTGCTCCGCCTCCTCGGGCGTGAGCGCGCTCTCCAGCGCTTCCCGCTGCTGTGCGAGACCGGCGCCGACGGCCTGGTCGACCAGTTCCCTGCCGAGCTCGCTGAGCGTGACCCGCAGCGCGCGCCGGTCCTTCGGGTCGGGGCTGCGGCTGAGCAGGCCCGCCTTCTCCAGCTTGTCCAGCCGGCCCGTCATCCCGCCCGTGGTGATCATCAGCGTCGCGGTGAGTTCGCGCGGCGAGAGGGTGTAGGGCTCACCCGAGCGGCGCAGGGTGGCGAGGACGTCGAACTCCCCGAGCGACATGCCCCCGTAGGGGGAGTACGCCGTGTCCACGCGGCCGCGCATGGCCGCCGCCAGCCGGTAGATCCGCCCGAAGACGGCCATCGGGAGCGTGTCCAGGTCGGGGCGGACGACCGCCCACTGGTCGGCGATGGCGTCGACGGCGTCGTGCGTCGGGGCTGCGGTGGTCTCCATGACAAAAGTATCTCACGGGAAAGCCTCTTGCCAGTAAGTAGCTTATTGCTAAGCTACTTACCAACAAGCAGCTCGGGGCCGTCGCTCCGGGCGGAGGGGGGATCCGTCATGTCCCGTAAGGCCGCCGTCGTCGCCCTGACCGCACTCGCACCGATCTCCTGGGGCTCCACCTACTTCGTCACCACCGAGTTCCTGCCGCCCGACCGGCCGCTCTTCACCGGGTTGATGCGCGCGCTGCCCGCCGGACTCCTGCTGCTCGCCCTCACCCGCAAGCTGCCGCGGGGCGCCTGGTGGTGGAAGGCGGCGGTCCTCGGAGCGCTCAACATCGGTGCCTTCTTCCCGCTCCTCTTCCTCGCCGCCTACCGGCTGCCCGGCGGGGTCGCGGCGGTCGTCGGCTCCGTCGGCCCGCTCTTCGTGGTCGGTCTGGCCGCGCTCCTCCTCGGTGACCGACCGACCGTGCGCTCCCTGCTCACCGCCGTCGTCGCCGCCCTCGGTGTCAGCCTCGTCGTCCTGAAGGCGGGCGCGGGACTCGATCCGGTCGGCGTGCTCGCCGGGCTCCTGTCGGCGCTCTCGATGTCCGCCGGCGTCGTCCTCACCAAGCGCTGGGGCCGCCCCGAAGGGGTGGGCGCGCTGGCGCTCACCGGCTGGCAGCTCACCGCCGGCGGCCTGGTCATCCTGCCGATCGCCGCCCTGGTCGAGGGCGCCCCGCCGGCGCTGGACTCCACCAACCTGCTCGGCTACGCCTACCTCGCCCTCGGCAACACCGCGATCTCGTACTTCCTCTGGTTCCGGGGGATCGAGCGGCTGAGCGCCTCCTCGGTGACCCTCCTCGGCCCGCTGTCGCCGCTCACCGCGGCGGTCGTCGGCTGGGTGGCGCTCGGTCAGGCACTCGGTCCGGTGCAGCTCGTCGGCATGGCGATCGCCTTCGGGGCCACCCTGTTCGGCCAGCTGGCCCCCCGCGCACCCCAGACCCCTCGCGCACCCCAGGCCTCTCCCGCACCCCAGACCCCTCGCGCACCTTTCAGTTCAACTGAACAGAAGACTCAGAAAGTTTCGATGGACCTGGAGGTTTTCTCGGTGCGACGGTAGAGGCCACACCGACAGAAGGGACCACCGTGGCACTCCTGGACCACGTCCGCACCACCCGGCTCGGCTCCGCCGCCCCGCGCCTCCTCGCGCGGGGCTCCGGCGTGGGGCTGCTCCTCGCACTGGTCGCCACGGTCGTCTGGTCCGGCAGCTTCGTCACCTCCCGCGCCCTGCACGACTCCGTTCCGCCGGTCCAGGCCGCCTTCTGGCGCTGGATCGTCGCGATCCTCGCCGTCGCCCCCTTCGCGATCCGCGAGACCTGGCGGCAGCGCGCGCTGATCCGCCGTCACCTCGGCTTCGTCACCCTCGCCGCGCTGCTCGGCGTCACCGTCTACAACACCCTGGTCAACCAGGCCGGACTCACCACCTCCGCCGGCAACATGGGCATGATCATGGCCGCCTCCCCGGTCCTCATGGCGGTGTACGAACGCCTCGGCGGCGCCCGGCTCGGCGCCCGCCGGGTGGCCGGCATGCTGATCGCCTGCGTCGGCGTGCTGCTCCTGGTCGGCGAGGGGGCCCTGCCCACCCGGCTCACGGCGGGCGACCTCTGGATGCTGGCGGCGGCGGTCAGCTTCGCCTCGTACAGCGCCCTGCTCAAGCGCCGCCCGGCCGAACTGGGCGGCCTGGCCTTCCTCTTCACCACCTTCGTCCTCGGCGCCCTGATGCTCCTGCCGGCCTACGGCGTCAGCCTCGCCGCCCAGGGCGGCTTCGAGCCCACGACGGGCACGGTCGGCCCCCTGGTCTACGTCGGCGTCCTCTCCTCCGCCGTCGCCTTCTTCGCCTGGAACAAGGCCATCGCCCTGATCGGCGCGGCCCGCGCCGGAGTCGTCTACTACCTCCAGCCGGTCTGCGTGGCCCTGCTCTCCTACGCCCTGCTCGGCGAGGAACTGGGCCTCCTCGGCGGCGCCTGCATGGTGCTCATCCTGGGCGGCGTGGCCCTGGCCGGCGCCCGGGGGAGGTGACCCCCGGTAGGTTGCGCCCCATGAGCGAGTGGGACATCAAGAAGCTGCACATTCTTCGCACCCTCCGTGAGCGCGGGACCGTCACCGCGACCGCGGAGGCGTTGCTCATGACCCCCTCGGCCGTCTCCCAGCAGCTCACCAACCTCGCCAAGCAGCTCGGTGTGCAGCTCCTGGAGGCACAGGGGCGGCGGGTGCGGCTCACCGACGCCGCGCATCTCGTGCTGCGCCACGCCGAAGTCGTCTTCGCCCAGTTGGAGCGGGCCGACGCCGAGCTGGACGGGTATCTGCGCGGCGAGGCCGGCCAGGTGCGGGTGGCGGCCTTCTCCACGGCCGTGCCCGCCCTCGTCGTCCCCGCCGTGCAGCAGCTCCGTACCGCCCACCCCGGACTCGACGTCAGGATCCGCGAGGCCGAGGCGGCGGAGGCGTACGAACTCCTCTCCACCGGCGACGTCGACCTTGCGCTCTCGCTGGCCGCCCACGCCCCCTCCGCGCGCGACCCCAAGTTCAGCCGCGTCCCGCTCCTCGCCGACCCGCTCGACGTCGCCCTGCCCGCCGGGCACCCGCTCGCCGACGCGCCCGGCCTGCGGCTCGCCGACCTCTCCGCCGAACCGTGGATCTTCGGCGGCTCCGGACCCTGGTCCGAGATCACCACCGCCGCCTGCGAGGCCGCCGGGTTCGTCCCCGAACAGGCCCACAGCGCCGCCGGCTGGACCACCATCCTCGCCATGGTCGAGGCCGGGATGGGCGTCGCCCTCGTGCCCCGGATGGCCTCCGCGGAACGGCGCGGCGAGCGCGGGGTCGTCATGCGGGTCCTCTCCGCCGACCAGCCGCGCCGCCATGTCGTGGCGGCCGTCCGGCGCGGCGCCGAGGAGGGCCCCGCCGTCGCCCGCGTGCTCACCGCGCTCCGGCAGGCCGCCGTCCAGCGCGAGACGGTGCAGTGAGCCGCCCCATTATTCAGTTCGGCTGAAAGTACCTGTCGAAAACATTCGATGGACCTGGAACGCTCCCCGGGCGCACAGTCGATCCATGAGCTTCGACGAGAACGCCGTGAACGCCGACCCGCACGCCAACGACGCCGCGCCCTACGGCGGTGGCGACCCGTACGCCGACTACCGCACCGGTGACTTCTCCTTCACCGAGCTGGTCGACCTGGCCGACCGTCGTCTCGGCGCCGGTGTCGTCGCCGCCAACGACGAGTTCTTCGCCGAGCGCGAGAACCTCCTCGTCCGCGAGCGCGCCGTCTTCGACCCGGAGCACTTCGGCCACAAGGGCAAGATCATGGACGGCTGGGAGACCCGCCGCCGCCGCGGGGCCGACGCCGAGAACGTCTTCCCCGCCCCGGAGGACCACGACTGGGCGATCGTCCGCCTCGGCGCCCCCGGCGTGATCCGCGGCATCATCGTCGACACCGCCCACTTCCGCGGCAACTACCCGCAGCGCGTCTCGATCCAGGCCACCGCCGTCGAGGGGTCGCCCAGCCCCGAGCAGCTGCTCGCCGACGACGTGAAGTGGGAGGAGCTCGTCCCGCCCACCCCCGTGCGCGGCCACGCCGCCAACGGCTTCGAGATCGACGCCGAGCGCCGCTTCACCCACGTACGGGTCTGCCAGCACCCCGACGGCGGCATCGCGCGGCTGCGCGTCCACGGCGAGGTCGTCCCTGACCCCGAGTGGCTGGAGCTGCTCGGCACCCTCGACCTGGTCTCCGTCCTCAACGGAGGCGTGTACGAGGACGCGTCGGACAAGTTCTACTCCTCGCCGACCCAGATCATCCTGCCCGGCACCTCCCGCAAGATGGACGACGGCTGGGAGAACCGCCGCCGCCGGGTCCGGGACACCAACGACTGGGTCCGCTTCCGGCTCGCCGCCCAGGGCGCCGTACGCGCCGTCGAGATCGACACCGCCTACCTCAAGGGCAACTCGGCCGGCTGGATCGCGCTCCAGGGCTGCAACGGCGACCCCTCGGGAAGCGCGGAGTGGTTCGAGATCATCCCCCGGACCAAGCTCCAGCCCGACACCCTGCACCGCTTCAAGCTCCCCGCGCAGGCCGTCGTCACCCACGTCCGCCTCGACGCCTTCCCCGACGGCGGCGTCGCCCGGATGCGCCTGCACGGCGCGCTGACGGAGCAGGGCGCGGCCGACCTCCGCGCCCGCTACACGGCGCTCGGCGGCTGAGCGCCCGACCGAAGATCTCCGCCCGGCGGGCGGCCGCGCACGACGCCCGCCCGCCGAGCGGACTCGAACGGACGAAGGGGCACCTCCGTGGGGGAGGGTGCCCCTTCGTCCTTCCGCCGGATCCGCCTCGCTACGCGGCCGATGCCGCGTCCGCGGCCTGTGCCTTCAGGGCGCGCTCGACCCCCGCACGGCACTCCGTCACCAGACGCCGCAGCGCCGGAGCCGGCTGGTTCTCCGTGATCCAGGCGTCCGTGGCGTCCAGGGTCTCCTGCGAGACCTGGAGCGTCGGGTACAGGCCGACCACGATCTGCTGGATCATCTCGTGGCTACGGGTCTCCGAGACGCCCTTGATCGAGGCGAAGTACTTCGCCGTGTACGGAGCGAGCAGCTCACGCTGGTCGGTCTGCACGAAGCCACCGATCACCGCCTCCTGCACCGCGTTCGCCAGCTTGTCGGACTCCACCACCGACGCCCACGCCTCGGCCTTGGCCGCCTCGGTCGGACGCGCCGCCCGCGCGGTCGCCGCGTGCCGCTCGCCCGCCGCCGTACGGTCCCGCTCCAGCTCCGCCGCGATCTCCGACTCGTCGAAGACGCCGGTCGCCGCGAGCCGGTGCACGAACGCCCAGCGCAGCTCGGTGTCGACGGCCAGGCCCTCGATCGACTCGCCGCCCTCCAGCAGGGCCGCGAGCAGGTCCAGCTGCTGCGGCGTACGGGCCGTGGCGGCGAACGCCCGCGCCCACGCCAGCTGGTGGTCGCTCGCCGGCTCGGCCGCGCGCAGGTGCGCCAGCGTCGCGTCGGTCCAGCGGGTCAGCCCCGCCTCACGCCACTCCGGCGCCGCGTACAGCTCCAGGGCCGCCTTCACCTGGCCCTGGAGCGACTGCACCATCCCGATGTCGCTCTCCTTGGAGATGCCGGAGAGGACCAGGTCCAGGTAGTCGCGCGTCGCCAGCTCGCCGTCCCGCGTCATGTCCCAGGCCGAGGCCCAGCACAGCGCGCGCGGCAGCGACTCGGCGAAGTCACCGAGGTGCGCCGTGACGTTCTTCAGCGACTCCTCGTCGAGCCGGACCTTGGCGTACGACAGGTCGTCGTCGTTGAGCAGCACGACCGCGGGGCGCCGCTTGCCCGTCAGCTCCGGTACGGCCGTCAGCTCGGCCGCCTCGATGTCCAGCTCCAGACGGTCGGTGCGGACCAGCCTGCCCGTCGCGTCCAGGTCGTAGAAGCCGATCGCGATCCGGTGCGGACGCAGCGTCGACGCGCCCTTGGCGCCCACCGGCAGCGCCGGGGCCTCCTGCCGGACCGCGAAGGAGGTGAGGACCCCGTTCTCGTCGGTCTCGATCTCCGGGCGCAGGATGTTGATGCCGGCCGATTCCAGCCACAGCTTCGACCAGGCCTTCAGGTCACGGCCGGAGGTCTCCTCCAGCGCGCCGAGCAGGTCGGACAGCCGGGTGTTGCCGAAGGCGTGCGCCTTGAAGTACGCCTGGACGCCCTTGAAGAACTCGTCCTGACCGACGTACGCCACCAGCTGCTTGAGCACCGAGGCGCCCTTGGCGTAGGTGATGCCGTCGAAGTTGACCAGCACGTCCTCGAGATCGTTGATCTCGGCCATGATCGGGTGCGTGGACGGCAGCTGGTCCTGGCGGTACGCCCAGGTCTTCTCCGCGTTGGCGAAGGTGGTCCAGGCGTTCGGCCAGCGGGTGCCCGGCACGGCGGCCTGGCAGGCGACCGAGGTGAAGGTCGCGAACGACTCGTTCAGCCACAGGTCGTTCCACCACTCCATGGTGACCAGGTCGCCGAACCACATGTGCGCGAGCTCGTGCAGGATCGTCTCGGCCCGGCGCTCGTACGCCGCGTCCGTCACCTTCGAGCGGAAGACGTACTGGTCGCGGATGGTGACCGCGCCCGCGTTCTCCATCGCGCCCGCGTTGAACTCCGGCACGAAGAGCTGGTCGTACTTGGCGAACGGGTAGTCGTACGCGAACTTCTCCTGGAACCAGTCGAAGCCCTGGCGCGTGACGTCGAAGATGTGGTCCGCGTCGAGGTACTCGGCGAGCGACGGCCGGCAGTAGATGCCGAGCGGGACGGTCTGGCCGTCCTTCTCGTAGGTCGAGTGCACCGCGTGGTACGGCCCGGCGATCAGCGCCGTGATGTACGTGGAGATCCGCGGGGTGGGCTCGAAGACCCACATGTCGTCCTTGGGCTCCGGCGTCGGCGAGTTGGAGATCACCGTCCAGCCGCTCGGCGCCTTCACGGTGAACTGGAAGGTCGCCTTCAGGTCCGGCTGCTCGAAGGAGGCGAAGACCCGACGGGCGTCCGGCACCTCGAACTGGGTGTACAGATACGCCTGGTCGTCGACCGGGTCGACGAAGCGGTGCAGGCCCTCACCGGTGTTCGTGTACGCGCAGTCCGCGACGACGCGCAGCTCGTTCCGGCCCTCGTGCAGATGGCGCAGCGCGATCCGTGAGTCCCGGAAGACCGCGGCCACCTCGAGCGCGTGCCCGTTGAGCACGACCTCGTGCACGGCGGGGGCGACGAGGTCGACGAAGGTCTCCGCGTTCGCCTCGGCGGAATCGAAGCGGACGGTGGTGACGGACCGGTAGGTGCCGCCCTCCTGCGCACCGGAGAGGTCGAGTTCGACCTCGTACGCGTCCACGGTCAGCAGCTTCGCCCGCTGCTGCGCCTCTTCACGGGTCAGGTTTGTGCCAGGCACCCGGTCAACTCCTCGGTTTCGTGACGTTTGGGTCATCCTTCCACGCACCGGCTCAGCGCCGCACCGCACATTTCCACGGCCCGTCCCCGCTGATCCGCAGCAGTCCCGGGCCGGGCACGGGCGCGCTGACGCGGACCTCGCCGATCTCGTTGACGAGCAGGTCCTGGTCCTCCACGTCGTAGGCGGGTTCGCGTGGCGGGGTGTGCTGGTGGACGGTGAAGTTCGACTCGCCGTGGTGGAAGAAGTCGAGGACGGCCGGCGGCCCGTCGTAGACGACGAGGTCGTGGGCGAGGCCCTCGATGTGGCTGTCGAAGCGGCGGGCGTGGCTGAGCGGGAGGACCCGCAGGGTCCAGGGGGTGTCCGCCTCGACCCGCAGGCTCAGCGGCCGGTCGCGCGGGACGACGGCGACGGTACGGGCCCGGACGTCGTCCTCGTAGGCGGTGAGCAGATAGTCCTCGGCGCGGCCGTAGGCGTCGCAGGACTCGATGGTGGTGGAGATCGAGTGGTACGACTCGATCTCCAGGAGCGCCCAGCCCGGCGGGAGGGCCGGGTCGCAGTGCACGGTCTCCTTGCCGCGCCCCTGGTGGGCGGAGGGCCGGAAGGACGAGGAGAAGGCGTCGACGCCGGGGTACGAGGACGCGGCGGGCGGCGCGTACACCGGGGCCTGGTCGTCGACCGGCGGCGCGAAGGGGCCGTACGTCCCGGCGGGGCCCGGGCCGCGCGCCTGCTGGGCGGCGGGGGCGTACGCCTGGGTGGGGGCCGGCCGCGGTGGGGGGACGTGGCCCGGGGCCGGGGCGGGCGGGGGGACGTAGCCCGGGCCCGGGATGGGGGCGGGCGGGGGCTCGACCACGATGCCGAAGTCCGTCGCGAGCCCGGCGAGCCCGGAGGCGTACCCCTGCCCCACCGCGCGGAACCGCCAGCCGCCCTCGCGCCGGTAGAACTCGCCGAAGACGAACGCCGTCTCGCTCGTCGCGTTCCCGATGGCGAAGTACGCGACGGGCCCGCCCGCCAGGTCCGTGACCCGGACGTCGAGCGCGGGCACCCGGCCGAACGGCCCGCCGTCGGCGGAGGCGGCGACCACGACCCGGTCGATCGCGGGCTCCACGCGCGCGAGGTCGAGCCACAGCCAGTCCGCCGCCGCGCTGCCCGGCGCGCCCGGCGCCGACTTCCCCAGGTGCCGTACCGCGCCGGAGGGGTGCTCGACCTGGTTGTAGAAGACGAGGTCCCCGTCCCCGCGCACCCGCCCGCCGCCGTCGAGCAGCAGCGCGGAGACGTCCACGTCGGGCGCGCCGGGAACGGTCTGCCAGGCCACGGCGACCTGGAGAACCTGGGTGGGCACCGGAAGGCTGGCGCCCTTGGGCAGCTGGGTCATGCTCGGATCCTGTCACCCGGAGGCCCGGCTTCGAACGCGTTGTCCGAATTCCGCCCCGACGGTGACCGCCCGACGGCGACCGCCCGACAGCGACCGCCCGACAGCGACCGTCCGGCGCGGGCCCGGTTGCCCGCGTGCCCGGGTGCCCGCGTGCCCGCGTGGCGCGTGACCGTCCGGCGTGGGACGCCGAAAGGGGCGGTCGCCCTCCCGGACGGCCGCCCCTCCCCGTACGACAGCGGTTCTCAGCCCCGCAGCTCCGCCGCGACCAGCTCCGCGATCTGCACCGCGTTCAGCGCGGCGCCCTTGCGCAGGTTGTCGTTGGACAGGAAGAGCGCCAGGCCGTTGTCCACGGTCTCGTCCACGCGGATGCGGCCCACGTACGACACGTCCTTGCCGGCGGCCTGGAGCGGAGTCGGGATCTCGGAGAGCTCGACGCCCTCGGCGTCCTTGAGCAGCTCGTACGCGCGCTCGACGCTGATGGGACGCTCGAAGCGGACGTTGACCTGGAGCGAGTGGCCGGAGAAGACCGGGACGCGCACGCAGGTGCCGGAGACCTTCAGGCCGGGGATCTCCAGGATCTTGCGGGACTCGTTGCGGAGCTTCTGCTCCTCGTCGGTCTCGAAGGTGCCGTCGTCGACGATCGAGCCGGCCAGCGGGACGACGTTGAAGGCGATGGGGCGCTTGTAGACGGCCGGCTCGGGGAACTCCACGGCCTCGCCGTCGAACGCCAGCTGGTCGGCGTTCTCGGCGACGGCGCACGCCTGCGTGCGCAGCTCGGCGACGCCCGCGACGCCCGAGCCGGAGACGGCCTGGTAGGTCGTGGCGATCAGCGCGGTGAGGCCGGCCTCCTGGTGGAGCGGCTTGAGGACCGGCATGGCGGCCATCGTGGTGCAGTTCGGGTTGGCGATGATGCCCTTGGGGCGGTCCTTGATCGCGTGCGGGTTGACCTCGGAGACCACCAGCGGGACCTCGGGGTCGCGGCGCCACGCGGAGGAGTTGTCGATCACGACCGCGCCCTGCGAGGCGACCTTCTCGGCGAGGGCCTTGGAGGTCGCGCCACCGGCGGAGAACAGGACGATGTCGAGACCGGTGTAGTCGGCCGTGGAGGCGTCCTCGACCGTGACCCCGTCGACGACGGTGCCGGCGGAGCGGGCGGAGGCGAAGAGCCGCAGCTCGTCGACAGGGAACTTCCGCTCGGCCAGGATGCCGCGCATGACTGTGCCGACCTGACCGGTGGCTCCGACGATTCCGACCTTCACGGGGGTTCCTCCGTACGTTTGTGCAGGCTGCTGCGGTCCATGATGCGTATGTCCTGGCCCGGCTTGTCCAATCCATTGTCCGAGGTTCGGGACGGGAGCGATACGGGAAGGGGCGGGCGCCGTTCCCGGCGCCCGCCCCTCACGCGTGGTGCGTGTCACGTACTGCGGTGTTACGGAGTGACCTTGCCGATCACGACGCTGCCCGCGCCCGCGACCGTGCCGCGCGCGTTCACCAGCTGGACCTCGCCGAAGAACTGCCGGCCCTCGGGCGCGGCACCGGCGACCAGCACCTGGGCGCCGACCGTGGCGCTCGCGCCGCTGGCCAGCGGGTAGCTCTTGGCCGAGTCGACCTGGACGCTGCCGAGCGCGGCCGAGTAGTACACGTCCTTGTAGTCGAAGGTCGTGCCGCCCGCGGCCTGCACCGAGTAGCCGTCGATCACGATCGTGTAGGTACCGGCGGCCGGCTTGACCAGCGAGACGGCCTCCTCCGAGTCGCCGTCGGCGGCCTGGCCCACCTGCACGCCGTCGAGCAGGACCGTCAGGTCGAGGTCGGCGGCCTTGTCCGAGGTGTTGCCGATCGCCACGTCGAGCCGCTCGACACCCTCACCGACGGTGACGGTCTTGATCTGCTGCTCGTGGTGCTGGATCGTCGGCGTCTCGACCTTGGCCGAGCCCAGCGGGCCGCCCTTCAGCTTGCCCTCGATGCCGGCGAACTCGTTGGTGACGGTCCACTCGACGGCGGCCGGGGTGCCGACCTTCGCCTCGGGAACGGTCTGGACGGCCGGGTCGAACGCGGCGCCGAGCACCGAGACGTCCAGCTTGTACGGGTTGTCCAGGTCGGGTGAGGTGCGACGCGCCTCGACCTCGATCTCCCAGACGCCCGGCGTCGGGTTGGCGTACGAACGCAGGTCCGCGCGGCAGCCGTTGCCCGGGTTGTAGTGCGGGTAGCAGACGTTGGACGCGGTGGACTCGAAGGCCACGCCGTACGGGTGGATCGAGATGAACCGGGTCTGGCTCTTCTCCTTCAGACCGCCGAGGGCGACCTCGAGGGTCTTGGCGCCCTCCGGCACGGTCACGAAGTAGGACTTGTGACTGTTGCGCTGGACGGAGCCCTGGGCGGAGAGGCCGAAGCCGGGCGCGACCAGGTCGGACGCGACGACCGAGGTGGCCAGGATCTGCTTGTCGACGCCCTCGGTGCGGTCGTCGTCGGCCTCCAGGATCACGCTGTGCACACCGGTGGTGGTGGGCTTCGCCTGGATCTTGACGGTGACCGGCTTGTTCAGCGGCAGGTCGACGTCGTCGTCGCCGAGGATCCGGAAGGTGCCGTCGTTGTACTTCAGGTCCAGCTCGTGCTCGATCGGCCGGTTCGGGCCGTTCGTGCGCGTGATGGTGACGTCGTAGACCTTCTTCTGGCCGACCTTGAGGCCGCCCTCACGGTCGTACACACCGGTGCCGGTGTGCGGGGCCGGGAAGATCGCGGTGTCGACCGGGGCCTCGACCTTGTAGTCGTGCGCCGTGGCGCCGTCCTTGATCGACTCCCAGGCCTCGGTGATGTCGATCCGGCCCGAGCCCTGCTCGTGCGCCGCGACACCGGGGATCCGCTCGGCGGTCGAGGTGAGCGCGGTGCGCAGGGTCAGCGGGTCGAGCTCGATCCGCTTCTGCTTCGCGGCCGAGAGCAGCAGCGCGCTCGCGCCCGCGACCTGCGGGGAGGACATCGAGGTGCCGTTGAGCATCCCGTAACCGGCGGGCAGCGCGTAGCCGGACTCGGCGACGCCGGCGCCGGCCTGCCAGGTCGGGATGGTGTTCACGGCCGAACCCGGACCGGTGATGGTCGGGGTGAAGCCGCCGTCCTCACGCGGGCCGCGCGAGGAGAAGGGGAACATCGCGTACGACTTGGTGACGTCCGAGCCGTAGTTGGCGGCCCAGGTCGACCGGGAGATCGCCGCGCCGACCGAGACGACCTTGTCGGCCAGGCCGGGGTCGCCGATCGTGTTGATGCCCGGGCCGGAGTTGCCGGCCGAGATGATCAGCTGCACGCCGTACTGGTCGATCAGTCGCGTGTAGAGACGGGCGCGGACGTTGTCGCCGTCGTTCTGCGCGGGCAGGCCGCCGATCGACATGTTGACGATGTCGACGCCGCGGTTGACGACGAGGTCCGTCATGCCCTCGGTGAGGGCGGTGTTGGTGCAGCCGCCGGTCCAGGTGCACGCGCGCGAGGAGACGATCTTCGCGCCGGGCGCCGCGCCGTTCATCTTGCCGCCGAAGAGGCTGTGGGCGGCGGTGATGCCGGCGACGTGCGTGCCGTGGGAGGACTCGACGACGCCGATGTTGACGAAGTCGGCCTTCTTGCCGACCCAGGTCCCGCCGAGCGGGTCCATCGCGACGTCCTTGCGGATCTCGACGACGAACGGCGTCTTCTCGACGACCTCGGTGGCCGGGTTGTCGGTACCGAAGTAGCCGACCTGGTACCCGTTCTTGTACGGCTTCATCGGCGCGTTGTCCGTGAAGTCGTTGTTCTGGTCGGTGTCGACGCGGACGGTCCCGGCGGCCGGGTCGTACAGCATGCCGAAGAGGTCGGTCGTGTCGCCGTCGCGGTTGATGTCACCGGCCGGGTCGCCGCCGGCCGTGATGGCCTCGTTGAAGCGGCTGAACTGGTAGGTGCCCGCGGGCGCCTTCCAGGACTGCGAGGAGGCGGTGAAGACCGGGCCCGCGACGGGAGTGATCTGGGCGCGCCAGGTGCCGTCCTGCTCGGTCAGCGGGTCGGTGGAGGTGACCCAGTCGACGATCTTGCGCTCGCCGGTGGTGGTCTTCTGCAGCGCCGGGTGACCGAGGTCCACGCCGGAGTCGAGGATGCCGATGGTCACGCCCCGGCCGTCGGCGCGGGGGTTGTCCTCGACGAAGTCGACGGCACCCGTCTCGTGGGACGGGTTGTACGGGTTCTTCGCCGGGGTGTTCTTGCCCGGCGCCGGGTACGTCCGGCTGACCGTGGTGCCCTCGACGGCGCCGGCGGTGCCGGCGTCCGGGGTCGGGTCGTCGAGCTGGATCTCCGCCTGGAGGTCGATCGACTGGACCGTGGAGAGCGTGGTGGCCGCCTTGATGGCGGCCTCCGCCTTGGCGGTCGGGATCGTGGCGCGGACGTAGCCGAGCTTGTCGTCCTGCCGGCCGACGGAGGCGCCCTGGACGGCGTCGAGCTGGCCCGCGACCTGCTCGGTGGCGCCGGGGGCGGTGGCCACGAGGATCGTGACGTTCTTCTCGCCGGTCGCCTCGGCCTCGGTGAGCCGCTGGGCGTCGGTCGGGCCGAGCTTGTCGGCGGAGTCGGAGGACTTGACCGGGGGAGTGGTCGCCGGGTCGTCGGCGGCCAGGACCGGCGCGGCGCCGGCCGCGATGAGCGCGGTCACGAGGCCCGCGGCGGCGGCGATCCGGGCGGCGCGTCTGTGCCCGGGGGTCGAGCGCCCGGATATGGAGCTCTGAGTTTCGGGGGTGGTCATTTACATCCCTGTTTGTGAAAGAAGAGGGTCCGGATTCCGGTACCGGATGACCGCTCAGCCTTTCGCAAGTGACAGGGGTTTGTAGAGAGTTGGAGTGGGCGGGATGGCGCCGTGGCGCACATCCGCCACCTCGCGTGATCCGCCACGGAGGACGTAACCGTGCGAAACGTGACGAGCCGACCCCCGCTTACCGCTGGTTAGTTGTCCTTTGTACGGGCGTAGTGGCGCGAGGCCTTGGCCCGGTTGCCGCAGATCGCCATCGAGCACCAGCGCCGGGTGCCGTTCCGTGAGGTGTCGAAGAAGTGCAGGATGCACGCCTCGTGGGCGCAGGACCGGATGCGGTCCGGTGCGCTGCGCAGCAGGTCGAGGTGGTCGCGGGCGGCGGTCCAGCCGGGGCCCCAGGCGGGGTCGGCGAACTCGGGCGCCTCGCCCGGGCCCTCGGGGGTGAGGGTGGCCCGGATGCGGCCGTGGTCGAGCACGGCGTCGACCCGGGTGACGGCGTCGGGGTCGCCGGGCCGCTCGACGAGCCCGGCGAGGGCGTCGCGGGCGGTGAGCGTGTGCCGGAGGGTGGCCGCGTCGGCGGTGAAGCGCGTGTCGAGCCCGTTGGCGGCGAGCCAGACGGCCAGGCCCTCGGTGTCGGTGAGCAGGTCCTGGCGTACACCGTCCGCCATCCAGCGGGTGTTCAGCAGGTCGAGGGAGACGGGCTCGCCGACCAGGGGCCGGGGGTCGGACACGGTCATGACGGGCACCTCCTGGAGGAACTAACCCCTCAAGGTTACGTGACTGGTTGCGCGACCTTGTTCTAACCACTAACGTGACGTTCACAGGTTAGCGCTCGGCCGAGGAGAGGGGAATCGCCATGTCGGCGATCGGAACGCTGAAGACCAACCACGTGGGGCTGAACGTCACGGACCTGGAGCGCTCGCTCGGGTTCTACGGAGACGTGCTGGGCTTCGAGGTGCTCGGCGAGGGCAAGGAGGAGGGGCGGCGGTACGCCTTCCTGGGCCAGGGCGGACAGCTCGTCCTCACGCTCTGGCAGCAGGCGGAGGGCGCGTACGACTCCGGCCGCGCGGGCCTGCACCACCTCGCGTGGGAGGCCGAGTCGAGCGAGCGGGTCAAGGCGGCGGAGGAGGCGCTGAAGGCGCGCGGGGCGGACTTCGCCTACGAGGGCGTGGTCCCGCACTCCGAGGGCGGCGCCTCGGGCGGAATCTTCTTCCACGACCCTGACGGCACCCGCCTGGAGATCTTCGCCCCGAACGGCGGGGAGGATGCCCACGCCCCCACCGAGGGGGCCCCGACCTGCGGCTTCTTCTAACCAACCGGCCCACGCCCCACCCGGGGCAGGGCCGGACACGCACCCCCACCGAGGGCCGGGGCCGAACCCCACCGAGGGCCGGAACACGCACCCCACCGAGGGCCGGGGCCGAACCCCACCCGAGGGCCG
The DNA here is from genome assembly GCF_044746945.1 of Streptomyces sp. NPDC090127. NCBI lineage: Bacteria > Bacillati > Actinomycetota > Actinomycetes > Kitasatosporales > Streptomycetaceae > Streptomyces > Streptomyces sp. NPDC090127. The sequence continues at coordinate 212,284 of NZ_JBIVDE010000006.1, read as the reverse complement.
AGGCCGAACCCCACCCGAGGGCCGGGGCCGAACCCCACCCGAGGGCCGGGGCCGAACCCCACCCGAGGGCCGAGGCCGAACCCCACCCGAGGGACGGCCCCCGGCCCCCGCCCCCGGCCCCCGGCGCCCGTCCCCGTCCCGCCCCCGGCCCCCGGCCCCCGCCCCCGCCCCCGTCCACGAAAGGTCGCCCACGTCATGGACGCCTACAACGCAGGCTCCCGCGCCGTCCAGGACCGCGTCGGCGTCCGGGAGGCCGCCGCCCACATCGGGCGCTCCATCTCCGCCGGCATCCGGCCCGTCGCCGCGGCCTTCCTTGAGCTCCAGCCCATGCTGGTGCTCGCCGCGGCGGACGGGGACGGCCGGCTCTGGAGCACGCTCCTGACCGGCGCCCCCGGCTTCGCCCGGGCGACCGGCCCGCACACGATCTCCGTGGCGGCCCCGCCGCCCGCCCCCGGCCCCGCCCCGGTCGGGACGATCGCGCTCGACCCGCGCACCCGGCGCCGTATGCGCCTCAACGGCGTCGCCCGCCCCAGCGCCCGCGGCTTCACCGTCGAGGCGGAGCAGGTCTTCTCCAACTGCCCGAAGTACATCCAGAAGCGGGAGCTGTACGCCCCCGACCACACCACCCCGCCCGGCGCCCCGCTCCACGGCGCCGCGCTCACCCCCGCCCAGCAGGGGTTCGTCCGGGCCGCCGACACCTTCTTCATCGCGACCGCCGCCCCCGACGGCCTGGACGCGAGCCACCGCGGCGGCCTCCCCGGCTTCGTCGAGGTCGCGTCGCCCACGGAACTGAGCTGGCGGGACTACCCCGGCAACGCGATGTTCCTGACCCTCGGCAATCTGGAGGCGGACGACCGCGCGGGCCTGCTCTTCCCCGACTGGCGCACCGGCACCACGCTCCAGCTCTCCGGCGCGGCGGCGACGACGTACGCCGAGGACGGCAGCCGCACCACCCGGCTGCGGATCGAGCGGGTCGTCGAGTCCCCGTCCGCGAGCCCCCTGCGGTGGTCGGACCCCGAGTTCTCCCCGGCGAACCCACCCCTCCGCCCGTCCGGAGATCCCGCGTCCCCCGAGGACCCCGCATGACGACCACCGCCCCCGCCCGCCCGCAGCCGAGGGCCGTGGCCCTGGCGACCGCCGTCAGCGTCACCGCCCTGCTCGCCCTGGTCGCCCTGGGCACCGTCCTCCACCAGCCCCTGCTGATCCCGCCCCTGGCGGCCAGCATGGCGCTGGTGGCGGGCGCCCCCGACCTGCCGCTCGCCCAGCCCCGCTCGGTCGTCGGCGGCCAACTCCTCTCCGCGCTCACCGGTTTCGGCGTGCTCCTGGTCACCGGCCCGTCCCTCTGGGGCGCCGCGCTCGCCGGTGGCCTCGCGCTCGGCGTCATGATGGCGGCCCGCACCCCGCACTCGCCCGCCGCCGCCACGGCCGTGATCGTCACCCTCCAGAATCCGCCGTTCCTCACCTTCCTCGCACTGCTCGCCCTCGCCAGCGCCCTGCTCGTCGCCGTCGGCCTCGCGGGCGCCCGCGTGACCGGGCGGACGTACCCCACCTACTGGCTCTGACGTTCTAACCTCACTCCATGAAGAAGGAGTTGAGGGTGGCGGCCTACGCCGTGTGTGTCCGTGACGACGAGATCCTCCTCGCCCGCTGGGTGGACCGCACCGGAGTCAAGCGGTGGACGCTGCCCGGCGGCGGGATGGACCACGGCGAGGAGCCGGTCGACACCGTCGTCCGCGAGGTGGAGGAGGAGACGGGCTATCTGACCGAGCCGGTCGCGCTGCTCGGCATCGACTCCGTCCGCCGCGCCTGGCTCCGCAGACCCGCCGCTCCCGGCGACTTCCAGGGCCTGCGCATCCTCTACGCGTCCCGGATCACCGGCGGCTCCCTGCGCCCCGAGACCGGCGGCTCCACCGACCTCGCCGCCTGGCATCCGATCGCCACCGTCCCCGACCTCCCCCGCGTCGAACTCGTCGACATCGGCATCCAGTTGTGGCGCGAACGCCCTCCCGTCGGACGCTCCCGGCTCACCGATCCCGCGAACGGCTGAAACTCGCTCAACCGGAGCAGCCCCGCTCAACCCCCCGCCCCGCCCCCGGGTCCCCTCCCGCGACCGCGGTACACCCGTGGAAACCGCACGCGAACAGGGGAACCCGCATGACATCCGTACGCGCAGCACGCACCGCCCTCGCCGCCACCGCCGTGGTGGCCCTCACGGCCGGAGCGCTCGCCGCACCCGCCGTCGCCGCGACGACGTCGAAGAAGCCCGGTCACACCGCCACCCAGCAGGCCCTCGACGCGGCGGTCGCGGAAGGGGTGCCCGGAGCCGTCGCGCAGGCCCGCTCCGGCCGCACCGGCTGGACCGGGACCGCCGGCGAGCGTGGCGGCCAGGACCGCTACCGGGTCGGCTCGATCACCAAGACCTTCGTCGCCACCGTCCTGCTCCAGCTCCAGGCCGAGCACCGCCTCGACCTCGACGACCCGGTCGAGAAGTGGCTGCCGGGCGTGGTCCGCGGCCACGGCCACGACGGCCGGAAGACCACCGTGCGCCAGCTCCTCAACCACACCAGCGGGATCTACGACGTCACCTCCGACCCGGGGTTCCAGCAGAAGGTCTTCGGCCCGGAGTTCCTGGAGAACCGGTACGACACCTGGACCCCGGAGCAGCTCGTCGCCGTCGCCATGACCCACGAGCCGGACTTCGCCCCCGGGACCGCCTGGTCGTACTCCAACACCAACTACGTCCTGGCCGGGATGGTGATCGAGAAGGTGACCGGCCGCCCCTACGGCAAGGAGGTCGAGCGGCGGATCGTCAAGCCGCTGAAGCTGCGGGCCACCAGCGTGCCGGGGACGAGGACGACGCTGCCGCAGCCGAGTTCACGGGCGTACTCGAAGCTCTCGATCGACCCGGACGCGACGACGATCCACGACGTCACCGAGCTGAACCCGTCCCTCGCCCACGCGGCGGGCGAGATGATCTCCGACTCCAACGATCTGCAGACGTTCTACCGGGCCCTGTTCAAGGGGAAGCTGCTGCCGAAGGGCGAACTGCGGGAGATGACGCGGACCGTGCCGATCAGTGCGGAGCACCCGGAGTTCTCCTACGGCCTGGGGCTCCAGCAGCAGAAGCTGAGCTGCGGCAAGGAGGTCTGGGGCCACGGCGGGGGCATCCACGGCTCCTCCTCGGAGGCCCACACCACCCGCGACGGCGAGCACTCGCTCGCCCTGAACTTCAACGCCGACTGGGCGGGAGACAGTCAGCGGGTGGTCGAGGCCGAGTTCTGCGGCAGCTGACACCCGCGGCTCACCGCGGCAGGACGACGACGTACGCGGCGGGCTGCCGGTCCTTCGCGGCCATCAGGGCCGTACGGACCACGGTGGCCTGCTGGTCCATCGCCTCGCGCAGCTTGCGCGGGGTGACGTGGACGACCGTGATGCCGAGCCGCTCCAGGTGCTCGCGCTTACGGGTGTACTCCGACCACAGCGCGTCGTCGTCCTGCCGGGGCGCCCGGGTGTCCAGCTCCAGGGCCACGGCCTGGTCGGGCCAGTAGGCGTCCAGGCCGCCGAGGTGCGGTCCGCCGGGCAGCCGCAGGTCCACGTTCCACAGCGGGTCCGGCAGGGCGAACTCCCGCACCATCTGGTAGAGCCGCTCCTCGGCGATGCTCCGGCCCTCGGCGAGCAGCGAGTCGACGGCGTCGACGACGTGCGGGCGGTCGAGCAGCCGGGCTCGGTTCAACTCCCGTACCACCATGCCGGGTTCGCAGTGCCCACCGCGCACGGCCTCGGTGAGCAGCCGGCGCACCATGCCGGCGTCGGTCAGCCCGGAGACCGCGTCGGCGAGGGCCCGGGCGACCGGCGCGACGGGGATCCCGGAGAGGTCCAGCGGCTCGGGCATGTCCTGCGCCCGCACCACCCGGACCCCGCCGGTGGAGCGCGGCCGGCGGGTGCGCGGCACCAGGACGTCGATCCGGTCCAGGGCGGGCAGCGCGGGGGCGGAGGAGAAGCGGTGCAGAGCGAGCGCGGCGAGCCCGGTGATCATCGCCTCGGAGTCCCGGGTGTGGAGCAGCGCGGCCCGCAGCCGGTCGGCGGTGAGGGGGAGGGGCCGGGGGGTGATGGGGGTGTTCTGGTTCATGCCGGGGGTCTTCCGCTCCCCGCCCCCTCACTAACCGCTGTTACAAGCGCGTCGCCAAACCGGGACAACCTCGCCCTAAAGTACGCACGTTCGACTGCCGATGAGGGATGCTCCCGACCCCCGTCGCGGACACCGGCACCGCCGGTGCCCGTGACGGGCTCCTCGCCTACGCCCCCGCGTCGCACCTCTGCGCCCGCAGCGCGCGGGCCAGGTCGTCGCGGGACTCCAGGACCAGGCGGCGCAGCGCCGGCGCCGCGCTCTCGTGGGCCGCCAGCCACGCGTCCGTCGCCGTCAGCGTCGACTCGTCGTCCTGAAGGCCCGGGAACAGGCCCCGGACGACGTCCATCCCGATCTGGATCGAACGGTCCGCCCACAGCCGCTCGATCGCCGCGAAGTACTTCTCCGCGTACGGCGCGATCAACTCCCGCTGCGACGGCTGGACGAAGCCCCCGATCGTCGCCTCCACCAGCGCGTTCGACAGCGTGTCCGACTCGACGACCTGTGCCCAGGCCTGCGCCTTGACCGCCGCCGACGGCCGGGAGGCCAGGCAGCGGACCTGGTGCCGCTTGCCGGTCGCCGTGTCGTCGCGGGCCAGCTCCTCGCCGATCCGGACCTCGTCCGCCCGGCCGTACGCGGCCAGCGGCTCCAGGAACGCCCAGCGCAGCTCCTGGTCGACATCCAGGCCGTCGATCTTCGCCGTCCCGTCGAGCAGCCCCTCGAGGAGCTGGAAGTCCGCCTCCGCCCCGGCCGTCGCCGCGAAGAACCGCGCCCAGGTCAGCTGGTGCTCGCTGCCCGGCTCGGCCAGCCGCAGCTCACGCAGCCCGCCCTCGGCGAGCAGCCGCCCGCCCTCCGCGCGCCACGCCGGCGCCGCGTAGTGCGTGACCGCCGACCGCGCCCAGGCGTGCACCATCTGGAGCACACCGATCTCCGTCTCGCGGCCCGCGAAGGCCAGCGCGACCGCGACGAAGTCCCGGGCCGGCATGAGCCCGTCCCGCGTCAGGTTCCACAGCGCCGACCAGCACAGCGCCCGCGCCAGCGGGTCCGTGATGTCGCCCAGGTGCGCCCGCAGCGTCGCGAGCGAGCCCTCGTCGAAACGGACCTTGCAGTACGTCAGGTCGTCGTCGTTGACGAGGACCAGGTCCGGCCGGTCGGACCCCGCGAGCTCGGCGACGACCGTCCGCGCGCCGACGACGTCCGCCTCGGCCCGCGCGTACCGGACGAGCTCGCCGTCCGCGGACAGCCGGTAGAGACCGACGGCCACCCGGTGCGGGCGCGGCTCGTCGCCGCCCTGGACGACGGCGAGCTCGGTGATCCGCCCCCGCGCGTCGTACGTCACCTCGGGCGCCAGGGTGTTGACGCCGGAGGTCTGGAGCCAGGAGCGCGACCAGGCCTTCATGTCGCGCCCGGAGGTCTCCTCCAGGACCGACAGGAGGTCGGTCAGCCGGGTGTTCCCGTACGCGTGCCGCTTGAAGTACCGGCGCGCGCCCTCCAGGAACGCGTCCCGCCCCGCGTACGCCACCAGCTGCTTCAGGACCGACGCGCCCTTGGCGTACGTGATGCCGTCGAAGTTCAGCTTGGCGTCCTCCAGGTCACGGATGTCGGCCGTGATCGGGTGGGTGGACGGCAGCTGGTCGGCGCGGTACGCCCAGGACTTCCGGCTGTTGGCGAAGGTCACCCAGCTGTGGGTGAAGCGGGTCGCCTCGGCCAGCGAGAAGGAGCCCATGAAGTCCGCGAAGGACTCCTTCAGCCACAGGTCGTCCCACCACACCATGGTGACCAGGTCGCCGAACCACATGTGGGCCATCTCGTGCAGGATGACGTTGGCCCGGCGCTCGTACGCGGCCTGCGTGACCTTGCCCCGGTAGATGTACTCCTCGCGGAACGTCACCATGCCCGGGTTCTCCATCGCGCCGAGGTTGTACTCGGGGACGAAGGCCTGGTCGTACTTGCCGAAGGGGTACGGGTAGTCGAAGTTGTCGTGGAAGAAGTCGAAGCCCTGCTTGGTGATGAGGAAGACGTCGTCCGCGTCGAAGTGCTTGGCGAGCCCCTTGCGGCACATCGCGCCGAGCGGGATCTCCAGCTCGGTCCCGTCGGCCAGCGTGCGCGTGTAGGTGTCCGTGACGTAGTGGTACGGCCCGGCGACGACACACGTGATGTACGTCGAGATCGGCGCCGTCTCGGCGAACCGCCACACACCCTCGGCGTCCCGCTCCCCGGCGCCGTTGCTCCACACCGTCCAGCCCTCGGGCGCGGCCACCGAGAAGAGGTGCGGGGCCTTCAGGTCGGGCTGCTCGAAGGTGGCGTACACCCGGCGGGCGTCGGCCGGCTCGTACTGCGTGTAGAGGTAGACCTCGCCGTCCTCCGGGTCGACGAAGCGGTGCATGCCCTCGCCGGTCCGGCTGTACGCGCACTGGGCGTCGACCACCAGGACGTTGTCGTCGGCCAGGCCGTCGAGCGCGATCCGCGCCCCGTCGAAGACGGCCGCCGGGTCGAGCGCGCGGCCGTTCAGCTCGACCGACGTGACGGCGGGGGCGATCAGGTCCACGAAGGTCGCCGTGCCCGGGCCCGTACGACGGAAGCGGATCGTCGTCACGGACCGGAAGGTGCGGATCTCCTCGCCGGTCCCACCGGCCTCGCCGACCGCCGAGCGCAGGTCCAGGGCGACCTCGTACCCGTCGACGGACAGCAGCTCGGCCCGCTCGCGGGCCTCGTCACGGGACAGGTTCTCACCGGGCACGGTCACTCCTTCGTGGCTCGTTCGAAACAGCACCGATCCTCCCATGTGCGGCTGACACGCGGCACGCGGGGAATGCCCCGGACGAGGCGTGGCGTTGCTCCTTGCGGCGCAAAGGTATCCATCCATGAGGAGTGACATGTCCCAGAGCAGGACCACCGCCGACTTCTGGTTCGACCCGCTGTGCCCGTGGGCCTGGATGACCTCCCGCTGGATGCTGGAGGTGGAGAAGGTCCGCCCGGTCGACGTCCGGTGGAAGGTGATGAGTCTGGCCGTCCTCAACGAGGACAAGCTGGACGAGCTGCCGGCCGAGTACCGCGACATGCTGGAGACCAAGGCCTGGGGCCCGGTCCGCGTCGTGGTCGCCGCCCAGCAGCTGCACGGCGACGAGGTCGTCGGCAAGCTCTACACCGCGCTCGGCACCCGCTTCCACAACGACGGCGAAGGCCCGACGCGCGAGGCGATCACCGCCGCCCTGGCGGACGTCGGCCTGCCGGCCGAGCTCGCGGACTACGCCGACAAGGACACCTACGACACCGAGCTGCGCGCCTCCCACAAGGAAGGCATCGACAAGGTCGGCCAGGACGTCGGCACGCCCGTCATCGCGGTCCCGGGCGCGGACGGCGACGAGGTCGCCTTCTTCGGCCCGGTCGTCACACCGACCCCGCGCGGCGACGCGGCGGCCCGGCTGTGGGACGGCACCCTGCTGGTGGCCGCGACGCCCGGCTTCTACGAGATCAAGCGCACGCGCACGGCGGCGCCGAGCTTCGAGTGACCTCCGGGCCCCAGCGGCCCATGGAAGAACCCCCGTGACTCACGTCATCACGGGGGTTCTTCTCTCATCCGCCTGCGAGTGAAGGTTGAGAAGACGATCACGAGCAGGACGAGCGGGGCCGATCTCCCGGCGGGATCAGAAGGAGATCAGCGGGACGGAGGCCTTGGCCGCCTGGTAGCGCTTGTTCACGTCCTGCCAGTTGACGACCTGCCACATCGCCTCGATGAAGTCCACCTTCTGGTTCTTGTACTGCAGGTAGAAGGCGTGCTCCCAGGCGTCGAAGACGAGGACCGGGACGGAGCCCTGGCCGACGTTGCCCTGGTGGTCGTAGACCTGCTCGACGATCAGCCGGCCGCTGATCGGCTCGTACGCGAGGACGCCCCAGCCGGAGCCCTGGGTGGTCGCGGAGGCCTTGGTCAGCTGGGCCTTGAACTTGGCGAAGGAGCCGAAGGACTCGGTGATGGCGTCCGCGAGGTCGCCCACGCCGTCGGCCGCGAGCGGCTCGCCGCCGCCGCCGCCCTTCGGGCTGTCCATGTTGTTCCAGTAGATGCTGTGCAGGATGTGGCCGGAGAGGTGGAACGCCAGGTTCTTCTCCAGGCCGTTGATCGAGCCCCACTGGTCCTTCTCGCGGGCCTCTTCCAACTGCTCGAGCGTGTCGTTCGCGCCCTTGACGTACGCGGCGTGGTGCTTGTCGTGGTGCAGCTCGATGATCTGCGGATTGATCACCGGCTCCAGCGCCGCGTAGTCGTACGGCAGTTCCGGAAGGGTGTAGATCGCCATATGCCGAGCCTCTCGCCGCTGCTGAGTTATTGCAACCTGTATGCAAGTGCAGGCTAACAGCAGGAGGCTCCCGAGTTGATCAGCCCTTGGCCCTAGGTCTCGTGGCGGAGCGTGTGGGAAACGACGAACCCCCGGGCCGTCGGAACGGTCCGGGGGTTCGCGTACGTACGGGTGAGGGTCAGGCGTCCTCGGCCACCGGCCCGCGCCTCTTCTGGAGCGCGAAGCCGACCGCCGCGAGCAGCGCGGTGAGGCCGCCCGTCCAGTACAGCTGGACCCGGGTGCCCTCCTCACGGGCCATCAGGAAGAAGATCGCCGCCATGCCGGCCAGCGCCACCCAGGTCAGCACGGGGAAGGCCCACATCTTCACGACCAGCTTCTCGGGCGCCTCGCGCTCGGTGCGGCGGCGCAGCAGCAGCTGCGAGACGGCGATGAAGAACCAGACGACGAGGATGATCGCGCCGATGGTGTTCAGGAGCCAGATGAAGATGTCGTCGGGCCGCCAGTAGCTCAGCAGCACGCAGAGGAAGCCGAAGACCGAGGAGACGAGGACGGCGGGCCGCGGCACGCCGCCGAACGTCCGGCCCAGCGCCTTCGGGCCCTGGCCGCGGGCGACCAGCGAGGTGGCCATGCGGGAGGCGCCGTAGATGTTGGCGTTCATGGCCGACAGCAGCGCGATCAGGACGACAACGTTCATGATCTGGCCGGCCGCCGGGATGCCCAGGTGGTCGAGGGTGGCGACGTACGGGCCCTTCTCGACCACCGCCTTGTCGCCCCACGGGACCAGGGTCACGATGACGGCCATCGAGCCGATGTAGAAGAGCGCGATGCGCCACATCGCCGTACGGACCGCCTTGGCGACGCCCCGCACGGGGTGCTCGGACTCGGCGGCGGCGATGGTGACCGTCTCCAGACCGCCGTACGCGAACACCGAGGCGAGCAGTCCGACGATCAACCCCTCGGAGCCGTTCGGGAAGAAGCCGCCCTCGCCGGTGAGGTTCGCGGCGCCCGGGGCGTCCGTACCGGGCAGCACGCCGACGATGGCGAGCACGCCGATGCCGAGGAAGAGGACGATCGCGCCGACCTTCAGGGCGGCGAACCAGAACTCGAACTCGCCGAAGTTCTTCACGGCCGCCAGGTTGGTGCCGCAGAAGACCAGCATGAAGAGGGCGACCCAGGCCCACTCCGGAGAGCCCGGGAACCAGCCCGTCATGATCTTCGCCGCGCCGATGCCCTCCAGGCCGACGGCCACACAGAGCAGGAACCAGAAGGCCCAGCCCGCCGTGAAGCCGGCCCAGGGGCCGATGGCGCGCTCGGCGTGGACGGAGAAGGAGCCGGAGGCCGGGTTGGCCGCCGACATCTCGCCGAGCATGCGCATCACGAGCATGACGAGCAGGCCGGAGATGGCGTACGCGACCACGATCGAGGGACCGGCGGCGGCGATACCGGCGCCGGAGCCGACGAAGAGGCCGGCGCCGATCACGCCGCCGAGGGCGATCATCGAGAGATGGCGCTGCTTGAGGCCGTGGGTGAGGCCCTGGGCGGGGAGCGCCTGGTCGTCCTTGCGGTCGACGGGCTCGGGCGCGGTGGTCCGTGACATGGGGCAGCCCTGTTCATTGGCTGAGACGGGGGAACGGCCCACAGTCTGGGCGGGAGCACCGCTTACAGGGAACAGATGTCCGCTATACGGGCACCAGCTTCACACAAGGTGAAGATCTACCTCCGCTTCGTGCGCGCGTCCCGCACCCACGCCACCAGGAGGACGGCCCCGGTGGCCGCGCCCGACCACAGCACCTGCGGCCGCGCGCCGTCGTCGGTCAGCATCAGCACCAGGACCGCCGCCATCGCGGCCAGCGCCGTCCAGGTCAGCCAGGGGAAGCCCCACATCCGCAAGGTCAGCTTCTGTGGCGCCTCACGCTCGATCCGGCGGCGCAGCCGCAGCTGCGAGACGGCGATCAGACCCCAGACGAAGAGGAGTACCGCGCCGACCGCGTTGAGCATGTAGAGGAAGACGGAATCCGGCCACTTCAGATTGAGCAGGACGGAGACGAAGCCGAAGGCCACCGATGCGAGCACCGCCCGGCGCGGCACCCCGCCCGAGACCCGCAGCAGCCCCTGGGGCGCCTCGCCGCGCTCGGCGAGCGAGAAGATCATCCGCGAGGAGCCGTACAGGTTGGCGTTGAGCGCGGAGAGCAGCGCCACGAAGACCACGATGTTCATGATCTGGCCGGCCGCCGGGACGCCGATCGAGTCGAGCACGGCGACGTACGGCGACCGGCCGGGCCGCATCGAGGTCCAGGGCAGCAGGGTCACGATGACCAGCATCGAACCGACGTAGAAGAGGAGGATGCGCCACACCGCGCTGCGCACCGCCCGGGCCACGTTGCGCGCCGGGTCGTCCGACTCGGCGGCCGCGATGGTGACGACCTCCAGGCCGCCGAAGGCGAAGACGACGGCGAGGACACCGGAGACCACCCCGCCCCAGCCGTGGGGCAGGAAGCCGCCCTGGCCGGTCAGGTTGGCGGCCCCCACCGGGTCGGTGTCGGGCAGCCAGCCGAGGATCGCCAGCGTCCCCAGGACCAGGAAGAGCACGATCGCGCCGACCTTCAGGGCGGCGAACCAGAACTCGAACTCGCCGAAGTTCTTCACCGCCGCCAGGTTGCTCGCGGTGAACACGATCATGAAGATCAGCACCCAGCCCCACTGCGGGACCCCCGGCACCCAGCCGTGCGCGATCTGCGCCGCGCCCGTCGCCTCCACGGCGAGGACGACGACCAGCAGGAACCAGTACAGCCAGCCCACCGAGAAGCCCGCCCAGCGGCCGAGCGCCCGCTCCGCGTGGACGGAGAAGGCGCCGGAGGCCGGCATCGCCGCCGACATCTCGCCGAGCATCCGCATGACCAGCATCGCGAGCGTGCCCGCGATCAGATACGAGAGGACGATGCCCGGCCCCGCCACCGCGATGCCCGCGCCCGAGCCGACGAAGAGCCCGGCGCCGATCACCCCGCCGAGCCCCAGCATCGTCAGGTGACGCTGCTTCAGTCCGTGCGAGAGCGGCTCCGGTTCGGGCGCCAGGGGGGAGGGAGCGGCAGGAGGTGCGTCGTGCATGGGGGGCTCGTGCCTTCGGGAACGGTGCGGAAGCGTCTGGGGAGAACGTTTATGGAGAGCCCACAGTCTCTCCGCTGATCGCCCTTCGGCGCAAAATGGCCCTTGGTCCAGCTCTTCGCCGTGAGAAGCGTCACGTGGCGCCAGGCATGGATCCCGTCCTTTGTGCGATCTCCACGAACGGTCCAGCCTCCCCTTTGTGGGCGGCTGACGGTGATCGACCGTTCACTCCTCGACTACGGTCGATCCGTCCTGACCTCCCTCACCCCCGCGGAGTACCGATGAGCACCGCCGCCGCCCCCGTCCGTCCCCTCGGCTCCCTCCGCTCGGGGAAGGTCCTCGCCGACCTGCTGCCGTCCTCCCGCGCCCGGGACATCGCCCTCGTGGTGGGCGGCGCCGCGCTCACCGGGTTCGCCGCGCAGATCGCCGTCCCGGTCCCCGGCTCGCCGGTCCCGGTCTCCGGCCAGACCTTCGCGGCCCTGCTCGTCGGCACGGCGCTCGGTGCCCGCCGCGGCTTCCTCTCCCTGGCGCTGTACGCGGTCGTGGGCATGGCGGGCGTGCCGTGGTTCGCCGAGGCCGCCTCCGGCTACGCGATGCCGTCCTTCGGCTACATCCTCGGCATGCTGCTCGCCGCCACCGTCGTCGGCGCCCTCGCGCGCCGCGGCGCCGACCGCTCCGTGCTCCGCACGGCGGGCACGATGGTGCTCGGCTCCGCCGTCATCTACGCGGTCGGCGTGCCCTACCTGGCCTTCGCCACCGGCATGACGCTCCCGCAGGCGGTCGCCGCCGGACTCACCCCGTTCCTGATCGGCGACGCGCTCAAGGCCGCGCTCGCGATGGGCGCGCTGCCGACCGCCTGGAAGTTCCTCGGCCGCAAGGGCTGATCCCCGTACGGGACCCGGCACGACGAAGGGCCCGCCGCTCCGACCGGAGCGGCGGGCCCTTCGTCATGTCCGCGATGCGATCAGACCCGGTCGGTCTGCTTCGTCAGCCGGTCCTTGACCAGTGCGATCACCAGCACCAGCGCGGCCACGAGCAGGGAGAGCACGACCTGCTCCCGGGCGCTGCCGCCGTCGTAGATCATGTAGCCGAGGACGAAGACGATCATCGCGATGGTCGCCCAGGTCAGGTACGGGAAGAGCCACATCCGCACGACGAGCTTCTCGGGCGTCTCGCGCAGGATGATCCCGCGCATCCGCAGCTGGGTCACACAGATGACCAGCCAGACGAAGAGCGCGACGGCGCCGGACGAGTTCAGCAGGAACGCGAAGACGGTGTCGGGCCACTGGTAGTTGAAGAAGACCGCGACGAAGCCGAAGACGACCGAGGAGAGGATCGCGGCCGTCGGCACGCCCCGCTTGTTGGTCTTCGCGAACGCCTTCGGCGCGTCGCCGCGCTGACCGAGCGAGAAGGCCATCCGGGAGGCGGTGTAGAGGCCGGAGTTCAGGCAGGACAGCACGGCCGTCAGGACGATCACGTTCATGACCTGGCCGGCGTGCGGGATGCCGATGGAGTCCAGGGCGGCGACGTACGAGCCCTTCTCCACGATCGACTTGTCGTTCCACGGCAGCAGGGTCAGGACCACGAAGATCGAGCCCAGGTAGAAGACGCCGATCCGCCAGATCACGCTGTTGGTGGCCTTGGTGACGGCCCGCTGCGGGTCCTCGGACTCACCGGCGGCCAGGGTGACGATCTCGCTGCCCATGAAGGAGAAGACGACCATCAGCACACCGGTGAGGATCGCGCCCGCGCCCATCGGGAGGAAGCCCCCGGCGTCGGAGAGGTGCGCGAAGCCCGCGCCCGGGTTGTCCGAGCCCGGCAGCACGCCGAAGACGGCGAGCAGACCGACGATCACGAAGGCGGCGATCGCGACGACCTTGATCCCGGCGAACCAGAACTCGAACTCGCCGTACGAGGAGACCGAGGCCAGGTTGGTCGCGGTGAGCACCACCATCACGATGAGCGCCCACGCCCACTGCGGCACGGCCGGGATCCAGCTCTCCAGGATCACGGCACCCGCGGTCGCCTCGACGGCGAGCACCACGACCCAGAAGAACCAGTACAGCCAGCCGATGGTGAAGCCGGCCCAGCGGCCGAGCGCCTGGTCGGCGTAGGCGGAGAACGAGCCGGAGGTCGGCCGGGCAGCCGCCATCTCGCCGAGCATCCGCATCACGAAGACGACCATCGTGCCGACGAGCGCGTAGGAGAGAAGGATGGCGGGACCGGCCGCGGCGATGCCGGAGCCTGAGCCGACGAAGAGGCCGGCGCCGATGACGCCACCGATGGCGATCATCGAGAGATGGCGGTTCTTCAGACCGGCCTTGAGTCCGTCGGAGGGCTGCGAATCACCGGTGGTGCCGGTGTTCTCGCCTTCCTTCGCAAGGGTCGGCTGCGTGTTCATGAACGCTTCCTTACGTGTGGGGGGCGCTCGGGTCGCGAGCCCGAGCATTGAACACCGGACTCCCGGGTGATCGGAAGGGTCGACTCCGGATCGTTGCGTAAGGGCCGAAGGTCCAGACCGATCCGGACCAAGGGCCCGACCCCGATGACCGCTACCCCGCCCCTCGCGTGCCACACTCGGACCATGCGCGTGTACCTCGGCTCCGACCATGCCGGCTTCGAACTCAAGAACCACCTCGTCGAGTGGCTGAAGGCCCATGGCCACGAGCCCGTCGACTGCGGTCCCCACATCTACGACGCCCAGGACGACTACCCGCCGTTCTGCCTGCGCGCCGCCGAGAAGACGGCCGCGGACCCCGACAGCCTGGGCATCGTCATCGGCGGCTCCGGCAACGGCGAGCAGATCGCCGCGAACAAGGTGAAGGGGGTGCGCGCCGCCCTCGCCTGGAGCGAGCAGACCGCCGCCCTCGGCCGCGAGCACAACGACGCCAACGTCGTCTCCATCGGCGGCCGGATGCACACCCAGGAAGAGGCGACGAAGTTCGTCGAGATCTTCCTGAGCACCCCGTACTCCGGTGAGGAGCGTCACACCCGCCGGATCGAGATGCTCGCCGCGTACGAGACCACCGGCGAGCTCCCCGCGATCCCGGCCCACCACCCGCAGGAGCCCACGGCCTGATGCCCGAGGGGCACACGATCCACCGACTGGCCGCCGACCACCGGGAACGGTTCGGCGGCCGGTCCGTGCGGGTGACCAGCCCGCAGGGCAAGTTCACGGACTCGGCGGCGCTGCTCGACGGCGCGGTCCTGGAGTCCACCGAGGCCCACGGCAAGCACCTCTTCCTCGGCTTCCCCGGGGAGGAGTGGGTCCACATCCACCTGGGCCTCTTCGGCAAGGTGAACTTCGGCGACGCGCCCGCGCCGCCGCCCACCGAGACCGTACGGCTGCGGCTCGCGAACCCGGAGTCGTACGTCGACCTGCGCGGCCCCACCACGTGCGCCCTGATCACCGACGCCGAGAAGCGGGCGATACACGACCGCCTCGGCCCGGACCCGCTGCGCGAGGGCGACGACCCGCGGAAGGCCTGGCACCGGATCTCCCGGTCGAGGACCACGATCGCCGCGCTCCTGATGGACCAGAAGGTCATCGCGGGCGTCGGGAACGTCTACCGGGCCGAGGTCCTCTTCCGCCACGGCATCGACCCGTACCGCGCGGGCAAGGACATCACGCGCGAGGAGTGGGCCGCGATGTGGACGGACCTGGTCGCCCTGATGCGCGAGGGCGTCCGGAACAACCGCATCGACACCGTCCGCCCCGAGCACACCCCCGAGGCCATGGGCCGCCCGCCGCGCGTCGACGACCACGGCGGCGAGGTCTACGTCTACCGCCGAGCCCTCCAGGCCTGCCACATCTGTGGCGGCGAGATCCGCACCGCCGACCTCGCCGCCCGCAACCTCTTCTGGTGCCCGGGCTGCCAACAGCGCTGACGCGCCCGGGCCGTGCCCCCGGCCCGCCTGCCCCGGCGCCCTTGTCCCGAGGCGGCGGGGCCCGAGGCGGCGGGGCGCAGGGCGGCGGGTCCCGAGGCGGCGGGGCTCGACGTGACGGGTCCCGAGGCGGCGGGTCCCGAGGCGGCGGGGCCCGCTAGAACCCGTGCGGCAGCCACGGCGCCACGGGCGACCCGAAGGCGACCGACGCCTCCACCAGCGCCCCGCCCCGAAGCTCCCGCACCCGCCCGGCCGCGGCCAGCGAGACGAGCGAGTTCCCGCCCAGGTACGCCGCGCCCAACTCCCGTACGGACAGCGCGAGATCGGCCGGGTCCTCGGTCCGGACGCAGACCGCCCCCTTCGTGTCCCCGGTCAGCCGCCACCGCCCCTCGTTCCACGGACAGAACGCGTCCGAGACCTCCAGCACCACGTCCACCGGCGTCTGGTAGGTCCGCGCCTCCAGCGCCGTCCCCACCTCCACGAGCCGCAGATGCAGCGCGTCCCGCAGCTTCGGCTCGCACCGCCGCACGTCCGACACCAGGTGCTGCCACGCGTCGTCCACCGGCCGGCTCTGGACCAGGACCGTCGACGTCAGGTCGATCGAGCAGAGGAACCGCCACAGCGCCGCCTCCGCCGCCGGATCCAGCGCCTCCAGATCCTTCACCAGGACGCTCCCGTCGGCCCCGGCGAACGACCAGTCCCCCTTGATCGCGTACCGCGCGTACCCGACGACCTCCCCGTCCCGCTCCGCGAGCACGCAGAGCCGCGGCGAGGCGCCGCCCCGCTCGCTCGCGGGGTCGAGCAGCGGCACCTTCTCCCAGCCGGGCTGCCGGGCGAGCATCCCCGGCCTGGCCGCCACCCGGCGCGCGTACAGCGCCTCGCACGCCTCCGCGGACTTCGTCAGGTCGGCCTGGCGCAGCGTCACGTCGTCCGTGCCCTCCGGCACGCTCAGCCGGACCCGGTGGGTGTCGATCGTCGCCCGCGTCGTGTACGTGGCGACGCCGTAGCCGAACCGGCCGTAGATCGTCGGCTCCGAGGCCGTCAACACGGCGAGCGACTCTCCCCCCGCCCGTACGTCGTCGAGCTGGCGCCGCATCATCGAGGTCAGGATCCCGCGCCGACGGTGCGTCGGGGCCACCCCCACCATCGTGACGCCCGCCGCCGGCACGAGCGTCCCGCCGGGGACGGAGAGCCGGAACGAGAACGCCCCCGCCGTACCCACGCACTGCTCGCCGTCCCAGACGCCCATCGAACGGTCGTACTCGGTCAGCTCGTGCCAGAGCCTGCGCTCCTCGGGCGCCTCCGCCACCCCGCCGAAGGCGAGCTCCAGCATCCCGTACCACTCGTCCCACTCGGCCCGTTCGAGTACGCGCAGCTCAGTCGTCATATGCCATCGATACCAGCGCGGGGAGGCCCGGGGCGACCCGATTTCGCGCGCAATGTCTCAGGGGTCCCCCTGCACGAGGTCCGACCGGGTGGATAGGGTCCAGGCCAATGGGAAATCGCGTGGGTGTCGATTCGTACCCGGCCCGGATGCGCAGGAGCGCACACCGGGCCCGCGTCGCGCTGCGCAGATCCGGCGTCGACTACTTCCGCGGCGAGGGATCCGACTGGGTCGCCTTCGGCGCCCTGCTGCTCACCATCCCGGCGATCACCGTCGCCACCCTCGCCGATCCGGTGTGGTGCTCACCCACCACCCTCGTCCTGCCGATCGTCGCCGGGGGGCTCCTGCTGCGCCCGGCGAGCCTGCTCGGCCTGTACGCGGCCGCCGCGGGCGCCCTGATCGTCGAGTCCCTCGTGCTCGGCCCGTACACCCAGGGCCCCGCCCGGGTCACACCCGGTACGGTCCTCGTGGTCGCGGCCTGCGGGTTCTTCGGGCTCCTGATCGCCCAGTTCCGGGCGCGCGTCGGCGTGCCGTGGCGGCGCGGCGGCACCATGCTCTTCGACCTGCGCGAACGGATCAGGGCCCAGAGCGCCCTGCCCCGCCTCCCGCAGGGCTGGCACCGCGAGATGGCGCTCCGACCGGCCGGCGGTCAGTCCTTCTCCGGCGACTTCGTCGTCGCGGCCCGCACCCACGGCGGCCGGACCCTGGAGGTCCTCCTGACGGACGTCTCCGGCAAGGGCATGGACGCCGGGTCGCGCGCCCTGCTGCTCTCCGGAGCGTTCGGCGGGCTGCTCGGCTCGCTGCCGCCGCACGCCTTCCTGCCGGCCGCCAACGGCTACCTGCTCCGCCAGGACTGGGACGAGGGCTTCGCCACCTCCATCCACCTGGTTCTCGACCTGGAGTCCGGGGACTACGAGCTGCTCTCCGCCGGACACCTGCCCGCGCTCCAGCTGCACGCGGGCACCGGACGCTGGGAGGAGAAGACCGGCGAGGGCCCGCTCCTCGGCGTCTACGACGGCGCCGAGTTCCACCCGGTCAAGGGCTCGCTCCAGCCCGGGGACGTCCTGATGCTCTTCACCGACGGCCTGGTCGAGTCCGCCGAACGGGACATCGCCGAGGGCATCGACCGGCTCACCGGCGAGGCCGACCGCTACGTCGCCTCCGGTTTCGAGGGCGCGGCCTGGCACCTGATCGAGGCCTGCGCCAAGGACGTCAACGACGACCGCGCACTCCTCCTCATCAGCCGCAAGGCCTGAGCCCGCGTCGTCAGACCGGCTTGGCCTTCGTCGTCTCCTTGCGGAAGGCCCATGCCATGTCGGGCTCCGTCACCCACCTCAGCAGCCTGCGCACCGGCGGGGTGCACAGCAGCGTGATCGCGACGAGGGCGGTGACGCTCACGGCCACCCGCCCCCCGGGTGTGCCGAGCCAGGGGTAGTGCTCGAAAAGGTCGAGGTAGGTGGCGCCCCGGATCAGGAAGCCGTGCAGTACGTAGCCGCAGATGGTGCCCGCGCCGAGCACCGTGAACCAGCGCCTGGTGCCGGGGACCAGGGAGAGGAAGGCGGCCGTCAGCACCAGCGTGCAGAGGAAGAGGACGGCGATCAGGAACAGACCGCGTCCCACTTCCGCGCCCAGCTCCTGCACGCTCCTGGAGCGGTAGAACCAGTTCAGGTAGAGGGTGGGGGCCAGCCAGTAGTAGAGCGGCAGCGCCACGGCGAACACGGCCGCGGAAGCGATCCGCACGGGGCGCCGCCGCAGGAACGCGAAGTACTCCGGCTTCATGCACAGCCCCATCACGAAGTACGGCAGCAGCTGGAGCACGCGGGTCAGGTCCAGGGCGCCGCCGATGGCGGGCGTGATCGAGGCGAGCCCGGCGATCGCGAGGGAGGTCGCCACCGGCCACCGCACCACGCCCCAGAAGGGAGTGGTCAGACGCCAGATGAACAGGGCTATCAGGAACCACATCAGGTACGTGGGGTGCAGGAGGCTGAACGGCCGGAAGCTGCCGGTGCCCCACCGCGTGAAGAGCGTGTACCCGACCTCGAAGACGACGTACGGCACCGCGACGCCGGTGAGCAGCCGCTTGAGCTGGTCGGGGCGTCCCCGGTAGCTACGGGAGAGGTAGCCGGATATGAGGATGAAGACCGGCATGTGAAACGTGTACAGGAACATGTACAGGCCCCGGGTGGCCCGGCTGCCCTCCATGACCGTCGGCCAGACATGCCCGAGGACGACCAGCAGGATCGCGAGGTACTTCGCGTTGTCGAAGTAGGGATCGCGAGGGGTGGACCTGCGGGGGGCCGCGACGCCCTGCTCCTGCGCCGTGGGGGCCGGCCCCACAACCGCGCCCCCGCGGAGCGGAGTTCTGGCGCTGTACTGCGTAGCGGAGGACATCCCCGGACCTTAACTGTGCAGATCCTGTGGCCAAACCCTCCTGCATATAAGGGATATATGCGGCTCATTGCATCGAAAGTGAACCCTTGATCTTGCACTGATGTGCGATCAATCGGGGCAATAGGGGCACGGTTGTACGGGTGTGCTCTATCTCTCTCTTGGTCCCGCGCGGCCCACCAGGAGCGGCCGCGACCCTGTTCATCAGGCGTGATCTTGCCCGCGACGGTTCGTCACCACGCAGCGAGGGCAAGGAGGTTGATGGCACGATGGACGCAGCGGGGGGTGCGGTGCGACGCGCGCTCCCCGGCGGCAAGGTGGGACCGACCGAGGGTGTGATCAGTTGTGGCCATTTCGCTATCCGTGGTGCTGCTGTTGGCGATCATCCTGGTGGTGCTGATCCGCGGCGGGAAGATGAAGGCCGGGCCGGCCGTCGTCGCGGTGCTCTTCGGCTTCTTCCTCGCTTCCACGGGGATGGCGGACGACATCCAGCGCTTCCTGGACTCGATAACGCAGACGGTGAGCTCCATCAAGTTCTGACGCCCGCGACCACCGCCGACGCCGACCCGCCGACGCCGACCCGCCGACGCCGACTCGCGCCGCCTGGCCCCGGCCCGCCGTCGGCGCGCCGACCCGCCCGCGCCCGCTCAGGCCGTCTTCGTGGCGGCCCGCTTCGTCCGCCCGCCCCCGCCGGCGCCGCTCCGTGCGCGCTTGGCGGGCGTGGCCTTCCCGTTCCGCGCTGGCTTCTCCGCGCTCGCCGACTCCGCGGCGGGAGCCTTCCGGCGCCTGCCCGTCGGCCAGCTGAGTTCGATCTCCAGCTCGATCTCGCCGTCCCCGACCTCGAACTCCACCTCGCCGCGGAGGTCGTCGGGGATCCGCAGACTCAGGATCCCGGAGCCGATCTCCAGCTCCACCTCGCCGCCCTCGCGCAGCGCGTCCGCCAGCGCCGTCAGCTGGTCCGCCGCCTCGATCCGGGACAGCGACCGCTTCTGCTCGAACTTCAGGTCCTTCACGGCTGCCTCCGATGCGGCAGAACAAAGGGAGAAACACGGCCAGTCCCATTCTGCGGCGGCACGCCGACTCCGGCATCGGGAGAGGCGCCGTCCGGGAACGACAAAGGGCCAGACCGGAGGATGAACCTCCGACCTGGCCCTGAGCCACATGGAGCGGGCGACGGGAATCGAACCCGCGTAGCTAGTTTGGAAGACTAGGGCTCTACCATTGAGCTACGCCCGCAGACGACGCGCCGCAGGTCACGAGGGCCGCGGCACGGACAGCATCGTAGCGGGTCCCGGGGTGTCCCCGCACGCCCCATGAAGAGGGGGCGTCGCACTGTCTCCGTGCATGTACCCTACGTGTCGCACCGACGGGGTGTGGCGCAGCTTGGTAGCGCGTCCGCTTTGGGAGCGGAAGGCCGTGGGTTCAAATCCCGCCACCCCGACCACCAAGATCACGGAACACAAGATCGCGTTGTGGGCCTCATCCCGCTTGCGGTTACTATGCAAGCTGCGTGCCCGTGTGTCTCTCTGACCGGGCCGATCGGCCGGAACCGCTGACCAAGCGGCATCGGCAGAATCCAAGAATCAGCCACCAAGGAGACCGAACCGTGAAGAGCGCCGTGGAGACCCTGAACCCGACCCGGGTTCGGCTCACTGTCGAGGTGCCCTTCGAGGAGCTCAAGGACAGCCTCGACGCGGCGTACAAGAAGATCAACCAGCAGGTCACGGTCAAGGGCTTCCGCAAGGGCAAGATCCCGGCTCGTGTGATCGACCAGCGGTTCGGCCGTGGTGCGGTGCTGGAGGAGGCCGTCAACGACGCCCTCCCGAAGTTCTACACCGAGGCGGTCAACGAGGCCGAGGTCAACCCGCTGGGTCAGCCCGAGGTCGACATCACCGAGCTGAAGGACGGCGAGCTGCTGGCCTTCACCGCCGAGGTCGACATCCGCCCGACGATCGAGATCCCGGACTACTCCGGCATCGAGGTCACCGTCGACGCGGTCGAGGTCACCGACGAGGACGTCGAGAAGTCCGTGGAGCAGCTGCGCGAGCGCTTCGCCTCCACCAACCCGGTCGAGCGCGCCGCCGCCGACGGTGACGTCCTCACCATCGACCTCGAGGCCAAGGTCGACGGCGAGGTCCTCCCCGACGGTGTCGCCCAGGGCGTCTCGTACACCATCGGTTCCGGCGAGCTCCTCGACGGCATCGACGAGGCCGTCACCGGCCTGGAGGCCGGCGGCGAGGCCACCTTCACCTCGCAGCTGAAGGGCGGCTCCGCCGAGGGCAAGGACGCGGAGGTCACCGTCAAGGTCGCCGCCGTCGCCGCCCGCGAGCTCCCCGAGCTGGACGACGACTTCGCGCAGCTCGCGTCGGAGTTCGACACCCTCGACGAGCTCAAGGCCGACAGCCGCAAGCGCCTCGAGAACATGAAGCAGTTCGACCAGGCCACCCAGGCCCAGGAGCGCGTCCTCGACGAGCTGCTGAAGCTGGCTGAGGTCCCGATCCCCGAGAAGCTCCTCGAGGACGAGATCAACACCCGCAAGCACAACCTGGAGCACCACCAGCTCGGCCAGATGGGCCTCGACCTCGCGAAGTACCTGGAGATCCAGGGCAAGACCGAGGAGGAGTTCCTGGCCGAGACCAAGGAGCAGGCCGAGAAGGGCATCAAGACGCAGTTCATCCTCGATGAGCTCGTCAACAAGGAGAAGCTGAACGTCAGCCAGGAGGAGCTCACCGAGCACCTCATGCGCCGCGCCGCCTCCTCCGGCATGTCCCCCGACCAGTTCGCCCAGGCCGTCGTCGAGGGTGGCCAGGTGCCGATGCTCGTCGGCGAGGTCGCCCGCGGCAAGGCCCTCGCGGTCGTCGTCGAGGCCGCCAAGGTCGTCGACACCAACGGTGAGACCGTCGACCTCGAGGACGACGAGGACGAGGCCGCCACCGAGACGGTCGAGGCCGTCACCGGCGACGTCGAGACCGACGAAGACAAGTAACGGGGCCCAGGCCGCGCGCCGAACCCCTGGTCCACGGGCCCGGACGCACTGCTGTGCGCCGGGCCCGTGGCCGTATGCGGGCCCTGTGAGCCCCCAGTAACCTTGCGCTCCCAGCGAACAGTTCGGGAACCGGGATGGCGTTGTCCTACCTGCGCGTTAGGGTCCATGAATACGAGGGCACTGCCCTCTGAACGAGACGCTGAGACGGCCGGAGCAGGGCCGTCGGAGACGAGCAGGTGGATACGTGACGAATCTGAAGCCTTACGCCGCGGGTGAGCCGTCCATCGGTGGTGGCCTCGGCGACCATGTCTACAACCGGCTGCTCGGCGAGCGGATCATCTTCCTCGGCCAGCAGGTCGACGACGAGATCGCCAACAAGATCACCGCGCAGATGCTTCTCCTCGCCGCAGACCCCGAGAAGGACATCTACCTCTACATCAACAGCCCCGGTGGCTCGGTGACGGCCGGCATGGCCATCTACGACACCATGCAGTACATCCCGAACGACGTCGTCACCATCGGTATGGGCATGGCGGCCTCCATGGGTCAGTTCCTGCTGACCGGCGGCGCCGCGGGCAAGCGCTTCGCGCTGCCGAACACCGACGTCCTGATGCACCAGGGCTCCGCCGGCATCGGCGGTACCGCCTCGGACATCAAGATCCAGGCCGAGTACCTCCTTCGCACGAAGAAGCGGATGGCCGAGATCACCGCGCACCACTCCGGCCAGACCGTCGAGGCGATCATCCGCGACGGCGACCGCGACCGCTGGTTCACGGCGGACGAGGCCAAGCAGTACGGCCTCATCGACGACATCATCACCCACGCCGCGGGCGTTCCCGGCGGCGGCGGCACGGGCGCCTGAGCCCGGCAGCCCGCTGACGAACCCAGCCCACCGAACGCCACCAGGACGGTGAACAACCAGATGCAGAACAACCTCTCCCCGAGCGGCCTCTACACGGGCGCGCCGATGGACAACCGCTACGTGGTCCCGCGCTTCGTCGAGCGCACCTCGCAGGGCATCCGCGAGTACGACCCGTACGCGAAGCTCTTCGAGGAGCGCGTGATCTTCCTCGGCGTGCAGATCGACGACGCCTCCGCCAACGACGTCATGGCGCAGCTGCTGTGCCTGGAGTCGATGGACCCGGACCGCGACATCTCGATCTACATCAACAGCCCCGGTGGCTCCTTCACCGCGCTGACGGCCATCTACGACACGATGCAGTTCGTGAAGCCGGACATCCAGACGGTCTGCATGGGCCAGGCGGCCTCCGCCGCGGCCGTGCTGCTCGCCGCCGGTACGCCCGGCAAGCGGATGGCCCTGCCGAACGCCCGCGTGCTGATCCACCAGCCGTCCGGCGGCACCGGCCGTGAGCAGCTCTCCGACCTGGAGATCGCGGCCAACGAGATCCTGCGCATGCGCACCCAGCTGGAGGAGATGCTGGCCAAGCACTCCTCCACGCCGATCGAGAAGATCCGCGACGACATCGAGCGCGACAAGATCCTGACGGCCGAGGACGCCCTCGCGTACGGCCTGGTCGACCAGATCGTCTCGACCCGCAAGAGCACGGCCGCCGCGGCAGCCTGACGCTCGACCTTCCCCTGGCACGGTCCGCGTGGCCGAATCACGACCATGTGAACCGTGCCAAGGGGGGCCCGAACGGGGGGCCCGGCAAGGTACCGTCGAATATGAGGCACCAGGAGTCGCTGAACCAGGCGCTCCCAGGCGAAGGGGAAGCACCTCGTGGCACGCATCGGTGATGGCGGCGATCTGCTCAAGTGCTCGTTCTGCGGAAAGAGCCAGAAGCAGGTGAAGAAGCTCATCGCGGGACCCGGTGTGTACATCTGCGATGAGTGCATCGACCTCTGCAACGAGATCATCGAGGAAGAACTCGCGGAGACGAGCGAGGTGCGGTGGGAGGAACTCCCGAAGCCCCGCGAGATCTACGAGTTCCTCGAGGGGTACGTCGTGGGGCAGGAGCCCGCGAAGAAGGCCCTCTCGGTCGCGGTGTACAACCACTACAAGCGCGTCCAGGCCGGCGAGAACGGCGGCGGCGCGGGCCGTGACGACGCCATCGAGCTGGCGAAGTCCAACATCCTGCTGCTGGGACCCACGGGCTCCGGCAAGACGCTCCTCGCGCAGACGCTGGCCCGGATGCTCAACGTCCCGTTCGCCATCGCCGACGCGACGGCGCTGACGGAGGCCGGCTATGTCGGCGAGGACGTCGAGAACATCCTGCTCAAGCTGATCCAGGCGGCCGACTACGACGTCAAGAAGGCCGAGACCGGGATCATCTACATCGACGAGATCGACAAGGTCGCCCGTAAGAGCGAAAACCCGTCGATCACGCGCGATGTCTCGGGCGAGGGCGTCCAGCAGGCCCTGCTGAAGATCCTGGAAGGCACGACGGCCTCCGTCCCGCCGCAGGGCGGCCGGAAGCACCCGCACCAGGAGTTCATCCAGATCGACACGACGAACGTGCTCTTCATCGTGGGCGGCGCCTTCGCCGGCCTGGAGAAGATCATCGAGTCGCGGGCGGGCGCCAAGGGCATCGGCTTCGGGGCGACGATCCGCTCCAAGCGCGAGATCGAGGCGAGCGATCAGTTCCAGGAGGTCATGCCGGAGGACCTGGTGAAGTTCGGGATGATCCCGGAGTTCATCGGCCGCCTCCCCGTGATCACCTCGGTCCACAACCTCGACCGCGAGGCCCTGCTCAAGATCCTCGTCGAGCCGCGCAACGCGCTGGTCAAGCAGTACCAGCGCCTCTTCGAACTCGACGGCGTGGAGCTGGACTTCGACCGCCCGGCCCTGGAGGCCATCGCCGACCAGGCGATCCTGCGCGGCACGGGCGCGCGTGGCCTGCGGGCCATCATGGAAGAGGTCCTCATGTCGGTGATGTACGAGGTCCCGTCCCGCAAGGACGTGGCCCGCGTGGTCATCACGGCGGACGTCGTCCACAACAACGTGAACCCGACGCTGGTGCCGCGGATCGTGAAGAACGACGGACGGCACGAGAAGAGCGCGTAGCGCGCTCGCGCACGAGTCGCACAAGTCGCAACAGTCGCGCAAGTCGCACGAGAAGAGGGGCGCCCCCGGCGGGGGCGCCCCTCTCCGTGTGCGTCGGGTCAGAGCTTGACGCGAACTTCCTTGCGGAGCTTGGCGGTGATGGCGGCGGCGTCCTCGGCGGAGCTCGCCTTGCCCGAGAGCATGGAGGCCATCTCGACCGGCAGTACGAAGCCCACCGTGCTGTGGTCGGCCCAGACGCACATCGTCATCGAGAAGGCAGGGGTGCCCTCCGAGGCGTTGGCCTCCGCCTTGGCCTGCTGGCACTTGAGGACCGCGCCGTCGAGGTCCGCCGGCTCGTACGCCTGCGGGCTGCCCGCCAGTTGCGGCTCGTCGCCCTTGCCCTTGTCCTTCTCGGCCTCCGCCTTGATGGAGGCGAAGACGCTGTCGACGACCTTCTCGGGGTCGTCGATCTCGCCGTAGAGACCGCTGAAGGAGATCAGCTTGCCGCCGAGCGGGTTGGCCTTGTCCTCGACCTTGTAGGAGGCGTTGACCTCCTTGGCGTTCTTCACGCCGTTCTTCTCGGCCTCCGCCAGGGAGTCCTTGCCGGCGCCGTCGTTGCTCGCGGCGTCCTTCTTGTACTCGGTCAGAACGGTGGCGGGCGTGATCAGCTTGTGCGGGCCGTCGTTCGCGACCGACGAGCCGCCACCGCCCTGCGTGAAGAACCACACGCCACCGGCGACCAGCGCTAGCGCCACGACCGAGGCGCCGACGATCAACCCCGTCTTCTTCTTCGGGGCGGGCGGCGGGGGCGGCATGTAGCCGCCGGGCTGCTGGCCGTACGGGGGCTGCTGGGGAGGCTGGCCGTACGGGCCCTGCTGCTGCGGGTAGCCGTACTGACCGGGCTGCTGCTGCGGCGGCACGCCCTGGGGCGCCTGCTGGGGGTAGCCGTAACCGGGCTGCGGAGCCTGCGGCTGCTGGCCGTAGGGGCCCGGCTGCTGGCCGTACGGGCCCGGCTGGCCGTACGGCCCGGGCTGCTGAGGCTGACCGCCGTACGGGCCCGGCTGGTTGTAGCTCATGGACAGGTTCCCCTCACAGGATGTTTATGCGTAGCGAACATCCTGTCGGAAGCCTTGCCCCACGAGGGCGGCGGGGGGCACACCGTTACGGAACTATCGGGTTTCGGGACAGCCCTGTCGCACCCCTAAACTGACCCCGTGACCGAGAACACTCAGCAGCAGCCAGCAGCCAACCCCGAACTGCCGACCCAGTACGCGCCGGCCGAAGTAGAGGGGAAGCTGTACGAGCGCTGGGTAGAGCGGGGTTACTTCGAGGCCGACGCGAAGAGCGAGAAGCCGCCGTTCACCATCGTCATCCCGCCGCCGAACGTCACGGGGTCGCTCCACCTGGGGCATGCCTTCCAGCACACCCTCATGGACGCCCTGACCCGCCGCAAGCGCATGCAGGGCTATGAGTCCCTGTGGCTGCCCGGTATGGACCACGCCGGCATCGCCACCCAGAACAAGGTCGAGCAGCAGCTCGCCGAGGAGGGCAAGTCCCGCCACGACCTGGGCCGCGAGGAATTCACCGAGCGGGTCTGGCAGTGGAAGGACGAGTACGGCGGCAGGATCCTCGGCCAGATGCGCCGCCTCGGCGACGGTGTCGACTGGTCCCGTGAGCGGTTCACCATGGACGAGGGTCTGTCCAAGGCCGTTCAGACGATCTTCAAGAAGCTCTACGACGACGAGCTGATCTACCGCGCCGAGCGCATCATCAACTGGTGCCCGCGCTGCCTGACGGCCATCTCCGACATCGAGGTGGAGTACCAGGACGACGCCGGTGAGCTGGTCTCGATCCGCTACGGCGACGGCGAGGACAGCCTGGTCGTCGCCACCACGCGGGCCGAGACGATGCTGGGCGACACCGCCGTCGCCGTCCACCCGGACGACGAGCGGTACGCCCATCTCATCGGTCGGCAGATCAAGCTGCCGCTGACCGACCGCACCATCCCGGTTGTCGCGGACACCCACGTCGACCCTGAGTTCGGCACCGGCGCCGTCAAGGTGACCCCGGCGCACGACCCGAACGACTTCGCCATCGGCCAGCGTCACGGGCTGCCCTCGCTGACGGTCATGGACGAGCACGGTGTCATCACCGTCCATGGGCCCTTCCTCGGCCTCGACCGTTTCGAGGCTCGCTCGACGATCGTCGGCGCGCTGCGCGAGCAGGGCAGGATCGTCGCCGAGAAGCGCCCGTACATGCACTCCGTCGGCCACTGCTCCCGCTGCAAGACCACGGTCGAGCCGCGGCTCTCGCTGCAGTGGTGGGTCAAGGTCGGCCCGCTCGCCCAGGCGGCCGGTGACGCCGTCCGCGACGGCCGGGTCAAGATCCACCCGCAGGAGATGGAGAAGCGGTACTTCGACTGGGTCGACAACATGCACGACTGGTGCATCTCGCGCCAGCTGTGGTGGGGCCACCGCATCCCGATCTGGTATGGCCCGGACGGCGAGGTCGTCTGTGTCGGACCCGACGAGCAGCCGCCGACGGGTGAGGGCTGGACCCAGGACTCGGATGTCCTCGACACCTGGTTCTCTTCGGGCCTGTGGCCCTTCTCCACCCTCGGCTGGCCGGAGAAGACCCCGGACCTGAAGAAGTTCTACGCGACCGACGTCCTGCTGACCGGCCACGACATCATCTTCTTCTGGGTCGCCCGGATGATGATGTTCGGTCTCTACGCGATGGACGGCGTCGCGCCGTTCCACACCATCGCCCTGACCGGCCTCGTCCGCGACGAGTTCGGCAAGAAGATGTCGAAGTCCAACCCCAACGCGGTCGACCCGCTGGACTGGATGGACGCGTACGGCTCCGACGCCGTCCGCTTCACCCTGGCCAACGGCGCCAACCCGGGCGCGGACGTCCCGATCGGCGAGGACTGGGTCAAGGCATCCCGCAACTTCGCCAACAAGATCTGGAACGCCACGCGCTTCGCGCTGATGAACGGTGCGACGGTCGAGGGCCCGCTGCCGGACGCCTCGGAGATGTCGGCCACCGACCGCTGGATCCTGGCCCGGCTCAACAAGACCGTCGCGCAGGTGGACGCGTACTACGACGACTACCAGTTCGCGAAGCTCGCCGACGCGCTGTACCACTTCGCGTGGGACGAGGTCTTCGACTGGTACGTCGAGCTGTCGAAGACGACGTTCTTCGCCGGCGGCGAGCAGGCGAAGGTCTCCGGCCGCGTCCTCGGCGAGGTCCTCGACGTCACGCTGCGACTGCTTCACCCGGTCGTCCCGTTCGTCACGGACGCCCTGTGGACCACCCTGACCGACGGCGAGTCGCTCGTCATCGCCGACTGGCCCACCGACTCCGGCTTCCGTGACGAGGCCGCCGAGAAGGAGATCGAGCTGGTCCAGCAGGTCGTCACCGAGGTCCGCCGGTTCCGGTCGGACCAGGGGCTCCAGCCCGGTCAGAAGGTCCCGGCCCGCCTGGACCTCGTCGGCACCGCGCTCGCCCCGCACGAGGCGGCCATCCGGCAGCTCCTGCGCCTCCAGCCGGAGGGCGAGGGCTTCGCCGCCACCGCCTCCCTGCCGGTCGCCGGTGCCACCGTCGCGCTCGACCTGTCCGGCACGATCGACGTGGCGGCGGAGCGCAAGCGGCTCGCCAAGGACCTGGCCGCCGCCGAGAAGGAGAAGGCGCAGGCGAACGGGAAGCTCGGCAACGAGGCGTTCCTCGCCAAGGCCCCCGACAACGTCGTGGACAAGATCCGTACGCGGCTGGCCAAGGCGGACGAGGACATCGCCCGGATCCAGGCGCAGCTGGAGCGGCTGCCGCAGGCCTGACCGCCCGCGCGAGCTCGGGGGAGGGGCCCGGAACCGGTTCACGGTTCCGGGCCCCTTCCGCTGCCCGGGTGGCATGTACATCGCATTTGTCCGTGGTGCGTGACATCACACCATTCATGACCAAAGTCAGTCCGCCCGGGTCCAAAGACCTTGGATGATGGAGGGCATGTCCCTCCGCCCCGCCTTCCCCGCGCTGCGCCGCCGCGTGGACCGGTGGGCGGGATCGCCGCGTGCCCTCGACGTCGTCACCGCGCTGAGCGCCTTCGCGCTGATGTCCCTGGACGTGCCGGGCCTGGCGCGCGCGGACAACTCGCTGACCGGGATCACCGCGTCCCTGGTCCTCGCCGCCGGCGCCTCGACCCTCGCCCTGCGGCGCAGGCTGCCGTGGTTCCCGTACCTGGTGGCCCTCGCGCTCATGGGGTGGCTGCACGAGCTGACGATGATCCAGTTCGCGCTCTACTCGCTGGGCCGGTTCCGGGGTCGTAGGGTCGCCGTCGTCGCCACCGTGCTCTACGTGGCCGTGGCGTACGCGCTCTTCCAGCTGCCCGGATGGCCGGCCCGGCACGGGGAGACGGTGAGCGAGTTCCTCAGCCTCGTCGTGCCCATCGGTGTCCTCGCGGCCGGTGTCGGCATCGCCGCGTACCGCCAGGACCTGGTGCGCGCCCTGGAGTCCCACCGCGCCGAGGCGGCCGCGCGCCAGGCCGTCCAGGAGGAGCGGATCTCGGTCGGCCGGGACGTCCACGACCTGGTGGGCCGCGAGCTGACCGTGCTCGCCGTGCGCTCCGAGGTCCTCGCCGTACGGGCCAGGGGCGACGCGCACCAGAAGGACTTCGAGGAGCTCGCGGACACCGCCCGGCGGGCCCACCACATGCTGAACGAGACGATCGTGCGGCGCGCCGACGGGGGCGCGGAGGCGCGGGGTCTCGACGGGCTTGTCGCGCTCGCGGAGGAGAGCGAGCGGATGGGCAGCCCGGTCGACCTCGTGGTCGCCGAGGAGGCGAAGGCGCTCTCCCCGCTGCGCCAGACGGCCGTCCATCGGGTCGTCCAGGAGTGTCTGACCAACGCGGCCAAGCACGCACCGGGGCTGACGGTGACCGTGACGATCTCGCTGACCGGCCGGGATCTGCGCGTCGAGGTCCGCAACCCGCTCCCCGTGACCCCGCCGGACCGCGTCCCGGTCTCGACGGGCACCGGGCTGTTCTCCATGCGGGAGCGGGTCGACAGCATGGGCGGCAGCCTGTCGGCCGGCCCGGACGGCGACACGTACACGGTCACGGCCCTCCTCCCGACGGGCCTCGACCGTCCCTAGGGCGCGCTGCCGATCAGGCCGGGCTCGCGGGGGCCGGGCTCAGCGGCGGTTCTCCGCGCGTCCGGGCCGGGCTCAGCGGCGGTTCTCCGCGCGTCCGGGCCGGGCTCAGCGGCGGTTCTCCGCGCGTCCGGGCCGGGCTCAGCGGCCGCTCTCCGCGCGTCCGGGCCGGGCTCAGCGGCGGTTCTCCGCGCGTCCGGGCCCGGCTCAGCGGCGGTTCTCCGCGCGTCCGGGCCCGGCTCAGCGGCCCTTCTCCGCCCGTCCGAGCAGCCGCTCCAGGCTGTCGAAGTCCTCCACGCAGCGGCCCGAGCCGAGGACCACGCAGTCCAGCGGGTCGTCCGCGACGAAGACCGGGATGCCGGTCGCCGAGGCCAGCCGCAGGTCCAGGGCCGGCAGCAGCGCGCCGCCGCCCGTGAGGACGATGCCGTGCTCCATCACGTCGCCCGAGAGCTCCGGCGGGCACTCCTCCAGCGTCGTGCGCACCGCCGCGATGATCGCCTCCACCGGCTCGTCCAGGGCCGCCCGTACCTCCGGCACCGTCAGCCCCAGCGTCCTCGGCAGCCCGCTGACCCTCTGCCGGCCCCGTACCGTGAACGTCGCCCGCTCCCGCTCCTCCTCGCCCGGCACCGGCCAGGCCGAGCCGATCGCCACCTTCACGTCCTCCGCCGTGCGCTCGCCGATCAGCAGCGCGTGCTCCTTGCGTACGTGGTCGGTGATCGCCGCGTCCAGCCGGTCGCCGCCCACCCGGATCGACCGCGCCGTGACGATGCCGCCGAGCGAGATCACCGCCACCTCCGTCGTACCGCCGCCGATGTCCACGACCATCGAGCCGCGCGGGTCCGAGACCGGCAGCCCCGCCCCGATCGCCGCCGCCATCGGCTCCTCGATAAGATGGACCGCGCGGGCGCCCGCCGAGCGCGAGGCGTGCACGATCGCCCGCCGCTCCACCGGCGTCACCCCGCTCGGCACGCACACCACCATCCGGGTGCGCGGCCTGCGGCCCTTCACGGCCTTGCGGACGAAGTGCCGGATCATCTCCTCGGCGGCCTCGTAGTCGCTGATCACCCCGTCCCGCAGCGGGCGGATCGCCGTGATCGAACCGGGGGTCCGGCCGATCGTCTCCTTCGCCTCCGTGCCGACCGCGAGCGCCGACCTCGATCCCTCCTTGACCGCCACCACCGACGGTTCGTTGAGCACGATGCCCTGGCCGCGGGCGTAGAGGAGGGTGTTGGCGGTGCCGAGGTCGATCCCTATGTCCATGATCGCCAAGTTTGCCGGGCCGGCCCGGCGGACGGTGGGCCGAAAGTCCCGAAAGGGGTGGGTCCATGGTCCTGTCGGTACCCCTCCGTAGACTGGGCCCGTGAGTGAGCCCCGCGACCATTCCGGCGAGTCCGACCCGTTCGACGACATCGTCACCTCCGAGACCGACCGAGACCCCGACCTGGCGGTGATCGAGGCCGGCAGCCGTACGCTGCGCGCGCAGTCCGGTCCGCCCCAGGGTGACCCCGTGCCCGCCCGGCCGGCCGACCCGGAGGTGGACAAGGCGCTCCGCGAGGTCGAGACCGAGCTGTCGACCCGCTGGGGCGAGACCAAGCTGGAGCCCTCGGTGGCGCGCATCGCGGCGCTCATGGACGTCCTCGGCGAGCCCCAGCGCGCGTACCCCTCCATCCACATCACCGGGACGAACGGCAAGACGTCGACGGCCCGGATGATCGAGGCGCTGCTCGCCGCGTTCGAGCTGCGCACCGGGCGGTACACCTCGCCCCACGTGCAGTCGATCACCGAGCGGATCAGCCTGGACGGCGCCCCGATCTCCGCCGAGGGGTTCATCGAGACGTACCAGGACATCAAGCCGTACGTGGAGCTGGTCGACTCCCGCGAGGAGTACCGCCTCTCCTTCTTCGAGGTCCTCACCGGGATGGCGTACGCGGCCTTCGCCGACGCGCCGGTGGACGTGGCGGTCGTCGAGGTCGGCATGGGCGGCACCTGGGACGCGACGAACGTGATCGACGCCCAGGTCGCCGTCGTCACGCCGATCGACCTGGACCACACCGACCGGCTGGGCGGCACGCCCGGCGAGATCGCGGTGGAGAAGTCCGGGATCGTCAAGCAGGGCGCGACGGTCGTCCTCGCCCAGCAGCCGGTGGACGCGGCCCAGGTCATGCTGAAGAAGGCCGTCGAGGTCGACGCCACGGTCGCCCGCGAGGGCATGGAGTTCGGCATCGTCTCCCGCGAGGTCGCGGTCGGCGGCCAGCTCGTCACGCTGCGCGGGCTCGGCGGCGAGTACGGCGAGATCTTCCTGCCGCTGCACGGCGCGCACCAGGCGCACAACGCGGCGGTCGCCCTGGCGGCCGTCGAGGCCTTCTTCGGGATCGGCGCGGAGCACGCCCGCACCCTGGACGTCGACACGATCCGGCGCGCCTTCGCCTCGGTGGCCTCCCCGGGGCGCCTGGAGGTCGTCCGCAAGTCGCCGACGGTCATCCTGGACGCGGCGCACAATCCGCACGGCGCCCGGGCCACGGCCGACGGCGTCAGCGAGTCGTTCGGCTTCTCCCGGCTCATCGGCGTGGTCTCCACCAGCTCCGACAAGGACGCCAAGGGCCTGCTCGAAGCGTTCGAGCCGATCTTCGCCGAGGTCGTCGTCACGGCGAACTCCAACCCGCGCGCCACGGACGTCGACGCGCTCGCGGCGATCGCCGTGGAGGTCTTCGGTGAGGACCGTGTGGTCGTCGAGCCCCGACTCGACGACGCGATCGAGGCCGCGATCACCCTTGCGGAGGAAGAGGGCGAATTCAGTGGTGCGGGTGTGCTGGTGACCGGTTCGATCTTCACCGTCGGGGACGCCCGGCTGCTGCTGGGAAGGCGCTGAATCCGATGCGTACGCTCTGTGCCTCGACGCTGATCGGCGAGTTCTTCGTGATCGGTTTCGCCGGGCTCGTCGCCATGAAGGACGACAGCCTGTCGATGGCCACGGTCTGGTGGGTCTGCGGTGTCGCGATGCTGCTGTCGGTGCTGCTCTGCGGGATGATCACCCGTCCGGGCGGCGTCCAGCTGGGCTGGGCGCTGCAGATCGCCCTGATCGCGAGCGGGTTCGTCGTCCCGGTGATGTTCTTCCTCGGTGCGGCCTTCGCCGCCCTGTGGTGGGCCTCCTGCCACTACGGCGCGAAGATCGACGCGGTGAAGGCCCGCTGGGCCGCCCAGGCGGAGGCGGCGGGCCCCGAGCCCGAGGCGGGCTGAGGAGTCCGTGACCCGGTCGGGGGCCGGTGTCGGACCGGGGCGACCGGCCGGCGGAGGGCCTGGCCGACCGGGCCCGGAGGCCGGTTGGGGAGGGCTTGACGCTGAGTAATCGGCGGCGGTCGCGGCCCTGTAGCCTCTGAGTCCCGCACACCGGATTTGAAGGAGTCCCCACCGTGAGCCAGCGCACGCTCGTCCTGCTCAAGCCCGACGCCGTCCGCCGTGGCCTGATCGGCGAGATCATCGGCCGTATCGAGCGCAAGGCCGGCTGGACCATCTCCGCGCTCGAACTGCGCGAGCTGAGCCAGGAGACGCTGGAGCAGCACTACGGCGAGCACAAGGGCAAGCCCTTCTACGAGCCGCTGATGGGCTTCATGCAGTCCGGCCCCGTCGTCGCCCTGGTCGTCGAGGGCGAGCGGGTCATCGAAGGCCTGCGGACCCTCGCCGGCCCGACCGACCCGATCGCCGCCACGCCCGGCTCCATCCGCGGCGACTTCGGCACCATCGTCCGCGAGAACCTGATCCACGCCTCGGACTCCGAGGAGTCCGCCATTCGGGAGATGAAGATCTTCTTCCCCGGCCTGGCGTGACCCGCGACCGCGAGGTCTGACGGCTCAGTCGGTTTCGTCAGAGAATCACCCGTTCTGACCCGATGTCAGCCATCCACCGCAACGAACCTGGGGCGACCGAAGGAATTTCGGTCGCCCCCGGGCATATGAACGGTGCGAGCGGGAACGCATCGCACCGTCCTGTCGTCACCTGTACAGAGGTGGACCACCGCGCGGTATCCGTGTGGGCGGCACTACGATGGAAAACTCCACGCCGTAGCACCTGAACACCCACCACCTCGCCTACCTGAGAAGCCGTCAACGCTCCGACTGGGAAGGCCCGACGCATCCTCATGGGAAACAAGGGGAACTCAATGTCGTTCATCGGCCGTGACATGGCTGTCGACCTCGGGACCGCCAACACGCTGGTGTACGTCAGGGGTCGAGGCATCGTTCTGAACGAGCCGTCCGTCGTCGCGATCAACACCAACACCGGCGGCATCCTGGCGGTCGGCGCCGAGGCCAAGAAGATGATCGGCCGTACGCCCGGCAACATCGTCGCCGTACGGCCCCTGAAGGACGGTGTGATCGCCGACTTCGAGATCACCGAGCGGATGCTCCGCTACTTCATCCTCAAGATCCACAAGCGCCGCTACCTGGCCCGCCCCCGAGTCGTCGTCTGCGTGCCCTCCGGCATCACCGGAGTGGAGCGCCGCGCCGTCATCGAGGCCTCGACCCAGGCCGGCGCCCGACAGGTGCACATCATCGAGGAGCCCATGGCCGCGGCCATCGGCTCGGGCCTGCCGGTCCACGAGGCCACGGGCAACATGGTCGTCGACATCGGTGGCGGCACCACCGAGGTCGCCGTGATCTCGCTCGGCGGAATCGTCACGGCACAGTCCATCCGGGTGGCCGGCGACGAGCTCGACAACGCGATCATCCAGCACATCAAGAAGGAGTACTCGCTCCTCCTCGGTGAGCGGACCGCCGAGCAGATCAAGATCACCATCGGCTCGGCCTACGACCTCGACAAGGACGAGCACACCGAGATCCGCGGTCGTGACCTCGTCTCCGGTCTGCCCAAGACCGTGGTCATCTCGGCCGCCGAGGTCCGCAAGGCCATCGAGGAGCCGGTCAACGCCATCGTCGACGCCGTGAAGACGACGCTCGACAAGTGCCCGCCCGAGCTCTCCGGTGACGTGATGGACCGCGGCATCGTTCTCACGGGTGGTGGCGCCCTGCTGCGCGGCCTGGACGAGCGGCTGCGCCGCGAGACCGGGATGCCGATCCACATCGCCGAGGATCCGCTGGACTCGGTGGCGCTGGGCTCCGGCAAGTGCGTGGAGGAGTTCGAGGCGCTCCAGCAGGTCCTGGACTCGCAGCCCCGCCGATAACAAGTGCGTAGCTCTTCGCCTCGATTCGGCTGCACGGGTGGCAAGACCACCCGTGCAGCCGATCGTTGATATCACGACACCGCACCGAACAACCGAACCCAGAGGAAAGGCACGGCCGCCGCACGTGAGGGACACACGAGAGAGCCGGCTGCTCCTGGTGCTGCTGATCGCCATCGCGTTCGCACTGATCACGGTGGACATCCGCGGCGGCGAGGAGTCACCGGTCGACGGCGCCCGGCAGGCAGCCGCCACGGTCTTCGGACCGGTCGAGAACGGCGTCGCGGCAGCCGTCGATCCCATCGGCAACGCCATAGGGGCGGTACGCGACTCCGGCGAGCGGCACGACCGCCTCGCCGCCCTGGAGCGTGAGAACGCCGCGCTCAAGACCAAGCTCGGCAGCGACGACCGCAACCGCAGCCGTCTGCGCGAGCTCGACACCCTGCTCAAGACGGCCGGTGCCGGGCAGTACGGCATCAAGGGCGCCGAGGTCATCGCGATAGGAGCGGCCCAGGGCTTCTCCTGGACCGTCACCATCGACGCCGGCGCCAACGACGGCATCCAACGGGACATGACCGTGCTGAACGGCTCCGGCCTCGTCGGCCGCGTCACCACCGTGGGGCCGTCCACCGCGACCGTGCTCCTCGCCAGCGACCCCGACTTCACCGTCGGCACCCGCATGGAGAACTCGGCCGAACTCGGCTTCGCCACCGGCCAGGGCAACGGACCGCTCCTCGTCCAGCTGCTCAACGGCAAGGCGAAGGTGAAGGCCGGCGACCGGCTCGTCACCTTCGGCTCGCAGGCCGACAAGCCCTTCGTCCCCGGCGTCCCCGTCGGCGAGGTGGTCCGTGTCGACCCGCTGGGCGGCGGCCTCACCCGCAACATCTACGTCCGGCCGTACGTCGGCTTCTCCAAGCTCGACATCGTCGGCGTCGTCGTCCAGGCACCGCGCACCAACCCGCGCGACGCGGTCCTGCCGCCCAAGCCCAAGCCCGCCCCGACCGTCACCGTCACGGTCACCCCGCCGCCTCCGGACGGCCGGCAGCAGGACCAGGGTCAGCAGCAGGGCCAGCAACAGGGCCAGGGGCAGAAGCCCGAGAACGAGCAGCAGGGGGAATGACGCGTGAAGTTCAACCGGATCCTGCTCTCCACCGCCCTCGTCGTCGTCGCCCTGGTCATCCAGGTCTCCGTCCTCGCGCGCCTCCAGCTCCCCGGCGCCGTACCCGACCTCGTCCTGCTGACCGTCCTCGGCCTCGCGCTGGTGTACGGCCCCGTCAGCGGCTCGCTCATCGGTTTCGGGGCCGGCCTCCTCGCCGACCTCGCCCCGCCCGCCGACCACGCCGCCGGCCGCTACGCCCTGGTCCTCTGCGTCATCGGCTACCTCGCCGGACTGGCCCGCCCCGACAACGGCCGGCTCAAGTCCGCGAGCGGCCCGATGGCCGTGGTCGTCGCCGCGTCCATCGGTTCCACCCTGCTGTACGCGGGTGTCGGCGCCCTCGTCGGCGACACCGCCGCCCGCCATGTCGGCCTCGGCTTCCTGCTGTTCACCGCGGCCGTCTACGACCTGCTCCTCGCGCCCTTCACGGTGCCGCTGATCATGGCCCTGGCCCGGCGCGCGGACAACGACCCGCTCGCGGCCGACACCTCCACCGGAACCGACGTCGCCTCCGGCTGGCTCAGTTC
Source organism: Streptomyces sp. NPDC090127 (assembly GCF_044746945.1). Classification (NCBI taxonomy): domain Bacteria; kingdom Bacillati; phylum Actinomycetota; class Actinomycetes; order Kitasatosporales; family Streptomycetaceae; genus Streptomyces; species Streptomyces sp. NPDC090127. The sequence continues at coordinate 175,119 of NZ_JBIVDE010000006.1, read as the reverse complement.
GGGCACCGGCCTGCAGATCGGCACCCAGCGCGGGGGGCTGCGCGTCAAGGCCGCGCGCACCAGAGCGGCCCGCGCGGGCCGCATCAAGGGAGTCAAGCGACTGTGACCGAGGGGGCACCGGCAGCATGAGCAACATCCCGGAGACCGGACGGACCCCCAGGGTCCAGGTCCGGCTCGTCATCATCCAGATCCTGGTCTTCTCCCTGCTCCTCACCCTCGGCGGACGCCTCTGGTACCTCCAGATCCGCAACGGCAAGGAGTACACCGAGGAGGCGAAGAGCAACCACGTCCAGCGGGTCGTCCAGCCGGCCGTGCGCGGCTCCATCCTCGACGCGCGGGGCGTCCCGCTCGCCGACAACGAGACCCGGCTCGTGGTCTCCGCGTCCCGCACCGACCTGATGAAGATGAAGGACGACGGCAAGGCCGTCCTCACCCGTCTCGCGGGCGTCCTGGGCATGGCGCCCAAGGACGTCATGGACAAGGTCCGGCTCTGCGACTCCGAGACGCCGAAGCCCTGCTGGAACGGTTCCCCCTACCAGCCGATCCCGATCACCGACGAGGCCACCACCCAGCAGGCCCTACGGATCCGGGAGAGCACCGAGGACTTCCCCGGGATCACCGCGGAACTCACCGCCGTACGCCGCTACACGGCACCCGGCAAGGCCCGCACCGCACAGGTGCTCGGCTACCTCTCGCCGGTCACCGACGAGGAGATCCAGAAGGCCAAGGACACCGACTCGCCGCATCTGCGCTCCGACCAGGTCGGCCGCTCCGGCCTCGAACGGACCTACGACAAGGAGCTGCGCGGCAAGGCGGGCGTCACCTCCTACGAGGTGGACAAGGTCGGCCGCGTGATGGGCCAGACCGAGGCCGAGGCCGGCGTGCCCGGCTCCACCCTCGTCACCAGCATCGACGCCCGGGTGCAGGCGGTCGCCGAGTACGAGCTCCACCAGGCGATGCAGACCGTGCGCAAGGAGACGGACAAGATCACCGGCCGCCCGTACGAGGCGGACTCCGGCGCCGTCGTCGTCATGGAGTCGAAGACCGGCCGGGTCGTCGCGATGGCCTCCCAGCCCGACTACGACCCCAACGCCTGGGTCGGCGGCATCTCCGGCAAGGACTACGCGCAGCTCACCAGCAAGGATTCCAACTACCCGCTGCTCAACCGGGCCATCCAGGGCCAGGCCCCGGCCGGCTCCATCTTCAAGGTGGTCTCGGCGAGCGCCGCCGTGCGGGCCGGGTACGACTTCAACGACACGTACATGTGCAGCAGCTCGTACAGCCTGGGCGGCCGCAGCTTCGCGAACTTCGAGTCCCAGGGGCACGGCCCGATCACCCTGGGCGACGCGCTCAAGTTCTCCTGCAACACCGTCTTCTACGCCCTCGGGCACAAGGAGTGGCAGCGCGACGGCGGGCTCAAGCCCAACAAGAACGCCCACGACTGGTTCTACCGGACCGCCCGGGACTACGGTCTGGGCGCCGAGACCCGCGTCGACCTGCCGAACGAGGTCAGCGGCCGGATCCCCGACCGCCAGTGGAAGCAGAAGTTCTGGGAGGCCAACAAGGACTCCTGGTGCAAGCAGGGCAAGAAGGGCGGCACGTACGTCGAGCAGATCGCCTACGAGAGCTGCCTCGAAGGCAACCAGCTGAAGGCCTACGACAGCATCAACTACGCCATCGGCCAGGGAGACGTCCTCGTCACCCCGATCCAGATGGCCACCGCCTACGCCGCCATCAGCAACGGCGGCACGCTCTTCAACCCCACCGTCGGCAAGGCCGTGATCAGCCCCGACGGCAAGAGCGTCCGGGAGATCAAGCCCCAGGCCCACGGCAAGCTGCCGGTCGACGCCCAGACGATCCGGAACCTCGACAAGGGGCTCCGCTCGGTCGTCGAGCCCGGCGGCACCGCCGCCTGGCGGTTCGGCGGCTGGCCGAACGACAAGATCCCGATGCGCGCCAAGACGGGCACCGCGCAGGTCTACGGCAAGCAGACGACCTCCTGGTTCGCCACGTACACCGACGACTTCACCATCGTCATGACGATCGCCCAGGGCGGTACGGGCTCCGGCGCCTCCGGCCCCGCCGTGCGCAACATCTACGACGCCCTCTACGGCCTCGACGACTCCGGCAACCAGGACCTCAAGCGGGCCCTGCTGCCCAAGCCGCAGTCGACGCTGCCGAAGGTCCAGCCGGACGGCTCCATCGACGCGCCGGACGTCAAGGCGTACGACCCCGCGGCGCAGCTCGTCGACCCGGACAAGGCCCAGGAACAGCCGCCGCTCGCGGGCCCGCCCGCCAGGACTGGAGACTGAACCGATGACCGCACCTCACGGCTTCTCCGTCTCGCGGTACGCCCCCGAGCGCGGCACCTGGGCGAAGCTCGCCGCCCGCGACTCGGTGGTGCGCCGGCTCGACTGGCCGATCCTGCTCTCCGCGCTCGCCCTGTCCTTCGTCGGCGCGCTGCTCGTCTGGTCCGCCACCCGCGGCCGCACCGAGCTGAACGCGGGCGACCCGTACGCCTTCCTGTTCCGGCACTCGATGAACACCGGCATCGGCGTCGCCCTGATGATCGGCACGATCTGGCTCGGCCACCGCACCCTGCGCGGCGCCGTCCCGATCCTCTACGGCATCTCGATCCTGCTGATCCTCGCCGTCCTCACCCCGCTCGGCGCCACCATCAACGGCGCGCACGCCTGGCTCGTGATCGGCGGCCTCTCGCTCCAGCCCAGCGAGTTCGTGAAGATCACGATCATCCTGGGCATGGCGATGCTGCTCGCGGCGAAGGTCGACGCGGGCGACCAGGTGCACCCCGACCACCGGACCGTCGCCAAGGCCCTGCTCCTCGCCGCGCTCCCGATGGCCATCGTCATGCTGATGCCGGACCTCGGCTCGGTGATGGTCATGGCGGTCATCGTGCTCGGCGTGCTCCTCGCCTCCGGCGCCTCCAACCGCTGGGTCCTCGGCCTGATCGGCGCGGGCGTGGTCGGCGCGGTCCTGGTCACCGCGCTCGGCCTGCTCGACGAGTACCAGATCAACCGCTTCGCCGCCTTCGCCAACCCCGAGCTCGACCCGGCGGGCGTCGGCTACAACACCAACCAGGCGCGCATCGCGATCGGCTCCGGCGGTCTGTACGGCGCGGGGCTGTTCAACGGCCACCAGACCAGCGGCCAGTTCGTACCCGAACAGCAGACCGACTTCATCTTCAGCGTGGCGGGTGAGGAGCTCGGCTTCCTCGGTGGCGGACTGATCATCGTGCTGCTGGGCGTGATCCTCTGGCGTGCCTGCCGGATCGCCCGCGAGACGACCGAGCTCTACGGCACGGTCGTCGCGGCCGGCATCATCGCCTGGTTCGCCTTCCAGTCCTTCGAGAACATCGGGATGGCGCTCGGCATCATGCCGGTGGCCGGTCTTCCGCTGCCGTTCGTGTCGTACGGCGGCTCGTCGATGTTCGCGGTGTGGGTGGCGATCGGACTCCTCCAGTCCATCAGGGTGCAGCGGCCGATGACGGCCTGAGGCGGGCTCCCGTTTCGTCCGCATCCCGTCTAGATTCGATGCATGGCGGAGACGAAGCGAGAGATCGAGCGGAAGTACGAAGCCACGGCCCGGACGGAGTTGCCGGACCTGACCCGAGCGACCGGCGTCGCCTCGGTGGAGGACCGGGGCGTCGCCGAACTGGACGCCGTCTACTACGACACACCGGGCCTGCGGCTGGCCGCGGACTCGGTGACCCTGCGCCGCCGCACGGGCGGCGGGGACGAGGGCTGGCACCTCAAGTTCCCGGTGGCGGCCGGTGTCCGCGACGAGATCAGGGCCCCGCTCTCGAAGTCCCTCCCGACCTCCCTGGCGGCCCTGATCCGCTCCCGTACCCGCACCGAGGACATCGTCCCGGTCGTCCGCCTCCGCTCCTCCCGTGCCGTCCGGCACCTGGTGGACGCGGACGGCGGGCTCCTCGCGGAGGTCGCCGTGGACACGGTCCACGCCGAACGCCTCCCCAAGGGCCCAAAGACCTCCTGGACCGAGATCGAGGTCGAGGTCGCCGACGACGCGGACCCCGAGATCCTCGACGCGGTCGAGAAACGGCTGAAGAAGGCGGGCATCAGCCCGTCCACGGCCGCGTCGAAGGTGGCGAAGGCCCTGGCGGAGACCGGCGAGCCCGCACCCGAGACGGCCCACGCGACGGACGGTCCGCCGAGCGACGGGGACACCGCCGGCGGACGGGTCCTCGCCTACGTACGGAAGCAGATCGAGGCGATCGTCGCGCTCGACCCCGCCGTCCGGCGCGACCTGCCCGACTCCGTCCACCAGATGCGGGTCGCCTGCCGGCGCCTGCGCAGCGCCTTCAAGAGCTACCGCAAGGTCCTCGACCGCACGGTCACCGACCCCGTCGGCGACGAGCTCAAGTGGCTCGCCGGTGAACTCGGCCACGCCCGCGACCAGGAGGTCCTCCACGCACGCCTGCTGGGCCGCATCGAGGCGATCCCCGACACCCTCCTCCTCGGCCCCGTCCGCGGCCGCCTGCGGATCTGGGACACGGCCCGCAGCGAGGACGCCCGCCGGACGGCCCTCACCGCCCTCGACTCCGACCGTCACCTCGCGCTCCTCGCCGCCCTCGACGCTCTCCTCGCCGACCCGCCGCTGCGCAAGGCCGCCCACGACGACGCGGAGCGCGTCCTCGCCCGCGCCGTGCTCAAGGACTACGACCGCCTCGCCACCCGCGTCGACCACGCCCTCGCCCTGCGCCCCGGGCACGACCGCGACCTGGCGACGCACGAGGCCCGCAAGGCCGCCAAGCGCGCCCGGTACGCCGCCGAGGCCGCCCGGCCGGGCCTCGGCAAGCCCGCCAAGCGGTTCGCCAAGAAGGTGAAGGCGGTCCAGTCCCTCCTCGGCGACCACCAGGACAGCGTCGTCGCCCGCGACGCCCTGCGCGAGCTCGGGATCCAGGCCCACGCGGCCGGCGAGTCCGCCTTCACCTGGGGGCTCCTGCACGGCCAGGAGGAGGCGGACGGCGCGGACCGCGAACGCGAACTCCCCGGGGTCTGGGCCCCGGCATCGGACCCGGAACTGAGGGCGCCACTGACGTCGTGAGCAACGGGTACGCTTGAGAGTCGCCCCCCGTCAGCTCACGAAGGTTCGAGATGTCTGCTGCCGAGTCTGTCTTCCCGCAGCTCGAAGCTCTGCTCCCGCACGTGCAGAAGCCGATTCAGTACGTCGGTGGAGAGCTGAACTCCACGGTCAAGCCGTGGGATTCCGCCGACGTCCGCTGGGCGCTGATGTACCCGGACGCCTACGAGGTCGGTCTGCCCAACCAGGGCGTCATGATCCTCTACGAGGTGCTGAACGAGCGCGAGGGCGTCCTGGCCGAGCGGACGTACAGCGTCTGGCCCGACCTCGAAGAGCTGATGCGCGAGCACCACGTGCCGCAGTTCACCGTCGACAGCCACCGGCCCGTCGGCGCCTTCGACGTCTTCGGCCTGAGCTTCTCCACCGAGCTCGGCTACACCAACATGCTCACCGCCCTCGACCTGGCGGGCATCCCGCTGGAGTCGAAGGACCGCACCGTCGATCACCCGATCGTGCTCGCCGGCGGCCACGCCGCCTTCAACCCCGAGCCGATCGCGGACTTCATCGACGCGGCGATCATCGGCGACGGCGAGCAGGCCGTCCTCGACATGACCGAGATCATCCGCGGCTGGAAGGCCGAGGGCCGCCCCGGCGGACGCGAGGAGGTCCTCCTCCGGCTCGCCAGGACCGGCTCGGTCTACATCCCCGGCTTCTACGACGTCGAGTACCTGCCCGACGGCCGGATCGCCCGGGTCGTGCCCAACCGCTCCGGCGTGCCGTGGCGCGTGTCCAAGCACACCGTCATGGACCTCGACGAGTGGCCGTACCCCAAGCAGCCGCTCGTCCCGCTCGCCGAGACGGTCCACGAGCGGATGTCCGTCGAGATCTTCCGCGGCTGCACCCGCGGCTGCCGTTTCTGCCAGGCCGGCATGATCACGCGCCCCGTGCGGGAGCGAAGCATCACCGGCATCGGCGAGATGGTCGAGAAGGGTCTCAAGGCGACCGGCTTCGAGGAGGTCGGCCTGCTCTCGCTCTCCTCCGCGGACCACACCGAGATCGGTGACATCGCGAAGGGCCTCGCGGACCGCTACACGGACGACAAGATCGGCCTGTCGCTGCCGTCGACCCGCGTCGACGCCTTCAACGTCGACCTGGCCAACGAGCTCACCCGCAACGGCCGCCGGTCCGGACTCACCTTCGCCCCCGAGGGCGGCTCCGAGCGCATGCGCAAGGTCATCAACAAGATGGTCTCGGAGGAGGACCTGATCCGGACCGTCTCGACGGCGTACGGCAACGGCTGGCGTCAGGTGAAGCTGTACTTCATGTGCGGCCTGCCCACCGAGACCGACGAGGACGTCCTCCAGATCGGCGACATGGCGGTCAACGTCATCGCCAAGGGCCGCGAGGTCTCCGGCCAGAACGACATCCGCTGCACGGTCTCCATCGGCGGCTTCGTCCCCAAGCCCCACACCCCCTTCCAGTGGGCCCCGCAGCTCTCGGCGGAGGAGACGGACGCGCGCCTGGGCAAGCTCCGGGACAAGATCCGCGGCGACAAGAAGTACGGCCGCTCGATCGGCTTCCGCTACCACGACGGCAAGCCCGGCATCGTCGAGGGCCTGCTCTCGCGCGGCGACCGCCGGATCGGCGCGGTCATCCGCGCGGTGTACGAGGACGGCGGCCGTTTCGACGGCTGGCGCGAGCACTTCTCGTACGACCGCTGGATGAGCTGCGCCGACAAGACGCTGCCGGAGATGGGCGTCGACGTCGACTGGTACACCACGCGCGAGCGCACCTACGAGGAGGTCCTGCCCTGGGACCACCTGGACTCCGGTCTGGACAAGGAGTGGCTCTGGGAGGACTGGCAGGACGCGCTCGACGAGACCGAGGTCGAGGACTGCCGCTGGACGCCGTGCTTCGACTGCGGCGTGTGCCCGCAGATGGACACGCAGATCCAGATCGGGCCCACGGGCAAGAAGCTGCTGCCGCTGACGGTCGTCACTTAGCCGCGTAACACTCCGGCGACGGCCCGGCGCGAGGGGAAACCTTCGGCCGGGCCGTCGCGTCATTCCCGGCATGAGCATGGAGAAAGCGGGGCCCCGGCCGGAACCCGAGGGCTGCCTGACCGCCGCCGTCAGGATCCCGGTGCGGATCGTGGTGCTGCTGGTCGTCGTTCCCGTCCGGATGGTCTGGGACGTCCTGGTGGTCGCCGCCCGCGCGCTCGACCGGACCGTGCTGCGCCCGACGGGCCGCGCCCTCGCCTGGCTGGCTCGGGCCCTGTTCGTACGCCCCTGGGTCTGGCTGTGGCGCGAGGCACTCGTCCCGGCCGTCCACCACGGCCTCGTGGCCCCCACGGTCTGGCTGTACACCCGACTCCTGACCCCGCTGGGCCGCGGCCTGGTGGTCGGGGGCCGGTGGGTGGCGATGGCGTTGCTCGTGTGGCCGTGGGTGGGGCTGTGGCGGTACGTGGTCGTGCCGGTGGCCCGGTACGGCATCGGGGTGCCCGCCGTCTGGGCGTACCGGTGGATCCTGACCCCGCTGGGCCGCGGCCTGGTGGTCGGGGGCCGGTGGGTGGCGATGGCGTTGCTCGTGTGGCCGTGGGTGGGGTTGTGGCGGTACGTGGTCGTGCCGGTGGCGCGGTACGGCATCGGGGTGCCCGCCGTCTGGGCGTACCGGTGGATCCTGACCCCGCTCGCCACGGGGCTCGCCTTCGTGGTCCGGGGGCTGTGGCGTCACGTCCTCGTCCCGGCCGCCCGGTACGGAATCGCGGTGTCGGCCAGCTGGCTGTACCGGCACGTCCTCACCCCCGTCGGACACGGTCTGGCCTGGCTCCTCATCGGGCTCGGCCGGGGGCTCGGCTGGGTCCTCGCCGGGGTCGGGCGGGGGCTGGTGGTGGGGTTCGGTGCGCTCGGGCGGGGGCTCGGGTGGGTCCTCGCCGGGGTCGGGCGGGGGCTGGTGGTGGGGTTCGGTGCGCTCGGGCGGGGGCTCGGGTGGGCCTTCACCTGGCTCGGGCGCGGGTTGCGGTGGGCCGGCGCGGCGCTGTTCGTGTGGCCGTGGGTCGCCCTCTGGCGGTACGTCCTCGTGCCCCTCGTCCGGTACGGCATCGTCGTCCCGCTCGGCTGGCTCTGGCAGCGCGTCCTCGCCCCCCTCGGGCGGGAGCTCCTCGACGCGCTCACGATCTGCTGGCGAGTCGCCGGATTCCTCTCCCGGGCCGTCGGGCGCGCCCTCGCCCGGATCGCCTGGAATCTCGTCGGGCGGCCCACCACCTGGGTCTACCGGAGCCTCTGCACCCCCCTCGGCCACTGGGTCCGCGACCAGGTCTGGACGCCGGCCCGCACAGCGGTCGCCGCGGCCCGGCGCGCCGCCCGCGAGACGCTCGCCGCGGCCCGCGCGACCGTGCGCCAGGCCCGCCGCGACGCGTGGCGCGCGCTCGTCGGCGGACCCCGGGTGACGGAGCCTGGGGAACCGGTGGTGGCCTCTACGCGTACTCTGGGTAGTACAACAACTGTCTCCGGCGCGGCGCCCACACCCGAGATCTCCCTGCGAAAGCGGGGGTGAGCCGGTCGGGCCCCCCAGAGGCCACCCGTCTGTTCGAGGGCGGCGCGGCGCCCGCGCCCGCCCCGCACCGAGGAGAAGAACCACTGGGCAAGCGACAGCCCGAAGGCCCGCCGCCCGCACCGGCGGTGCAGCGCATCCGACTGCGCTACACCAAGCGCGGCCGCCTCCGGTTCACCAGCCACCGTGACTTCCAGCGCGCTTTCGAGCGTGCCCTGCGCCGCGCCGAGGTGCCCATGGCGTACTCGGCCGGCTTCACCCCGCACCCCAAGGTGTCGTACGCCAACGCCGCCCCCACGGGTACGGGCTCCGAGGCCGAGTACCTGGAGATCGCCCTCACCGAGACCCGGGACCCGGAGACACTGCGGGCCCTGCTCGACGAGTCGCTCCCCGCCGGCCTCGACATCACCGACGCCGTCGAGGCCCGTACCTCGGGACTCGCCGACCGGCTCACCGCCTCCGTGTGGGAGCTCCGGCTCGACGGCGTCACCCCCGAGGACGCGGAGAAGGCCGTCGAGGCGTTCCTCGCGGCCGAGACCGTGGAAGTACAGCGCAAGACGAAGAACGGCATCCGTACCTTCGACGCCCGCGCCGCGGTCGCCGACCTCGTCGCCGACCGTCCACAGGCACATTCCTTGGCTGATAGGCCCCTGGACAATGCCTGTGCGATACTGCGGCTGGTTGTTCGGCACGTGACACCTGCCGTGCGACCCGACGACGTCCTGTCCGGTCTCCGAGCTGTGGCCGACCTGGCGCCGCCGGTCCCCGCAGCGGTGACCAGGCTGGCGCAGGGGCTCTTCGACGAGGAGTCCGGCACGGTGACCGACCCGCTCGCGCCCGACCGCGAGACAGTCACGGCCGCTTCACCCACGGCCGCCGTGACCGCCTCAGCGACGGCGCCGGGTACCGGTTCCGCGTAGGGAGCGGTCGTCGTAGCGCAGCCCTGGCACTCGGGAGCCACCTGGGTCGGGCCGCGCACTGACCAGAAGACTTTCGCCAGGCCGTACGTACAACGCGTAGGGAACCGGCGAGCCAGACATCAGCTCCCGTGCGGCGCCCGCGCCCCGGACGGCGGCACCGCGCATTCCGCGTGATCGTGCCGCCGGACCGGACCAAGGCGCGGCGCCCGGGGGCGTGACGGGAGAACCGCCCGCATGCTCGAGCAGCACGAAGAAAGCCCCGAGAACAACAACGCACCCGGTGACAAGCTGCCGCCGCGCCGCAGGCGCCGCGCCGCTTCCCGCCCCGCCGGTCCGCCGGTCGCGGCGGAGGCCACCGACACCGAGGCCGAGGTCGTCGTGGAGACGCCCGCCACCACCACGGCCGCCGCGCCGGAGCCCGTGGAGGAGCCCGCCGCTCCCGCCCGTACGCGCCGCCGTGCCACCCGCAAGGCCACCGCTCCCGAGCCGGTGGCAGAGCCGGTCGAGGCCGCCGAGGCCCCCGCCGCAGCAGCCGAGGAGGCTCCGGTGGAGGAGCCCGCCCCCGCACCGCGCGCCCGCCGCCGTGCCACCCGTAAGGCCACGTCCCCCGAGCCGGTCGTCGCCGCCGCCGAGCCGGTCGCCGAGGCCCCGGCGGTCGAGGAGGCTCCCGCCGAGGAGCCCGCCGCCCCCGCTCGTACGCGCCGCCGTGCCACCCGTAAGGCCACCTCGCCCGAGCCGGTCGCCGCTGCCGCCGAGCCGGTCGCCGAGCCCGTCGTCGTGGCCCCGGCGGTCGAGGAGGCTCCCGCCGAGGAGCCCGCCGCCCCCGCGCGCACCCGCCGCCGTGCCACCCGTAAGGCCGCCACGCCCGAGGTCGCCGCCTCCGGCGAGAGCCTGCCGCGCGAGACCGTCGCGCAGATCACCGCCGAAGAGGCCGAGCCCGAGGTCGCCGCCGCCGAGAAGGCCGCCACCCGCGGCCGTACCCGCCGCCGCGCCACCTCGCCGCAGTTCACCTCCGAGCCGGTCTCCGCCCCCGAGGCGGAGGAGGAGACCCGCGGCCGCCGCGCCGCGCGCCCGTCCCTCGCCGTCTTCCAGGCCCCGGTCTTCGCCGAGCCCATGTTCCAGACCCCGGAGACCGCGGCCGCCGCCGCTGTCGCCGGCGCCGTGGAGCCGGAGGAGGACGAGGAGGAGGAGACGGCCGAGGTCGAGGAGACCGTGGCAGCCGTCGAGCCCGCCGAGCGTCCCGAGCCCGCCGGTCGCCGTCGCCGCCGCCGTCGTGGCGAGCCCGCCCCCGAGTCCGTGGCCGTCGAGCCGGTGCCCGCCACCGTCGCCGACGAGCCCGAGGTCGAGGCCGAGGAGCCCGAGTCGGAGGCCGAGGAGGGCGACGAGTACGGGGACCGTCCGTCCCGCCGTCGTCGCCGCGGCGGCCGTCGCCGTCGCCGCGGTGAGCTCGCCGAGGCCGACGCCGAGGAGACCGACGAGAGCGACGAGGCGGAGGAGGCCGGCGCCGAGGACGAGGAGTCCGAGGACGAGGGCGAGTCCGACGAGTACGAGGGCGGCGGTACGTCCGGCGGCAGCAGCAGCTCGCGCCGCCGTCGTCGCCGTCGCCGCCGCAGCGGTGACGCCGGGGGCGAGAGCGAGACGGGCGAGGAGGACGGCGTCCGTACGGTCGTCAAGGTCCGCGAGCCCCGCCCGGCCCGCGAGAAGGCCGAGCCGTCCGACGAGGTCCAGTCCATCAAGGGCTCGACCCGCCTGGAGGCGAAGAAGCAGCGCCGCCGCGAGGGCCGCGAGCAGGGCCGCCGCCGCGTCCCGATCATCACCGAGGCCGAGTTCCTGGCCCGCCGTGAGGCCGTCGAGCGCGTCATGGTCGTCCGCCAGAACGGCGAGCGCACCCAGATCGGCGTCCTGGAAGACGACGTGCTCGTCGAGCACTACGTCAACAAGGAGCAGGCCACCTCGTACGTCGGCAACGTCTACCTGGGCAAGGTCCAGAACGTGCTGCCGTCGATGGAGGCCGCCTTCGTCGACATCGGCAAGGGCCGCAACGCCGTCCTGTACGCCGGTGAGGTCAACTTCGAGGCGCTCGGCATGGCCCACGGGCCGCGCCGCATCGAGACCGCGCTCAAGTCCGGCCAGTCGGTCCTCGTCCAGGTGACGAAGGACCCGATCGGCCACAAGGGCGCCCGCCTGACCAGCCAGGTCTCCCTGCCGGGCCGCTACCTCGTGTACGTCCCCGAGGGTTCGATGACCGGTATCAGCCGCAAGCTCCCGGACACCGAGCGCGCCCGGCTGAAGACCATCCTCAAGAAGATCGTCCCCGAGGACGCGGGCGTCATCGTGCGCACCGCCGCCGAGGGCGCGAGCGAGGACGAGCTGCGCCGTGACGTCGAGCGGCTCCAGGCGCAGTGGGAGGACATCCAGAAGAAGGCGAAGAGCGGCAACGCCCCGACCCTGCTCTACGGCGAGCCGGACATGACCGTCCGGGTCGTCCGCGACATCTTCAACGAGGACTTCACGAAGGTCATCGTCAGCGGTGACGACGCGTGGGAGACCATCCACGGCTACGTCCACCACGTCGCCCCGGACCTGACCGACCGCCTGTCCAAGTGGACGAGCGAGGTCGACGTCTTCGCGACGTACCGGATCGACGAGCAGCTGATGAAGGCGCTGGACCGCAAGGTCTGGCTGCCGAGCGGTGGCTCGCTGGTGATCGACAAGACCGAGGCGATGATCGTCGTCGACGTCAACACCGGCAAGTTCACCGGTCAGGGCGGCAACCTCGAAGAGACCGTGACGAGGAACAACCTCGAAGCGGCCGAGGAGATCGTCCGTCAGCTGCGCCTGCGCGACCTGGGCGGCATCGTCGTCATCGACTTCATCGACATGGTCCTGGAGTCCAACCGCGACCTGGTGCTGCGCCGCCTCCTGGAGTGCCTGGGCCGGGACCGGACCAAGCACCAGGTGGCCGAGGTCACCTCGCTGGGCCTGGTCCAGATGACCCGTAAGCGGGTCGGCCAGGGCCTCCTCGAGTCCTTCTCCGAGACCTGCGTCCACTGCAACGGGCGTGGCGTGATCGTGCACATGGAGCAGCCGACCGCCCCCGGTGGCGGCGGCAGCGGCAAGCGTGCGAAGAAGCGTGGCCGCGGCGGCGCCGAGCACCACGAGCACGAGCACGTCGACGCGCTGGAGACGGACTCCGACACGGAGACGGTCGAGACCGAGGCCGAGGTGGCCGCGGAGGTCGCCGCGCCGATCGCCGTGGAGGAGCCCTTCCGCGCCGACGAGGAGCTGTACAGCAGCGCCGCCGAGGCGGAGGCCGCCGCCGGCCGAGGCCGTGGCCGCCGCCGCGCGACCCGCAAGGCGACCGCTCCGGTCGCCTCGACCCCGGCCCCGGTCGTGGTCGAGGAGCCCGAGCCGGTCGTCGTGCCCGAGCCCGTCGAGCCCGTCGTCGAGGCGCCGGTCGTCGAGGAGGCCGCCCCGGCCCCCCGCACCCGCCGCCGTGCCACCCGCAAGGCGACGGCCCCGGCCGGCTCGCCGGAGACGGTGATCGAGACGGTCGTCGAGCCGGTGGCCGCCCCGGAGCCGGTCGTCGAGGCCGAGCCCGAGCCGGCGCCCGCGCCGGTCGTCGAGGAGGCCCCCGTGGCCGCCCCGCCGAGGGCCCGTCGCCGGGTCGTCCGCAAGGTGACCGCCCCCGCCGGTTCCCCGTCGGGCGCCGAGGAGGCCGCCGTCCTGGTGGTCGACTCCCCGGCGGCCGCCCCCGCCGAGGCCCCCGAGGCCTCCGCTCCGGACGCCGAGGTCGAGGGCGAGGCTCCCGCCCCGGCCAAGAAGACGGCCGCCCGCAAGACGGCGAAGAAGGCCACCGCGAAGAAGGCCGCCACCAAGAAGACGACGGCGACGGCCAAGAAGACCGCGGCGAAGAAGACGACCGCCAAGAAGGCCGCCACCAAGAAGACGGCCGCTCCGGCGCAGGACTGACCCGGTGGGGTGGGGCCGTTCCGTACGGGACGGTCCCACCTCGCTGGCCGGGCCCGGACCGGCCCCGGGGACGTCACCCGAATTTGACCCCCTGTGGCACCGGCCCGTAACCTTGACCGTCGGCGTGTCGTATGACCCGCCTATCCCCTGAGCACCCTCCTCCCGGTCCGCCGGGAGAGGCCACTCGTCCACTTCCGGATCACCGCGGGCTCCGGCCCGTGTGAGCGGCTGGCATCAGGGGTCCGTTCCCGAGTGAGAGAGAGATCCGCGTGTACGCCATCGTGCGCAGCGGTGGTCGCCAGCACAAGGTTGCTGTCGGCGACATCGTTGAGGTTGACAAGATTTCCACTGCCAAGGTTGGCGACACCGTAGAGCTCTCTACGCTGCTCGTTGTCGACGGCGACGCCGTGACCAGCGACCCGTGGGTGCTGGCCGGTATCAAGGTCACGGCCGAGGTCGTGGACCACCACAAGGGCGCGAAGATCGACATCCTTCGCTACAAGAACAAGACCGGCTACCGCCGTCGCCAGGGCCACCGCCAGCAGTACACGGCGATCAAGGTCACCGGCATCCCCGCGGCTGCGAAGTAAGGGACTGAGGAGAGATGGCACACAAGAAGGGCGCATCGTCCACCCGGAACGGTCGCGATTCCAATGCTCAGCGGCTCGGCGTGAAGCGCTTCGGCGGTCAGGTCGTCAGCGCCGGTGAGATCCTTATCCGCCAGCGTGGCACCCACTTCCACCCCGGTTCGGGCGTCGGCCGTGGCGGCGACGACACGCTGTTCGCGCTGCAGGCCGGTTCGGTGCAGTTCGGCACCCACCGTGGCCGCAAGGTCGTGAACATCGTTCCGGTCGCCTGATCGGTTCTTTTGCGGAGGCGGACCTCACTTCCCGGCAGGGAAGCGGGTCCGCCTTTCGCGTGTTACTAGATAGACATTCCACCTCGTAGTACCCCTTGTAACTGGAGGCACAGAACCATGACCACCTTCGTGGACCGCGTCGAGCTGCATGTCGCCGCGGGTAACGGGGGCCACGGCTGCGCCTCCGTACACCGGGAGAAGTTCAAGCCCCTCGGCGGGCCGGACGGCGGCAACGGCGGCCGTGGCGGCGATGTGATCCTGGTCGTCGACCAGGCGATCACCACGCTCCTCGAATACCACCACTCCCCGCACCGCAAGGCGACCAACGGTCAGCCCGGTGCCGGTGACAACCGCTCCGGCAAGGACGGCCAGGACCTCGTCCTGACCGTGCCCGACGGCACCGTCGTCCTCGACAAGGACGGCAACGTGCTCGCCGACCTCGTCGGCGAGGGCACCACCTTCGTCGCGGGCCAGGGCGGTCGCGGTGGCCTCGGCAACGCGGCGCTCTCCTCCGCCCGCCGCAAGGCCCCGGGCTTCGCGCTGCTGGGCGAGCCGGGCGAGGCGCGGGACATCGTCCTGGAGCTGAAGACCGTCGCCGACGTGGCGCTCGTGGGGTACCCGAGCGCCGGCAAGTCCTCGCTCATCTCCGTCCTGTCGGCCGCCAAGCCGAAGATCGCGGACTACCCCTTCACCACGCTCGTCCCGAACCTGGGCGTCGTCACGGCCGGTTCGACGGTCTACACGATCGCCGACGTGCCGGGTCTGATCCCGGGCGCCAGCCAGGGCCGTGGCCTGGGCCTGGAGTTCCTGCGCCACGTCGAGCGCTGCTCGGTCCTGGTGCACGTCCTGGACACGGCGACGCTGGAGTCCGACCGTGACCCGGTCACCGACCTCGACATCATCGAGGAGGAGCTGCGGCAGTACGGCGGTCTTGAGGACCGTCCCCGCATCGTCGTCCTCAACAAGATCGACATCCCGGACGGCCAGGACCTGGCGGACATGATCCGCCCGGACCTGGAGGCTCGCGGCTACCAGGTCTTCGAGGCCTCCGCCGTGGCCCGTACGGGTCTGAAGGAGCTGTCCTTCGCCCTGGCCGAGATCGTCGCCACCGCGCGCGCGGCCAAGCCGAAGGAGGAGTCGACCCGGATCGTCATCCGCCCGAAGGCGGTCGACGAGGCCGGCTTCACTGTCACGTACGACGAGGCCGAGGACGTCTACCGGGTGCGCGGCGAGAAGCCGGAGCGCTGGGTCCGCCAGACCGACTTCAACAACGACGAGGCCGTCGGCTACCTGGCCGACCGCCTCAACCGCCTGGGCGTCGAGGACGCGCTGATGAAGGCGGGTGCCCGCTCGGGCGACGGTGTCGCGATCGGCTCCGAGGAGAACGCGGTCGTCTTCGACTGGGAGCCGTCGATGATGGCCGGCGCCGAGATGCTCGGCCGCCGTGGCGAGGACCACCGCCTCGAAGCCCCGCGACCGGCCGCCCAGCGCCGCCGCGACCGCGACGCGGCGCGCGACGACGCGCAGCGCGAGTACGACGAGTTCGACCCCTTCTAGAGGGGCGCGACGCGCCGGGCGCCCCGTGGCGGCCGGCGCGTCGACCACTGGCCGGCCCCAGGAGGGGCCGGTCGGCAGGGGTGGCCGCTCCCGTAGGATCTCGGTGTGAGTAGCGTCCCCCCAGTCACGACAGCAGGCATGCTCGGCGTCGTCGTCATCGCCTACAACGACGCGGAGCTGGTCGGCGAGGCGGTCCGCTCGGCGCTCGCCCAGGGTCCCGTCGTCGCCGAGGTCGTCGCCGTGAACGACGCCTCCGGCGACGCCACCGGGAAGGTCCTGGACGAGCTGGCCGCGCTCCACCCCCGGGTCCGCGTCGTGCACCGCACCGAGAACAGCGGCGGCTGCGGCACCCCCCGCAACGACGGCGTCCAGGCGGCCACGGCGCCGTACGTGATGTTCCTGGACAGCGACGACGTCCTGCCCGAGGGCGCCGCCGACGCCCTGGTCACCGCGGCCGAGCGGCACCGCACCCCGGTGGCCGTCGGCGCCTGTGTACGACGGGAGCTGCCCGAGGGCCGGGACGTGCGCTGGCAGCCCGCCCTCTACCGGGAGCCCGCCCTCCTGGCGACCCCGGCCGACCTCGTGCCGCTGGTCCACGACACGCTCTGCGTCAACAAGATCTACCGGCGCTCCTTCCTGAACGAGCACGCGATCCGGTTCCCCGACGGCCGTTTCGTCTACGAGGACTTCCTCTTCACCGCCCGCGTGCTGGCCGCCGCGCCGCGCATCGCGGTGATCCCCGACACCGTCTACGTCTGGCACGTGCGCCGCGCCGCCGCCCAGCTGTCGATCTCCCTCGCCCGCGAGGACGTCACCAACTGGCGGGCCCGGATCGCCGCCCACCGCCAGGCCGTGGAGACCCTGCGGGACGCGGGACGCGCCGAGCTCGCCGCCGCCTGCCGCACCAAGTTCCTCGAACACGACCTGCGTCTGTACGCCCGCGAGCTGAGGCTGCGCGGCGCCGAGTACCGCCAGGCCTGGTGGGCGCTGACCCGCGAGCACCTCGCGGCGTTCGAGGACGGCGAGATCGCCGCCGCGAGCCCGCCCGCCCGCTGGACGGCCCGCTTCCTGCTGGCCGCCGAGGAGCCCCGGGACCTGCTGCGGCTCTCCCGGCTCGCCGCCGACCCCGCCCGGCTCCTCCCGCCCTACGCCCGCAACGGAGCCACCGCCGTCTGGTCCGAGGACCTGCCCGGCGTGGAACTGGGCGG
The DNA here is from genome assembly GCF_044746945.1 of Streptomyces sp. NPDC090127. Taxonomy (NCBI): domain Bacteria; kingdom Bacillati; phylum Actinomycetota; class Actinomycetes; order Kitasatosporales; family Streptomycetaceae; genus Streptomyces; species Streptomyces sp. NPDC090127. Next base: position 157,990 of record NZ_JBIVDE010000006.1, on the reverse strand, counting down.
CATGGACAGCCTTCCCCTGGCCGAGCTGCCGCTGGTGGTCGACGCCGACCTGCGCACCGGCGCGGGCGCCGAGCTGCGCCTGACGGTCCGCGATCTGTACGACCGGCTCCGCGCGGCGGGCCCGCGCAGCGCCGAGGTGGCGTTCGTTCCCCGGGGCTCCGACGAGCCGGCCCGTACCGAGCGGGCCGAGCTGACCGAGGTGGACGGCGGCTGGACCGCCCGCGTCCCGGCCGGCCTCACCGGCCTCGCCAGGACCGGCCGCAGCCGTGGCAACGCGGGGATCCAGTTCTGGGACGTCCGGACCACGGTGACGTGCGCGAACGGGGACACCTTCTCGACGGCGCTCCGGCTGCCGGAGGGACGCCAGCGGCGATCGGTGCTGCCGAGCAGCCGGTACGGTGTATTGCTGGTGCAGCAGTACACCACGGCGAACGGCTCGCTCGCGGTGCGGATCGCACCCGGCGCCCGCGACGGGCTCGGAGCGGTGAGGGCCAGGCTTCGACGGCTCTCGCGCCGTTCATAGCGAAAGGATTTGGGGCGTAATGACTTATCTGATCACCGGTGGTGCCGGCTACATCGGCTCGCACGTGGTCCGTGCCATGACGCAGGCGGGGGAGCGGGTCGTCGTCCTCGACGACCTGTCCACCGGCTACGCCGAGCGGGTGCCGGAGGGCGTGCCACTGGTGGTCGGTTCGACCCTGGACCGCGAGGTGCTCGACAAGGCGATCGCCGAGCACGGTGTCACGGGCGTCGTCCACCTCGCCGCGAAGAAGCAGGTCGGCGAGTCCGTCGAGCAGCCCCTGCACTACTACCGCGAGAACGTGCAGGGCCTCACCGTCCTCCTGGAGGCGGTGGCCGCCGCCGGCGTCCGTAACTTCCTCTTCTCCTCCTCCGCCGCCGTCTACGGCATGCCGGACGTCGACCTCGTCACCGAGGAGACGCCCTGCCTGCCGATGAGCCCGTACGGCGAGACGAAGCTGGCCGGCGAGTGGCTCGTCCGCGCCGCCGGCAAGGCCCACGGCATCTCCACCGCCTGCCTGCGGTACTTCAACGTGGCGGGCGCCGCGACCCCCCAGCTGGCCGACACCGGGGTCTTCAACCTGGTCCCGATGGTCTTCGAGCGGCTCGACGCCGGTGAGGCCCCGCGGGTCTTCGGCGACGACTACGCCACCCCGGACGGCACCTGTGTCCGCGACTACATCCACGTCGAGGACCTCGCCGACGCCCACCTCGTCGCCGCGCGCAAGCTCGCCGAGTGGGCCGCCGCCGGTGAGCCGCGCGATCTGACGGTCAACATCGGCCGCGGCGAGGGCGTCTCCGTGACCGAGATGATCGACCTGATCAACGAGATCACCGGTCACTCCGTCGCCCCGGTCGTCACCCCGCGCCGCCCCGGCGACCCGGCGCGGGTCGTCGCCTCCGCGGACCGGATCGCCGACGAGCTGGGCTGGCGGGCCCGTCACGACGTCCGCGACATGATCGACTCGGCGTGGGCGGGCTGGGTCGCCCGCCGGGGCGTCTCTGCCTGACCGACCGTACGAGGAAGGGAGGCCCGCCGGTCACCGGCGGGCCTCCCTTCTTTCGTCTCTACCGACTCTTCCGTCGCTACCGGCCGACCGCTAGCGGTCGAGCAGCGTGAAGAGGTTCTCCCAGCGCGCCACGATCTCGTCCGTGGAGTACCGCTGGATGTCGACGCGGGCCTTGTCGCCCATCCGGTCGCGCAGCTCCTGGTCGGAGATCAGCTCGTCGAGCCTGCGCGCGAACTCCCCGGTGTTGCCGGGGGGCACGATGAGACCGTTCTCGCCGTCCGTGATGATCTCGCGGACGCCCGGGGCGACATCGAAGGCGACACAGGGCACGGCCGTCGCCATGGCCTCCATCAGCGCGAGCGGGAAGCCCTCGCCGCGGGAGGACAGGGCGAACAGCGAGCTGTCCCGCAGCGCGCCGGGGACGTCACTGGTCCGGCCCATCCACTCGACCTGGGAGGTCAGCCCCAGCCGGTCGCTCTGCGCCTTCAGCGCCGCCTCCTCCTCGCCGGAGCCGTAGACGCGCAGGATCCAGTCGGGGTGCTTCGGCGCCACCGCGGACCAGGCGTCGAGCAGCAGGTCGACGCCCTTCTCCTCGTGCAGCCGCCCGATGCTGACGACGACCTTGGCCGTGCGCGGGGACGGCTCCTCGGGGAAGAACGGCAGCGGGTTCGGCATGGCCCCGACGTGGTCGAAGCGCTGCCGAATCCACAGGTCCGCGTCCTCGCGCGTCAGGGCGAGCATCCGGTCGACACCCGCGTAGAACTTCTTGACCCGCTGGAAGCGGGAGGAGTTGCGGCAGGTGTGGAAGGACTCGTGGCTCATGCCGACCACGCGCAGCCCCGCCGTGTCCGCGAGGGCGACCCATTCCATGGCCCAGACCTGCGTCACGATGAGGACGGAACCCGGGCGCGCGGCGCGGAAGATCGCCGTGAGCTTGGCCGCCTCGCGGTGCATGCCCGCCTCGCGCGAGGTCCTGCGCCGGCGCTCGACGAGGTCGAGCTTGCCCTTGATGCCGCGCAGCGGCTTGAGGACCGGAGGATGGGCGTCGTACAGCGTCGTCGTCCGGTAGGGCAGGTCGTCGCCGAGGTCGGCGCGCCTGCCCTCGGGGGCGGGGACGATGCCGACGACGTGGACGGCGTGGCCGCGCTCGCTGAAGAGCCGGGCCATCTGGTGCGACCAGCTGGTGATACCGCCGAGCTCGTCGACACTGTTGGAGACCAGGATGATGTCCCGGGTCGTGGTGTCGTCCTGCGCGGCGGTCATGGTCGTACTCGTCATCTCGGTCATCAACGCCTCCACCCGGAGAAGAACTTCTCGACGATCGACCGCGCGGCGTCGCCCTGGTCGAACTCGCCGAACTCGGTCACGAAGCGCTTGCGCGCCTCGCAGAAGTCCCGGCCCTCGGCTTCGAGGTTCCGCACGGCGTCGAGCAGCTCGTCCTCGGTCCGGAAGACCGGGCCGGGCGCGTGCTCCAGCAGGTCGAAGTAGGTTCCCCGGTCCTCGTGGACGTAGGTCTCGTAGTCGTACGTGAAGAAGAGCATGGGGCGGTCGAGCAGCGCGTAGTCGAACATCACGGAGGAGTAGTCCGTGATCAGCGCGTCGGCCAGCTCCATCAGCGGCATCACGTCGTGCTCCGACGAGACGTCGATGACCTTGCCCTCGACGTTGGGCGGCAGCACCACGTGGTTGAGGTAGTGCGCGCGCACCAGCAGGACGTACCGGTCGCCGAACTCCTCGGCGAAACGCTCGACGTCGAAGGGGAGCGCGAACCGGCTGGCCCTGCCCGCCGTACGGAACGTCGGCGCGTACAGCAGCACGGTCTTGTCCGCCGCGATGCCGAGCTTCTCGGCGAGCGGCCCGCGCACCCGTCGGCCGGCCTCCTCCTCGCGCTGCCGGGCCTGCACCAGCGCGTCGTTGCGCGGGTAGCCGGAGCGCACCAGCGTGCTGTCCTTCAGCCCGAAGGCCTTGGCCAGCGTCCGCACGTCGTGCTCGGAACGCACCAGGAAGTGGTCGAAGCGGTCGAGGTGCCTGCGCTCGGCCTCCTGCTGCTTACGGGTCTGCGCCTTGAGGCTGGGCTGGTCGAAGCCCATCTTCTTGAGCGCGGAGCCGTGCCAGGTCTGGATGTACGTCGTCTCGGGACGCTTGGCCAGACGCAGCGGGTAGCTCTGGTTGTCGACCCAGAACTCCGCACGGGCCAGGGCCTTCAGATACGGCAGCGACCAGCGGCGCACCAGCTCGACGCCCTTGGGGAAGTCCTTGGGGCTGCCCGTGTACGACCAGACCGCCTGGAAGTCGAGGCCCTGGCGGACCATCTCCTCGTAGATCGCGCGCGGGCTGTCGCTGTACTGCTTGCCCAGCTGGCTCTCGAAGACGACCGTGCGCTTCTTCACGGGGAGCCGGCTGTAGACCTCGTGGTAGAGCCGCAGCTTGGTCTCACCGGAGGTGAGGGTCTGACGCAGCGCCTTGGCGCGGCGGTAGCCGGACTTGGCGATCTGCCCGGGCTTGCCGTGCAGACCGCGCTGGACCAGCTCCTCGATCCGGTCGCTGTCGCCCTTGGAGGAGACGAGACGGAAGGCGAGATGGCCCCTGGAGGTCGGGTGGGGCTCTATGCGGTCGCCCACCAGCCGCGTCAGCCGCGGCTTGACGGGGAGCGCCCCGCCGCCCAGGTGTTCCTGCTCGACGGTGAGGCGGGTCTGGGTGCGGACCCCGTTCACGTGCAGGATGACCCGGACGTCCCAGACGGAGTCGATGATGCCGAGCGGCCGCAGCTTGGAGCTGATGTCGGCCTCGGCGTCCCAGTGGATCGTCTCGCCGTCCAGGCGGAGCGAGGCGACGGGGAAGAGGAACGTCTGCAGGCTGCGCCGACGCGCCCGGAACTCCACCTCGGCCGTGAGGGTGTCCTCGGGCTTGACGATCCCCAGCGGGTTGGTGATCTTGCCGCTGAGCTTCGCCCTGCCGCCCGACTCCTCGTACGAGGTGAGCTCGTTGCGCAGGAACAGCTTGTTGATCGGCTTCTGGTGGTAGCCGATGTCCGTGACGTCGAGCACCTCGCGGCCGAACTCGTCGTCGAGGTGCTCGGCGCACCAGTAGACGCGGCCGTCGCGCTCGGCGAGCGGGGCGGAGAGCTTGTCGCGGTGGATCAGCGTGTCGACCGCGGGGAGCAGGTTCTCCCAGTCGCCCTTCTCCAGGAGGTAGGCGCAGATCGCCTGGATCTTCGCCACCTTGGCGTACGCCTCGCGGTTCAGACCCTGGAGGTACGGCCGGGAGAGCTCCTCGAACTCGCGCCGGTAGGCCTCGTCGCGGAACGGAAGATCACGCAGATGAAGGACGAGGTCGTGCTTGAGGAACTTGACGTCCTTGGCCGCCCGCATCTCGTCGAGACCGTGCTGGTCGAGGAGCGCGTCGATGCGACGGTGGATCTCCAGCCGGTGCTGGTAGTTCACCATCTCGTGCCGGCTGTTGGTGACCGACTTGACCTTGGCCTGCTCGTAGACGTGCCAGAAGTAGACCTGGTTGGGAATGAGGGTGATCTTCTTCGCCGCCAGGTAGGCGTCGGCGACGAACATCAGGTCCTCGTAGAACATCCCCTTGGGGAAGCGCAGCTCGTTGTCGACGAGGAAGTCGCGGCGGTAGCACTTGTTCGTCGACAGGGTGTCCCAGACGAACAGGTCCGGAAACTCGGTGACCGACTCCAGGGTGCGCGTGGTCGAGTAGATCCACGCGTACCACTCGTTGCGCTTCTCGGTACGGGTGTCCTTGGTGAGGCGGACACAGAGGCCGGAGACGATGTCGGACCCGGTCTCCTCGGCGGCCGACACCATGTTCCGGCAGGCGTTGACCTCGAGGACGTCGTCGCTGTCGAGGAACATCACGTAGCGGCCCCGCGCGTGGCCGATGCCGACGTTGCGGGGCTCGCCGCCTGCGCCACTGTTCTCGGGCAACTGGTACGCCCGGACCTGGCCGGGATGCGCGGCTGCCAGTTCCTGGGCGACTTCGAAGGTGCGGTCCTTGCTGCAGTCGTCGACGATCACGACTTCGACGCTCTGCAATGTCTGGTCCAACACCGATCGCACGGCCGTCGGGAGACGCTCTGCGTCGTTGTAGGCGATGACGATCACGGAGACGTCAGGCACTGGCACCTCGATCCATTTGTCTTTCGCAGGCTGCCTCAACGGTACCTCGCGTTCACTTTCCGGCTCTCCGACGGTTCTGGAGGCGCTCGCGCCCTGGGGAGCCGCGCCCGGGTGACTGTTCCACCCCTCGATCCGATTCGTCGATTTTAAGGGGCAACCCTTTCGGCCCTGCCCTCGTCTAGGAGGTGTCCGCACATCAGAGCCATAGCCTCTTTGTGCGCAAATAGACGAAGGAAAGTGACGGACAGGACGAATGCTGATCCACTGGGATGTCCGGGGCGCAGGGGGGCGCTCAGGTACTCGAAACCCATGGCAGGCCCCCGTGCTGGACCCCTCAGTCGAGACGGACGCTCCCCGTGGCGCGACCGGTTCCCCTCGGCATGTGACGAACACCGCCCCCGAACCGCGAGGGCGCCGAAGAGCGAGACGTGCCGCGCCCTGGCTCGCCGCCGCGCTGACCATGATCGCGTACTGCCTGGCCATGGCCGTGCAGGGCACGTACCCCTTCGGCGGCCGCTCGCGCGCGGTCAACGACCTCGGCAACCAGTTCGTGCCGTTCCACGCGCACCTGCGGGACCTGATGCACGGCGACACCAGCGGTGACCTGCTGTTCAACTGGTCGAGCGGGTACGGGACCCCGTTCCTCGCCGACTTCTTCACGTACCTGACGAACCCGTTCTCCTGGCTGGTCGGGGTCTTCCCGCGGGACGCCGTCGAGCTCCCTGTGTTCCTGGTCACCCTTCTCAGCGCCGGACTCGCCGCCGGGCTGATGACCGTCTTCCTCGGCCGGATCCACGACGGCAGCCCCTGGCTGCGCGCCCTGCTCTCCGTCGGCTTCGGCCTGAGCGCCTGGATGATCTCGGACGGCTTCTCCGACCCCATGTGGATGTGGGGCATGGTCGCCCTCCCGCTGATGGGCATCGCCTACGACTGGTGTCTCGGCCGTCGGCGCTGGGTCGTCGGCTCCCTGGCCGTGACCGTCTGCTGGGCCGGCAACTTCTACACCGCCGCGATGGCCACCCTCGCGATGGGCCTGGTGCTCCTGGTCCGGGTCCTCCTCGACGAGCGGCCCGCGGGCCTGCGCCTGCGGGTCCTGGGGCGGGCCGCCGCCATGACCGGCGCCGGCCTCCTGCTCGCCGCGCCCGTCCTCACCGTCAGCTTCACGGCGAGCCGGCTGGCCCAGCCGGCCCCCGAGGCCGTGTTCCGGGGGCGGCCGGGGCTCGCCGACTACCTGGCGCACCTGATCCCCGGAGGGCTGACCGGCCGGGTCCCGCACATCTCCGTCGGCATGCTCGCCCTGCTCCTGATCGCGACCTACCCGTTCATCCGCCGGGTGCCGGTCAAGGAGCGGGCCGCCTGGCTCGGCCTGACCGCGCTGATCGCCGTCTCCCTGATATGGAAGCCCACCATCCTGCTCTGGCACGGCCTCGCCCTGCCCAACGGCAGCCCCTACCGTGCCTCCCTCGCCCTCACCGCCGTGCTCGTCTGCGTCGCCTGGCTGGCGCTCGCCCGCCGTCCCCGACCCGCGGAGCTGCTCGGCGGCGCGGCCGTGGTCCTCGCCCTGCTCGTCGGCGTGAGCACCACCCGGTACATGACACGCGGGCCGTGGATCCTGGCCGCCGGTGGGCTGGTCCTCCTCGCCCTGCTCCTCGCGCTGCACCGCTACCGGGAGAGCCGCCGGGTCCGGCGCGGGCTGACCGTCGCCCTGGCCGGAGCCGTCCTCCTCTCCGCCTCGTACGGGGTCCTGTCCACCACGCAGATCCGGGACGCCATGCCCTGGTGGAAGCCGAAGCGCACGTACGACGCCCAGTCGCGCGCCGCCTACGAGCAGCTCAGGACGACGGATGCCTGGCCCGCGAGCCGCACCGACCCGGGCCCGCACTCCTTCGCCGCCAACGACCCGATGCTGCTCGCGGGCCAGGGCGGCCGCTACTACAGCAGCTACCTGCCCGAGGCCACCGCCGACACCCTCCAGCGACTGGGCGCCGGCTGGTACATCGAGGGGCGCGGCACGCGAAGCTTCAACGACCCGGTCGGCCGCGCGATCATGGGGGTGAGCAGTTACCTCGTGAAGGACCGGGGACCCGACGGGTTCGTCCAGCGCTCCGCCTCCGCCCCGCCCGTCGTCACCCTGCGCCCGCCCGGCACGCCCCTGGACGGCGCGGCCGTCCGCGACGACACCGTCTTCGCCCGCCAGGAACGGGTTCTGGGCGATCGGCTCTACCAGGTGCCGACAATGGCGCGCGTCGGGGCCGAGCCCGCACCGACGACCCCGGCCGCGCCGGCCGGCAGGGGATGGGCCGTCGGGGGCGACGCCGAGCGCGACGGCGCGGCGACGTTCACCGCCGTGTGCGCCCCCGGGACGGAGGCCTTCTGGTACGCGCCCTGGCTGCGCGGCACGGTCACCGCGCTCGGCAGGACCGTCCAGGCCACCGGCTCGTACCCGATGACCAGCGACCCGCTGCTCTCCCTCGGGACCGTCCCCGCGGACGGCCGGATAGCGGTACGGGTCAGCCCCGCCCAGCGCACGGTCCTCCCCGAGCACCCCCTGGGCTGCCTCGACCGGGCCGCGCTCGACCGGACCGTCCGGCAGCTGCGCCACACCGGACCCGACCGTGTCGAGGCCTCCGGCCACGGCATCCGCGCCACCTTCGCGCCCGGCGCCGAGGGCACCGCGGTACTCGCCGTCCCCGCCGTCCCCGGCTGGCTCTGCTCGGTCGACGGCGGCCCGGCCCGCGCCCCGCGCACGCTCGGCGGACTCATAGCCGTGCCGCTCGCGGACGGCTCCGCGCAGCTGTCCTGCTCCCACAGGACCCCCGGGCTGCGGCTCGGCCTGGCCGCGAGCGGCGCAGCCGCCGTGCTGCTGCTCGCCGTCGGCGCCGTACCCCTGCTCCGTACCCGTACCCGCATCCGTTCGCGTTTCTTCCGCACTCCGTCCAGGAGCCAACGCTCATGATCAAGTTGTCCGTCGTTGTCCCCTGCTACAACGAGGAAGCGGTGATCGACCGCTTCGACGCCCGCATCCGTGAGGTGCTGGGCGCCCTGCCCGTCGAGTACGAGATCTGTTACGTCGACGACGGCAGCAAGGACGGAACCTTCCTCCGCCTGCGCGCCATCGCCTCGGAGTTCGAGAAGGAGACCCGTTACGTCTCCTTCAGCCGGAACTTCGGCAAGGAGGCCGCGATGCTCGCCGGACTGCGCGAGGCCACCGGCGACGCCGTCGTGATCATGGACGCCGACCTCCAGCACCCCCCGGAGCTCATCGAGCGGATGCTCGAACTCCACGAGCTGGGCCACGGGCAGATCATCGCCCGGCGCACCCGCGAGGGGGACAAGAAGCTCCGTTCCGCGCTGAGCAGGCTCTACTACCGAGGCGTCAACAAGTGGGTCGACGTCGAGCTCGTCGACGGCGTCGGCGACTTCCGCATGCTCTCCCGCGCCGCCGTGGACGCGCTGCTCTCGCTGCCCGAGTACAACCGCTTCTCCAAGGGGCTCTTCTCCTGGATCGGCTTCGACACGGTCACCTTCGACTACCAGAACGCCGCACGGGAGGCGGGCGAGACGAAGTGGAAGTTCAGCTCCCTGCTCAACTACGGCATGGACGGGCTGATCTCCTTCAACAACCGGCCGCTGCGCATCGCCATCTGGCTCGGACTCACGCTCAGCGCCCTCGCCGGGCTGTACACGATCTGGATCGCGGTGGCCGCGCTCACCCAGGGCGTCAGCGCCCCCGGTTACGTCACCCTCGTCGCGATCGTCGTGGGCCTCGGGGGCGTCCAGATGATGATGCTGGGCCTGATCGGCGAGTACATTGGCCGCATCTACTATGAGACCAAGCGCCGGCCGCACTTCCTTGTCAAGGAGACACACCGCTCCAGGGAGCGCCGACCGGTTGTCGGCAGCGCCTCCTACGCCGCCGGTCACACGGACGGCCGCGCCCGCGTCGTCGCCACCGAACGGGAGATGTGATGCGCGGTCAGCTGGGCCAGATCGTCCGGTTCGGCCTGGTCGGCGGGGTCAACACCGGCACGTTCTACGGGTGCTACCTGCTGCTGCACCCCTGGATGCCGTACTTCGCCGCGTACTCCATCGCCTTCGTGCTGAGCATGATCGGCTCGTTCTTCCTCAACACGTACTTCACCTACCGCACCCGGCCCAGCTGGAAGAAGTTCGTGCTCTTCCCGCTCACCAACGTCACCAACTACCTGGTGCAGAGCGTCGGTCTGTACGCCCTGGTGACCTGGGCCGGCATGGACGACCGGATCGCGCCGCTGGTCGCGGCCGTCGTCGCGATCCCGTTCACCTATCTGCTGTCGAAGAAGATCCTCGTGCCGGGCGGCAAGCAGGCGACGCCGACCGGCCCGACAGGTCCGGTGGGCCCGACGGGTCAGGTGGGTCCGACGGGTCCGGTGGGCCCGACGGGTCCGGCCGGTCAGGTGGCCGCGGCCGGTCAGGCGGGTCCGGTCGGCCAGGTGGGGACGGCCGGTCCGACCGGTCCGACCGGCCCGACGGAGGTCGGTCCGGACCCCGTCCCCAGCCGCTGACCTCCCCTTCCGCGACGCGAGTCCTTCCGTTCCACTCAGCGGAATGGGCGGGCGCCGGGCGCCCCCGCTCGCGTAGATTGCCGCCTGACATCCGAGTGGGGCGACGGCGCCGGTGACGGCGGTACAGGTGGCGGCGGTACAGGTGACAGTGGCTAGGCAGTTCGTGACGGAAGCCCGCAGGATCGTCGTCAAGGTCGGCTCGTCCTCACTCACCACCGCGTCCGGCGGCCTCGACGCCGACCGGGTCGACGCCCTCGTCGACGTCCTCGCCAAGGTCCGCAGCGGCGGCGAGAAGGAGGTCGTGCTCGTCTCCTCCGGCGCCATCGCCGCCGGACTCGCGCCGCTCGGCCTCACCCGCCGCCCCAAGGACCTCGCCCGCCAGCAGGCCGCCGCCAGCGTCGGCCAGGGACTCCTCGTCGCCCGGTACACCGCCTCCTTCGCCCGCTACGGCGTCCGCGTCGGCCAGGTCCTGCTCACCACCGACGACACCAGCCGCCGGGCCCACTACCGCAACGCCTACCGGACCCTCGACCAGCTCCTCGCCATGGGCGCCCTGCCGGTCGTCAACGAGAACGACACCGTCGCCACCGACGAGATCCGGTTCGGCGACAACGACCGGCTCGCCGCCCTCGTCGCCCATCTCGTCCGCGCCGACCTGCTCGTCCTGCTCTCCGACGTCGACGGGCTCTACGACGGAGATCCGGCCCGGCCGGGCACCTCGCGGATCGCCGAGGTCGGCGGCCCCCAGGACATCGCCCACGTCGAGATCGGCTCCGCGGGCAAGGCCGGGGTCGGCACCGGCGGCATGGTCACCAAGGTCGAGGCGGCCCGGATCGCCGCGGCCGCCGGCATCCCGGTGGTCCTCACCTCCGCCAGCCGCGCCGCCGACGCCCTCGCGGGCCGCGACACCGGCACGTACTTCCACCGCACCGGCCGCCGCTCCGCCGACCGGCTCCTCTGGCTCGCCCACGCCTCCACCCCGCAGGGCAGCCTGACCCTGGACGAGGGTGCGGTACGGGCCGTGGTCGAGGGCAAGAAGTCGCTGCTCGCCGCCGGAGTCGCCGCCGTCGAGGGGGAGTTCGTGGCGGGCGACCCGGTCGAACTGCGCGACACCGACGGCCGCGCCGTCGCCCGCGGGCTCGTCAACTTCGACGCCAAGGAGATCCCCCGGATGCTCGGCCGCTCCACGCCCGAGCTCGCCCGGGAGCTCGGTCCGGAGTACGAGCGGGAGGTCGTCCACCGCGACGATCTGGTGGTCGTCCGGGCCTGATCCTCCCCTTGCGACGGGCGTGTGGAGAAACGGCTGAAAGACCGGCCATCCGGTAGGGACCTTTACCAAAACCGCCCCACGTGCGGCCTCGGACTGGTCAACTTTGTCTCGGGGACAAGACAAGGGCGGGTACAGCACCACACGCATCAAACAGGAGGCCGCCGGTGAGACGAGCGCGCCCAGGGGCACCGCCCCGCGGGACAGCCGAACGCGCCCTGACCAGTGTCGAGGCCGGAGCCGACTTCGACGAGGGACAGGGCACCGAGACCGCGCAGGGACGCGGTGAGGAGCGGCCGGTGGTCGCCTCGAAGCTCTGGCACATCACCCTCAGCGTCTCGGGCGCCGAGGCCCCGCTGAAGGAGGTCAGGCGCGGCCTCGAGCAGCTGGCCCATGACCATCCCTTCCTGCTGACCAGTCGCTACGCCAATGATCACGCGGAGATCCGCTACTGGGAAGAGGCCCGTGACCTGCACGATGCCGCGGCGGTCGCGCTGCGGCTGTGGGGCGAGCACCGGCAGAGCGCCAAGCTTCCGCCGTGGGAGATCGTCGGTCTCGAGGTCATCGACCGCGAGACCTACCACCTACGCATCGCCGAGGGCTACGGCCCGCCGCCGGCCGCCCCGGTGGGCGTGCACCCGTACTGACGGCGCGCGGGCCCGTACCGGCGGGTGCACCACTCGTACGTGGGGGTGCGTGCGGCCGTACCGGCGGGGCGTGCGGCCGTCCCGGGGTGCGTGCGGCCGTACTGGCGGCGCGTGCGGCCGTACTGGCGGCGCGTGCGGCCGTACCGGCGGCGCGTGCACCCGTACCGGCGGGGCGCGCATCCGTACTGACGGCGCGTGGGCCCGTCCCGGCCGACGCGCTGCCTCCGCGGGTGTGAGAAGGGCGTCTCGGAGTGCGGGATGCGAACGGCATTCGTGAGGGATGTCCGCAGAGGTGCCAGTACCCTGCGGACATGACCTCGCTCACGCCCCTCGACAACCTGTCCCCGGTCGCCCGGGCCGCCTACAGCGCCCGCGCCGCCGCCGCCGAAATCGCGCCACTTCCGCGCGCGGCCAAGGACGACGCCCTGCTGGCGATCGCGGACGCTCTCGAGGTCCGTACCGCCGAGATCGTCGAGGCCAACGCCGAGGACATCGCCCGCGCCCGCGAGGCCGGGACCAGCGAGACCGTCATCGACCGGCTCACCCTCACCCCCGAGCGCGTCCGCGCCATCGCCGCCGACGTCCGTGACGTGGCCGCCCTGCCGGACCCCGTCGGCGAGGTGGTCCGCGGCTCGACCCTGCCCAACGGGATCGACCTGCGCCAGGTCCGCGTCCCCCTCGGTGTGGTCGGCATCATCTACGAGGCCCGTCCCAACGTGACCGTCGACGCGGCCGCCCTCTGCCTCAAGTCCGGCAACGCCGTGCTGCTGCGCGGCTCGTCCTCCGCGTACTCCTCCAACACCGCCCTGGTGAAGGTCCTGCGTGACGCCGTCGGGGGCGCCGGTCTGCCCGCCGACGCCGTCCAGCTCGTCCCCGGCGAGTCCCGCGACTCGGTACGGGAGCTGATGCGCGCCCGCGGCCTGGTGGACGTCCTCATCCCGCGCGGCGGCGCCTCCCTGATCCGCACCGTCGTCGAGGAGTCCACCGTCCCCGTCATCGAGACCGGCACCGGGAACTGCCACGTCTACGTGGACGCGCAGACCGACCTCGACATGGCCGTCGACATCCTCGTCAACTCCAAGGCCCAGCGGCCCAGCGTCTGCAACTCCGCCGAGACGCTCCTGGTCCACCAGGACATCGCCGAGGCCTTCCTGCCGCGCGCCCTGGCCGCCCTGGCCGACGCCGGCGTCACCGTCCACGGCGACGAGCGGGTCCTCGCCCACGCCGAGGGCTCCAAGGCCACCGTCGTCCCGGCGACCCCCGAGGACTGGGAGACCGAGTACCTCTCCTACGACATCGCCGCCGCCGTCGTGGACTCCCTCGACAAGGCCGTCGAGCACATCCGGCTCTGGTCCTCCGGTCACACCGAGGCGATCGTCACCACCTCGCAGGCCGCCGCCCGCCGCTTCACCCAGCTGGTCGACTCGACGACGGTCGCCGTCAACGCGTCCACCCGTTTCACCGACGGTGGCCAGTTCGGCTTCGGCGCCGAGATCGGCATCTCGACGCAGAAACTGCACGCCCGGGGGCCCATGGGCCTGCCCGAACTGACCTCGACGAAGTACATCGTCACCGGCGACGGTCACACCAGGTGACCTGGTTTCCCCCGTTCGGCCCCGCTCCCGCGGGGCCACGGGGGACCGGACGGTCAGGGATGGTTCGCACTCTCCCTGCCCAAATCGCCCTCCCCGGTCTACTCTGAAAAACGTGCCGGACGACGTGGGGGGCAGGCCGTTCCAGGACGGCAGGGACCCTGAGAACTCGGACGACCGCGGGGGCGCGGAGGACGACTTCGCCACCGTGGTGTTCGACGAGGACTTCGTACGGGCCGCCGAGGTCCATGAGCCGACCGCCGTGGAACGCCTCCTGGCGGCCGCACAGGCGCGCGCCGAGGCGGAGGCCGCCCGTGCCAGAGCCGGTGGCGGACCCGGCGACGACGACCCCTACGAGGACGGCTACGACCCCTCGGACCCCTTCGGCCGCTACGGCGGCGCGTACGACCCGGACGACCCCGACGGCGACTCCGGTCCCTACGGTCCCCACGGCGGCGCCCTGCGCCCCTACCGGGGCAGCGCCCGCTGGCACCGGCCCGTCGCCTGGGTGCTCGCCCTGCTGATGGGCGTCGGCATGGTGGCCCTCGCCTTCAGCGCGGTCTACCGAGGCGCGTCCGCCAACCGGCAGGACCAGATCCCGGCCCCCGCCACCACGGGCGCCACCACCGGCGTCGACAAGCCGCGCGGAAACCCTCCGGCGGTCACCGCCCCCTCGGCCTCCGCCGAGTACTCCACACCATCCGCCCCCGCCGTCCAGCACACACCCTGAGGGCACGCGGCCCCCGCCCGGACATCGGGAGGGGCCCTGCGCCCGCGTGCGCCCCGACCCCCGACCGGGCACCGGGCGGGGCCGTCCGGGCGTGCGTCCCGGCCCCGACCGGACAGCGAGCGGTCCCTGCCGGTGTGCGGCCCGGCCCCGACCGGACACCCGACGGGGCCCTCCCCGGAGTGCGTCCCGGCGCGCGTCGGAGGCCTTCCGGACGAGTCCCGGACCTCTCGGCGTTTACCGGAGCCGTGTCCGACCTACTCTGAAGGTATGGCAGGGCGTGGCGACCCGCCTGAGGGGCCGGCTCCCGACCCCGGCGGTGGTGAGGACGAGTACCGATCCGTCGTCTTCGACGAGTCGTTCGTCCGCGCTGCCCGGCTCCAGGAGTTCTCCGCGGAAGAGCGGTTGGGCGAGCACTCCCAGGCCGTACGCTCCCGCCCCGGCCGGGAGCCCAGGAGCGGCTCCCGCCAGGCCGTCCTGCTGGTGCTGCTGATCCTCCTCGCCTTCGGCACGGCCATCTATCTCGGCGTCCGCAACCCCTATCAGCCCCCCGTCGACCAGCGGGCCGAACCGCTGCGGATCACCATGGTCCCGCTCGCCCCGCAGGGCCAGGTCCCGGGCGGGCAGCCCGCCCAGCTGTTCGAGCACAGCCCCGCCGCCGCGTACCGCACCGGCGCCGCCGGCATCAACCTCCCGGCCACCGGGCGCACCACCCACTTCTCGGAGAGCCAGGTGGTGACGGCCCTCTCCATCGCCAAGGACTATCTCGTGGCCTCCTCCCTGGAGCCCGACGTGCTCGCCGGAGTGACGGTCCGCCCCGCCCGCCTGCTGCTCGACCCCGACCAGCTCGCGCAGTTCGACCAGAGCGTCGATTCCTCGCTCGACGACGGCCGCCACGCCGAGGCCGGCTGGCTGGTGCGCTTCGACCCCGCCGAGGTCTCCCTCGCCGACCCCGCCGTCCGCGTCCAGGGCACCCTCCGCTTCGCGGAGACGGCCGCCGACATGCTGGAGGTCACCGCGGACCACACCTTCACCTACGCGCTGCGCCCGGCGGCCGCCGACACCAAGCCCGAGGCGGCCGCGTCCCTCTTCACCGTCCACCGCGCGCTGCACTTCCGCTTCGACCGCGAGGACCTGCGGATGCACCGCGCCGAGCTGCTCGCCAGCACCGTCCAGGCCGGTCCGCAGGCCTGCGGACCGGACGCCGCCGGAGCCTTCCGCCCACTGCTCGCGGGCGAACGCACCACGGCCTCGGATGCCGGCCGGGCCGTCACCGACCCGTACGCCACGGGCCGGCCGGGCGTCTCCTCGCTCTGCGGGACCCTCGCCCCGGGCGCTCAGCCCTGGCCCTGACCCCCGCCGTCCCGGTCGCCCTCGCCGCCGGGGCCGCCCTTCTCGCCACCGCCGCTGCCGCCGCCCGTTCCGCCGCCGCCCGTTCCGCCGCCGCCCGTGCCGCCGCCGGTCCCGCCGTTCTTGCCGCCGTCGCCGCGCGGGGCCCCGCCGCCGAACCTGCTGCGGAGCTTCCCGCCCAGGTCACCCGCCAGGTCGCCCGCGCCACCGGCGATGTCGCCGACCAGCTTCATCAGCGGGTCCTTGCTGGTGCGCACCGATTCGGCGTAGTGCCCGGCCGACTCCCGGAAGGAGTCGGTCACCGAGGTGTCCTTGTCCTCCGTGCGCCGCGGGTAGTGACCGTCCATGATCCGCTGGTAGTCCCGGGTCTCGGACCACTTCTTCAGCTCGGCCGCCCGCACCGTGGTGAAGGGGTGCGTGCGCGGGAGCACGTTGAGGATCTTCAGGACGGAGTCGCGCAGGTCGCCGCCCTTCTCGTACTCGTCGGCCTGGGCGAGGAACGCGTCCACGTTCATCTCGTGCAGGTGGTTGCCGCCGGCGATCTTCATCAGACCGCGCATCGAGGCGTGCAGGTCCTGGCCGACGAGGAGCCCCGCCCGGTCCGCCGACAGCTCGGACTTGCGGAACCACTCCCGCAGCGCCGTCACGATCGCCATGATCGCCACGTTCCCGAGCGGGATCCAGGCGACCTTGACCGCCAGGCTGGTGAGGAAGAGCAATATCGTCCGGTACACCGAGTGCCCGGAGAGGGCGTGGCCCACCTCGTGGCCGACGACCGCCCTCATCTCCTCCTCGTCGAGCAGCTCCACCAGACCGGTGGTGACCACGATGATCGGCTCGTCCAGGCCGATGCACATCGCGTTCGGCTTCGGGTCCTGCGTGACGTACATCGGCGGGACCTTCTCCAGGTCCAGGATGTAACACGCGTCCCTCAGCATGTCGTTGAGGTGGGAGAACTGGGCCTCACTCACCCGCACGGAGTCGGAGAGGAAGAGCAGTCGCAGGCTGCGCTCGGGCAGCAGGCCGCTGAGCGCCTTGAAGACCGTGTCGAAGCCGGTGAGCCTGCGCAGGGCCACGAGCGCCGACCGGTCCGCCGGGTGCTCGTAGGCACGTGAGGAGATACCGGGGAAGCGCCTGCGCTGCCTGCTCGGCACGTTCCCCTGGTCGTTGTCGGACTTCTCTGTCATGGATGCCCCCTGTTCGTACGAGACCTTGCTCGTCCCCCTGACGCGACCCAGCCTAGGTGCTGGGGTCCCGGCCCGCCGGAGCCTGTGGATAACTCGGGCATGGGGGACGACGGAGGGGTACGACAGCCCGGTCAACGACTGAGTCGGCGTGAGCGTGCCCGGACGGCCCGCATACGATGTGCGCGAAGTCTCGCTCCCATCCCCGATCGATAGGTCCTGCTGAAGATGAGCCTCCACAGCACCGCCGCGAACCTGGTCATGCTCGCCGAGGGCGCCGAGCACGGCGGCAACCACGACAGCCTCAGCCCTTACCTCACCGGTTTCGGCGCGCTCGGCGCGCTGCTCCTGCTGCTGTGGATCACCACCCGCTTCAACCGCGACCGCTGACCCGCAGACCGGACCGAAGACGCCCGCTGCCGTGCCAGTAGGCTCTGCACGCATGGGAGAGCAGGAAGTGCCTACTGGCGGCCGCGCCAAGCGCCGACTCGGCGTGATGGGCGGAACGTTCGACCCGATCCACCACGGACACCTGGTGGCCGCCAGTGAGGTGGCCGCCCTGTTCCACCTCGACGAGGTGGTGTTCGTGCCGACCGGGCAGCCGTGGCAGAAGAGCGACAAGGCGGTCTCGCCGGCCGAGGACCGCTATCTGATGACGGTCATCGCCACGGCGTCCAACCCGCAGTTCTCGGTCAGCCGTATCGAGATGGACCGGGGCGGGCCGACGTACACCATCGACACGCTGCGGGACCTGCGCTCCCTCAACGGCGACTCGGACCTCTTCTTCATCACAGGCGCCGACGCGCTCTCGCAGATCCTCACGTGGCGCGACGCCGAGGAGCTCTTCTCGCTCGCCCACTTCATCGGCGTCACCCGACCGGGCCACGACCTCACGGACGACGGCCTGCCCAAGGGGGGCGTCTCGCTCGTCGAGATTCCCGCGCTCGCCATCTCGTCCACCGACTGCCGGGCGAGGGTCGCGAAGGGCGACCCTGTCTGGTATTTGGTCCCGGACGGTGTGGTGCGCTACATCGACAAGCGCCAGTTGTACCGCGGCTAGTGAGCCTCGGAGAGGGGCACCGGTGAACGATCAGAACCCGTACGACCCGTACTACCCGCAGCCGCAGATCATCGGCTACGACGCGTACGGACAACCGGTGTACCAGCAGGTCCCACCGCAGGCGCAACAGCCGTACGACGCGTACGACCCGTACGCCCAGCAGCAGCCCACCCAGCAGCCCGCCCAGCAACAGGGCCAGGCGCAGGGCCAGCAGCAGGGGTACGGCTACGACGCCTACGGGCAGCCGGTCCAGCACCAGCAGCCCTCTCAGCAGCCTCAGCAGCCCCCTCAGCAGCTCCAGCAGCAGCAGGCCCCTCAGCAGCAGCCGCAGTACGACCCGTACGGGCAGCCGCAGCAGCAGGGGTACGGCTACTCCTCGTACGACACCGGCCAGCAGTGGGCCGTCCAGGGCGACACGGCTCCGGCCGCCGCACCCGCGCCCGCTCCGGCCTCCCCGGTGGCCGCGCCGCCCGGTGTGCCGGGCCAGCGCCCCGCACCGGAGAGCGGCGGTGACCGGGACCGCGACTACCGCACCGAGCAGTTCTCGTTCATCGAGGAGCCCGACGAGGACTCCGAAGACGTCATCGACTGGCTGAAGTTCACCGAGAGCCGCTCCGAGCGGCGCGAGGAGGCCAGGCGGCGCGGGCGCAACCGGGTCGTCGCGCTGATCGTCGTCCTCGCCCTCGCCGCCGTCGGCGGGGTCGGCTACCTCTGGTCCGCGGGCAAGCTCCCCGGCATGTCCGGCGAGGAGCAGAAGCAGAACGCGGTGGCCGGCCCGCAGAAGCGGGACACGATCGTCGTCCACCTCCACGACATCAAGAGCGGCAGCACCTCCACCGCCCTCCTCGTCGACAACTCCACGACCGGCCAGGGCACGACCGTCCTGCTCCCCAACAGCCTCTCCGTGTCCAACGCGGAGGGCTCCGCGACGACCCTCGCCAAGTCCGTCGAGGACGACGGCGCCAGCGGCACCCGCGAGGCCGTCGGCAACCTCCTCGGTACGAAGATCACCGGAACCTGGCGCCTGGACACCCCGTTCCTGGAGAACCTGGTCGAGCTGGTCAGCAACATCGACATCACCACCGACGTCACCGTGCCCAGCGACAAGAAGGGCGAGGACCCCCTCGTCGCCAAGGGCGAGAACCAGACCCTCAACGGTCGCGCGGCCGTCGCCTACGCGACCTACCGCGCTCCCGGCGAGGCCGAGGCCAAGCAGCTGCAGCGCTTCGGCCAGGTGCTCTACGGGGTCCTGCGGAAGATGTCCGACGACCCCAAGGCCAATGCGGACACCATCGCGACACTGGTCATGATCCTGGACCCGTCCCTGCCGGAGAAGGACCTCGGCGCCTCGCTCGCCGGGCTGGCCAAGCACGCCAAGGGCGGCGCCTACAAGACGGCGGTGCTCCCGGTGGAGCAGGACGGCTCGCTCAGCGAGACCGCGGCCGACAGCGTGGTCAAGGACATCCTCGGCGGCAAGGTGAGCGCCCCCGAGCAGGGCGCGGCGGTCCGGGTCTCGGTCCGTGACGCCACCGGCAAGGACGCCACCGAGCCCGCCCGGGTCGTGCTGGTCAACGGAGGCTTCTCCTTCGTGGGCGGCGCCGACGCGGAGACCCAGGAGACGTCGGAGGTCCTCTACGGCGACGACGCCCAGAAGGCGACCGCCGCCGAGGTCGCCACGACGCTCGGCCTGCCGGCCGGTGCGGTCAAGAAGGGCAAGCCCGCCGGAAACGCCGATGTCACGGTCGTTCTGGGCCAGGACTACAAGATCCCCGGGAGCAAGAAGTGACCCGTTCGTAATCGTATCCGGGGCGGTCGGCGGTACGTGAGACCCTTGATGTGTCTCTGACCGCCGACGAAAGCCTGCTTGTGACCGCCACGGATCGCTCCATCGAGCTCGTCAACGCCGCCGCCCAGGCGGCGGCCGACCGGCTCGCGCACGACATCATCGCGTACGACGTCAGCGATGTGCTGTCGATCACCGACGCATTCCTGCTCGCCTCCGCGCCCAACGACCGCCAGGTCAAGTCGATCGTCGACGAGATCGAGGAGCGGCTCAACAAGGAGCTCGGCGCCAAGCCGGTCCGCCGCGAAGGCGACCGCGACGCCCGCTGGATCCTCCTGGACTACGTCGACATCGTCGTCCACGTCCAGCACAGCGAGGAGCGCGTCTTCTACGCCCTCGAGCGGCTTTGGAAGGACTGCCCCGAGCTGCCCCTCCCCGAGGACGCCCTGAAGACCCGCGGCAAGGCCGCCGAGCACGCCGCGCTGACCGGCGCCGGCGACGAGACGGACGGTGAGCTGAGCTGAGCACCACCAGGGGCGGCAGTGGCCGCCGCATCGTCCTGTGGCGGCACGGCCAGACGTCCTGGAACCTGGAGCGCCGCTTCCAGGGCTCCACGGACATCGAACTGACCGAGACCGGCGTCGCCCAGGCGCGCCGGTCCGCCCGGCTGCTCGCCTCGCTCAAGCCGGACGCGATCATCGCGTCCGACCTGAAGCGGGCGGCGGCCACCGCGGCCGAGCTGTCCGCGATCACCGGCCACCTCGTCACGCACGACCCCGCCCTGCGCGAGACGTACGCGGGGGAGTGGCAGGGGCTGACCCACGACGAGATCGTGGCGCGGTTCGGCGAGCAGTACACCGCCTGGAAGCGCGGCGAGCCCGTGCGCCGGGGCGGCGGTGAGCTGGAGACCGAGGTCGCCGACCGGGCGGCCCCGATGGTCCTGGAATACGCCGACAAGCTGCCGGAGGACGGCACGCTCGTCGTCGTGAGCCACGGCGGCACCATCCGCACCACCATCGGCCGGCTCCTCGGCCTGGAGTCGCACCACTGGGAGAGCCTCGGCGGACTCTCCAACTGCTGCTGGTCCGTCCTCGGCGAGGGCGCCCGCGGCTGGCGACTCATGGAGCACAACGCCGGCACGCTGCCCGAACCGGTCCTCGGCGACGACGACTGAGCGGTCCGCCGCACCGGATTTCACTTTCCGGCAGGTCACAGGCTAAAGTTCTTCTTGTTCGCAGCGCGGAGCGCGGAGAACACGAGGGGCTATAGCTCAGTTGGTAGAGCGCCTGCATGGCATGCAGGAGGTCAGGAGTTCAATTCTCCTTAGCTCCACAGTTACCGAATCCCGTCCCCATCAGGGGGCGGGATTCGTCGTTTTCGCCCTATCCGTTCCGAGCCCGCTGACCCCCTTGCGGTGCCATGGCAGAATCGGACGGCCGGAGGGGAACGAGGGTCCGGGCGGGAGGAGTGCGCGTTGGCCGTGAGCGGTGCCGAGGATGCCGAGGCCCATGCCGCAGGTCTGATCGACTGCCCCGCGTGCGGTTCCGCCCAGATGGCCCCCATGCTCGGTGACAACGGCGGAGTGTCCTATGTGTGCACGTCCTGCGGCCACAGCTGGAGCTGAGTGATGGGTGCACACAGGCGGAAGTGCGACTGGTGCGGCAGCGGTACGCCCATCGTCCGGGACATGGACCCCGTCAACGTCGAATACCAGTACTGGTGCGAGGAGTGCGCGCGGGCGCTGATCATAAAAGGCGACCCGATCGAGACCTACCGCGAGCTCGAAGGGGAGCCGATCTACGGCCGGCTCCTCGACGAACACTGCACCCTCAAGCGGTTCTACTCCTTCGCCACGGCCTGACGCCGTCGCGTGAGCACGTAGCCCACGAACAACGCCGTCATGGTCAGCGGATAGACCGCCGAGAGCAGCATCTGTCCGGCGTTCTGGTCGAGTTCGGGACGGCCCGGGTCGTGCGGTACCCACCAGAGCGCGAACGAGGCGAAGACCAGCGCCACCGCCCAGATCGTCCAGGCGGGCCGGATCCGGTCGCGACGGTCCACCAGCAGGATCAGCAGCGGCACGCACCACACCCAGTGGTGGGACCACGAGATCGGGCTGATCATCAGCGCCGTGACCGCGCAGACGACGACGGCCAGGGCCTTGTCGCCGCGCAGCGCGGCGCGTACGGCGAGCGTCATCGCCGCGCCTCCGAGCACGGCCGCGACGACCGCCCACAGGAGACCCGGGTCATCGGTGTGCAGCAGCCGGGCCAGCACCCCGCGCAGGGACTGGTTGGCGGTCTCCTCGGCGAACCCGACCCGGCCCGTCTCGAAGAGCGTGTGGGTCCAGAAGCGCCGGGAGTCGTACGGCAGGGCCAGCGCACTCGCGAGGGTCGCCCCGAGGAACACCGCCGTCGCCGTCGCGGCCGTGCGCAGCCACGCGTTCCAGCTCTTCTCGCGGCGCCACCGGAGCAGCCCGACGGCCAGCAGCAGGACGACGAAGAGCCCGGGTGTGAGCTTCACCGCAGTCGCCAGACCGATGCCCAGGCCCGCCCAGCGGCTGCCGTCACGGCGTGTGAAGTCCCACAGCACGGCGACCGCGATCAGCAGGTTGATCTGCCCGTACCGCAACGTCGTCCACACCGGCTCGCACCAGACGACGACCGCCGCCACCCAGAGCGTGGTGCGCCACAGCCGCTCGGCGGACAGGGACGGCCGGACCAGACGCACCGAGAGGTGGACCAGCGCGACCACCAGGAGCAGGTTCCCGGCCGTGGCCAGCGTCCGCATCAGCGGGACGTCGACGAAGGTCAGCGGGACGAACAGCAGCCCCGCGAACGGCGGGTAGGTCATCGCGAGGTTCGCCGAGGTGGCGCGCATCGCGTAGAGGTCGCCGCCGGCCCGTACCGTCTCCCCCTCGGCCCGGTAGACCATCACGTCGAGCATGTTGACGTGGGCGAGCCGCTGCGCCACCCAGAAGGCGACGAAGGACACGAGACAGACCGCCACGGCGGTGGCGAGGGGCCACTGACGGGCGCGGGTTCGGGCGAGGACGGTCACGGTCACAGAGGGGGACCCTACCCGCCGAGGTCGGACGGCCAGGGAAACGATTTGGTGGTTCCCCCGGAGGCCGGTTAATGTTCTGTCTGTCGCCGCGGGGGAAACCCGGAACGGGGCGGACAGCAAGGGGCTATAGCTCAGTTGGTAGAGCGCCTGCATGGCATGCAGGAGGTCAGGAGTTCAATTCTCCTTAGCTCCACAGCAAAAGAAGCGGACCATCCGGATCGGGTGGTCCGCTTCTTCGTGTGCGGTGGGCCGTCGCGCCCTGGCGTGCCGGGGCGTCAACCCCGGCCGCTGCCCAGTGCCTTACGGCCCCCGCCGGGCGGCAGCGCCGGTCGCTCCTGGGGCGCCTGCTCGACCCGGAGCGCCAGCGCGGGACAGCGGCGTACGGCCCGCTGCGCCCGCCCGCGCAGATGGGTGGGCACGGCGGCGTCGGCGAGCGCCGGATAGCCGTCCGGGCCCATCCTGATCAGCTCCGGCACGATGTCCGCGCACAGCCCGTGGCCCTGGCAGAGCGTCCAGTCCACGGCCAGCTTCTCGCCGCTCGGAATCGACTCCTCCGAGTCCAGGTGGCCGGGGCCGGGGAGCGGCAGCACGCCGACGGTCGGGCGGCCGCAGCCGCCGCCGAGGACATGGGCGGCCAGGTCGTCCGTGAAGGCCGAGAGTGTCGAGGCGAGGAAGCGGGCCGAACCGTCGGGGTGCTTGCACGCGCCCCGGCCCTTGACCGCCTGGGTGACCGCCCGCAGCGCCTCCAGGGCGGCCGGGCCGCCCCCGTTCAGGAGGTCGGAGAGACCGCCGGCCGCCGCGGGGAGCCCGAGCCGGCAGGGACCGCACTGGCCGGCCGTCTCCGCCGCCAGCCAGTTCGCCACCCGCAGGGACTCCCCGAGCGGGCAGGTCTCCGGCCCGATCGGCAGGATCGCCCCGGCCCCGAGCGCGCCGCCGACAGCCGCGAGGGACGCGCGCGAGACGACCGCCTCGTCGACCGAGACCGCGTCGATCCAGTTGCCGTGGTAGCCGCCCGTGAGGACGCCCTGGGGCAGCGGAGGGGCACCGGCGAGCTGGAGGACGTACCGCAGCGGGACCCCGGTGGGCACCTCGACGACCATGGGGCGCGCGACCGCACCGGACAGGGTCAGCAGGACCGTGCCGGGCTCCGAGTCCAGGCCGGTGTGGCGGTAGCGGCGCGGGCCGATCCTCGCCGCCACCGCCAGCTGGGCGAAGGTCTCGGCGTTGGACAGCAGCGTCGGCGCGCCCCCCACCCCCGACTCCGCCGCGCGCTCCCGCCGGCCGGGCGGCAGGGCGGGGCCACCGCCCGCCGCGCGGATCACCGCCGAGGCCTCCCCGGAGACCATCCGCTCGGGAGTGCGGACGACACGCGCGCGTAGAGCCTGTCCCCGCCGGTCGGAGAGGCCCCGCTCGGCGAGTGCGGCCCGGACGGATATCTCCGTGGAGTTACGGGTCACGGCCACGATCAGCGTCCGGGCGCCGAGTGCCTCCGCCGCGAGCAGCGCGCCGTCCAGGATGAGGTGCGGGGCGCGGTTGAGCAGCACGGTGTCCTTGCGGCAGGCGGGCTCGCCCTCACTGCCGTTGACCACGACGACCGGGCGCACCCCACGGCGGATCGCCGCCTCGCCGACCGCCCGGAGCTTGCGGCCGAAGGGAAAACCGGCGCCACCGCGCCCGTGGAGGGACATGTCGTCCGCGAGCCGGGCCAGCTGGTCACCGCTCATCGGGTCGAGCGGCCCGTGCACCTTCAGGTGCATGTCGAGGCCGAGCCGCTCGACCAGGTCGAAGCCCTGGGTGAGCTGGGGCAGGCCGACCACCCGGACCTCGGGGACGTCGGGGAGCGGTGCGTTCACGGGCGGTCTCCTGAGGGCGCGGTCCAGGGCTCACCCGCGGGCGGCGGGGTGGCGTACGGAGGGGCCGGGGGCGGCGCCGCGTACGTCGGCATCGAGGGCGGGGAGCCGTAGGTCGGCGTCGAGGGCGGCGAGCTGTAGGTCGGCGTCGAGGGTGGCGAGTTGTAGGTCGGCATCGGGGGCGGGGTGGCGTACGTCGGCATCGCGGGCGAAGGAGCGGGCCAGAAGCCGGGGCGGACGGGAGGGTCGGGGACGACGGGTATCTCCTCGGTCAGGGGGACGCGCTCGGCGAGCGGGGTGGTGACGTCCTCGGCCGCGTACGGGACGCCGTCGGGCACGTACGGAGCGGGTTCGGACGGATGGGGGAGGGGCTCCGCCGCGTACCGAGCGTGCGCGTGCGCGTGCCCAGCGGGTTCGGGTGCGTACGACGGGGGTGCGGGTGTGCGTGTGGGGCGCTCGGGCGTGCGCGCGGGGGGTTCGGGCGCGGCGCGGGACACCGCGCGGTAGGCGGCCGCGAAGCCGGCGGGGACGCCGGGAGACGGACGGTCGAGCCACTCGGCGGAGACGGTGGTGGGTTCGTCGTGGACGGGTGCGGCGGACGGGCTCGCCGTGCTCTCGCCGTTGTCGGGGAAGTCGCCCCCGTCCGGCTCCGGGGGCCTGGTGCGGCCTTCCAGGGAGGCCATGAGACCGGCGAACCGGTCCGCGAGCGCCCGCTGCGTGGGGGCGGGCAGCAGCCGCAAGGAGACGGCCGCCGCGACCGCGGCCAGCGCCAGGCAGTACAGGACGAGGACCCAGGTGGCGGCGGGCCGTCCCGCGTACAGGCCGTGGATCAGGGCGAAGCACCAGGCCGGGTACGCCAGCATGTGCAGCGGCCGCCAGCGGGCGGCGAAGCGGCTCCGGCCCGCCAGGGTGCTGCGCAGGGCGCCGGTGGCGGCCGTGACGACCATCAGGAGCCCGGCGAGGGAGCCGAAGCCGATGAGCGCCGAGGTCCCGGTGACGCCGAGACCGAAGGGGAGGAACGCGCCGAGCGGCTCGACATGGCCGAGGGCGACCTTCACGGTGCCGTGCAACAGCAGGAAGCCGAGCGCGGCGACCGCGGTGGCGCGGTGGATCCCCTGGGCGAGCAGTCGGTGCCGGGTGGAGAGCAGCAGCCGGTCGGTCGCTATCAGGCCCCACCCGATCGACGCGGTGAGCGACACCAGGGACAGCACGCCGCTGGTGAAGTCGAGGGCAGCACGGAATCCGTCGCTGCCGCCGAGGACGAGCAGAGGAACGATCACGAGCGCCGCGATCGATATCCCGCGCTGAGCCGGCCGGCTCAAACCGGTTCGCAGGACGGGGGACGAGCGGATCTTGCGATGAGGGTTCATGGGTGCGACTCCGAATGGTGCGGATAAGCGGTCCCGTTGCGGCATGCTAAGTCGCTGCATACCGACCGGTAGGTGGTTTGCTCGTTTACGCGGCACGGGAAGCGGAACTGACTTTGGGGTTGCCCCGGATAGGGGCGATACGCGGAGTAACCCGGGCGCCTCGGGCGCCTTCGAGCGTCGGCCGTTCGCGGGGTGGAACGTCGGTGCGGCCCGCAGGGGCCCTGCGGTACCCTGACGCCATGCGTGCCGTACGCCTTCTGCTTAGCGAGCCGCGCTGATCAGTCCCGACGGATGAAAGATCCGGTCGGAATCGGCGCGGCGTCCCCTCCTGTGCGAGGGGATTTTTCATTTCGTGGCAGTGCAGTTCGCGGGCAGTGGGCAGAGACGATCGATGGAGCTTCAGGGATCATGAGCGAGATGAATTCGGCTGCCGAGACGGCGGCCCCGCATCGTTATACGGCGACCATGGCCGCCGACATCGAGGCACGCTGGCAGGACTTCTGGGACGCCGAGGGAACCTACGAGGCGCCGAACCCGAGCGGTGACCTGGCGGGTGACGCGGCGATCGCCGCCCGGCCCAAGAAGTTCATCATGGACATGTTCCCGTACCCCTCGGGCGCGGGCCTGCACGTCGGGCACCCGCTGGGCTACATCGCCACCGACGTCTTCGCCCGTCACCAGCGCATGACCGGGCACAACGTGCTGCACACCCTGGGCTTCGACGCCTTCGGCCTGCCGGCCGAGCAGTACGCCGTGCAGACGGGCACGCACCCGCGCGTGTCCACCGAGGCCAACATGGAGAACATGAAGGTCCAGCTGCGCCGGCTGGGTCTGGGCCACGACAAGCGCCGGTCGTTCGCCACGATCGACCCGGAGTACTACAAGTGGACGCAGTGGATCTTCCTGCAGATCTTCAACTCCTGGTACGACGACGAGGCCAAGAAGGCCCGTCCGATCGCGGAGCTGGTCGAGCAGTTCGAGAACGGCACCCGTGAGGTCCCGGCCGTCGGCGACACCGCCGGCTCCACGCGCGCGTGGAGCGAGCTGACCGCCGCCGAGCGCGCCGACGTGCTGGGCGAGTACCGCCTGGCCTACGCCTCCGACGCGCCGGTCAACTGGTGCCCCGGCCTGGGCACCGTCCTGGCCAACGAGGAGGTCACCTCCGACGGCCGTTCCGAGCGCGGCAACTTCCCCGTCTTCAAGGCCAAGCTGCGCCAATGGAACATGCGCATCACCGCCTACGCGGACCGCCTGCTGGACGACCTGGACGCGCTGGACTGGCCCGAGGCCATCAAGCTGCAGCAGCGCAACTGGATCGGCCGCTCCGAGGGCGCCCGTGTCGACTTCCAGGTCGGCGACTCCGGTGCGATCACGGTCTTCACCACCCGCCAGGACACCCTGTTCGGCGCCACCTACATGGTGCTGGCCCCGGAGCACGACCTGGTCGAGAAGATCGTCCCGGACGCGTGGCCGGCCGGTACGCACGAGGTCTGGACGGGAGGGCACGCCACCCCGGCGGACGCCGTCGCCGCCTACCGCAAGCAGGCCGCCTCCAAGTCGGACGTCGAGCGGCAGGCCGAGGCCAAGGACAAGACCGGCGTCTTCACGGGCGCGTACGCGACCAACCCGGTGAGCGGCGAGCAGGTCCCGGTCTTCATCGCCGACTACGTCCTGATGGGGTACGGCACCGGCGCGATCATGGCCGTCCCCGCTCACGACACCCGCGACTTCGCCTTCGCGCGCGCCTTCGAGCTGCCGATGCGCTGCGTCGTGCAGCCGAGCGACGAGCGCGGCACCGACCCGTCCACCTGGGACGACGCCTTCGCCTCGTACGAGGCGAAGCTGGTCAACTCGGCGAACGGCGAGATCTCCCTGGACGGCCTGGGCGTCGTCGAGGCCAAGGCGAAGATCACCGCCTGGCTGGCCGACCGCGGCATCGGCGAGGGCACCGTCAACTTCCGCCTGCGCGACTGGCTGTTCAGCCGCCAGCGCTACTGGGGCGAGCCCTTCCCGATCGTCTACGACGAGGGCGGCATCGCGCACTCGCTGCCCGAGTCGATGCTGCCGCTGGAGCTGCCGGAGGTCGACGACTACTCGCCGCGCACCTTCGACCCGGACGACGCCGACACCCAGCCCGAGACGCCGCTGTCCCGCAACGAGGACTGGGTCAACGTCACCCTGGACCTGGGCGACGGACCGAAGAAATACCGCCGCGAGACCAACACCATGCCCAACTGGGCCGGTTCCTGCTGGTACGAGCTGCGCTACCTGGACCCGCACAACTCCGAGAAGCTGGTCGACCCGGCGATCGAGCAGTACTGGATGGGTCCGCGCGACGGCATGCCCACCGGTGGCGTCGACCTGTACGTCGGCGGTGCCGAGCACGCCGTACTGCACCTGCTGTACGCGCGGTTCTGGTCCAAGGTGCTCTTCGACCTGGGGCACGTCTCCTCGGCCGAGCCGTTCCACAAGCTGTACAACCAGGGCATGATCCAGGCCTTCGTCTACCGGGACGCGCGCGGCATCGCCGTGCCGGCGGCCGAGGTCGAGGAGCGGGACGGCGGCTACTGGTACGAGGGCGAGAAGGTCAGTCGCGTCCTGGGCAAGATGGGCAAGTCCCTGAAGAACGCCGTCACGCCGGACGAGATCTGCGCCGAGTTCGGCGCCGACACCCTGCGCCTGTACGAGATGGCGATGGGCCCGCTGGACGTCTCCCGCCCGTGGGACACGCGCGCGGTGGTCGGCCAGTACCGGCTGCTGCAGCGGCTGTGGCGCAACATCGTCGACGAGTCGACCGGCGAGGCGACGGTCGTCGACACCCCGGAAGCCGACATCGACGCGGACACGCTGCGCGCCCTGCACAAGGCGATCGACGGTGTCTCGCAGGACATGGCGGCCATGCGCTTCAACACCGCCATCGCCAAGGTCACCGAGCTGAACAACCACCTGACCAAGGTGGGCGGCCCGGTCGCCCGCTCGGTCGCCGAGCGGCTGGTGCTGCTGGTCGCCCCGCTGGCCCCGCACATCGCCGAGGAGCTGTGGCGCAAGCTGGGCCACACCGAGTCGGTCGTCCACCAGGACTTCCCGGTCGCCGACCCGGAGTACGTCGTGGACGAGACCGTGACCTGCGTCGTGCAGATCAAGGGCAAGGTCAAGGCCCGCCTGGAGGTCTCCCCGGCCATCACGGACGCGGAGCTGGAGGCGCTTGCCCTGGGCGACGAGCACGTGGTCGCCGCGCTGGGCGGCGCGCAGATCCGCAAGGTGATTGTGCGCGCGCCGAAGCTGGTCAACATCGTCGCCTGACAGCCCTGGCCGGCGCCGGGGGTGTGCCTGGTCCGCAGCGGGGCTTCGCCTGGTCTGCGGCGGGGCTTTGCCTGGTCCGCAGCGGGGCTTCGCCTGGTCTGCGGCGGGACGGTGACTGCTCTGCGGCGGATCCGTCTCGGCGGCGCGGTATGGGGGGCATCCCCTACGGGCAGGTTGGGGGTTCCACTGGAACCTCTGGCCTGCCCGTTCCGTTTACCGTGGAAGAACGACAACCGAGGGAACTCGACCCACGCCGGAGGGGCGGACATGGAAGCCGCGATTGTGATCATGGCGCTGCTCTTCTTCGCCTTCGTGGCGCTGGGGGTCTACGCGACCGTGAAGGCGGTCAAGGCCGCG
Organism: Streptomyces sp. NPDC090127; assembly: GCF_044746945.1. Classification (NCBI taxonomy): domain Bacteria; kingdom Bacillati; phylum Actinomycetota; class Actinomycetes; order Kitasatosporales; family Streptomycetaceae; genus Streptomyces; species Streptomyces sp. NPDC090127. Next base: position 128,228 of record NZ_JBIVDE010000006.1, on the reverse strand, counting down.
AAACGCGGCGTCGACCGCACGATCAACCAGGCCCGGCGCACCGTGGAGGACACCACGCTGCGCGCGAAGAGCTACGGCCAGGGCGGAGTCGCCGGTGAACTGGCCCAGCTGCGCCTCTCCCTGCGCACCTCGATGCGCGCGACGCAGGACGCCCTGCAGGCGGGCGTGGGCGAGGACGCCTCGCTGAAGGAGTCCCTCGGCCTCTTCCAGCGGCTGACCGCCCACGGCCGGGAGCTGGACGACGACCTCAAGCGACTGGAGCGCGAGCCGGACCGGGCGAGGGTGGCCGCACAGCTCCAGGACCTGCGCGAGCGCACGGAGCGGATCACGCACGCGGCCGACTCCCTGCGCTGGGCAGCCAGGGACCGAGCGCGGCAGTTCGCGGAGGACGACCTGACCTCGCTGAGCGCCCAGATCGACCTGGAGGCGGGCGCGCTGCGCCACTGGTCGGGGGCGACCGCACCGGACCCCGCCACGGGCGACTTCTCCTGGCCCGACGCCGGTGCCGCGGCGCCCGACGCCGAGCGGGAGCAGGTGTGGCCCGCGGAGGCGGAGGTGCGGGCCGAGGCCGAGGGAGGCGGCGGCGCGGACGGCGCCGCGAAGGCCGGGCAGCGTCCGGACGGGGAGAACCCGGACCGGCAGGCGCCACAGGCCATCACGGCGCGGGACCCGCGGCTGACCACCTATCCGTGGGAGAAGGCGCCGCGGCCCGAGACCATGAACTGACGGCGCGGAACGCGGGGCCGGGCTGCCGCGCGAGCGCCCCTGCGGGTAACCTCCCGCTCATGTCCCGGCATGTCGCGATCGTCACCGATTCCACGGCCTACCTGCCACCCCAGGCGATGGAGCGGCACGGCATCACAGCGGTTCCGCTCACCGTCGTCATCGGCGACAGGGCCCTCGAAGAGGGCACCGAGATCTCGGCCCGTTCGCTGGCCCAGGCCCTCCAGAAGCGCCGGCCGGTGACCACGTCACGGCCGGGCCCCGACGTCTTCGCGGCCACGTACCGCGCCGCGGCCGAGGCCGGCGCGACGGGCATCGTCTCGTTGCACCTCTCCGGCGAGTTCTCGGGCACGTACGACGCCGCCGTCGTGGCGGCCAAGGACGCTCCGGTGCCGGTCCGGGTGGTCGACACCCGCATGGTGGGGATGGCCCTCGGCTTCTGCGCGCTGGCGGCTGCCGAGGTCGTGGACGCCGGCGGCTCGATCGACGAGGCCGTAGCCGCCGCCGAGAAGCGCGCCGCCGGGACCTCCGCGTTCTTCTACGTCGACACGCTGGACTACCTCCGCCGGGGAGGCCGGATCGGCGCCGCGCAGGCGCTGCTCGGCTCGGCGCTCGCCGTGAAACCGCTGCTCCAGCTCGACGGGGGGCGGATCGAGCTGCGCGAGAAGGTGCGGACGGCATCGAAGGCGATCGCCCGCCTGGAGGAGATCGCGGTGGAGCGGGCGGGCTCCGGGCCCGTCGACATCGCCGTGCACCACCTCTCCGCGCCCGAGCGGGCCGCCGTGCTCGCCGACCGGCTGCGGGAACGGGTGACGGGTATGGAGGAGTTGCACGTCAGCGAGGTGGGCGCGGTGATCGGGGCGCACACGGGCCCCGGACTTCTCGCCGTCGTCGTGTCGCCGCGCTGACGCTCCCCTCACCCGGACGCTCCCTTCACCCGTGTGAGTGACGGTTTTTTCCACAACTGGGCTGCTCTCCACCGAAATTGAGGCGTCTCAGCGGATTCGGACGGATGTGCCTACCGTCCTTTCCATGGCTCTTCACACACATCTCGCAAACGGTTCCTCCGCACGGGACGCCGCTCTTCCGTCGGCTCGTCCGTCCGTTCCTCCGTCCGTGTCTCCGTCCTCTTCTCGGCACGCTTCTCGGCCCGCTCCTCGCTCGACGAGGAGAGCGGTCGCGTCCAGCGGCCCGGGTCGCGCGCCCGGATCGGACGGGCGCATGCGCGTCCGCGGGCGGGGCTCGCCTCCCGGGCGTGCCCGGGGGCGGGCCCGGGCTCGGGGGAGGCACGCGGTCGCGGTCAACGGCGCGGCCGTACGCCGCCGTGGCGAGGCGCTCTTCCCCACCCGGCCCGCCCGGCCGGGCGCGCCTCGGCATCCGGCGGACTGGGGAGCGTCGGAGGTGGTCGAGCCACCCGGCCGCCAGGAGGAGACGGCTGCGCCCGGCCGGTGGGAGCGCCTGCGGCTGGCGCTCGGTGAACGGCTGCCGGTGTGGGTGCAGTCCCGGTGCGGCCTCGAACCGCGGACCCTGGCCGCACTGGCCGTGGTCCTCGTCGTCGCCGCCGGGTTCGCCGGTCGGTACTTCTGGACCGGCAGGCCCGAGGCGGTGAGGGCGCCGGAGATCGTGCACGCGGCGCCGATGCCAGAGACGAGGGCGTCCCCGGATGCCTCGGCGGCGCCGACGGCAGGGGCGACGCCGGCGGGTGTGGTCGTCGACGTCAGCGGCAAGGTGCGCCGGCCCGGGGTGCTGACGCTGCCGGCCGGGTCGCGGGTCGCGGACGCGCTGCGGGCGGCAGGAGGGGTCCGGTCGGGGACCGACCTCACCGGACTCAACCGCGCCCGGATCCTGCTGGACGGCGAGCAGGTGGCCGTCGGGGTGACGCCTGCGGCCGCCGTGGTCGGCGGTCCGGGGGCGGGCGGGGGAGCGGGCGGTGGAGCCGCGGCGGGTACGCGGGCGGCGCCGTTGAGCCTGACCGCGGCGACCGTGGAGCAGCTCGACACCCTCCCCGGGGTGGGCCCGGTACTGGCCCAGCACATCGTCGACCATCGCACGGAGCACGGCGGCTTCCGGTCGGTGGCCGAACTGCGCGAGGTCAACGGCATCGGAGAACGCCGGTTCGCGGACCTCGCGCCACTGGTCCGGCCATGAGCGGGCGCCAGGGGAGCGAGGGGGCCGGGGTCTCCGGTGCGCAGGGGGTGCGTGAGGTGGCTGACGTGCCTGGGGCGGCCAGGGTGACTCGGGTGCTGCCCGGGGTGCCCGAGGAGCCTGGGGTGCCCGAGGAGCCTGGGGTGCCCGAGGAGTCCGGGGTGTCTGGGGCGCGGCAGACGGCGGATCGGGGGTGGCTGTTCGACGAGGGGCCTGCCGATCTTCGGCTCGTGCCGCCCGCGTTGGCGGCCTGGGGAGCGGCGGCGGTCGCGGTGGGGGTCGCCGGGTGGTGGGTGTTCGCCGGGGTGCTCGTCTGCCTGGCGGGGGCGGCGGCCCTGATGACGGCGGTTCGCGTGCGGTCCGCGCGCGGCGTTTCTGGGTGGGGGGCGTTCGGGTCGGGGGCGGCTGGGCCTGGGGCGTCCGGGTCGGGGGCGGCTGGGCCTGGGGCGTCCGGGTCGGGGACCTCCGGACCGGGGACCTCTGGGCCTGGGGTGTCCGGGTGGGGGCTTCGGGTCACGGCGGGTGCGGCTGTGCTGCTGTGCGCCGCCGCCGGTGCCGCGTCGGGCGGGCTCCACGCGGCGGACCTGAGGCGGGGTCCGGTGCCCGGGCTCGCGGAGGAGTACGCCCGGGTGGGGGCCGAGGTCACGGTCGCCTCCGATCCCCGGCTCACCCGGCCCCGGATCCGGGGCGACAGGGCGGCCCCGGTCTCCGTGGTGCTCGACGGTGAGGCGACCCGGGTCGAGGCGGCGGGCGGAGCCGTGCATCGCACCAGGACACCGGTGTTGGTGATCGTTCCGGCCGGGGAGGGCCAGCGGGAGTGGCTGAAGCTGCTGCCCTCGACCAGGCTCCGGCTCTCCGCACGGCTCGCTCCGCCGATGCGTCCGGGCGACAGGTTCGCGGCCGTCCTGCGTGTCGAAGGGGCCGGACCGCCGTCGATCACCGGGCCGCCGAGCAGTGCGCAGCGCAGGGCCGGGGAGCTGAGGGCGGGGCTGCGCCGGGCGACCGAGAACCTTGACGGGGACGCACGGGCGTTGCTGCCCGGGCTGGTCGTCGGAGACACCTCGCGGATCGGCCAGGACCTCAGCGACGCCTTCGAAGCCACGGACCTCACGCACCTTCTTGCCGTATCCGGTTCGAATCTGACCGTCGTGCTGCTTCTGTTGATCGGGCGGCCGGGAGCGGCGCTGCGAGCGGAACGGGGCGGGCTCGCCCCCAGGCTCGGGCTTCCGCTGCGGACCACCGCGCTGATCGGCGGCGGCCTGACACTCGCCTTCGTCCTCGTCTGCCGACCGGATCCGAGCGTGCTGAGGGCGGCGGCCTGCGGCGCGGTCGCCCTGCTCGCCATCGGCACGGGCCGCCGCAGATCGCTGGTTCCGGCGCTGGCCGGCGCGGTGCTCGCGCTGGTGCTGTACGACCCCTGGCTGGCGCGGAGTTACGGATTCCTGCTCTCGGTCCTGGCCACCGGGGCGCTCCTGACGATCGCGCCGCGGTGGAGCGACGCGCTGCGGAGGCGTGGGGTGCCCGGCAGGCTTGCCGAGGCGCTGGCGGCTGCCCTTGCGGCCCAGGCGGTGTGCGCGCCCGTGGTGGCGGTCTTCGCGGCGCGGGTGAGCCTGGTGGCGATCCCCGCCAATCTGCTCGCCGAGGTGGCCGTGGCCCCGGCGACGGTCCTGGGGTTCGCCGCGCTCGCGCTGGCCCCGGTCTCGCTGCGGGCGGCCGAGCTGGTGGCCGGGGTCGCGGCGTGGCCCGCCGGGTGGATCGCCGGTGTGGCCCGGGCGGGTGCGGCGCTGCCCGGGGCGGAGGCCGTGTGGCCCGGCGGCTGGTGGGGCGGGCTGCTGCTGGCCGGGCTCTTCGGGCTGGTGGTGCTCGGGGTGTGGAGGCTGCCGTACCGGCGGAGGATCGCGGCGGGCTGCGTGGTGGTGCTGTTCCTCGCCGTGGTGCGACCGGCGCCACTGACCCGCCTGGTCAGCGGCTGGCCGCCGCCGGGCTGGTCGCTCGCGATGTGCCAGGTGGGTCAGGGCGATGCGACCGTGCTCGCGGCCGGCGGGGACACGGCCGTCGTCGTGGACGCGGGGCCCGACCCGGCGCTGGTGGACCGCTGCCTCCACGATCTCGGGGTGCGGCGGGTTCCGCTGCTCGTGCTGACGCACTTCCACGCGGACCATGTCGCCGGGTTGCCGGGGGTCCTGCGCGGCCGGTCGGTCGGGGCCATCCAGACGACGGGGCTCGAAGAGCCGCGGGCGCAGGCGGCGTTCGTGCGGCGCGCGGCAGCGGCAGCGGGGGTGCCCGTGGTCCGGGCGGGGCCGGGGGAGCGGAGACGGCTCGGATCGCTGGAGTGGCAGGTGCTGTGGCCGCTGGGGCGGGCCGGGGCGACGGCCCCGGAGGAGGCCGGACCCAACGACGCCAGCGTGACGTTGCTCGCGCGGACCGGCGAGGGGCTGCACCTCCTGCTCCTGGGAGACCTCGAACCACCCGCCCAGCAGGGTCTGTTGCGGGCCCACCCGGCGCTCGGCCCGGTGGATGTGCTCAAGGTCGCCCACCACGGTTCCGCCTACCAGGATCCCGGGCTGATACGGGCGGTCCGGCCACGGCTGGCACTGGTGTCGGCCGGGGGGGACAACCCGTACGGTCACCCCTCGCCGACGACGGTCGCGGCGCTGCGGGACGGAGGAGCGGAGGTGCTGCGGACGGATCGGGACGGCGCGATCGCGGTGACGGGAGCGGGACCGGGCCTGGTGGCCGTACCGAGCCTGTGAAGGGGCCGCCAGCCCTTCGGGCGTCGCCCACCATCCCCTCGCGCGCTCGCCTCGACGGTGGCGAGCACCCGCGGAGGGGCCGCGCGGGCCGAGGTGCCCTCGTCCGAGGTGCGTCGGCCGCCGCGGGCGTGCCGACCGTCAGACCAGCCACTCGCCGTCGCGCATCAGCACCCGCCCGGCCAGTTCGTGCTGCTCGTGCCAGGCCCTGACCGTCCTGGGGGTGATCCTGAGGTAGACCCAGACGGGCCGGTCACGCGGGTCCCAGGAGAACGTGGCCGCGAAGGCGTCGGCCGAGGAGGTCGGAAGGTCGGCGCCCTCCACCTTCTCGGCCGTGCCGTCGATCAGTACGACGTCACGGGTGTGGCCGAGGCTGAGGCGGACCTCGCCCTTCGGGGTGAGATTGAGGGCCGTGGGATTGTTCCGCTTCGTGCACAGCAGCACCGTCCCGTCGTCCCAGAGGAACCACAACGGCACCAGGGACGGTTCGCCGTCCGCGGAGGCGGTCGCGACCCACGCGTCCTCCTCCTGCGCGAGCCGGTCGAGGACGTCCTGTTTGCGCTGGGCGCGGGGCCGCGGCGGTTCATGATCGGTCATGGCCCGCACGCTAGTCGGCGCGGAGCGGGTGCCGCCTCGGCCGACGGACCTCGGTCGACGGGTCTAGGTCCAACGGCTCATGGGTGAGAGGAGGGGCGGAGCGGGAGACTCTGGTCATGACCACTCACACCCAGCCGAGTCCCGACGTGCCCGTCGACGCGTACCTGCGGCGCATCGGAGCGGTGCGCCCGGGCCGCCCCGACGCGGCCGCCCTGCGTGACCTGCATCTGCGGCACCTGAAGACGGTCCCCTTCGAGAACCTGTCGATCCACCTCGGCGAGGACATCGTCCTGGAGGAGAAGCCGCTGCTCGACAAGGTCGTCGGGGCGGGCAGGGGCGGGTTCTGCTACGAACTCAACGGCACGTTCGCCGCGCTCCTTCGGGCCCTCGGCTTCGGTGTCACGCTGCTGCAGGCGCGCGTGTTCGGCGACGGCGGCCGACTGGGCGTCCCGTACGACCACATGGCGATGGTGGTGGACACGGCAGGCGAGGGCCGGTGGCTCGCGGATGTCGGGTTCGGCGACCACAGCCACCTGCCGTTGGCGCTGGACGACCGGGGCGACCAGGTCGATCCCGCCGGCACGTTCCGCGTCGTGGATGCCGAGGGCGGAGACCTGGACGTCCTGCGGAACGGCACGCCGCAGTACCGGTTGGAGACGCGGCCGCGCGTCCTCGCCGACTTCACGGCGGGCGCCTGGTACCACCGCACCTCCCCCGACTCGCACTTCCCCCGCTCCCTCGTCTGCACCCGAGTCACTGACGAGGGCCGGGTCACCCTGAGCGGACACAAGCTGGTCACGCACGCGCACGGTGAGCGCACCGAGCGGCTGCTCGACGGGGACGAGGAGGTGAGGGCGGCGTACCGGGACCTGTTCGGCATCGAACTCGCCGAGCTGCCGCCCGTTCCGCCGAACCGGCAGGCCTAGGCTGCCGTGTCTGCCGTGTCTGCCGTGTCTGCCGTGTCTGTCGTGTCTGACAAGTACCGCGTGAGTGAGAGGGCTCCGACACGCGCACTGTTCTGCCGGCGGCAGAACACCGGCCGGACCGGGCTCGACGATCACTACTGTCCCGTCGCATGACGACGATGACGACGCGTACGGTCGAGTACCCGGCCGACGGTTTGACGATGATCGGGCACCTCGCGCTCCCGGCCGGTGTCGACCGCCGGCCCGCGGTGCTGCTCGGGCCGGAGGGCATGGGGCTCAGCGACGTCGAGCGCCGCCGGGCCGACGCTCTCGCCGAGCTGGGATACGTGGTGCTGGCCTTCGACCTTCACGGCGGGCGCTATGTGGGCGACCCCGAGGAGATGCTGGCCCGTTGCCTCCCACTGCTCGCTGATCCCGACCGGATGCGGGGCATCGGCCATGCGGCGCTCGACGTGTTGCGCACCGAACCGCGGGCCGACCCCGACCGGATCGCCGCCATCGGCTACGGCACCGGAGGCGCTGTCGCGCTGGAACTCGGGCGCGACGGCGTCGACCTGCGCGCGATCGGGACGGTCAACGCGACGACCACTGGCCGACCGGGCGAGGCAGCGCGCATTCGCTGCCCGGTGTGGGCCGGCGTCGGGTCGGAAGACCCGATCATGCCGCCCGCACAACGGGACGCGTTCACCGCCGAGATGCAGGCCGCGGGCGTCGACTGGCGCCTCACGGTCTACGGCGGCGCCTTGCACGCCTTCCACCACCCGCCGGTCGACCACCCCACGGTTCCCGGCGTCGGCTACCACCCGCAGCACGCGCGGCGAGCCTGGCGCGACGTCGTCGACCTGCTCGCCGAGTGCCTGCCCGTGACGGAGGATCCACGGGCATGAGGCAGGCACGCACACAGCGTGGCGCCAGGCCTGGTCCGTGGGCCTGGTCCGTGTCGGGGACCGGCCGTCCCCTCCCCCCAGTCCCCGCAGCAGAACCACATGCGGGCGGATGCTCGATCGCGGAGACGGGCGCCCGCTACGGGGCTTCCAGCCAGCCCTCGTACTCCGCGGCCAGGTCGTCCAGCGCCGACGAGTCGAGGCGGCCGTCCGGGTCCTCCACGACCACCAGCCACTGGGCGTCCTCGGCGTCGTCCTCACCGGCCAGCGCGTCCCGCACGAGCTGGGGTTCCTGCGCTGTGCCGAAGCGGGCGGGAAGCTCCTCGGCGACCTCCTCGGCGGCGTCGCGGTCGGGCAGTACAAGTACGTGTCGTTCACTCACCCCGCCATTCTCGGGCATGGGGGAGGGTGTCAGTGGGGCGTGGGATGCTGGTTCGCGATGGCCACCAGGAAGAATTCGACCGACGACCTCCTCGCCCCCGTCACGCTCGCCGTGGGCCAGGAGGACCTGCTCCTCGACCGTGCCGTCCAGGAGGTGGTGGCGGCCGCCCGGGCCGCCGACTCCGACACGGACGTACGGGACCTCACCTCCGACCAGCTCCAGCCCGGGACGCTCGCGGAGCTGACCAGCCCGTCGCTCTTCGCCGAGCGCAAGGTGCTCGTGGTGCGGAACGCGCAGGACCTGTCCGCGGACACGATCAAGGAGATCAAGGCGTACCTCGACGCGCCCTTCGAGGAGATCACGCTCGTGCTGCTCCACGCGGGCGGAGCGAAGGGGAAGGGCCTCCTGGACGCGGCGCGGAAGGCGGGCGCGCGGGAGGTGGCCTGCCCGAAGACGACGAAGCCGGCGGAGCGGCTGACGTTCGTGCGGCAGGAGTTCCGGGCGCTGGGGCGGTCGGCCACGCCCGAGGCGTGCCAGGCACTGGTGGACTCGATCGGCAGCGATCTGCGGGAGCTGGCGTCGGCGGTGTCGCAGCTGACGTCGGACGTGGAGGGGACGGTCGACGAGGCGGTAGTCGGGCGGTACTACACGGGGCGGGCGGAGGCGTCGTCGTTCACCGTGGCCGACCGTGCGGTGGAGGGGCGGGCGGCGGAGGCGCTGGAGGCCCTGCGCTGGTCGCTCTCGACCGGCGTCCCGGCGGTCCTGATCACCAGCGCGCTGGCGCAGGGCGTCCGGGCGATCGGCAAGCTGTCGTCGGCGCGGGGCGGGCGGCCGGCGGATCTGGCGAGGGAGCTGGGGATGCCGCCGTGGAAGATCGACCGCGTGCGGCAGCAGATGCGTGGCTGGACCCCGGACGGCGTCTCCCTCGCGCTGCGCGCGGTGGCGGAGGCGGACGCGGGCGTGAAGGGCGGGGGGGACGACCCGGAGTACGCCCTGGAGAAGGCGGTGGTCGCGGTGGCGAGGGCGGCGAGGCTTCGACGGTAGGGGACGGCAGGGGGTGGGGGCCCCGAGTTCGGGTACGGCGAAGGCCCCGGCTTCCTGGGGAAGGAAGGGGCGGGGCCTTCGGCGTGTGCTTGGTGGGCTCGTGCACGCGTGGCGAACGCGTGTCGCGCACAAGCCCGGGGTGCCGGGTGGGAGCGGGAGAGAGGGCCCGCTGAGTCCCGTCCGGCGCTACATCAGAGGGGCTCAGCCCTGCAGAGCGGCAACCTTGGTGGCCAGCGCCGACTTCTTGTTGGCGGCGGCGTTCTTGTGGATGACGCCCTTCGAGACAGCCTTGTCGAGCGCGCGGGAGGCGGCGCGAGAAGCCACGACGGCCTTCTCGACGTCACCCGCGACGACGGCCTCGCGGGCCTTGCGGATCGCGGTCTTGAGCGAGGACTTGACGGCCTTGTTGCGCAGGCGCGCCTTCTCGTTCGTCTTGTTCCGCTTGATCTGGGACTTGATGTTCGCCACGAAAAGAGCCTTTTCAGGTTCGGTGTTGTTTCTGAGGTGTGTCTCCCACGCTGAGAGGGCGTACGTGACACAGCTGTCCACGGTATCAGGGGCCGATACCCCCGCCCAAACCGAGCGGAGCCTCCCACTCGTGGGACCATGGAGCCTACGTACCCACCGACCATCGCCCCGAGACGAGACCCTGCGTGCCCGCGACTCCTACCCACGTGCCTGAGCCGAGCCGTACCGACCCGGCGCTGATCCGCAATTTCTGCATCATCGCGCACATCGACCACGGCAAGTCCACACTCGCCGACCGGATGCTCCAGCTGACCGGTGTGGTCGACCAGCGGCAGATGCGCGCCCAGTACCTCGACCGGATGGACATCGAGCGCGAGCGCGGCATCACGATCAAGTCCCAGGCGGTGCGTCTTCCCTGGGCGCCGAGCGAGGGCGACGGTCAGGGGAAGACCCACATCCTCAACATGATCGACACCCCCGGGCACGTCGACTTCACCTATGAGGTCTCGCGGTCCCTGGCCGCCTGCGAGGGCACGGTCCTGCTCGTCGACGCGGCCCAGGGGATCGAGGCGCAGACCCTCGCGAACCTGTACCTCGCGATGGAGAACGACCTCACCATCGTTCCCGTACTGAACAAGATCGACCTGCCCGCCGCGCAGCCGGAGAAGTTCTCCGAGGAGCTCGCCAACCTCATCGGCTGCCAGCCCGAGGACGTGCTCAAGGTCTCCGCCAAGACCGGTCTCGGCGTCGAGGCGCTGCTCGACCGCGTCGTCGCGAGCGTGCCGGCCCCCGTCGGTGTCGCCGACGCGCCCGCCCGCGCGATGATCTTCGACTCCGTCTACGACTCCTACCGCGGTGTCGTGACGTACGTCCGAGTCGTCGACGGCCAGCTCAACAAGCGCGAGCGCATCAAGATGATGTCGACCGGCGCCACCCACGAGCTTCTGGAGATCGGCGTCTCGTCCCCGGAGATGACGCCGTCCGACGGTCTCGGCGTCGGCGAGGTCGGCTACCTCATCACCGGTGTGAAGGACGTCCGGCAGTCCAAGGTGGGTGACACGATCACCAGCCTGAGCAAGGGCGCGACCGAGGCGCTCGGCGGCTACAAGGACCCCAAGCCGATGGTGTTCTCGGGCCTCTACCCGCTGGACGGCTCGGAGTACCCGGACCTCCGCGACGCCCTCGACAAGCTGCAGCTCAACGACGCCGCGCTCGTCTACGAGCCGGAGACCTCCGCCGCCCTCGGCTTCGGCTTCCGCGTCGGCTTCCTCGGCCTGCTGCACCTCGACGTGATCCGCGAGCGGCTGGAGCGTGAGTTCGGGCTCGACCTCATCGCCACCGCCCCCAACGTGGTCTATCGCGTGGTGATGGAGGACGGGGCCGAGCACACGGTCACCAACCCGAGCGAGTTCCCCGAAGGCAAGATCAACGACGTCTTCGAGCCCGTCGTGCGCGCCACGATCCTCGCCCCCAGCGAGTTCATCGGCGCGATCATGGAGCTCTGCCAGACCCGTCGCGGCACCCTCCTCGGCATGGACTACCTCTCCGAGGACCGGGTCGAGATCCGCTACACCCTCCCGCTCGCCGAGATCGTCTTCGACTTCTTCGACCAGCTGAAGTCGAAGACGCGTGGCTACGCCTCCCTCGACTACGAGCCCACCGGTGAGCAGGCCTCCAGCCTGGTCAAGGTCGACATCCTGCTGCACGGCGACAAGGTCGACGCCTTCTCGGCCGTCACGCACAAGGACGCCGCGTACGCGTACGGCGTGCGGCTCGTCGCCAAGCTGCGGGAGCTCATCCCGCGGCAGGCCTTCGAGGTGCCGATCCAGGCCGCGATCGGCTCCCGGGTCATCGCCCGCGAGACCATTCGCGCCATCCGCAAGGACGTCCTCGCCAAGTGCTACGGCGGTGACATCTCCCGTAAGCGGAAGCTGCTGGAGAAGCAGAAGGAAGGCAAGAAGCGGATGAAGATGGTCGGCTCGGTGGAGGTGCCGCAGGAGGCCTTCATCGCCGTTCTGTCGAGCGACGAGTCCGGCGGCAAGACGAAGAAGTAGTCGCTCCGGTCACCGCGTCGCTGTCCGCCGTTTAGCTGACAGCTACATCGAACGGGTCCCCGCACAGTCCGTGCGGGGGCCCGTTCGCCGTTCGTTCTGTTATCAACCGGGTATGAAGAGGCGGCCCGCAGCCTCTTACGCGCCGGTCCCCGGCGCCTTACTCTGATCGCGGCTCGAAGGTTACTCGCGAGTTAGTACGCCAGGAAGCGCGTACTCAGGAACGTATGGAACGCACCGCCAGAACGCACCGCCGCCGCCCGGAGGACGTCGTGAGCGACACACAGACCCTGATCGAGAACCGGCCGCCCTCGGTGGCGAACCTTTTCCTTGAGCGCGTGGCGCGGACTCCCGACGCGGAGGCCTACCGCTATCCGGTCCCCGCCTCCGACGGGCAGGGCCCGGACGACTGGAAGTCGCTCAGCTGGGGGCAGGCCGCCGAACGGGTCTACTCGATCGCGGCGGGTCTGATCGACCTCGGCGTCCAGCCCGAGGAGCGGGTCGCCCTGGCCTCCTCCACCCGTGTGGAGTGGATCCTCGCCGACCTCGGGGTGATGTGCGCGGGCGCCGCCACCACCACCGTCTACCCGCAGACCAACGCGGAGGAGTCGGCGTTCATCCTCGCCGACTCCGAGTCCAAGGTGCTGATCGCGGAGGACGCGGACCAGCTCGCCAAGGTCCGCGAGACCCGCGGTGACCTGCCCGGGCTCCACCACGTCGTCGTCATCGACCCCACGGGCGTCGAGAGCGACGACTGGGTCCTCTCCCTCGCGGAGCTGGAGGCGCGCGGCAAGGCGTACCTGGAGAAGCACGCCGAAGCCGTCAAGGAGCGCGTCGCGGCGATCACCCGCGAGCAGCTCGCCACCCTGATCTACACCTCCGGCACCACCGGCCGGCCCAAGGGCGTCCGCCTCCCGCACGACAACTGGTCCTACATGGCCAAGGCCATCGCCGCGACCGGCCTGGTCACCCGGGAGGACGTGCAGTACCTCTGGCTGCCGCTCGCCCACGTCTTCGGCAAGGTGCTCACCTCCGGCCAGATCGAGGTCGGCCACGTCACCGCCGTCGACGGCCGCATCGACAAGATCATCGTGAACCTGCCGGTGGTCCAGCCCACCTACATGGCCGCCGTGCCCCGGATCTTCGAGAAGGTCTACAACGGCGTCGCCGCCAAGGCGCGCGAGGGCGGCGCGGCCAAGTACAAGATCTTCCAGTGGGCGGCCGGCGTGGCCCGCGAGTACGCCAAGGTCACCCAGGACAACTTCCGCCGTACCGGCACCGCCTCCGCGCCCTTCGGCCTGGAGACCAAGCACAAGGTCGCCGACGCGCTGGTCTACAAGAAGCTCCGCGAGGCCTTCGGCGGTCGGCTGCGCGCCGCCGTCTCCGGCTCCGTCGCGCTGGCGCCCGAGATCGGCTACTTCTTCTCCGGCGCGGGCATCCACATCCTGGAGGGCTACGGCCTGACGGAGTCCAGCGCCGCCTCCTTCGTCAACCCGGGCGAGGCCTACCGCACCGGCACCGTCGGCAAGCCGCTGCCCGGCACCGAGGTCCGGATCGCCGACGACGGCGAGATCCTGCTGCGCGGCCCCGGCATCATGGAGGGCTACCACGGCCTGCCGGAGAAGACGGCCGAGGTCCTGGAGGCGGACGGCTGGTTCCACACCGGCGACATCGGTGAGCTCTCCGCCGACGGCTATCTGCGGATCACCGATCGCAAGAAGGACCTGTTCAAGACCTCGGGCGGCAAGTACATCGCGCCGACCGAGATCGAGGGCCAGTTCAAGGCCGTCTGCCCGTTCGTCTCGAACATCGTGGTCCTCGGCGCCGACCGGAACTACTGCTCCGCGCTCATCGCCCTCGACGAGCCCGCCATCCTCGGCTGGGCCGCCGAGCACGGCCTCGCGGGCAAGGCGTACGCGGAGGTCGTCGCCGCCCCGCAGACCCAGGAGATGGTCCAGGGCTACGTGGACCGGCTCAACGAGGGCCTTCAGCGCTGGCAGACGATCAAGAAGTTCCGGCTGCTGCCGCGGGACCTGGACATCGAGCACGGGGAGCTGACGCCGTCGCTGAAGATGAAGCGGCCGGTGGTGGAGCGGACGTACAAGGACCTGATCGAGGAGATGTACGCGGGGGCTCGGGAGGCGTAACCGCCGCTCCGGAGCAGTCGTCGCCGCCGGGTTTTCCACAGGCCGACGGCTTGGGTCGGGCAGTACGGGACAATGGGCTCATGCCTTCCGTACTGCCCGATGGTGAGCCCATGCCCGAGGACGGGGTGCTGCCCGCGCACGCCCTGGAAGGGGCCGGGAAGCGGCCGCTCGGGTTCTATCTGCACGTGCCGTACTGCGCCACGCGGTGCGGCTACTGCGACTTCAACACGTACACCGCGAGCGAGCTGCGCGGTGCCGGCGGCGTGCTCGCCTCCCGGGACAACTACGCCGGGCAGGTCGTCGAGGAGATACGCCTCGCCCGGAAGGTGCTCGGCGACGACCCGCGCCCGGTGCGGACGGTCTTCGTCGGCGGCGGTACGCCGACGCTGCTCGCCGCCGGCGATCTCGTACGGATGCTGGGGGCGATCCGGGACGAGTTCGGGCTCGCGGACGACGCCGAGGTGACGACGGAGGCGAACCCGGAGTCGGTGGACCCGGCGTACCTGGCGGAGCTGCGGGCCGGTGGTTTCAACCGGATCTCCTTCGGCATGCAGAGCGCCCGACAGCACGTCCTGAAGGTCCTCGACCGTACGCACACCCCGGGGCGGCCCGAGGCGTGCGTCGCGGAGGCGCGGGCGGCGGGCTTCGAGCACGTGAACCTGGACCTGATCTACGGCACGCCGGGGGAGTCCGACGACGACTGGCGGGCGTCCCTGGAGGCGGCGATCGGGGCGGGCCCCGACCATGTCAGCGCGTACGCGCTGATCGTGGAGGAGGGGACGCAGCTGGCGCGGCGGATCCGGCGGGGCGAGGTCCCGATGACCGACGACGACGTGCACGCGGACCGGTATCTGATCGCGGACTCCGTCTTCGCGGAGGCGGGCTTCGAGTGGTACGAGGTGTCGAACTGGGCCACCTCGCAGGCCGGGCGCTGCCTGCACAACGAGCTGTACTGGCGCGGCGCGGACTGGTGGGGGGCCGGGCCGGGGGCGCACTCGCACGTGGGGGGTGTGCGGTGGTGGAACGTGAAGCATCCGGGGGCGTACGCGGCGGCGCTGTCCTCCGGTCGGTCGCCGGGGGCGGGGCGGGAGGTCCTCTCGGCGGAGGACCGGCGCGTGGAGCGCGTGCTTCTGGAGCTACGGCTCCGGGAGGGCTGCCCGCTGGAGCTCCTGAAGCCCGCGGGGCTCGCGGCGGCGGAGAGGGCGCTGGCGGACGGGCTTCTCGCGGCGGAGCCGTACGGCGAGGGGCGGGCGGTGCTGACGCTACGGGGGCGGCTGCTGGCCGACGCGGTGGTTCGGGACCTGGTGGACTAGGCGGACTCCGTACGGCACGGGCCCCGTCCGGGGGGCCTCGCGCCCGTGCGGGGGCCCGGGGGTCCGGCGCCCTGTGCGGGGGCCGGGGGGTGCGGCGCCCTGTGCGAGGGGCCTGGGAGGCGTCGGCCTTGTGGGAGGGGCCCGAGAAGGCGTCGCCCCTGTGGGTTGTGCCCACCCGTTCCGCCCGCGGAACGATTGCCCACGACCGGGGGGCGGGTCAGGGGGCTGTGACGAAGTCGATGAGTTCTTCCACCCGGCCCAGGAGTTCCGGCTCCAGGTCCTTGTAGGTGTGGACGTGGGACAGGATGTGCTGCCAGGCCGCGCCCGTGTTCTCCGGCCAGCCCAGGGCTCGGCAGACGCCCGTCTTCCAGTCCTGGCCGTGCGGGACGCGAGGCCACCCCGGGATGCCCACCGAGGACGGCTTCACCGCCTCCCAGACGTCGATGTACGGGTGGCCGACGATCAGGACGTCCGGGGACGAGACCTGGGCCGCGATACGGGACTCCTTGGAGCCCGGCACCAGGTGGTCGACCAGGATGCCCAGCCGGGCGTCCGACGCCGGGGCGAACTCCGCCACGATCGCCGGAAGGTCGTCGATGCCCTCCAGGTACTCCACCACCACGCCCTCGATGCGCAGGTCGTCGCCCCAGACCCGCTCCACCAGCTCCGCGTCGTGCCGGCCCTCCACGTAGATCCGGCCCGCCCGCGCCACCCGCGCCCGCGCGCCCGGGACCGCGATCGAGCCCGAGGCCGTCCGGGTCGGCCGCGTCGGGCCGGCCGAGGGGCGCACCAGCGTCACCACCTTGCCCTCCAGCATGAACGCCCTGGGTTCCAGCGGGAACACCCGGTGCTTGCCGAAGCGGTCCTCCAGCGTCACCGTGCCCGCCTCGCAGCGGATCACCGCCCCGCAGAAGCCGGTCGAGACCTCCTCCACCACGAGGTCCACCTCCGCCGGCACCTCCGGCACCGGGGCGGACCGCTTCCAAGGGGGCGTCAGGTCGGGGTTGTAGCTGCGCATTCGCGAGACGTTATGCGACCGCGAAGCGGCGTGCCAGCTCCTCGCGTTGGTGCCGTACGAACGCCGCGTCCACCACCGCCCCGTGGCCCGGTACGTACAGCGCGTCCTCCCCGCCCAGGGCCAGCAGCCGGTCCAGCGCGTCCGGCCAGCGCGACGGGATCGCGTCCGGGCCCGCCTGCGGCTCCCCCGACTCCTCGACGAGGTCCCCGCAGAAGACGATCTCCCGCCCGCCCGGCACCAGCAGCGCCAGGTCGTGCGCGGTGTGACCGGGACCCACGTTGGCGAGCAGCACCTGCCGGCCCCCCAGGTCCAGCGTCCACTCGCCGGAGACGACGTGGTGCGGCGCCACCAGCATGTCCGCCGCCTCGGCCGCCTCCGTGGCGTCCACCCCCTGCCGTACCGCGTCCGCCCGCAGCGCGTCCCCGTCCCGCCTCAGCAGTTCCGGCAGACCCACCGCGCCGTACACCTCCGCCCCCGCGAACGCCGCCGTGCCCAGTACATGATCGAAGTGCGGGTGGCTCAGTGCGATGTGCGTCACTCTTCGCCCGCCCGTCAGCGCCTCCACCTGACCCCGCAGCTCCGTCCCCTCCCGGAGCGTGGAGCCCGTGTCGTACAGCAGCACCGCCTCCTCCCCGACGACCAGACCCACCGTGGCGTCCCAGCCGGGCAGGCGGCGCCTGCCCACCCCGTCCGCGAGCCGCTCCCAGCCGAGCTCTTTCCAATCGACGTCCATACGTGGACGCTATCCGCAGCGACGTCCGCGAAGCCCCCGATGCCCGTGACGGGCGCCACCCCGAGGCGGCCTCCTTGCCAGGAGCGATGCCCGCCGCCGTACACTGGCCGGGGGTTTCCTGGCACTCGGGCAGGGCGAGTGCCAAATGCGGAGCAAACCGATACGACAGCTGGAGGTGTGCGCGATGCTCAGCGAACGCAGACTCGAGGTGCTGCGCGCCATCGTCCAGGACTATGTCGGGACGGAGGAGCCCGTCGGCTCCAAGGCGCTCACGGAGCGCCACAAGCTCGGCGTCTCGCCCGCCACCGTGCGCAACGACATGGCCGTCCTGGAGGACGAGGGCTACATCGCCCAGCCCCACACCAGCGCCGGACGCATCCCGACCGACAAGGGCTACCGGCTCTTCGTCGACCGGCTCGCCGGCGTCAAGCCGCTGTCGACGCCCGAGCGGCGCGCGATCCACAACTTCCTCGACGGAGCCGTCGACCTCGACGACGTCGTCGGGCGCACGGTCCGGCTGCTCGCGCAGCTGACCCGGCAGGTCGCCGTCGTGCAGTACCCGTCGCTGACCCGCTCGACGGTCCGGCACGTGGAACTGCTCTCGCTGGCGCCCGCCCGGCTGATGCTCGTGCTCATCACGGACACCGGCCGGGTCGAGCAGCGCGTCATCGACTGCCCGGCGCCGTTCGGCGAGACCTCGCTCGCCGATCTGCGGGCCCGGCTCAACAGCCGGGTCGTCGGTCGCCGTTTCGCGGACGTGCCGCAGCTGGTGCAGGATCTTCCGGAGTCCTTCGAGGAGACGGAGGACCGCGGCACGGTCTCGACGGTGCTCGCGACCCTGCTCGAAACGCTGGTGGAAGAGCACGAGGAGCGGCTGATGATCGGCGGTACCGCCAATCTCACCCGCTTCGGCCATGACTTCCCCCTCACGATCAGGCCTGTGCTCGAAGCTCTGGAGGAGCAGGTCGTGCTCCTCAAGCTGCTCGGCGAGGCGAAGGACTCGGGCATGACCGTACGGATCGGGCACGAGAACGCCCATGAGGGACTCACGTCCACGTCCGTCGTCGCGGTCGGCTACGGTTCGGGCGACGAGGCAGTCGCCAAACTCGGCGTGGTCGGACCGACCCGCATGGACTACCCCGGAACGATGGGAGCGGTACGCGCAGTGGCACGTTACGTCGGACAGATCCTGGCGGAGTCGTAAGTGGCCACGGACTACTACGCCGTACTCGGCGTGCGCCGCGACGCGTCCCAGGACGAGATCAAGAAGGCATTCCGGCGGCTCGCACGCGAGCTGCACCCGGATGTGAATCCCGATCCGAAGACGCAGGAGCGGTTCAAGGAGATCAACGCCGCGTACGAGGTGTTGTCGGACCCGCAGAAGAAGCAGGTCTACGACCTCGGTGGTGACCCGCTGTCCGCATCGGGCGGTGGCGCCGGGGCCGGCGGCTTCGGCCAGGGTGGCTTCGGGAACTTCTCGGACATCATGGACGCGTTCTTCGGTACGGCGTCGCAGCGCGGGCCGCGCTCGCGCACCCGGCGCGGCCAGGACGCGATGATCCGGCTGGAGATCGACCTCAACGAGGCCGCCTTCGGCACGACCAAGGACATCCAGGTCGACACGGCCGTCGTCTGTACGACGTGTTCCGGTGAGGGTGCCGCGCCCGGCACCTCCGCGCAGACCTGTGACATGTGTCGCGGTCGTGGTGAGGTCTCGCAGGTCACCCGGTCCTTCCTGGGCCAGGTCATGACCTCCCGCCCCTGCCCCCAGTGCCAGGGCTTCGGCACCGTCGTCCCGACCCCGTGCCCGGAGTGCGCGGGCGACGGCCGGGTCCGTTCGCGGCGCACGCTGACCGTGAAGATCCCCGCCGGTGTCGACAACGGCACGCGCATCCAGCTCGCCGGCGAGGGCGAGGTCGGCCCGGGCGGCGGCCCGGCGGGCGACCTGTACGTGGAGATCCACGAGGTCCCGCACGAGACCTTCCAGCGGCGCGGCGACGACCTGCACTGCACGGTCACCATCCCGATGACGGCGGGCGCGCTCGGCACGAAGGTGCCGTTGCAGACGCTCGACGGGCTCGAGGAGGTCGACATCCGCCCGGGCACCCAGTCCGGCCAGTCGATCCCGCTGCACGGGCGCGGCATCACGCACCTGCGCGGCGGCGGACGCGGTGACCTGATCGTCCACGTCGAGGTGACGACGCCGTCGAAGCTCGACGTGGAGCAGGAGCGACTGCTGCGCGAACTGGCGAAGCTGCGCGGCGAGGAGCGCCCGACGGGCCAGTTCCAGCCGGGGCAGCAGGGGTTGTTCTCGCGTTTGAAGGACGCGTTCAACGGGCGGTAGGCGCCGCTGCCGGGGGTCCGGGGGTTGTCCCCCGGGTCGGCACGGTCAGTCGGGGCAGCAGGGGTTGTTCTCGCGTTTGAAGGACGCGTTCAACGGGCGGTAGGCCCGCCAGCGGGAGCGCACCCGCGAGGGGCTGGTGAGGGCGGTATCCGCAGCGCGGATGCCGCCCTTCCGTGTGGCACCATGCCTGCATGTCCCCCGCGCTGACCGATCTCTCCCGCTACCCGATCGTGCAGGCCCCCATGGCGGGTGGCGCCTCCAGCCCGCAGCTCGTCGGGGCCGTGTGCGAGGCCGGCGGGCTCGGGTTCCTGGCCGGGGGGTACAAGACGGCCGGCGGGCTGTACCAGGAGATCAAGCAGGTGCGCGGGCTGACCGGCCAGCCCTTCGGCGTGAACCTCTTCATGCCGCCCGGCGGCCAGCCCGCCGACCCCGCCGCCGTGGAGGTGTACCGCCACCAGCTCGCCGGGGAGGCCACCTGGTACGAGACGGCCCTCGGCGACCCCGACAACGGGCGCGACGACGCGTACGACGCCAAGCTCGCGATCCTCCTCGAGGACCCGGTCCCCGTGGTCTCGTTCACCTTCGGCTGTCCGGACCGGGACACCTTCGACGCCTTCGCCCGCGCCGGTACGTTCACCGTCGTCACCGTCACCTCCGCCGAAGAGGCCCAGGCCGCCCAGAGGGCCGGCGCGGACGCCCTCTGCGTGCAGGGCGTCGAGGCCGGCGGGCACCAGGGCACACACCGGGACGACCCGGACGCCGCCCTCGCCGGGACCGGGCTCCTCACCCTCGTCACCCAGGTCAGGGAGACCGTGCAGCTGCCGATCGTGGCCGCCGGCGGCATCATGCGCGGCGCGCAGATCGCCGCCGCCCTCGCCGCCGGGGCCGACGCCGCCCAGCTCGGCACCGCCTTCCTGGTGTGCCCCGAATCGGGCGCGAACCCGCTGCACAAGCAGGCCCTCACCAACCCGCTCTTCGTCCGCACCGAACTCACCCGCGCCTTCTCCGGCCGCCCCGCGCGCGGGCTCGTCAACCGCTTCATGCGCGAGCACGGACCGTACGCCCCCGCCGCCTATCCCGAGGTCCATCACCTCACCGCCCCGATCCGCAAGGCCGCCGCGACCGCGGGCGACGCGCAGGGCATGGCCCTGTGGGCCGGCCAGGGGCACCGGCTGGCCCGCGACCTCCCGGCCGGCCAGCTCGTCGAGGTGCTGGCCGCCGAACTCGACACCGCACTGACCGCGCAGGCCCACAGGAGCACCGCCTCATGACCGCACCCGTCTTCGTCGTCGAGGCCGTCCCCGGCACCGGCACCTTCCTCCTCGACGGCCCCGAGGGCCGCCACGCCGTCGCCGTGAAGCGGCTGCGCGCGGGGGAGGAGCTCGTCCTCACGGACGGCCGGGGCGCCTGGGCCGACTGCGTGGTGCTCGGCACCGAGGGCAAGGACCAGCTGACCGTCCAGGTCTCCTGCACGTACGAGGAGGCCGAGCCCGCGCCCCGTATCACCGTCGTCCAGGCGCTGCCCAAGGGCGACCGGGGCGAACTGGCCGTCGAGATCATGACGGAGACCGGTGTCGACGCGATCGTGCCGTGGGCCGCGTCCCGTTGCATCACCCAGTGGAAGGGCGATCGCGGGCTCAAGGCCCTCGCCAAGTGGCGGGCCACCGCGCGCGAGGCCGGCAAGCAGTCGCGCCGCACCCGGTTCCCCGAGGTCGCCGACGCGATGACCACCAAGCAGGTCGCCGCACTCCTCGCACGCGCCGACTTCGCGGCCGTCCTGCACGAGGACCGGGACCACCCGAGCGGCGCGCTCGCCGACGCCGAACTCCCCGCCGAGGGCGAGATCGTGCTCGTCGTCGGGCCCGAAGGAGGCGTCTCTCCCGAGGAGTTGGCCGCCTTCGAGGAGGCGGGCGCGAAACCGTACCGGCTGGGCCGCAGCGTGCTGCGCACCTCGACCGCGGGGACCGCGGCGACGGCCCTGCTCCTCGGCCGTACGGGGCGCTGGAGCTAGTCACCGCGCCGCCCGGCGCCGGTGTGCGCGGGCTGCTCGGCTTGCCCCAACCCGGTGGGCGGGGGCGCCTGGCGGATCCCTAGGCTGGGCGGCATGTCCGACGAGCCTCCCCTGATCCGTAGTCTGCGCGCCGCCGTCGCCGCCGCACCGGAAGACGTGCCCCTGCGGCTCCACTTCGCCGAACTGCTCCTCGCCGAGGGGCGGGGCGACGAGGCCGTCACGGAGGCGGCCGTCGCGCTCCAGCGCGCCCCGGGCGACCCCGCCGCCCGCGCCCTGATGGCCCGCGCGATGGGTGTGCCCGCCGCGCCCGCCGTTTCCGGGACAGCGCCCGCCGAGCCCGCCGTTCTCGGGACAGCGCCCGCCGCGCCCCCCGTTCCCGGGGAAGCGCCCGCGGAGCCCACCGCGGCCGCCGCCCCCACCGAAGCTCACGCCGCCCCCGACGAGGGCCGCGCCGAGACCCCCACCGAGACCTCCACCGAGACCCCCACCGAGCCGCCCGTCTTCGACTGGGCCGCCGCCGAGCAGGAGGTCGGTGACGTCGTCGGGCCCCGCTTCGTGGCCGGTGAGGTCGAGGAGCCGCTCACCGCCGACGGCAGTGGCGACCCCGGCGACGCCTCCGCCTGGGACGTCGACCTGCCCGGCGCCGTACGCCTCGCCGACGTCGGCGGCATGCGGGAGGTCAAGGACCGTCTGGAGGCCGCCTTCCTCGCGCCCATGCGCAACCCCGAACTCCGCAAGCTGTACGGCAAGTCGCTCCGCGGCGGCCTGCTCCTCTACGGGCCGCCCGGCTGCGGCAAGACGTTCATCGCCCGCGCCGTCGCCGGTGAACTCGGCGCGAACTTCCTGTCGGTCTCGCTCTCCGACATCCTCGACATGTACATCGGCACGTCCGAGAAGAACGTCCACGACATCTTCGAGACGGCCCGCGCCCTGGCCCCCTGCGTCGTCTTCCTCGACGAGCTGGACGCGCTCGGCGCCAAGCGTTCGCGCACCCACCACAGCGGGCTGCGCAACGTCGTCAACCAGCTCCTCACCGAGCTCGACGGCATCGACGGGGCCGAGAACGAGGGCGTCTTCGTGCTCGCCGCGACCAACGTCCCCTGGGACGTGGACCTCGCCCTGCGCCGGCCCGGCCGCCTCGACCGCACGCTCCTCGTGCTGCCGCCCGACGCCCCGGCGCGCGAGGCGATCCTCCGCTACCACCTGCGCGAGCGGCCCATCGAGTCGGTCGACCTCGGCAAGCTCGTCAAGGCCACCGAGGACTTCTCGGGCGCGGACCTCGCCCATGTCTGCGACAGTGCCGCCGAGTTCGCGCTCCTCGACTCCGCCCGAACCGGCACCGTACGCATGATCGGCATGAAGGACCTGCTGGCGGCGGCGAAGCAGATCAGGCCGTCCAGCGACTCCTGGTTCGCCTCCGCCCGGAACGTGGCCATGTTCGCCAACGACGGCGGGATGTACGACGACCTGGTCGCCTACCTGAAGAAGAAGCGCAAGCTGTGAGCGGGACGACCACGCATCCGCACGTCGAGCGGGCCGAAGCGCTCTACGGCATGGAGCGGTACGAGGAGGGCCTGGCCCTGGTCGACCGGCGCCTGGCCGAGGCGCCCGACGACCACGAGGCGTGGACCACCCGCGCCCGCTGCCTGCGCACACTCGACCGGTTCGAGGAGTCGCTCGCGGCCGCCGAGGAGGCGCTGAAGCTCGAACCCGAGCTCGCAGACGGGCACTTCATGCGCGGATGCGCCCTGCGCTCCCTGCGCCGCCTGCCCGAGGCCGATCTGGCGCAGCGCGAGGCGATCCGCCTCGCGCCGTACCGCTGGGGCCCGCGCGTCCAGCGTGCCGAGATGCTGATCTTCATCGGGACGAAGGAGGAGGCGCTCCAGGAGGCCCATGAGGCGGTGCGGCGCGGTCCGGACGAGGTCGCCACCTGGCACACCATGTACAAGGTCGCCGCGTTCAACGGCCGGAACGACCTGGTCCAGGAGTCCGTCCGGCAACTCCTGCGCATCGACCCGACCGACAGCCTCGCCGTCGGCGACGTCACCTGGCACGAGGCCAACAAGCCCGGCACGACAGCCGAGCGGGCCGCCGACCTCTACGCGGGCGCACTCGCCGCCGTCCCCGACTCCGCGTCCCTCCGCGGCGACCTCGACCGGGCCGTCTACCGCATGCTGCGCGGCACCCGCTGGCTCGCGCTGCTCTGCCTGGTCATGGCAGCGGTCACCCTCGACGTCCTTCCGGTCGGCGGCGAGGAGCCGAAGGACCTCCCGGTCCACCTCGGCACCCGGCTCTGGGCGCTCGCGCTGATGGCGGCGGTGTGGGGCTTCGGCGCCTGGCGCCGTCATCTGAGGATGCGGGCCGGTGCGCGGATGGCCGTACGTGACCTCGTACGGCGGTTGTTCTGGCCCCGGGTGGTCCTCGGCCAGGCCGCCCTCGCCACCCTCTGCGCCGTGCTGATCGTCCTCGTGCCGTGGACCGACCGGACGATCCCCCAGGTCCTGTTCTGGCTCGGGCTCGTACCGAACCTGCTCAGCATCACCCACGACCGGGACAAGGTGAGATGAACCCCACCGTGGACCGGGCGGACGCCCTCTTCGACGTCGGACGGTACGAACAGGCCGCCGGCCTCGTCGCCCAGCACCTGGCGACCGACCCGGAGGACCCCGCCGCGCTCGTCCTCCTGGCCCGCTGCCAGCACCGCCTGGGCCGGGAGAAGGAGGCCCTCGACACCGTCGAGCGGGCCCTGCGCGCCGAACCGGACGCCCTGCCGGGCTGGTTGATGCGCACACACGTGCTGTTGGCCCTCAAGCGGTACGAGGAGGCCGAGCAGGCCGCCCGGCACGCCGTCGAACTCGCCCCCCAGTACTGGGGCAGCCACTACGCCCTCGGCACCGTCCTCGACCGTTCCGTCCGCACGGAACGCCGTCGCGAGGCGTACGAAGCGGCGCGCACCGCCGTGGCGCTGGCGCCGGAGGAGAGCGACGCGCACTTCCTCGTCGGCCTCACCGCCCAGCGCACCGGTAACCACCAGGTCGCCCAGCAGGCGTACGAGACGGCGCTGCGCCTGAACCCGGAGAGCAGCGAGGCGCACAACAACCTCTCGCTGCTGCACCTGCGCCGCCGCTGGTTGCGGCGCGGGGCGTGGACGAAGGCGGCGGAGGGGTTCGTCGAGTCGGCGGCGCTCGACATCGACGACCGGCAGGCCCGCTACAACCTGGAGACCATGGCCTGGGGCGCCGCGGCGGGCGCTCGGTGGGTGGCGTGGCTCGGTCACCTGGCCGCGCTGACCGGTGCGGCGGCGCTGTACGACCGCGCGGCCCGAGCCGGGTCCGGCGGTGCGGACCCGGTCGCGTACGCCGTCGCGGCGGCCGTCCTCGTCGCCGGCTGGGGCGGCTGGGCGGTCTGGACCGCCCGGCGCGTCCCGCCGAGGCTGCGCCGCCCGCTGCTCCTGGTGGCACGCAACTGCCGTCCCGTGATGGCGATGGCGCTCGCGGTCGGACTGCTCGGTCTCCACTCGGTGGTGTCGTTGGCGCTGGCACCGCTGGGCACGTCGGCCGTCCCGGCGCTCGGCCATCCGCTCTTCCTGGCGGTGATCGTCACCTACTGGGCCAGCCGGTCGGCCCTGCAGCGCCGCGCGCCGACGCCCGAACGCGGACGGTGAAGCCGTCCGCCACGGGCGGTCACGCGGCCGATACGATGCCGGGGTACTGATCATCGAGGGCGAGGAGGGCCCGGGCCATGGCCGGAGAGCCGCAGAGCGACTGCCTGTTCTGCAAGATCGCGGACGGGGAGGTTCCGGCGACCATCGTGCGCGAGTCGGAGACGACCCTCGCCTTCCGGGACATCAACCCGCAGGCACCCACGCACGTGCTCGTCATCCCGCGTCTCCACTACCCGGACGCCGCCAGCCTGGCCGCCGCCGCGCCGACAGTCGCCGCGGACATGCTGCGCGAGGCCGGCGAGATCGCCGCGCAGGAGAAGATCGACGGCACCGGCTTCCGGATCGTCTTCAACACCGGGGCGGGTGCGGGCCAGACCGTCTTCCACGCCCACGCGCACGTCCTCGGCGGCCGTGGCCTCAACTGGCCGCCCGGGTAGACCCGGCAGTCCAGACAACACAGACAGTCCCGGACAACCCCTTTGGACAGAGACCGGATCGATCGTGTCGGTACGTGAACTCGTCGTGCTCGGGACCGCGAGCCAGGTCCCGACCCGGCACCGCAACCACAACGGCTACCTGCTGCGCTGGGACGGGCACGGCATCCTCTTCGACCCCGGCGAGGGCACCCAGCGCCAGATGCTCCGGGCCGGGGTCGCCGCGCACGACCTCGACCGGATCTGTGTGACGCACTTCCACGGCGACCACTCGCTGGGCCTGGCCGGGGTGATCCAGCGGATCAACCTCGACCAGGTCCCGCACCCGGTCACCGCGCACTACCCGGCGAGCGGACAGCGCTTCTTCGAGCGGCTGCGGTACGCGACGGCCTACCGCGAGACGGTGAAGCTGACGGAGGCCCCGGTGGACGCCGACGGCCCCCTCGCCGTCACCGAGGCGTACACCCTGGACGCGTACAGGCTGTCGCACCCCGTCGAGTCGTACGGCTACCGGATCGTCGAACCCGACGGGCGCCGCATCCTGCCCGAGCGGCTCGCCGCGCACGGCATCAAGGGACCGGACGTCGGGCGGATCCAGCGGGAAGGCGTCCTGAACGGCGTGACGCTGGAATCGGTCAGCGAGGTCCGGCGGGGGCAGCGGTTCGCGTTCGTCATGGACACCCGGCTCTGCGAGGGCGTGGACGCGCTCGCCGAAGGAGCCGACATGCTCGTCATCGAATCGACCTTCCTCGACGAGGACGTCAGGCTCGCCACCGACCACGGCCATCTGACGGCCGGCCAGGCCGCCACCGTCGCACGGGACGCGGGCGTACGGCATCTGGTCCTGACCCACTTCTCGCAGCGGTACGACGATCCCGCCGTGTTCGAACGGCAGGCGCGGGCGGCCGGGTTCGACGGCGAGCTGAGCATTGCCCAGGACCTGATGAGGGTCCCCCTCCCCAAGAGATAGACGAACCACCATGCCCCTCCCCAAGGCCGAACTCCACCTCCACATCGAAGGCACCCTCGAACCCGAGCTGGCGTTCGCGCTCGCCGCGCGCAACGGCGTCACGCTGCCGTACGCGGACACCGAGGAGCTCCGCGAGGCGTACCGCTTCAGCGACCTGCAGTCCTTCCTGGACCTGTACTACGAGCTGATGGCCGTCCTGCACACCGAGCGGGACTTCACCGAGCTGGCCGACGCGTATCTGGCGCGGGCGGCGGCGCAGGGCGTGCGGCACGCCGAGATCTTCTTCGACCCGCAGGCGCACACGGCCCGCGGGGTGCCGATCGGGACGGTGGTGGAGGGGCTGGCCGCCGCGCTGGACCGTGCGGAGGAGCGGCACGGCGTCTCGACGCGGCTGATCATGTGCTTCCTGCGGGACGAGTCGGCCGAGTCGGCGATGGCGACGCTGGACGCCGCGAAGCCGTATCTGCACCGGATCACGGGGGTCGGCCTGGACTCGGCGGAGGTCGGCCATCCGCCGTCGAAGTTCCGCGAGGTGTACGCGGCGGCCGAGGCGCTCGGCCTGCGCAAGGTCGCCCACGCGGGCGAGGAGGGCCCGCCGGAGTACATCCGCGAGGCGCTGGACGTCCTGGGCGTGGAGCGGGTCGACCACGGGCTGCGCTGCATGGAGGACCCCGAGCTGGTGTCCCGCCTGGTACGGGAGCGGGTGCCGCTGACGCTCTGCCCGCTGTCGAACGTACGGCTGAGGGCGATCGACGTCCTGGAGGACCATCCGCTGCCGGCGATGCTGGCGGCCGGGCTGGTCGCGACGGTCAACTCGGACGACCCGGCGTACTTCGGGGGGTACGTGGGGGACGTCTTCGGGGCGGTGCGGGGGGCGTTGGGGCTGGAGCGGGAGCAGCTGCGGACGCTGGCCCGGAACTCGTTCGAGGCGGCCTTCCTCGACGACGAGGAGGAGCGCAGGGCGCGGTACCTGGCGGAGGTCGAGGCGTACGCGTTCGAGGGGGAGTAGGGGGCGGGTCGGCCCGCACCGGGGATCCGGCCCGGTGCGGGCAGACACCCCCTAGTTCTGGTTGCTCGGACGGGCCAGGTCGTAGGCGCGTTGGGCGGTGAGGGGGGTCGTGGGGACCGTGACCTCCGTGACCTCCTGCTCCGGGGCTCCCATCTGCGGGACCAGGCCCCGGGGCGCGCCCGTCGTGCCCGCCAGGATCGCTGCCGGGGCGCCGCCGCGGCGGCGGATGGAGCCGGGGACCAGGGGGCGGCCGGAGGTGTGGAGGGCGACCGCCGTCATGGGGGCGGCGACCAGCAGGAGCAGGGCGCAGAGGATCAGGCCCATGCCGGGGTAGCCCGCCTGTTCGGACAGCAGGCTGCCGGTGACCGGGCCACACGCCACGCCCAGCGAGGACGCCGAGCCCACGAGCACCGCCCACCGCCCGCGCGGGTCGAGGGAGGCGGCCAGACCCAGCAGGTACGACAGGACGACCGGGTAGAAGACGTTCCAGAGGACCTCGCCGACCGCGAACGCCGGCAGGCTCTGCGCGCCGGAGCTCACCAGCACGCAGACGGCGATGATCGCGGTGCCCGCACCGATCGGCGCGGCCCGGCCGAGCCGTGAGCCGAGCGCCCCGGCCGCCGAGACGCCCGCGAGCCCGGCGCCCAGCGCCACCGCGAAGACCGCGCCGACGGTGACCTCGCTCAGCCCGGCCTGAGTCAGTCCGATCCGGCCGCTCACGCCCCAGAGGGCGTTCTGGGCCAGGGACCAGCACAGGATCGCGGCGGCGAGCACGAGGCCCGAGCGCCGGTGGGGGAGCGGGGAGCCTGCGGGCGTCCCCTCGGTCCTGACCGCCGCGCCCGAGCCCGTCCGCCCGCCGCCGCGCCCGCCGCCGTGCGCGAGCCCGCCCGTCAGGGGCCAGACCAGCGCGGCCGCCAGGGCGATCGACGCGAACGGCAGCTCGTGGCCGCCGCCGAGGTGCGGGAGCGTGAGGTAGAGCGCGCCGGCCGTCGCGGAGACCGTGAGCAGGCCGAGCGTCGAGGCCCGGTGCGGGTCCCGCTGGGCCGCGATCCCGGCGGCGGCCACCGCCAGCGCCGTACCGGAGCCGAAG
Organism: Streptomyces sp. NPDC090127; assembly: GCF_044746945.1. Classification (NCBI taxonomy): domain Bacteria; kingdom Bacillati; phylum Actinomycetota; class Actinomycetes; order Kitasatosporales; family Streptomycetaceae; genus Streptomyces; species Streptomyces sp. NPDC090127. Next base: position 99,525 of record NZ_JBIVDE010000006.1, on the reverse strand, counting down.
CCGCCCACGACCGCGCCGCCGACCACCAGCGGAACGCTCGTGGTCAGGGCAGCCGAGCCGTAACCCAGGCACATCGCGCCGAGCCCGAGCCGGGCCGCCCGGCGCGGGCCGATCCGTTCCACCCGGGCCGCCAGCGTGAAGCCGGCCGAGGCGGAGGCGAGCAGCAGGACCGAGCCGACCAGACCCGCCTGGGCCGGGGAGAGGCCGAGCCCGGCGGAGAGTCTCCCGACGACGGTGGGGAGGAGGTACGGGGCGAGGTAACCGGCCGTGAACAGGGCCACGAGGGGCCCCAGGGCGCGCGGGCGCGACGACATGGGCGTTCCAGGAACGGAGGAAAGGGGGGAGGAGCGCCCGGTGTTGCACGGGATCGCGGGACATGTTGTATCAAGCGATCGAGGGCCCGGAGAAGCCCGAAGAGGCAGGAAAGCCCCCATTCCATTTGTGATCTGGGTCACTATGGGGTTTGGGGGCTGAAGGGCCGGGTAGACGTGGCCGTTTTTCCGCTCGGCGTCACCCCTTTCGCCCCCGCCCCATCAGGCACACTGGCCTGATCAACACCACGGACGGGAGCAAGCCGTGACCACAGCACGAGGAGACCAGCAACACGACGCGGGCGTCGATCCGTTGGTGCGCCTGCGGGAGCCCACCGACCCGGCCTGTGACGTCTTCCTCACCGGCACGGTCTTCCTCGACATCATCTTCACCGGCCTCGACAGCGCCCCCGTGCGCGGCACCGAGTCCTGGGCCCGCGGCATGGGGTCCAGCCCCGGCGGCGTCGCCAACATGGCCACCGCCCTCGCCCGCCTCGGCCTGCGCACCTCGCTCGCCGCCGCCTTCGGCGACGACCACTACGGGGAGTACTGCTGGGACGCCCTGGAGCAGGGCGAGGGTATCGACCTCTCGCTCTCCCGGACCGTGCCCGGCTGGCACTCCCCGGTCACCGTCTCCATGGCGTACGAGGGCGAGCGCACGATGGTCTCCCACGGCCACGAGGCCCCGCCCCTGGACGACGCCCTGCCCGCCTACCCGCCCCACGCCCGGGCCGCCGTGGCCTCGCTGGTGCCAGGCCGGGCCGAGGAGTGGGTCGCCCAGGCCGCGCGGGCCGGCGCGAAGGTCTTCGCCGACGTGGGCTGGGACGACACCGGCCGCTGGGACCTGAACGGGCTGACCGACCTGGCCCACTGCGAGGCGTTCCTGCCGAACGCCCAGGAGGCCATGCGCTACACCCGCACCGACTGCCCCAGGGCCGCCGCAAGGGCGCTCGCCGACAAGGTCCGGTACGCGGTGGTCACCCTGGGCGCCGAGGGCGCGTACGCGGTCGACGGCGCCACCGGGGAGACCGCCGAGGTGCCGGCCATCGCGGTCTCCGCCCTCGACCCGACCGGCGCCGGGGACGTCTTCGTGGCCGGGTTCGTCACCGGGACGCTCGCGGACTGGCCGCTCGCCGACCGCCTCGCCTTCGCCGGACTGATCGCCGCGCTCTCGGTCCAGGAGTTCGGCGGTTCGCTCTCCGCCCCCGGCTGGGGCGAGGTCGCCGCCTGGTGGGAGCACGTCCAGGAGCACGTCTGCCAGGACCCGGCGGCCCTGCGGGCCCGCTACGCCTTCCTGGAGCGGCTCCTGCCGGCCGCCACCCGCCCCTGGCCGCTGCGCCGCGCCGTCCCGACCATCGGGTTCCGTGCCGCCCCCTCGTAAAAGCCCTCGGTCCTGTCGGTGGCAAGTCGTAGGCTGGGTATCCAGAGGTTGTCGAGCAGCGAGAACCCTGCAACGGGAGGTATGTGCAGGCCACAGTGCCGGCCCATGACTCAGACACCCACAGCCCCCAACGGCGCGCCGGGCGAGGCCCGCGCCCACTTCACCGTCCCCGCCAAGCATCCGATGGTGACCGTTCTCGGTTCCGGTGACGCGCTGCTGCGCGTGATCGAGAAGGCGTTCCCGAAGGCCGACATCCATGTCCGGGGCAACCAGGTCAGCGCTGCCGGAGAGGCGAGCGAAGTCGCTCTCATCCAGCGCCTTTTCGACGAGATGATGCTGGTGCTCCGCACCGGACAGCCGATGACGGAGGACGCAGTGGAACGCTCGATCGCCATGCTCAGGGCGAGCGAGAACGGCAGCGCGGAGGCAGGCCAGGAGACCCCGGCCGAGGTGCTCACGCAGAACATCCTCTCCAGCCGCGGCCGCACCATCCGCCCCAAGACCCTCAACCAGAAGCGGTACGTCGACGCGATCGACAAGCACACGATCGTCTTCGGCATCGGCCCCGCGGGCACCGGCAAGACGTATCTGGCCATGGCCAAGGCGGTCCAGGCCCTGCAGTCCAAGCAGGTCACCCGGATCATCCTGACCCGGCCCGCCGTCGAGGCGGGCGAGCGGCTGGGCTTCCTGCCCGGCACGCTCTACGAGAAGATCGACCCCTACCTGCGGCCGCTGTACGACGCGCTGCACGACATGCTCGACCCCGACTCGATCCCGAAGCTGATGGCGGCCGGCACGATCGAGGTCGCCCCACTGGCGTACATGAGGGGCCGAGCCCAACCCGTCTTCACGAACGTTCTGACCCCGGACGGCTGGCGTCCCATCGGCGACCTCCAGGTCGGGGACCTGGTCATCGGCTCGAGCGGTGAGCCGACGCCGGTCCTGGGTGTGTATCCACAGGGCGAGAAGGACATGTACCGGGTCTCCGCCCAGGACGGTTCCTGGACGTTGTGCTGCGGCGAGCACCTGTGGACGGTCCGTACGGCCTCGGACAAGCGCCGCGACAAGCCGTGGCGGGTCCTGGAGACCCAGGAGATGATCGGCAACCTGCGGGCCGCGCACGCCCGCCGGTACGAGCTGCCGCTGCTGACCGCGCCCGTGGCCCTGCCCGCTCGTGAGGTCCCCATGGACCCGTACGCTCTGGGGCTGCTCCTTGGGGACGGCTGCCTGACGGGCTCGACCACGCCGTCGTTCTCCAGCGAGGACCTCGAGCTGGTCGATGCTCTCGCGGCGGCGCTGCCGGGAGTCGCCGTGCGCGCGAAGGGCGGCCCCGACCACGTCCTGAACCGGGTCGCGTCCCCCGGAGACGTCGTCACGCTGGAGAATCCCGTCACGGGGATGCTCCGGCAGCTCGACCTGCTGGGAACGCGGTCGCACTCCACGTTCGTCCCCGACGACTACCTGTTCAACTCGGCGGAGGTCCGCCTGGCGGTCCTCCAGGGGCTTCTGGACTCCGACGGTGGTCCGGTGACGCAAGCCGACCGCACCTGCCGGATCCAGTACTCGACCGCCTCGACCGTGCTTCGCGACGACGTGATCGCACTGGTCCAGTCGCTCGGCGGTGTCGCCTCCACCCGACGCCGTCCGGCCGAGGGGCGCCCTCGGGGCACCGCCGGGGGCAAGCACCGATACGACGCCCATGTCGTCGACATCCGGCTTCCCGAGGGCATCGAGCCCTTCCGTCTCGACCGTAAGCGGAACGCCTACGACGCCGCCGGCGGCGGTGGCCGACCGATGCGATTCATCGATTCCATCGAGCCCGCAGGGCGCGAGGAGGCAGTCTGCATCCAGGTCGCGGCCGAGGACTCTCTGTACGTCACGCAGGACTATCTGCTGACGCACAACACGCTCAACGACGCGTTCATCATCCTCGACGAGGCGCAGAACACGAATCCCGAGCAGATGAAGATGTTCCTCACCCGTCTCGGCTTCGAATCCAAGATCGTCATCACCGGTGACGTCACCCAGGTCGACCTGCCCGGCGGCACCAAGAGCGGTCTCCGCGAGGTCAGGGACATCCTGGACGGCGTCCCGGACGTCCATTTCTCGATGCTCACCTCCCAGGATGTCGTCCGGCACAAGCTCGTCGGCCGTATCGTCGACGCGTACGAGCAGTACGACAGCCGCAACGGGAAGTAGCAGAGAAGCACCATGTCGATCGACGTCAACAACGAGTCCGGAACCGAGGTCGACGAGCAGGCGATCCTCGACGTCGCCCGCTACGCGCTCGCGCGGATGCGCATCCACCCGCTCTCCGAGCTCTCGATCATCGTCATCGACGCGGAGGCGATGGAGCAGCTCCACATCCAGTGGATGGACCTCCCGGGCCCGACGGACGTCATGTCCTTCCCGATGGACGAGCTGCGTCCGCCGTCGAAGGACGACGACAACGCGGAGCCCCCGCAGGGGCTCCTCGGCGACATCGTGCTCTGCCCCGAGGTCGCCACCCAGCAGGGCAAGGACGCGCCGACGCAGCACTCCATGGACGAGGAGCTCCAGCTCCTCACCGTCCACGGAGTGCTGCATCTGCTCGGCTACGACCACGAGGAGCCGGACGAGAAGGCGGAGATGTTCGGGCTCCAGGCGGCCATCGTCGACGGCTGGCGCGCGGAGAAGGGCCTCACCGGCCCGTCCCCGGCGCCCACCGTCTCCTGACCCGGGGATCGGGCCCCCGATGAACGCATCGCTCATCCTCGGAGCGGTCGCGCTGGTGATCGTCGCCTGGCTCGCCGCCTGCGCCGAGGCCGGTATCGCCCGCGTCTCCAGCTTCCGCGCCGCCGAGGCCGTACGGTCCGGGCGGCGCGGTGCCGAGAAGCTCGCCCAGGTCGCCTCCGACCCCACCCGCTACCTCAACGTGGCGCTGCTCGTCCGCGTCGCCTGCGAGATGGCGGCCGGCGTCCTCGTCACGTACGCGTGCCTGGAGGAGTTCCCCGAGACCTGGGAGGCGCTCCTCGTCGCCATGGCCGTGATGGTGCTCGTCAGCTATGTCGCCGTCGGCGTCTCGCCGCGCACCATCGGCCGGCAGCACCCGCTGAACACCGCGACCGCCGCCGCGTACGTCCTGCTGCCGCTGGCCCGGATCATGGGCCCGATCCCGCAGCTGCTCATCCTGATCGGCAACGCGCTCACCCCCGGCAAGGGCTTCCGCAAGGGCCCCTTCGCCTCCGAGGCCGAGCTGCGGGCGATGGTCGACCTCGCCGAGCAGGAGTCGCTGATCGAGGACGACGAGCGCCGGATGGTGCACTCCGTCTTCGAGCTCGGTGACACGCTCGTACGGGAGGTCATGGTGCCGCGCACCGACCTCGTCGCCATCGAGCGGTACAAGACGGTCCGCCAGGCCCTCACTCTCGCGCTGCGCTCCGGCTTCTCCCGGATCCCGGTGACGGGCGAGAACGAGGACGACATCGTCGGCATCGTGTATCTGAAGGACCTGGTCCGCAAGACGCACATCAACCGCGACGCCGAGTCAGACCTGGTGTCGACGGCGATGCGGCCGGCCGCCTTCGTGCCGGACACCAAGAACGCCGGCGACCTGCTGCGGGAGATGCAGCAGGAGCGCAACCACGTGGCCGTCGTCATCGACGAGTACGGCGGCACGGCCGGGATCGTCACCATCGAGGACATCCTGGAGGAGATCGTCGGGGAGATCACCGACGAGTACGATCGCGAGCTGCCGCCGGTCCAGGAGCTGGGCGACGACAGCTACCGGGTCACCGCCCGCCTCGACATCGGCGACCTCGGCGAGCTCTACGGCTTCGGCCCCGACGAGTACGACGACGAGGACGTGGAGACCGTCGGCGGTCTCCTCGCCAAGGCGCTCGGCCGGGTGCCGATCGCGGGCGCGAAGGCGGCCGTGGAGCTGCCCGACGGGCGCTCGCTGCGGCTGACCGCCGAGTCCCCGGCAGGCCGCCGGAACAAGATCGTCACGGTGCTCGTGGAGCCGGTACGGGTCGACGCGGAGAGGACGGCCGATGACGCCTGAGCAGCTGCGGGCCTTCTGTCTGGAGTTCAACGACGCGACGGAGGAGTTCCCCTTCGGTCCTGACACCTCCGTCTTCAAGGTCGCGGGGAAGCTGTTCGCGTTGTCCTCGCTCGACGGCCGGCCGCTGCGGGTCAACCTCAAGTGCGACCCGGACGACGCCGTCCGGCTCCGCGAGGAGCACCCGGCGATCGTCCCCGGCTACCACATGAACAAGCGCCACTGGAACACCGTGACGGTCGGTGAGCTCCCGGAGCGCATGGTCCGGGAGCTCGTCGAGGACTCGTACGACCTGGTGGTCGCGGGCCTGCCGAAGGCGGTACGGCTCCGCCTCGACCGGCCGTAGCCTCAGGCCCTCCGCCGCAGCCCGAGCCCGACCACCAGGGCGGCCGCCACCACGATCGCCGCGTCCACGGCGAGGACCGTGCGCACCCCGTCGTACAGGCTCGGGCCGGTCGTCGCGAGGACGCCGAGGAGCGGGATGCCGACGGTGAGGCCGACCTGCTGGGTCGTCGTCACCAGGCCGGTCGCCAGGCCCTGCTCCTCGTCGGGGACGCCGGAGGTGACGGTCACGCCGTACGAGATGATCGCGGCCAGGTGGCACATGCTCGCCAGTGAGACGCCGACCGTCGCGAACACCGCGCCCGACTCCGTGCCGAGGCCCAGCAGCGTCGCCACGAACAGGCCCTGGCCGAGCAGGGAGACCGCCAGCGTGCGCTGGGCGCCGAACCGGCCGATGAGCTTCGACGCCATCGACCCGGCGAGCACCGACAGGACGCCCTGCACGCCGAAGACCAGGCCGGTGCCGAAGGCCGACAGGCCCAGGGTCTCCTGGAGGTACAGAGTCAGCACGAAGACGACCGTGGACATCATCGAGAAGGTGACGAGCCCGCCCAGGTTGCCGAAGGCCACCGTCCGCCGGCGCAGCATCGGCAGCGAGACCAGCGGCGACTCGTGCCGGGACTCCACCGCCACGAAGGCCGCGAGCAGCACCACCCCGCCCACCAGGGCGACCAGGACGTCCGCGCCGCCGAAGCCGCGCTCGGCCGCCGTCGTCAGGGCGTAGATCACGGCGAGCAGCCCGCCGGTCACCGTCACCGCGCCCGGCACGTCCAGGCGCGGCCGGTCGGCGGTCCGCGACTCGCGCAGCACACCGGGCGCGAGCGGCAGCACGATCAGGGAGAACAGGGCGAGCAGCCCCATCGTCGAGCGCCAGCCGAGGGTGTCGGTCATGACCCCGCCGAGCACCATGCCGACGGTGAAGCCCAGGGACATCAGCGTCCCGGAGATGCCCAGGGCCCGGGCCCGCTGCGGGCCCTCGGGGAAGGTCGTGGTCAGCAGGGACATGCCGGTCGGCACGATCGCCGCCGCGCCGAGGCCCTGCAGGGCCCGCGCGGTCAGGAACGAGGCCGGGTCCCAGGCGAACGTGGCGAGCAGCGACGCCGCGCCGAAGAGGGCCAGGCCGGCGAGGAACAGCTTCTTGCGCCCGTACAGGTCGCCGATCCGGCCGAAGAGCAGCAGGAATCCGCCGGACGGCAGCGCGAAGGCGGTCACCGCCCACTGGAGCGCGGACCGGCTCAGCCCGAGGTCGGCGCCGAGCACGGGCAGCGCCACGTTCAGGACGGAGAAGTCGAGCGCCACCATGAACTGGGCGGCGCACAGCACGAAGAGGACGAGCCGGGAGCGGCCGGTCAGGGCCGGCGGGGCCGGGGCGGTGGCCGGGGGAGTGAGGGTCGTTGCCATGGCCACCACCCTCGGCGGGCGGGAACATCCGTGGGGAGCGGGAACTTATCCTGTTGGTCGTACCACCAGGCATCCAGGGGGAGGACGCACACCGTGGCCACAGCGGTCGAGAGCGATGCCGCCAAGTCGCATCGGCTGGGCGAACTGCGCGCGTTCCTGATGAGCCGTCGGGCCCGGGTCACCCCGGTCGAGGCGGGGCTCCCGGACGGCGGGGCCCGCCGGCGTACGCCCGGCCTGCGCCGTGAGGAGGTCGCCGTCCTCGCGGGCGTCGGCGTCTCCTGGTACCAGTGGCTGGAGCAGGGCCGGGACATCACGGTCTCCCCGCAGGTCCTCGACGCGGTCGCCCGCGTGCTGCGGCTCAGCCCGGCCGAACGGCGCCATCTGTACGTCCTGGCCGCCCTCAACCCGCCCGCGCCCGAGGTCGATCCGGCGGCGCGTGACATGTGTGCGGGGCTGCGTCGGCTGATCGACGCGTGGATGCCCTTCCCGGCGCACATCATGGACGTGTACTGGAACGCGGTCATGTACAACGAGTCGGCGTCGCTCGTCCTCGGCATGCGGCCCGAGACCTCGCAGAACTGCCTCATCTCCTTCTTCACCGACCCGCTCTACCGCTCCCGCATCGCCGACTGGGAGCGCCTCGCCCCGCAGGTCGTCGCCCAGTTCCGGGCCGCCTGCTCGGACTGCCCGGACGACGACGGCTTCCGTGCGGTGGTGGAGGAGGCGAAGGCGGCGAGCGAGGAGTTCGCGGCGCTGTGGGCGCGCCGGGACATCGCCCCGGGCGGTCAGGTCCGCAAGGAGATCGGGCATCCGGTCGTCGGCGAACTCCATCTGGAGGCGACGCAGTTGAGGGTGCCCGCCCGGCCCGACCTGACCATCGTCCTGCACGCCCCGCTGCCGGTCGCGGACACCGAGGCGAAGCTGACCTGGCTGGTCTCCCCGGAGGGGCGGCGCGGGGCGATGTACCCGATCGCGGGCTGAGCGGCCCGGATGGTGGTCCCTGCGGACGGGCGTCCGACCGCTGCCGTATCCTCCTGAGGACCCGTCCGCTCTCCCCCCACCGGTTGAGGTCGCCACACGACGCTCGCACCCACAAGGGGATTTCGCACCATGCGCACTCGCTTCCGCCACGGCCTGGCGGCCGCTCTCACCGTCTCCACGCTCTCCCTCGTCGCCGCGTGCGGCGGCTCGGACGGCGCGAAGGACTCCGGCAAGGACAAGGCCGCCGACAAGCCGTCCGCCGCGCAGACCACGTCGGCCGCCCCGGCGCCCGCCACGCCGCTGACGGCCGCGCAGATGAAGGCCGGCGTCCTGGAGCTGAAGGACCTGCCGTCGGGTTGGAAGACCACCAAGCACGAGGACTCCTCGGCCGTCTACAAGATCGACAAGGCTGAGTGCGACGTGCTCGCCCCCATGCTGGGCGGCGACATCGCCGGCGCGACCAAGGGCGCGACCGCCGACTTCGCGGTGGGCAACAACGACTCCGAGATCACCGAAGAGGTCGTCACCTTCGACGGCACCGGAGCGGCGGACTACGTCAAGAAGCTCGGCGCCGCACTGGACGCCTGCCCGACCTTCACCGCCGATGCCGAAGGCAACAAGATGAAGACCGAGGTGAAGAAGATCACCGCCCCGCAGGGGGCCGAGGAGGCGCTCGCCTTCCGGCTCTCGATCGAGATCGGGCCCGGCATGAAGATCGAGCCGAACCTCATCGTGGTCCGCCAGGGCACCGGCGTCATGCGCTTCCTGCACCTCGCCGACGCCGCCGGGAAGAAGGACTTCGACGCGCTCGCCAAGACCGCCACCGACAAGTTCGTCAAGGGCGCCCAGAGCTGACGCCCGGCCCCGACCTATCCTCGGTCCATGACGATGCAGCCCGACCACGGCGACCTCGGCGCCGAGGACCTCAAGATCATCACGCTGGCGCGCAGCGCCCGCGCCCGTAACGGTGTGCCCGAGGGGGCCGCGGTACGGGACGAGACCGGCCGCACCTATGTGGCCGGGACCGTGGCCCTGGAGTCGCTCAAGCTGAGCGCGCTCCAGACCGCGGTCGCGATGGCCGTGGCCAGCGGGGCCCGGTCCCTGGAGGCGGCGGCCGTCGTCTCGAACGCGGAGGCCGCCTCGGACGCGGACCGCGCGGCGGTGCGCGACCTCGGCGGCCCCGAGACCCCGGTGCTGCTCGCCGGACCGGACGGGCAGCTGCGCGCGGCGGTCACGGCGGGCTGAGGCCCGACGCACGCATGAAGGGGGCCCGGCAGCGCGCCGGGCCCCCTTTGCGCGCTTGTGAAGAATCAACGGAACGTCTCTTGTCTTCCCCGGCTCGTTGCGCGTCAATGACAGCGGCCGGTCCGACGGACCGTCAGATCCACGCCTTCACGCAGCGTCCGCACCCCTGCGTGCTTCATCGGGAAGGGGTACGACCTCATGAGAGGCAGCAACAGGGGAAGATTAGGAGTCGGTGCGGTCCTCGCGGGCGCGCTCGCCGTGACCGGACTCGCCTTCGCTCCGGCGGTCGGCGCCGTGACGCCGGGCACCGCCACCGCCACGTACGACTGCGGGATCTGGGGCGGCGGGCTCGCCACCCTCCAGGCCACGCAGAGCGGCACCGCCGCGACGATCACCCTCACCTCGGCCGTCAAGACGCCGGTCGCGGTCGGGGCCGACACCATCAACGCCCAGCTGACGATGGCCAAGGGCGGCGGCGGGACCCGCCTGTTCAGCGGCCAGAAGAACCCGGCCCTGGCGGCGAACCAGTCCGTCACCATCGGCCCGATGAACGGGACGGTGGCCGCCGGCGACAGTCTCAACTCGTACTTCGCGGGCGTCGCGCTCAAGATGACGATCTTCGGTGTGACCGTGAACTGTGACGCGGTCACCTCGCAGTCGCCCGGCCCGTTCGTCTTCTAGCTCGATCTCGTACGCACCTTCGCCGGCGTCGCCTCAGGCGGCGCCGGTACCTGTGCTGCGCACGCGCCTGACCAGCAAGAACGCCGATCTTGACAGTACCTGACGGTACATCAGTCGGCGCATTTCGATTCCATTGACTTCTCCTGGCGCGCGGCCGTCAATGGCGCCCTCTCATCCCTCAGGAGGGGGCACACATGGCACTTTCGCCCACCCGGACCCGGACCCGAAGACGGCGCTGGACCGCCGCCCTCGGCGCCACCGCCCTCGTGCTCGCCGCGGGCGGCGCACTGGCGGCCCCGGCCGGCGCGTTGGGGACCGCGTCGCAGGAGGTGGAGTTCCCCACCCGCTGCGTCCCGCCGCCGATCGCCGGCATCCCGCCCATCGAGGGCACCACGAAGGCCCGGATCACGGTCGACAACCCCACGCCCAAGGTCGGCGACACCGTGGCGGTGACGTACACCGTCACCAAGCCGGCCGCCTCGAACCCCGTCGACCTGGCCCTGCCCGCCGACATCATGACCCCGACCGGCAAGGTCACCCTCGGCGGCGCCCAGACCGGCGCGGTCACCGTCACCGGGCAGAAGAAGAACCCGCCCGTGCCGGGCAAGGGCGCCTTCCCGTCGTTCTCGATGACCGGCACCTTCACGGTCACCGCGCCCGGCTCGATCAGCCTCTCGCCCGGTGACTACAACATCCACACCAGCTACATCATGGAGCTGGACACCCCCTGCACGGTCCTCAACCCGCCCGCCCCCGTCTCCCAGACGGTCGTCGCGAGCGCGCAGCCCGGCGCCAACGAGCGGAGCGTCTCGCTCGACGCGGCCTCCGGCGCACCCGGCGTCCGGGTCACCGTGACCGGCGCCAGGTTCACCCCGCTCGCCGAGGTCACCGTCGTCGGCCGGGCCGGCGCGGCGGAGACCGCCGACAGGATGACCGTCACGACCGACAGCGAGGGCGGGTTCGCCGCCCGCCTGAAGGTCAACGACAAGGCGACCACCGGGATCGTGGCGTACGAGGGGGCGGCCTGGGACCCGGAGAAGGGCGCCGGACCGGCCGCGTACACCGTCGTCGACGACACCCCGCAGCCGCCGAACAGCCAGAAGCTCAACGTCTCGGTCACGGCGGGCGAACTGTCGATGACCCAGGCCGGTGACGCCGTCCAGCTGTCGTCCGTCGACTTCGGTCAGGGCGGCGCGGCGACCGGCGATCTGCGGACGGTAACGGTCAAGGACTTCCGCGGCGGCCCCGCGGGCTGGTCCCTGACCGGCAAGGTCACCGACTTCACCGGCCCCGGCGGCTCCATCGGCGCCGGCGCGCTCAGCTGGACCCCGGCCTGCACCACCAAGGCCGGTAGCCCCAGCACCTGCGCACCCGGCTCGGCGGGCCCGGTCGGCGGGGCCGGGGCGACCCTCGCCTCGACCCCGAACGGCACGCTCACCGGCGGTGAGTTCACCGTCGACGCCGCGGTCTCGCTCGACGTCCCGGCGTTCACCGCGCCCGGTGCGTACGCGGGCGTCCTGACGCTCACCCTCAGCTGACCGCGTCGGGCGACGCCGGCTGAGCAGCAGCAAGCACCCCAGCGGGCCGGGCGCGCACCCGGTCGGCCCGCTCCGAACCCCGGAGGCCCCGCACCGTGCGCAGCAAGCTGTACGCCACCCTCCTCGCGGCCGCGCTCGTGCTGATCGGAGCGCCCGGCGCGCAGGCCGCCGAGAACGGCGAGTGGGCCGTCTACCCGGCCGCGTCCGAGCTCGGCAGCCGCCCGTACTTCTACCTCTCCGCCGACCCCGGCACGACCGTGAAGGACCAGGTCACCGTCGCCAACAAGACCGGGGCCCCGCTGACCTTCCGGCTCTACGGCGCCGACGCCTACAACACCGAGCGCGACGGCGGCTTCGCCGTCCGCACCAGCCAGGAGAAGCAGACCGGCGCCGGAGCGTGGATCACACCCGAGCGCACCCGTGTGACCGTCCCGCCCCGCTCCGCCGTCACCGTGCCGTACACCCTCACCGTCCCCGAGGGCGCCGAGCCGGGCGACCACCCCGGCGCCGTCGTCGCCCTCGACGAGCGGATCGAGGCCGGCGGCGGCTCGGTCGCCGTCGGCGTCCAGCGTGCCGTCGGCGCCCGGGTCTACCTCCGGGTCAACGGCCCCACCGTCCCCGCCCTGGCCGTCGAGGACGTCACCCTCGACCAGGACCGGCCGCTCGTCCCCGGCGCGGGCCCGTCCACCGCCGTCGTCTCGTACACCCTCCACAACCGGGGGAACGTCACCCTCAATCCCAAGGTCGCCCTGCGCGCCGAGGGTGTCTTCGGCCGCACCCTGCTCGCCCGCGACCTGGCGAGGATCCCCTCCGAGCTGCTGCCCCGGCAGAAGATCCGGCTGACGGAGCGGTGGACCGGCGCCCCGCAGTTCGACTGGGGCGAGGTGACGCTCACGGCCACCGCCAAGGACGTACGGGAGTCCGGGCGCGCCTCTTTCCTCGCCCTGCCCTGGCTGGCCGCCGGGGTGGTGCTCGCAGGGGCGGCGTCGGGGCTGATCGGGCTGCAGGTGAGGCGGGTACGGGCGGGCCGCGCGGGCTTCGCGGGGGACTGACCGGACGGGCCGCGCGGGCTTCGCGGGGCACTGAGTACGTGAGGGGGGCGCGCATCGGGGAGAATGGCCCCCATGAGCGCTCGTAACCAAGAATCCGAAGCCGTCCACCGGGCCGGCTTCGCCTGCTTCGTCGGCCGCCCCAACGCGGGCAAGTCCACCCTCACGAACGCTCTGGTCGGCCAGAAGGTGGCGATCACCTCCAACCGGCCCCAGACCACCCGGCACACCGTGCGCGGCATCGTGCACCGGCCGGACGCGCAGCTGATCCTGGTGGACACGCCAGGCCTCCACAAGCCGCGCACGCTCCTCGGCGAGCGGCTGAACGACATCGTGCGCACGACGTGGGCCGAGGTCGACGTGATCGGCTTCTGTCTGCCCGCCGACCAGAAGCTCGGCCCCGGCGACCGCTTCATCGCCAAGGAGCTGGCCGGGATCAAGAAGACCCCGAAGGTCGCGATCATCACCAAGACCGACCTGGTCGACTCCAAGACGCTCGCCGAGCAGCTCATCGCCGTCGACCAGCTCGGCAAGGAGCTGGGCTTCGAGTGGCAGGAGATCGTGCCGGTCTCGGCCGTCGGCGACAAGCAGGTGCAGCTGGTGGCGGACCTGTTGATCCCGCTGCTGCCGGAGTCCCCGCCGCTCTACCCGGAGGGCGACCTCACGGACGAGCCGGAGATGGTCATGGTCGCGGAGCTGATCCGCGAGGCCGCGCTGGAAGGCGTCCGGGACGAGCTGCCGCACTCGATCGCCGTGGTGGTCGAGGAGATGATCCCGCGCGAGGACCGTCCGGCGGACAAGCCGCTGCTCGACATCCACGCCAACGTCTACATCGAGCGCCCCAGCCAGAAGGGGATCATCATCGGCCCCAAGGGCAGCCGCCTGAAGGAGGTCGGGATGAAGTCCCGCAAGCACATCGAGGCGCTGCTCGGGACCCCGGTCTTCCTCGACCTCCACGTGAAGGTCGCGAAGGACTGGCAGCGGGACCCCAAGCAGCTCCGCAAGCTCGGCTTCTGACCGGCCTGATCCAGAAGACACCCCTAGGTCGTGTCCGGAACGTCCGGCCTGGCTCGCGACGCGGACACTTCCTAGCCGAGGGTCTCCATCCGGAGCCTGACGCGTTCCGCCGCGCCGGTGACCGTGGCGCCCTCCCGGGCCTGGGCGGCCTGGTCGGCGTCCAGGGCGGTCGCGAAGAGCCGGAGGTCGCCGAGGGCGCCCTGGAAGTGCTGGAGGCCGTCCGGCCGCGCCCCGATGTGGAGGGTGGTGGCCGGCGCGCCGCCCAGCGGGGTGATCGCGCCGCCCGCCGTCCCGTTCGTCGCCGCGGGGCCGTCGTCCACCGACAGCCTCAGCTGGGCCCCCTTCCGGGTGAGGACGACCGAGTGCCACCGGCCGTCGTTGTGGGCGCCGGCCACGGAGACCCCGGCGGCCGCCGCGGTCCCGGTGTCCACGACCGCGTGGATCTTGTCGGCGCCAGGCTCCGCGCGCAGCCAGAACTGCGGGGCGTCGTCGCCCATGCCGTACGCCCACAGGATCGGGTGGTTGCCGCCGGTCGCGGTGTACCGGAACCACGCCGTGACGGTGAAGTCGCCGGAGCCGACCGCGAGGTCGGGGGAGCAGCTCGTGGTCCGCAGCGCGTCGGCCGTGCCGTCGAACGCGAGCGCCGTGCCGGTGGAGCGCGGGGTGAGGACGGGGGCGCCGACGACGGTGGGCGAGTCGGTGTGGTCGCCCGCGCTGTCAGGGGTGCGCTGCCTGCGGACCGGGGTCTGGTTCTCGTCCAGGTCGTCCGCCGTGAAGGCGGTGAAGCGGATGGACCCGTGCGGGGTCGACTGGGCCGTCTCGTAGAGCATGCCGACCGTCTTCGGCGCCGTCAGCGTCAGGTCGGAGTAGCCCGCGAGCCCGGGTACGACGACCGTGCCGTTGGCCGACCAGGCGCCCTTCTCGTCCACCGAGCGGAGGGTGAGGTCCCGACGGTCCTCGACGGTCGAGCCGCCGGAGCGGAGGGGAGCGGAGAAGAGGATCCGGTCGTCGGCGCCGCCCGTGTCCGTGGCGCTCAGCCGCAGCAGCGAACCGTAGACCGGCGGTGAGTCGAGTCCGGCGACCGGCGTGAAGCCCGCGGCCGTGAAGCTCGCGCCGCCGTCCGTGACCACCGCCGAGAGCCGCCGCTCGTTGAAGCCGCACTCGGCACTGCTCCGCGCGTTCACGTACAGCGTCCCGTCGGTCCGCTCGACGACCGACAGCTCCCTCGGGAACGGGACGGCGGTCGTCGCGTCGTGGAAGGCGCCGGTGCTCCAGGTCAGTCCGCCGTCGTCGCTCACGTACAGCTGGGCGCCGGCGCGCTCGGCGTTCTCGTGCTCCCCCGGGATGACGAGCCGGCCGTGCCGCTGGCCCCGGCCGAGCTGGATGCCGTGCCCGGGGCCGATCGAGGTCCATGTCCAGTCCGGGTCCACCAGGTGGGGGAGGGCCGCGCCGCCGGTCCAGGTGGCGCCGCCGTCCACGCTGTTCAGGACGTGCAGAGTGCGCTTGCCGCGCTTGTTCTTCGGCGTGGCGGGCGTCCAGGTGCTGGCGGCGTACATGACCGAGACGCGGCCGGTGACGGCGTCCACGACCGGTACGGGGTTGCCGTTGGCGAGCGTGTCCGACGCTCCGGCGATCACGGTCAGCGGCTCCCAGTGCGCGCCGCCGTCCCGGGACCGCTTCATGACGATGTCGATGTGCGTGGCGTCCTGGCAGTCGGAGACCCGGCCCTCGGCGAAGGCGAGGAGGTCGCCCGACCGGGTCGTCACCAGCGCGGGGATCCGGAAGCAGGTGTAGCCCTCGGTGCGGACGGCGAACGGGGTGGACAGTTCGGGATCGATGGGCGCGGCCTCGGCGGTGGAGGCGGTGGGCACGAGCGCGAAGGCGGCCAGGACGGCGAGCAGGCACGCCCCCAGCCACCCCCAGCGCGAGCCCCGCAGAGAGGAATGATCAAGGTTCACGGTTCGGATGCTCGCACGGACACCCGGACCGCCGAGGGAGATCGGCGGGTCGCTACGCCCCTTCCTTCAACACCCTCGTGATCAGCGCGCGTTGCGCGTCCGTCAGGCGCGGGTCGGCACACCGGACGGTCGCGTCGCCGATCGTGATCTCGTACGAGAAGCCGTCCGGCACGCCCCGGCCGCCGCTCTCCCCCTCCTCCAGGACCATGCCGGCCAGGGTGTGCCACTCCCCGGCGTCCGGGACGGCCGAGGTGTCGACCTCGGCCGTCCGCTCGATGCCCGCGAAGCCGCCGGTGCGCCGCACTCGAATACGCATGGCCCAGGTCTACCAGCCGCGCCGTCCGCCGGTCAGTCGGTCGGTACGCCGACGGCCGCCCACGCCTTCAGGACGGCCTGGATCTCCGGCCCGTCCCCGTACCGCGCCTTCGCCGCCGCCACCGTGGCCGCCGCGAACTCGGAGAACCGGGTCTCGGGGGTGAGCGCGCCACCGGTCATCACGTCGTACCAGATCTGCCCGGGCCGCTCCCACGCCCGGCCGCCCAGCTCCGTCGCCGCGAGGTAGAAGGCGTGGTTCGGGATGCCGGAGTTGATGTGGACCCCGCCGTTGTCCCGGCTCGTGCGGACGTAGTCGTCCATGTGGCCCGGCTGCGGGTCCTTGCCGAGGACGTCGTCGTCGTAGGCCGTGCCCGGCGCCTTCATCGAGCGCAGCGCCGTCCCCTCCACGTTCGGATGGAACAGGCCCTCGCCGATCAGCCAGTCGGCCTGGTCGGCGCTCTGGCCGCGCGTGTACTGCTTCACCAGCGAGCCGAAGACGTCCGAGACGGACTCGTTGAGCGCGCCGGACTGGCTGAAGTACTCCAGGTTCGCCGTGTACTGCGTGAAGCCGTGCGTCAGCTCGTGGCCGATCACGTCCACCGGCAGGGTGAAGTCGAGGAAGATCTCGTCGTCCCCGTCGCCGAACACCATCTGCTCGCCGTTCCAGAAGGCGTTGCCGTAGTTCCGGTCGTAGTGGACGGTCGCGATCAGGGGCAGCCCCGCGCCGTCGATCGAGTCCCGGCCGAAGGCCTTGAGGAGGAGGTCGAAGGTGGCGCCGAGCCCCGCGTACGCGCGGTTGACGGTGGCGTCCCCGGTCGCCTCCTGGCCCTCCTCGCGGACCGTGACGCCGGGCAGCGCCGTGGCGCCCTGGGCGTCGTGGATCGTGCGCCGGGGGCGGGCGGGCCCGGCCGGCCGCGCGGCCGACGGCGTGGCCGACCGGGACAGCGCGCGGCCGGTCCGGTTGGCGGCGTCGGCGACCAGGGTGCGGCGGGCCGCGGCCGCGACGGCCGGGTTGTCGGACTGGGCCAGGTGCTCCAGCAGGTACGGCGGCACGATCGTGCAGAAGACCGGGTGGGCGGGTTCGTACGCAGGGGAGGTCATGACGGCAATGTGGCACTGCGTCATCGAGCTGTCACTAGCGGCGACCGGGATCCGCGAAATGGAGTGATTCGTCACCCTTTCCTATGATCGCCCTGCCCGTCCCGCATACTGGAACGAGATGTCCGCGCTGCGCGGACCTGAGCTAGGCTGCGGCCATCATGCGTTTCGGGCTGCTTCTCCTTAGCTGCCGCGGCGAGGGCCTGTAGTCGTAGGCCGACCCCCTCCCCGCGGGACCTGGTGTTGCGTTCGACAGTCGGCCGTCCCCTTGTTGGACCCGAGGAGCCCTACGCAATGTCCCAGCCCGTTGGCCGCCCGACGCCCATCACCAACGCCACCCAGATGCAGAAGCCGTCCGGGATGCCGGTCCACAAGTACGGCCGCTACGAGGCCGTGCACATCCCCGACCGCAGCTGGCCCGAGCAGCGCATCACCCAGGCCCCCCGCTGGCTGTCGACCGATCTGCGCGACGGCAACCAGGCGCTGATCGACCCGATGAGCCCCGCCCGCAAGCGCGAGATGTTCGACCTGCTGGTGCGCATGGGCTACAAGGAGATCGAGGTCGGCTTCCCGTCCTCCGGTGACACCGACTTCAACTTCGTGCGCTCCATCATCGAAGAGGGCGCGATCCCGGACGACGTCACCATCTCCGTACTGACCCAGGCCCGCGAGGACCTGATCGAGCGGACCGTGGAGTCCCTGGTCGGCGCCAAGCGCGCCACCGTCCACCTGTACAACGCCACCGCGCCCACCTTCCGCCGGGTCGTCTTCCGCGGCTCGAAGGAGGACATCAAGCAGATCGCCGTCGACGGCACCCGGCTGGTCATGGAGTACGCGGACAAGCTGCTGGGCGACGAGACGGTCTTCGGCTACCAGTACAGCCCGGAGATCTTCACCGACACCGAGCTGGACTTCGCCCTGGAGGTCTGCGAGGCGGTCTGTGACGTCTGGCAGCCCGAGGAGGGCCGCGAGATCATCCTCAACCTGCCCGCCACCGTGGAGCGTTCGACGCCGTCCACTCACGCGGACCGGTTCGAGTGGATGTCCCGGAACCTGACCCGCCGCCCGTACATCTGCCTGTCGGTCCACCCGCACAACGACCGCGGTACGGCGGTGGCGGCGGCCGAGCTGGCCATCATGGCCGGTGCCGACCGGATCGAGGGCTGTCTGTTCGGGCAGGGCGAGCGGACCGGCAACGTCGACCTGGTGACGCTGGGCATGAACCTGTTCTCGCAGGGCGTCGACCCGCAGATCGACTTCTCGCAGATCGACGAGATCCGTCGCACCAGCGAGTACTGCAACCAGATGGAGGTCCACCCGCGCCACCCCTACGCGGGCGACCTGGTCTACACCGCCTTCTCCGGCTCCCACCAGGACGCCATCAAGAAGGGCTTCGACGCCATGGAGGCCGACGCGGCCGCCGCCGGCAAGACCGTGGACGAGATCGAGTGGGCGGTGCCGTACCTGCCCATCGACCCGAAGGACGTCGGCCGCTCCTACGAGGCCGTCATCCGGGTCAACTCGCAGTCCGGCAAGGGCGGTATCGCGTACGTCCTGAAGAACGACCACAAGCTGGACCTGCCGCGCCGGATGCAGATCGAGTTCTCGAAGATCATCCAGCAGAAGACGGACACCGAGGGCGGCGAGGTCACCCCGGCCGCGATCTGGTCGGTCTTCCAGGACGAGTACCTGCCGAACCCGGAGAACGCCTGGGGCCGTATCCAGCTGCGCTCCGGCCAGACCACCTCGGACACCGACGGCACCGACACCCTGACCGTCGAGGCGGTCGTGGACGGCGCCGAGACCGTCCTGACCGGCAGCGGCAACGGTCCGATCTCCGCCTTCTTCGCCGCGCTGCAGGCGATCGGCGTGGACGCCCGACTGCTGGACTACCAGGAGCACACGATGAGCGAGGGCGCCTCCGCGCAGGCCGCCTCGTACATCGAGTGCGCCATCGACGGTCAGGTCCTGTGGGGCATCGGCATCGACGCCAACACCACCCGCGCCTCCCTGAAGGCCGTCATCTCGGCGGTCAACCGCGCGGCGCGCTGACCGCGTGGCGTTCTGACCGCGTGGCGTTCTGACCGCGCGGCGCGCTGACCGGGCGACGAGCGGCCTCGCACCGCCCGTCACCCGTTCAGGTCAAACTGAGCGATCCGCTCCGGAAGGCGGGTCCGCCCACCGGGGCGGGCCCGCCTTCCGGTGTCGCGTCTCGGCCAAGTCGGAGGCGATCTGCTGACGGGGTGCTGACGCCACATCAAGGATGTGGCTAACATCACTCCCCACGTCGGCAAAGTCGCCGGTTGGTCAAGGGAGGTGCGGCGTGCTGTCTGCCCGGGAGTCACGCGGACGAAAAGTAACCCTGTGCGGCATTCGTACCTCCTGGAACACCGTCGGGGACGGCGAGTTCTTCTGCGAGGAGTGCGGGGGAGACCGCAACTACCGCCGCCGGACGGGACGTCGGCGGTTCGCCGTGCTCGGAGTGCCGCTGCTGCCCCGGGGCCAGGCGGGCCCGGTCGTCGAATGCGCCGCCTGCCACACGCACTTCGGCACCGACGCCCTCGACCACCCCACGACGAGCCGCTTCGGCGCGATGCTGCGGGACGCCGTGCACACCGTCGCCCTCGCGGTCCTCGCGGCGGGCGGAACCTCGTCCTGTACGGCCGTGGACACCGCCGTCGCGGCGGTCCGGGCCGCCGGGTACGACGAGTGCACCGGCGTCCAGCTCACCGACCTGGTCGAGGCGCTCGCCGCCGACACCGGCCGGTTCCTGCCGGACGCGGACTGCGGGGGCGCCGCCCTCGCCATCGAGCTGCACGAGGCCCTGGAGCCGCTCGCCCCCCACCTGGCCGCCTCCGGGCGGGAGTCGATCCTGCTCCAGGGCGCGCGGATCGCGCTCGCGGACGGGGCGTACAGCCCCGCGGAGCGCGATGTCCTGAACACCGTGGGCAACGCCCTCGCGCTCTGCGCCGACGACACGGCCCGCCTGCTCGCCACGGCACGGACGCTGCTGTAGGGAGCGTGCCGCTTCGGCCGGGGAACGGAACGGGACGGGCCCGACGCGTCGAGGACGCGTCGGGCCCGGTCGTGTGCGGGGTCGTACGGGGAGGGCCGTACGGGGACGTTCGTACGGTCGGGCCCCATGTGGAGGGCCGTACGGGTCAGGCGAGTTCGACGCCGCTCGCGCGCAGCATGTCCGCACGCTCGACGATCTTCACGCGCTCGCGGCCCTGGGGCTCGCCCAGCGCCTTCTCGGCGGCGTCGAGGGCGTACCAGCCCTCCCACGTCGTGTACGTGACGCCCTTGCCCTCCAGGAAGGCGACGACCGCGTCGGTCTCCGGGTTCTCCGGCGTGAGCAGCCGGCCGTGGGCGAAGTCGTCCAGCAGGTTGGCGACCGTCTCGTTGGCGTCGCCCTTGGTGTGGCCGATGAGGCCGACCGGACCGCGCCGGATCCAGCCGGTGACGTACGTCGACGCCAGGTGCGCGCCGCCCTCCTCGACGACCCGGCCGCCCTCGTCCGGGACGGTGCCGCTGGCGGTGTCCCAGGGCAGCTTGGGCAGCTCGTCGGAGAGGTAGCCGACGGCGCGGTAGACGGCCTGGACGTCCCAGTCGGTGGTCGCGCCGGTGGAGGTGACGTTGCCGGTGCCGTCGAGCGCGGTGCGCTCGGTGCGCAGCCCGACGACCCGGCCGTCCTCGCCGAGGATCTCGACGGGGGACTCGAAGAAGTGCAGGAAGAGCTTGTGCGGGCGGTCGCCGACGTCGCGGATCGCCCAGTTCTCCAGGGTCTTGGCGACCATGTCGGTCTGCTTGTTCTTGCGACGCTCGGCGATCGAGCCCTCGTCGTAGTCGATGTCCTCGGGGTTGACGATGACCTCGATGTTCGGCGAGTGGTCCAGCTCGCGCAGCTCCATGGGGCTGAACTTCGCCTGCGCCGGGCCGCGGCGGCCGAAGACGTGGATCTCGACGGCCTTGTTGGCCTTGAGCCCCTCGTGGACGTTGGGCGGGATCTCGGTCGGCAGCAGCTCCTCCGCCGTCTTGGCGAGGATGCGCGCGATGTCGAGCGCCACGTTGCCGACGCCGAGCACGGCGACCTTCTCGGCCGAGAGCTCCCAGGTGCGCGGCACGTCCGGGTGGCCGTCGTACCAGGAGGCGAAGTCGGCGGCGCCGAAGGAGCCGTCGAGCTCCACGCCGGGGATCTTCAGCTCACGGTCGGCCATGGCGCCGGTGGAGAAGACGACGGCGTCGTAGAACGACCGCAGGTCGTCCAGGTGCAGGTCGGTGCCGTAGTCGACGTTGCCGAAGAGGCGGACCTGCGGCTTGTCGAGCACCTGGTGCAGGGCGGTGATGATGCCCTTGATGCGCGGGTGGTCCGGCGCGACGCCGTACCGGATCAGGCCGAAGGGGGCCGGCATCCGCTCGAAGATGTCGATCGACACGCCCGGCTCGGCGGCGGCCTCGGACTTCAGCAGCGCGTCAGCGGCGTAGATTCCGGCGGGGCCGGCGCCGACGATCGCGACCCGGAGGGGGCGGGGCATGTCAGGGTTCCCTTCGCAAGCGACGTGACGACCGATGGGTGTCGTCACTTAGGTCACCCTAATTAACGCCGGAAGCGCGGCGGTACCCGCCCCCGGTCTATGACCTCATAAGGCGGGCTTATGGGTTCCATAGGCGAGCCTTGGCTGGGGGTCGGGGGCCGGGGGCCGGGCGGTCGGGGGCCTGGGGCGTGGGGCGCCGTGCCGTCCCGGGTGGGGTGAGCGGGTTCAGGCCTCGATGGGGATGATGCCGAGGGGCTCGGTGGTGGGCTGGTTCGAGCCACCCGCCGGTTCGACGGTGATGCCGACGGCGACCGCGTTGCCCAGGGGGCCTTCGAGGACCCGCGCCGCTCGGTCGCCCGCGCTGTCCAGCAGGCCCGCGGGGCGCAGGTCGCCCGCCTCGGCGGCGTACCAGAGTTCGTACACCTTGTCACTCGGCAGGTCCGGCAGGTCGCGGGCGGTGAACGCGGCCCGGGCCTGGTCGCGGGAGACGACGATCGCCACGTCGGCTCCGTCGGCCAGCTTTCCGGTGTGCACGGTCGCGTCGGGGGCGGTGAGGACGTCGGTGAAGGCGCGGCCCGCGGAGCTGGCCTGCGCCTCGGCCTGGGTGGCCCGGGCGCGCGCGTCCTCGGCCTCCGAGTGCTGCCAGACCGCGACCGCGCCCAGCGCGGCCGCCGCCGCGACGCTCGCGGCGAGCGCGAGACGCCAGACGCGCCGGCCGCGGGGCGCGTGCCTGTGGTGGCTCCGGTCCTGAGGGGTGAGGGCGACCTCTTCCATGACGCGGGCGCGCAGCTCCTCGGGTGGCGGGACGTCCTCGGCCGAGGCGAGCAGGGCGGCGGTCCTCTCGAACTCCGCGACCTCACGGCGGCAGGCCGGGCAGCCGGCGAGATGGTTCTCGAAGGCGGCTTCCTCGGCGGCCGGGAGGGCGTGCAGCACGTACGCGGCGGCGTCGAGGTGGGGATCGTCTTCCGGCGTGGTCATGAGCCGGCCTCCAGGCAGTGGCGCAGCTGCTTGAGGCCGTTGCGCATGCGGGACTTCACCGTGCCCTCGGGGGTGGAGAGGGAGCGGGCCACCTCCAGGTAGGTCATGCCCTGGTAGTAGGCGAGTACCAGCGGCACCCGTTGGAGGCGGGCCAGGGCCGCCAGGCAGCGGTGGACGCGGCGCTGCTCGTCGTGGCCCGCGACCGTCTCGGCGACCTGGTCGAAGTCCCGGTCCGCCGAGAGCATCCCGGCGCGCCGTTCGCGGTCCGTACTCGCCCGGACGGTCCGCACCCGGTCCACGGCCCGCCGGTGGGCGAGGGTGAGCACCCACGCCTTGGCCGTGCCCCGGTCGGGGCGGAACCGGTCCGCCGTCCGCCAGACCTCGAGCATGACGTCCTGCGTCACCTCCTCGGCCTGTGCGACGTCCCGCAGGATCCGGCACACCAGCCCCATCACCGGCCGGACCAGTGCGTCGTAGACGCCGGCGAACGCGTCCCGGTCACCGTCGGCCGCGCGGAGCAGGAGCGTGTCGACGTGGGCGTCCGGTTCGGATGCGTGCGGCAATGGTGGCTCCCCATCGGGCCTCTTGTCGTCGGACGCAGGGTCGGTGCGGGCGGGCGGCCCGGCCACGTGTCGGCCGCCGCATCCGACTCTGCCGCCGATGGGGCGGTCACGCCGCACGGCCGCGCCGGCCGGGTGACTCCGGCGTGGGCGGGCGGCGCCCCTCACGGTGGCCCCCGTCGGTCGAGCGCCGGGGCGCTGAGCCGCAGGGCGACGTGCACGGTCTTGCCGCCGAGGCGGGGGACCACCGTGATGGCGCCGCCCAGGCGGCGCACGATCTCCAGGCCGAATCCGCCGCGCTGGTCGCCCGTACGGCGGTGGAGGTCGGGGAGCTCCTCGCTGTGGTCGGTGACGGCGACGTCCAGGGTGGTGCCCTGGACCGTCAGGGTCAGCTCGCAGGGGCCGCGGGTGTGGCGTACGGCGTTGGTGACGAGCTCGGAGACGATCAGGACCGCGTCGGCCGGGTGGGCGCATCCGGCCGCATCCAGCCATCGTGCCGCGATGCGGCGGGCGACGGCCGGGCTGCGCAGGCAGCAGGGCAGGGCCACGGCATGGCGGGTCACGGTGGGTGGGGGAGGCGACAGGGGTGGTGCGGTGACGATCATGACCGCTCCTCGGAGACGAAACATCCTGTGTGAGGGATTCGGAGCCGTGGCGGGCTCGGATGACCGGACCGGGCGGCGGTGGTGCCGGGCCCGGCGTGTCCGGGGCCGCCGGCGCGCCCCCGCGCCCACATCAGTCCCGACCGTCGTGGCCGCCTGCCGCGACTGCCGCGAGCGCCGCGAGGGCCTCGAGCGCCGCGAGGGCCTCGGCGGCCGTCACGCGAGCGGGCGGTCCGTGGCCCTGATGGGGGCCGGAAGCTCGGTGGCCCCGCGCAGGTACCGGTCCGCCGCCGCGGCGGCCGCTCGGCCCTCGGCGATGGCCCACACGACGAGAGACGGACCACGCCCGGCGTCGCCCGCGACGAACACCCCGGCCGCCGCCTCGGACTCCCCACCCGCCGCCGCGGGGGACGACAGGGCCGCGAAGTCCGGGGTACGGGCGAAGGCGCCCCGACCGTCGGGCGCGAGGCCCAGGGGGCCGACCAGGCCGGGATCGTGGCAGGGGCCGCGGAAACCGAGCGCGAGCAGCACCAGTTGGGCCGGAAGGACGCGGGCCGTGTCGGGGAGCGGGCGCCGGGCCGTGGGTTCGACCTCGCTCAGCACCACTGCCAGGACCTGTCCCGACACGTCACCGTCGAAGCGAACGGTGACGGAGGAGAAGGCCCTGGGGTCGGCGCCGTCGCGGGCGCACGCCTCCTCGTGGGCGTGGGACGACCGGTAGAGCTTCGGATGGACGAGCGGCCATGGTTCGTCGACCGTACGGTCGTGGCCCGGCAGGGGGTTGACGTCCATCTGGACGACGGAGGCCGCCTCCTGGCGCAGGGCGGTGCCGAGGCAGTCGGAGCCCGTGTCGCCCCCGCCGACGATCACGACGTCCTTGCCCCGCGCGGAGAGGGCCGCGGGCACGGGGCGGGGGCCGATGGCGCGGTTGGCGGCCGTGAGGTACTCCATGGCGTGATGGATGCCGCCCAACTCCCGTCCTGGGCAGTCCATGTCGCGTGGTTCCGTCGCTCCGGTGGCGACGATCACGGCATCGTGCGCGGCCTTCACGTCGGCCGCGTCCAGGTCACGGCCGACATCGACGCCGGGGCGGAACCGCGTCCCTTCGTCCTCCATCTGCCCGATCCTGTCGTCCAGTCGCTCCTTGGACATCTTGAAGTCCGGTATGCCGTAGCGGAGGAGCCCGCCGACCCGGTCGGCCCGTTCGTAGACCGTGACCGCGTGCCCGGCGCGGGTGAGTTGTTGGGCCGCCGCGAGCCCCGCCGGCCCGGATCCCAGGACGGCGACCGAGCGGCCCGAGGCCCGTGTCGGCCGCAAGGGGCGCACATGGCCGCGCGCCCACGCCTGGTCGGCGATGGCCTGCTCGACGTTCTTGATCGTCACGGGCTCGCCGGTGAGCGCGAGCACACACGCGTCCTCGCAGGGGGCGGGGCAGAGCCGGCCGGTGAACTCGGGGAAGTTGTTGGTGGCGTGGAGCCGCTCGGAGGCCATGGCCCAGTCGCCGTGGGCGGCGTACACGTTCCATTCCGGAATGAGGTTCCCGAGCGGGCAGCCACCGTGGCAGAAGGGCACACCGCAGTCCATGCAGCGCCGCGCCTGTGCGGAGACGACCGGCAACAGCGGCTGACCCGCGTGCACCTCGTCCCAGTCGCCGACGCGTTCGTCGGGGGGTCGGGAGGGTGGCGGTCGCCGGGGGATGTGGAGGAAGCCGAAGGGGTCGGTCATGGTGCCCTCAGCACGGCTGTTCGGGAGACCGGTGTTCCTGCCCCTCATCGTACGTCCGGGGGTGCGCCGACCCGCCCCTCGTCGCCGACCGGAAACCGGCGGACGGATCGGGCGGACGGATCAGGCGGCTGGATCGGGCGGCTGGATCGGGCGGCTGGATCGGGCGGCCGGATCGGGCGGCCGGAAATCGATAAGTCGGTATATCGCCACATACGACCCGGCATCGGCAACGAATCCCCTGTATGGACGTCCTGCCGTCGGCCCCGCCGACAGAGGAAGGGCCCACGCCCAGCAGGCGGGACGACCGACACCGCACACCTTCCAGGGAGACCTGATGAGAGCCAAGCCGCTCGACATGACGGCGACCACCCCCGTCTCCGTCGCCCCGGCGTGCAGCGAGCCGATGGACACCGGTCCGATGGATACCGATCCGCTGGACACCGGTCCGATGGACACCGCAGCCGTGGAGGAGCTTCTCACCCGCCTGCTCTCCGAGGTCGCGCGGTGGGAGTCCGTCCCCCCGGACAGCGACTTCTTCCATGACCTGGGGGCGGACTCGCTGCTCATGGCGCACTTCTGCGCGCGCGTGCGGAAGCAGCCCGCGCTGCCGTCGCTGTCCATGAAGGACGTGTACCAGCATCCGACGATCCGCGGCCTCAGCGTCGTCCTGGCGGAATCCACCGCGACGCGCCCGCCCGACGGCGGCCGGGCGGCGACGCCCGCGACGCCCGTGACGTCCGCCGTCGCGCCCGACCGGCCCGTCGCGCCCCCCGCCGGCCTCGGCCGACCGCATCCGGTGCTCTGCGGTCTGCTGCAACTGCTGAGCTACCTCGGCTACGTCCTCCTCGTCGCCGTCATCGTCACGCGGGGATACGAGTGGATCTCCGCGGGCAGCGGACTGCTCGACGACTACCTGAGGTCCGTGGCGTTCGGCGCGGCCGTGCTCCTGATCCTGTGCACCCTGCCCATCGCGGCGAAGTGGCTGCTCATCGGACGCTGGCAGCCAGGACGGATCCGCGTCTGGAGTTTCGGCTACGTGCGGTTCTGGCTGGTCAAGACCTTGGTGCGGGCGAACCCGCTGGTGCTGACGGTGGGATCGCCGCTCTACTCGCTCTATCTGCGCGCGCTCGGTGCGCACGTGGGCCGGGGGGTCACCATCCTCTCCCGCAGCGTGCCCGTATGCACCGACCTGCTGTCCGTCGGCGACCGTACGGTCGTCCGCAAGGACGCACTGATCAGCTGCTACCGCGCCCGCGACTCCGTGATCGAGACCGGTCCCGTCACCCTCGGCCGCGGCGCCGTCGTCAGCGAGTCGACGGTCGTGGACATCGGCACGTCGATGGGCGACGGCGCCCAGCTCGGCCACGCGTCGTCGCTCCACAGCGGCCAGGCGGTCCCCGCCGGGGAGCGCTGGCACGGCTCGCCCGCGCAGCCCGCCGACAGCGACTTCCGAGGCGTCGAGGCCGCGCGCTGCGGCAGCGCAAGGCGAGCCTTCCACGGCGTCGGGCAGGTCCTGTTCGCCGCGATGATCGTCGCGCCGCTCGCCGCCGGAGGCCTGGACGTCCTGCTCTCCAAGGCCCCGCAGCTGGCGGAGGTGCTGGAACCCGGGCCGGCGGCCCTCACGGGCTGGGGCTTCTACACGGACCTGCTCGCGGGGACCGCCCTGGTGTTCTTCGGCGGGATTCCGGTCGCCCTGCTGCTCGTGGCGACGGTGTCCCGCCTGGTGGGCCGGTTCGTGATGCCGGGCCGCGTGTATCCGCTCTACGGCTTCCACCACACGCTCCACCGTCTGTCGACGGTGCTGACCAACCGCAGGAGCCTGATGCGGCTCTTCGGCGACAGCACGGCCGTCGTGCACTACCTGCGCTGGATCGGATACGACCTGTCCCGCGTGGAGCAGACCGGCTCGAACTTCGGCACGGTCGTGAAGCACGAGAGCCCCCGAATGAGCTCCGTGGGCCGGGGGACGATGGTCGCCGACGGCCTCTCCCTCATGAACGCGGACTACTCCAGCACCTCGTTCCGTCTCACCCCCACCCGGATCGGCGCCCGCAACTTCCTCGGCAACAAGATCGCCTATCCGGCGCGTGGCAGGACCGGGGACAACTGCCTCCTGGCCACCAAGGTCATGGTTCCGGTGGACGGCCCGATCCGGGAGAACGTGGGTCTGCTCGGGTCGCCCAGCTTCGAGATTCCGCGCTCGGTCTTCCGTGACAGCACCTTCGACGACGTCCGCACCGGCGCGGAGTTGCGGCACCGCCTCGCGGCGAAGAACCGGCACAACGCCCTGACCATGGCCTGGCATCTGGCCACCGCGTGGTTCTACCTCTTCCTCGTCACCGTGCTCTTCGCCGGAGCCACTGACCTGTACGCCCAGACGGGGCTGTGGGCGTTCGCGCTGGCCAACGCCGTTCTGCTGCCGCTCACGGTCCTCTACTACGTGTTGGTGGAGCGGGTCGTCACCGTGTTCGCGCCGCTCGGGCCGTTGTTCTGCTCGATCTACGACGAACGGTTCTGGCGGCGT
The DNA here is from genome assembly GCF_044746945.1 of Streptomyces sp. NPDC090127. Lineage (NCBI taxonomy): Bacteria > Bacillati > Actinomycetota > Actinomycetes > Kitasatosporales > Streptomycetaceae > Streptomyces > Streptomyces sp. NPDC090127. The sequence continues at coordinate 71,245 of NZ_JBIVDE010000006.1, read as the reverse complement.
GAGCGGTACTGGAAGGTCCCCTCGGAGACGTATCTGCAGGTGCTGAACGGCACGCCGTTCAAGAACGGGGTCTGGCGGCTGCTGGGGGTCCGGATCGGCAAGCGCGTCTTCGACGACGGCTGTTCCCTGCCCGAGCGGGCCATGGTGACGATCGGCGACGGCTGCACGCTCAACGCGGGGAGCGTCGTCCAGTGCCACTCGCAGGAGGACGGCGCGTTCAAGTCGGAGCCGAGCCGGCTGGGCGCGGGCGCCACGCTCGGCGTGGGCGCCTTCGTCCACTACGGCGTGGCGGTCGGCGCGCGCGCCTTCCTGGCGGCCGACTGCTTCCTGATGAAGGGCGAGACGGTCCCCGACGACGGCCGGTGGGTGGGGAACCCCGCCCGGCCGGCAGAGCTCCACGACGACGACGACGGAGGCGGATTCCGATGACGGTCGCACACGAGACGCCCTCGACCGGGGGCAGCCCGGCCGCCACCGTGGGCCAGGCCGCAGGGCAGCGCGCGGGACAGGCCGCGGGGCAGGCCGCGGGGCAGGCCGCAGGGCAGCGCGCAGGGCAGGCCGCAGGGCAGCGCGCGGGGCAGGCCGCGGGGCAGGCCGCGGGGCAGGCCGCGGGGCAGCGCGCGGGGCAGGCCGCGGGGCAGCGCGCGGGGCAGGCCGCGGGGCAGGCCGCGGGGCAGGCCGCGGGGCAGGCCGCGGGGCAGGCCGCGGGGCAGCGCGCGGGCCAGGCCGCAGGGCAGACCGCCGTGCCCCGCTGGACCAGGGCCGCCGTGCCCGGCTCGGCCGAGCACACGGTCGCCGTCCCGGACGGCATGACGAGCGCGCTGCGCGAGCGCGCCCGGGAGCTGGGCGTGCGCGTGTCGGCCGTACACCTGGCCGCACATGCCAAGGTCCTCGCGGCGCTCTCCGGGGATCCGGCGGTGCTCACCGGCCGCGTCCTGTCACCGGGGCGGCAGGTGCCCTGCCGGATGCACGTCGGTCCGGGAACGTGGCGCGACCTCGTCAGTGAGGCCGCGCGGGCGGAGGAGCGTGCCACTGCCGAGCCCGAGGCCCCCGCCACCGAGGCCTGCGCCCCCGACGCCCCCACCACCGGGGCCTCCGCCCCCGGATCCCCCACCTCCGGATCCCCCACCCCCGGATCCCCCACCCCCGGGTCCTCCGCCCCCGGGTCCTCCGCCCCCGGGTCCTCCGCCCCCGGGTCCTCCGCCCCCGGGTCCCCCGCCCCCGGGTCCTCCGCCCCCGGGTCCTCCGCCCCCGGATCCCCCGCCCCCGGATCCCCCGCCCCCGGGTCCCCCGCCCCCGGGTCCTCCGCCCCCGGGTCCCCCGCCCCCGGGTCCCCCGCACCCGAAGCCCCCCTCCCCGAGGTCGTCTTCGATCCGGACGGGCACGGGCCGGTGCTCCCCGGCGACGCGGTCCTGTGCGTCACGGTGGGCGAAGAGGCCGGCCGGCACGTCCTGAGGCTCCGCTTCCGCGCGGACACGCTCGACGACGACGCCGCCGCGCGGACAGCCGGCTACCACCTCGCGGCGCTCCGCGCCCTCCTGGCCGACCCGGACTCCCGGCACGACCGCCAGTGCCTGCTGTCGGCCTCGGAGATCCGCTTCCAGGTCGACCGGCTCGCCGGACCGCGCAGGCCGCTGCCCGACCAGAGGTTCCACGAGCTGTTCGAGGAGCGGGCGCGCCGGCATCCGGACACCGTCGTCGCGGTGCATCGCGGCCGACGCTGGACCTACCGGGAGCTGAACCTCCGGGCCAACCGCATCGCACGGACCCTGCGCGCCCAGGGGCTGCGCCGCGAGGACACCGTCGGCGTGGTGCTCCCTCGGGACCTGTACTGGATGGCCTGCGTCCTGGCCGTCCTCAAGGCGGGCGGTGCCTACCTGCCCGTCGACCCGGACTACCCGTCCGAACGCATCAGCACGATGCTGGGGCGCGCCGCCTGCCGCTTCGTCCTCACCGAGCCGGGCAGCACCGGGCACCTCGACCGGACGACCGGAGCGCCGTCGCCGTGCGTGGTCGACGCCCCGTCCGTCGCGGAGTGCGCGAGCGACAGCCGTGACCTCGGCCTGCGCGTACCGGCCGACGCCCTCGCCTACGTCTTCTTCACGTCGGGATCGACCGGCGAGCCCAAGGGAGCGATGGTCGAGCACGCGGGCCTGCTCAACCACCTTCTGGCGAAGACGGAAGACCTGCGGATCGGTGCCGGATCCATCGTCGCCCAGACGGCGTCGCAGTGCTTCGACATCTCGCTGTGGCAGCTGCTCGCCGGGCCCCTGGTGGGCGGCCGGACACTGCTGGTGGAGCAGGAGGCGGTCCTGGACGTCCACCGGTTCCTCGACCTGATCGCCGAGCAGCGGGTGAGCGTGCTCCAGGTCGTGCCCTCCTACCTCGACGTCCTGGTCTCGGCCCTGGAACGCACCCCCCGTGGGTTGCCGGACCTGCGGTGCGTCTCGGTGACCGGCGAGGCCCTCCGCGCCGAGCTGGTGCGGCGGTGGTTCCGCGTCCGTCCAGAGAGCCGCCTGGTCAACGCGTACGGACTGACCGAGACGTCCGACGACACCCATCACGAGGTGCTTCGGGGCACGCCCCCGGACGACCGGATCTCGCTGGGGCGGCCGATCCGCAACGTGCGCGCCTACGTGGTGGACGACAACCTGATGCCCGTCCCGCTGGGAGCTCCCGGCTCCATCGTCTTCTCCGGGGTCTGCGTGGGCCGCGGTTACGTCAACGACGCGGACCGCACGGCCGAGTGCTACCGCGCCGATCCGCTCCGCGCCGGTGAGCGCCTCTACAAGGGCGGGGACGTCGGCCGTCTGCTGCCCGACGGGAAGCTGGAGTTCCTGGGCCGCCGGGACGCGCAGGTCAAGATCCGGGGGTTCCGCGTCGAGATCGGCGACGTCGAGAGCGCGCTGCTCCGCGTGGAGGGGGTGAGCGACGGTGCGGTCGTGGTCACCGGGGCGGAAGGACACGCCAGCCAGCTGGTCGCCTTCCACAGCGGTGACCCGGGCCTCGGCTCCGACCGCCTGCGCGCACAGCTCGGCACCCTGCTCCCCGCCTATATGGTGCCGTCCTCCTGCCACTGGCAGGACACTCTCCCGCTGACGCCCAACGGGAAGATCGACCGCACAGCACTCGGCGCGCTCGCCGACGCACTCGCCCGCGGCGACGCCCATGGGCACGCCCCGCGCACCGCCACCGAGAAGCGACTGGCCGAGGCGTGGGCCGCGGTGCTCGACGTACCGGCCTCCGTGATCGGGCGGGGGGACGGCTTCTTCGACCTCGGGGGAACGTCCCTGTCCGCCGTACGGCTCGCCGTCGCCCTGGACCGCGTGGTGACGCCGCGTGACCTGACGACGTGTCCGGTCCTGGCGGAGCTGGCCGTGCTGGTCGACGCCCGCACCGGAACGACCGGTCCGACCGGTCCGACCGGTCCGACCGGTCCGACCGGTACCCCGACCCGCCCGACCGCACCGCAGAACACGACGCGACAGACCACACCGCAGAACACGACAGGAGAGAAGAGGGAAACGTCATGAGGACCGCACTGTTCCGCCGTCAGGAACCGTCGGCACCGCCGGCCCTGCCGGAGATCGAGACGTCGACGGGAAGCGCGGGAGCGGCGGCCTGGGCCGCCGAGCACCGCGACCGCGTGCTCGCCGTCGTCGCCGAGCACGGCGCGGCCGTCGTGACCGGTCTCGGCCTGCGTACGGTGTCCGACGTCGAGACGGTCTTCGGACAGCTGGGAGTCCGTCCGGCTCGGGAGACCGAGGGGTTCGCCGCCCGCACGCCGCACGCCGACGGCGTCTACTCCTCGGTGGCCTGGCCCGCCCAGCAGCCGATGTGCATGCACCACGAGCTGAGTTACGCGGGGCGGTTCCCCGGTCTCCTGCTGTTCGCCTGCCTGGAGGCGCCCGCCGCGGGAGGAGCGACCGCGCTGGCCGACGCCGCCGCCGTACGGGAAGCCCTTCCCTCCGAGGTCGTGGACCGGTTCGAGCGGGAGGGCTGGCTGCTCAGCCGCGCCTACCACGAGGAGATCGGCACCAGCCTCGCGCAGGCCTTCGGCACCACCGACCGCCGTGCCATCGACGCCTACTGCCGGGACCACGACATCGTCACCGACTGGCAGCCGGACGGGTCACTGCGCACCCGGCAGCACCGCAGCGCGGTCGTCCGGCATCCGGGGACCGGCAGGCGCTGCTGGTTCAACCAGATCGCCTTCCTGAACCAGTGGACGATGGACCCGGAGGTGCGTGCGTTCCTGATCGAGGAGTACGGCCTCGGCGGGCTGCCGTTCAACACGTCCTACGGCAACGGCGACAGCGTCGCCGCCGGGACGGTGGAGCAGATCAACAAGGCCTACGAGAGCCACACCGTCCGCAGGCCGTGGCAGGCCGGCGACCTGATGCTCGTCGACAACATCCGCACCGCCCACAGCAGGGAGCCCTACGAGGGAGCCCGGCACGTGGTCGTGGCGATGGCGGACCCGAAGCGGCAGGCCTCGCCCGTCGCGCAGACGAGGAGCGCAGCGATATGACCGTCACCCAGCCCCTGTTCGGCCCCGCCCGGTCCCCGGAGGAGATCACGGTCCCGCCGTTCGCGGTCGTCCCGGGGCGCCAGATCAAGCAGGTCCTCGACGGCCGCGAGGCGACCGTGACGGACGTGGTGGAGTCCGCCTACCACCTGCACGCGGCAGGGCGAACGGTCAACCCCGCCTCGACCTTCCTGCGCTTCCCCGACCGGCCCACCTCGCGCATCATCGCCCTGCCCGCCTCCCTGTCCGGCGACGCGCACGTCGACGGGCTCAAGTGGATCTCCAGCTTCCCGGCGAACGTCACCTCGGGGATTCCGCGGGCCTCGGCGGTCCTCATCCTCAACGACCCGGTGACCGGCTACCCCTTCGCCTGTATGGAGGCCTCCGTCATCAGCGCCGTCAGGACGGCGGCGTCCGCCGCCTCCGCCGCGAAGTGGCTCAGTCGGGGCCGCCCGCGGGCCTCCCGGGTCGGATTCGTCGGGACCGGCCTGATCGCGCGCCACATCCACACGTACCTCCGCGGGACCGGCTGGTCCTTCGACGAGATCGGCGTCCACGACCGCTCCGCCGAGAGCGCCGCGGGCTTCCGGCTCTACCTGGAGCAGTCCGGCACGGACGGGCGCGTCACCGTGCACACCGATCCCGAACAACTCATCCGTAACAGCGACCTGCTGGTCTTCGCCACCGTGGCCAGCACCCCGCACATCACCGAACCCGCGTGGTTCGACCACCATCCGGTGGTCCTCCACGTCTCCCTGCGCGACCTCGGTCCGCAGACCCTGCTGTCCGCCACCAACATCGTCGACGACCCGGACCACTGCCTGCGGGCGCAGACGTCACCCCACCTCACCGAGCAGCTGACCGGGAACAGGGACTTCGTCCACGGCACTCTCGCCGACGTCATGTCCGGCCGGGTCTCCGTACCGACGGAACGGACCGCGATCTTCTCGCCGTTCGGCCTCGGCGTCCTCGACCTGGCGGTCGGCAAGTACGTCTACGACCAGCTGGCGAGCGCCGGTGACCTGACCATCGTCGAAGACTTCTTCGACGAGCTGCGCCGGTACGGATGAGCGACGAACCCGTCGTCCCGCGCCGACCGGCCGCAGCCCCCGAGGAGGAGAGCACCGTGCCCGTCATCACCGCCCCCCACGCCTACAACGAAGACGATCTCTACGTCGACCTGATGCCGACGCTCGGCCAGCCGCTCTTTCTCAAGTGCGAGGGCTTCAATTTCGCCGGTTCCATCAAGCTCAAGGCGGCGACGGAGATGGTCGAATCCGCCGAGCGCAGAGGCATTCTCACCCCGGATTCGATCCTGGTGGAATCGTCGTCCGGCAACCTCGGCGTGGCCCTCAGCATCATCGCGGCGAGCAAGGGTTACGAGTTCGTCTGCGTCACCGATTCGCGATGCAATCTCACGACCCGGCTGATGATGGAAGCGCTGGGAGCCCACGTGCACCTCGTGTCAGACGTCAGTGAGGGCAGCCTGCTGGCAGGCCGGCTCGCGGCCGTACGGGGCCTGTGTGCCTCCGACCCCCGCTGCGTATGGCTGAGCCAGTACTCCAACCCCGACAACTGGAAGGCGCACTACTTCCGGACCGCGCCCGCGATCGCCCAGGCCTTCCCCCAGATCGACGTCCTGTTCGTCGGCGTCGGCACCACCGGCACCCTGATGGGCTGCGCGCGCTACTTCCACACCTGGAGCCGGCCCGTGCGCATCGTCGCCGTGGACACCGTCGGGTCCGCGATCTTCGGCGACCCGCCGGGGCGCCGGATGATCCCCGGCCTCGGCATGAGCATGCGTCCACCCCTGCTCGACCGGGCCTACGTGGACGACGTGGTGCGGGTCGCGGAATCCGACACGATCCGGACCTGCCGCGCCATGGCCGCACGGGGGTTCGTCTTCGGCGGGTCCACGGGGACGGTGGTCAGCGGTGCGACGGGCTGGCTCGACGCGCACCGCGGGGACGGCCTCACGTGCGTGGCCATCTCGCCCGACCTCGGCGAGCGCTACCTCGACACGATCTACCAGTCGAACTGGGTGCAGGACCTCTACGGCGCCGAGGCTCTGCACAGCGACGCGCGCGTGCCCGAACCCGCGCGGAGCGCCGTCCGCCGTCGACCGCCGAGGTGACGGGGCTTTGGCCAGGAATTAACTCCGCAGCGTTGTCCCGCAGTTGGAGTACCCGCGCATCTATCGATTCTAGAGATCCGCACCCACCCGGGGTGCGGTAAGCCAGAAATGGATTCGGAAAGGGATGCGTGGGTGAAGGAACAAGGCACGCGGTTCGATCACGGGGACCGTCGAATGAGCGAGCGAGACGGTGACGGAATTTGCGCGAGGCAGGGGGCCGGTCATGAAACTGCCCATCGGGTCGTACGTCGTCGAGATCCGCACCGGGCGGGTGGGCACGGTCATGGGGCACGTGGGCCCGTACATCCAGCTTCGGCCGCTCGGCGGCGGGCGGGAGTGGGACGTCGAGCCGGAGGGGGTCCGCGAGGCGACCTCGGCGGAGCGGCTCAGCGCCGCGACCGCGCACGCCAACGCGCGAAGCCGCGGCGAGGTGCCATGACGGCGCGCGGCAGGGCGTCGGTGAGGTGCTCCCGGCCCGGGTCAGTCCCTGGCCCGCCCTCCGGTACGGGAGAATGGGCCCATGAGTCTGTTCCGCGACGACGGCATCGTGCTGCGCACCCAGAAGCTGGGTGAGGCGGACCGGATCATCACGCTGCTCACGCGCGGTCACGGGCGCGTACGCGCCGTGGCGCGCGGGGTGCGGCGGACCAAGTCGAAGTTCGGGGCCAGGCTCGAACCGTTCTCGCATGTCGACGTGCAGTTCTTCGCCCGGGGGAGCGAGCTGGTCGGGCGCGGGCTGCCGCTCTGTACGCAGAGCGAGACGATCGCCCCGTACGGCGGCGGGATCGTCACCGACTACGCCCGCTACACCGCGGGCACGGCGATGCTGGAGACGGCGGAGCGGTTCACCGACCACGAGGGCGAGCCGGCCGTGCAGCAGTACCTGCTCCTCGTCGGCGGATTGCGCACGCTCGCCCGGGGCGAGCACGCGCCGCACCTCATCCTCGACGCCTTCCTCCTCCGCTCGCTCGCCGTCAACGGCTACGCGCCGAGCTTCGACGACTGCGCGAAGTGCGGCCTGCACGGACCGAACAGGTTCTTCTCGGTCGCGGCGGGCGGTGTCATATGCGGCGACTGTCGGGTGCCCGGCAGCGTCGTACCCTCTCCGGAGGCCATCGGCCTGCTCAGCGCGCTGCTCACCGGCGACTGGGCGACGGCGGACGCGAGTGAGCCGCGTCACGTCAGGGAGGGCAGCGGGCTGGTGTCCGCCTATCTGCACTGGCACCTGGAGCGCGGCCTGCGCTCGCTGCGGTACGTAGAGAAGAGCTAGGGAGACCCATCGCATGGCCATCGCACGACGCGGAATCCTCGGTCGGAAGATCCGGGAGTACAAGACCCCGGAGCCGCACCCCTCCGGCGCCCGCCCGCCGAAGCTTCCCGCCGAGCTGGTGCCCAACCACGTCGCCTGCGTGATGGACGGCAACGGCCGCTGGGCCCAGGAGCGCGGGCTGCCGCGCACCGAGGGGCACAAGGTCGGCGAGGGCGTCGTCCTGGACGTCCTGAAGGGCTGCCTGGAGGTCGGGGTCAAGAACCTCTCGCTCTACGCCTTCTCCACCGAGAACTGGAAGCGGTCGCCCGAGGAGGTCCGCTTCCTGATGAACTTCAACCGGGACGTGATCCGGCGCCGCCGCGACGAGATGAACGAGCTGGGGATCCGGATCCGCTGGGTCGGCCGCATGCCGAAGATGTGGAAGTCGGTCGTCCAGGAGCTCCAGGTCGCCCAGGAGCAGACCGTCGACAACGACGCGATGACCCTGTACTTCTGCGTCAACTACGGCGGCCGGGCCGAGGTCGCCGACGCGGCCCAGGCCATCGCCCGTGACGTGGCCGCCGGCAAGCTCGACCCGGCGAAGGTGAACGAGAAGACCTTCCAGAAGTACCTGTACTACCCGGACATGCCGGACGTCGACCTCTTCCTCCGCCCCAGCGGCGAGCAGCGCACCTCCAACTACCTGATCTGGCAGAGCAGCTACGCCGAGATGGTCTTCCAGGACGTGCTGTGGCCGGACTTCGACCGGCGCGACCTGTGGCGGGCCTGTGTCGAGTACGCCTCGCGCGACCGCCGCTTCGGCGCCATCCCGGCGGCGGACCGGGAGGCCATGGGCACGGTCCCGCAGCAGGGCCCGGCCGTCTGAGGGCAGCGGCCGCCCCAGCCGTCCGGCCGCCCGACCGGGCCGTTACGATCACGGCCTGTCGTCGAGGCACCGGGGAGGGGCCATGGCCGAGGAAGCGCGTCCGCCGACGCAGGAGACCGTGGAGCTGGTCTACCTGCCCACCGATGTCGACGTGGCCGACGCGCTGCGGGTACGGATGCGCAGGACGCCCGGCGGACGCCGCCTGCGGCTCCTGCTGCTGACCCTGGGGATCGCGGGCATCGGCCTGCTGGTGCTGTCCATCGTGCGACCGGCGACGGACGATCCCGTCTCGTCGTCGGCCGGCGCCCTCTTCCTCGTCGTGTTCTCCTTCGGCCTGCTCGTGCTCTATCCGGCGCTCACCGCGAGGCAGGTCCACCGGATGGTCGCCTCGCAGGGCGAGTTCCGGGCCGTCGTGGGCGAGCACGGGGTGCGCTGGACCTCGCGGGACACCGAGGTGAGGTCCGGGTGGGAGATGTTCCCGCGGTACGCCGAGACGGCCGAGCTGTTCGTCCTGTTCTCCGGCGACAAGAACGGCGTCGGGGTCGGCACGCTGCCCAAGCGGGGACTGGCCGGCGCCGGGGAGGCCGACCGGCTCCGCGCGATCCTGGACCGGCACATCACCCGGCTCTGAACCACCTCGTACGCGACGAGGGCCCGCACCGGATCGCTCCGGTGCGGGCCCTCGGTCGTGTCGGTCTCGATGTCGGGGACGACACCTCGGTCACTTCGCCGCGCACTCCTCGCACGTGCCGAAGATCTCGACCGTGTGCGCCACGTTCACGTAGCCGTGCTGGCTCGCGATCGTCTCGGCCCACTGCTCCACCGCCGGGCCCTCCACCTCCACCGCCTTGCCGCAGACGCGGCAGACGAGATGGTGGTGGTGGTCGCCGGAGGAGCAGCGGCGGTAGACGGTCTCGCCGTCGCTGGTGCGCAGCGCGTCCACCTCGCCCGCGTCCGCGAGGGACTGGAGCGTGCGGTAGACCGTCGTGAGGCCCACGGAGTCGCCGCGGTGCTTGAGCATGTCGTGCAGCTCCTGGGCGCTGCGGAACTCGTCCACTTCGTTCAGTGCCGCCGCGACAGCGGCCCGCTGTTTGGTCGAGCGGCCGCGTACGGGGGGTCCTGCCGTCGCCACAGGGGCCTCCTAGTTCGTTCCGTTGCCCCCGCCATTCTGCCAGGCAGTTCAGACCGTGACGTCGTCCGCGGGACGGCGCGTGAGCGGGACCTGCGCGTCGCAGGCCGCCGAGGCCGCCTCCGCCGCCCGTGCGCGGCGCCGGGCCAGGGGCGCCGAGAGCGCGGTCAGGACGATGAAGACGCCGATCGCGAGCAGCACGATGAGGGAGCCGGGCGGCAGGTCCTGGTAGTAGGTGGTGATCGTGCCGGTCAGGGTGACGGCGGTGCCGATGACCACCGAGAGGACGAACGTCGCGCGGAAGGACCGGGTCAGCTGCTGCGCCGCCGCGACCGGGACCACCATCAGCGCGCTGACCAGGAGCAGGCCGACGACGCGCATCGCGACGGTGACCGTCACGGCGGCGGTCACCGCGACGAGCAGGTTCACGGCCCGGACCGGGAGGCCGGTGACGCGGGCGAACTCCTCGTCCTGGCTCACCGCGAAGAGCTGGCGGCGCAGGCCGACGGTGACGAGGACCACGAAGGCGGCCAGGACGGCGATCGCCGTGACGTCCTCGTCGGAGACCGTGGACAGCGAGCCGAAGAGGTACGAGAGCAGGTTGGCGTTGGAGCCGCCGCCGACCTGGATCAGCATGACGCCGCCGGCCATGCCTCCGTAGAAGAGCAGCGCGAGCGCGAGGTCGCCGCGGGTGCGGCCGTACGTCCGGATCAGCTCCATCAGGACCGCGCCGGCGACGGCGACGAGGGTGGCCATCCAGACGGGGCTGCTGTTGAGCAGGAAGCCGAGGCCGACGCCGGTCATGGCGACATGGCCGATCCCGTCGCCCATCAGGGCCTGGCGGCGCTGGACGAGGAAGATGCCGACGGCGGGCGCGGTGATGCCGACGAGAACGGCCGCGAGGAGCGCCCGCTGCATGAACGCGGGTTCGAGGAATTCCATGATCAGGTCAGCTTCCTCAGGTCAGCAGACCCGTGCGGAGCGGCTCGTCGGCCGCGTGCGGATGGACGTGGTCGTGGCCGGGCAGCGCGTGCTGGCCCACGGCCTTGGGCGGCGGGCCGTCATGGACGACGCAGCCGTCGCGCAGGACCACGGCCCGGTCGATCAGCGGCTCCAGCGGGCCGAGCTCGTGCAGGACGAGCAGCACGCTGGTACCGCCCGCGACCTGCTCGCGCAGGGTGCCGGCGAGGATCTCCTGGCTGGCGAGGTCGACGCCGGCCATCGGCTCGTCCATGATCAGCAGCTCGGGCTCGGAGGCGAGCGCGCGGGCGATCAGGACGCGCTGGTGCTGGCCGCCGGAGAGGGCGCTCACCGAGTCCTTGGCGCGGTCGGTGAGACCGACCAGCTCGATGGCGCGGTCGACGGCGGCCTTGTCGGCCTTGGTCAGCCAGCCGAACGTCCGGCGGGAGAGCCGGCCGGAGGAGACGACCTCGCGGATCGTGGCGGGGACGCCGCTGGCGGCGGTGGTGCGCTGCGGGACGTAGCCGACGCGGGCCCACGTACGGAAACGCTTCTGCTCGGTGCCGAAGAGCGCGATGGAGCCGCCGGTCAGGGGTACCTGGCCGATGACGGCGCGGACGGCGGTCGACTTGCCGGATCCGTTGGCGCCGAGCAGGGCGACCACCTCGCCGGGGTTCACGGTGAGGTCGACACCGCGCAGGACCGGGCGCGCGCCGAGCGACGCCGTGGCTCCGGCGACGGATATGACGGGCGTGACGGGCGCGCTCACGGTTGCCTCCTGCTGTGGGTGGGTCACTTCGCGCCGAGGGCCTTCTTCAGCGCGGCGAGGTTGGACTGCATGACCTCGATGTAGTCATCGCCCTGGGACCTGTCCGTGATTCCCTCCAGCGGGTCCAGGACGTCGGTCCGCAGGCCGGTGTCCTTCGCGAGGGTCTTGGCGGTCTTGTCGCTGGCGAGGGTCTCGAAGAAGACGGTGGAGACCTTGTCCTTCTTCGCGACGGTCTGGAGCTCCTGCATCCGGGCGGGGCTCGGCTCGGACTCGGGGTCGATGCCGGTGATGCCCTCCTGGTCCAGGCCGTACCGCTCGGCGAGGTAGCCGAAGGCGGAGTGGGTGGTGATGAAGGTCCGGGTGGTGGAGTTCCTCAGACCGGTCTCGTACGCCGTGTCCAGGGCGCCGAGCTTCTTGACCAGGGCGTCGGTGTTCTTCTTGTAGTCGGCGGCGTTGTCCGGGTCGGCCTTCTCCAGGGAGGCCCCCACGCCCTTGGCGACCTCGGCGTACTTCACCGGGTCGAGCCAGATGTGCGGGTCGCCGCCGGCCTCGGACGCGTGGCCGTGGCCCTCATCCTCGGCCTTGTGCTCCTCCTCGGCCCCGTGCTCGTCGGCCTGGTGCTCGTGGCCCGTCTCGCCGTGACCGGGGTCCTCTGCGCCGTGGTCGTGGCCGACCGTCGTGCCGTGCTCCTCCAGCGACGTGAGGGTCGCGGCGTCGACGGTGTGCTCCACGCCGGCCTGCTGGATCGCCTCGTCGACGGCGGGCTGGAGGCCCTTGAGGTAGAGGATGTAGTCGGCGTCGCCGAGCTCGCCGATCTGGCGCGGCTTGAGCTCCAGGTCGTGCGGCTCGACGCCCGGCGCGGTGAGCGTCTCGACGGAGACGTGGTCGCCGCCTATCTGCTCGGCCAGGTACTGCATGGGGTAGAACGACGCCACCACGGCGAGCTTGCCGTCGGCGGACCTGCCGGACGCGTCGGACGCGCCGCCGCAGGCGGAGAGTGTCACGAGACCGAGGGTGACGGCTCCGGCGACGGCGGTGGTGGGTATCAGTCGGCGTACGTTCATGACACTCATTTTCAACAAAGTTGGAAACGATTGTCAATTGTCCTTCTTGTGTTCCCGGCCACGCGCGCGGATGCGGCCGCAGTACCCGGACCGATTTGATACGGGGGGTGCGGGCGCCGGTAACCTGAAGCATTCGCACTTCGTCGTCGTAATGAAGAGAGCACCGTGGCCGCCGACAAGATCGACACCATCGTCAGCCTGAGCAAGCGCCGTGGCTTCGTCTACCCCTGCAGTGAGATCTACGGCGGCCAGAAGGCCGCCTGGGACTACGGGCCGCTGGGTGTCGAACTCAAGGAGAACATCAAGCGTCAGTGGTGGCGTTACATGGTCACCGCGCGCGAGGACGTCGTCGGCATCGACTCGTCGGTGATCCTGGCCACCGAGGTCTGGGAGGCCTCCGGTCACGTCGCCACCTTCACCGACCCGCTGACCGAGTGCACCTCCTGCCACAAGCGCTACCGCGCCGACCACCTGGAGGAGGCGTACGAGGAGAAGCACGGCCGTCTCCCCGAGAACGGCCTCACCGACCTGAACTGCCCCAACTGCGGCAACAAGGGCACCTTCACCGAGCCCAAGCAGTTCTCCGGTCTGCTCTCCACCCACCTCGGCCCGACGCAGGACTCCGGCTCGGTCGCGTACCTGCGCCCCGAGACCGCGCAGGGCATCTTCACCAACTTCGGCCAGGTGCTGCAGACCTCGCGCAAGAAGCCGCCGTTCGGCATCGCGCAGATGGGCAAGTCCTTCCGGAACGAGATCACTCCGGGCAACTTCATCTTCCGCACCCGCGAGTTCGAGCAGATGGAGATGGAGTTCTTCGTCAAGCCGGGCGAGGACGAGCAGTGGCAGGAGTACTGGATGGAGCAGCGCTGGAACTGGTACACCGGTCTGGGTCTCCGTGAGGAGAACATGCGCTGGTTCGAGCACCCGCAGGAGAAGCTCTCCCACTACTCCAAGCGCACCGCCGACATCGAGTACCGCTTCCAGTTCGGCGGCAGCGAGTGGGGCGAGCTGGAGGGTGTCGCCAACCGCACCGACTACGACCTGAGCGCGCACTCCAAGGCCTCCGGCAACGAGCTGCAGTTCTTCGACCAGGAGGCCGGCGAGCGCTGGACCCCGTACGTCATCGAGCCGGCGGCCGGTGTCGGCCGGACGATGCTGGCGTTCATGCTCGACGCCTTCAACGAGGACGAGGCCCCGAACGCCAAGGGCGTCATGGAGAAGCGCACCGTGATGCGCCTCGACCCGCGCATCGCGCCGGTCAAGGTCGCCGTGCTGCCGCTGTCCCGTAACCCGCAGCTGTCGCCGAAGGCCAAGGGCCTCGCCGCCGACCTGCGGCAGAACTGGAACATCGAGTTCGACGACGCGGGCGCCATCGGCCGCCGCTACCGTCGCCAGGACGAGATCGGCACGCCGTTCTGCGTCACCGTCGACTTCGACACCCTGGACGACAACGCGGTGACCGTGCGCGAGCGCGACACCATGAAGCAGGAGCGCGTCTCCCTCGACCAGATCCAGGGCTACCTGGGCAGCCGCCTGATCGGCTGCTGACGGTCGCACCACGCGTCACGCCGCACGCTCGTCACGCCGAAGCCCCCGGTTCCTCGAAGGAGCCGGGGGCTTCGGCGTGACGGTGGCGACGGACGCTACGCGCGCAGTCCGCGCAGCAGCAGGTCCACCACCGCGTCGAACTCCGCCTGGATCGTGGGTCGCCGCCACTCCGGGGCATAGGCCGGATCGTGGAAGCGGGCCGTGGCGTCGAAGAGCGCGCGGGCCGTCGCGTCGGCGTCGGGCGTGGTGAACTCGGCGCCCCGGACGCCCTCTTCGACGATCTCGCGGACCTGACCGACCAGGACGCCGAGGTGCTCCTCGACCACCCCGCTGTTCTCGTCGAGCAGGACCTCGTAGGTGGCGAACAGCTCCGGGTCGTCACCGGCCTTGTGCCGCTTGGCGTCGAAGAGCTCGACGAACCAGGCGCGGAGCTTCTCCGGGGCCGGGCGGTCGGGCGCTCCGGTCAGCTCGGCGAGCACGGCCTCCGTGCGGGACAGCCAGCGCCCCGTCACCGCCTCCCGCAGGGCCGCCTTCGTGCGGAAGTGGCGGTAGACGCTGCCGTGGCTGACGCCGAGGACGCGGGCCACGTCCACCACCGTCGCCTTCGCCGGGCCGTACCGGCGGAGCACCTCCTCGGTGGCTTCGAGGATGCGCTCTGCTGTCAGGGTCTCGGTCGCCATGGGATGACAGTACCTGTCAGTGCTCGCTGTCCAGGTGGGCCATCTGGGCCGCGGGATACCGCTCACCGGCCGCCGCGCCCGCCGGGACGGCCTCCTCGATCGCGGCCAGATCGGCGTCGTCCAGCGTCACGTCCAGGGCGCCGAGGGCCTCCGCGAGCCGATCCCGGCGGCGGGCGCCGACCAGCGGGACGATGTCCACGCCGTGGCGCGGGCCCTGCGCCAGGACCCAGGCGACGGCGGTCTGCGCGACCGTCACGCCCTTGGCCTCGGCGAGGACGCGCAGCCGGTCCACCAGGTCCAGGTTCCGGTCGAGGTTGTCGCCCTGGAAGCGCGGGCTCGTGCCCCGGAAGTCGCCCGGGGCGAGTGCGCGGTCGCGGGTGAAGTGGCCGCTGATCAGACCGCGCGACAGCACGCCGTACGCCGTGACGCCGATGCCCAGCCGGCGTGCGGTCGGCAGGATCTTCTCCTCGATGCCGCGTGAGATCAGGGAGTACTCGATCTGGAGGTCGGCGATCGGGGCGACGGCCGCCGCCCGGCGCAGGGTGTCCGCGCCGACCTCGGAGAGGCCGATGTGCCGGACGTGGCCCGCCTCGACCAGCTCGGCGATCGCGCCGACGGTCTCCTCGATCGGGACGTCCGTGTCGACGCGGGCGATCCGGTAGATGTCGATGTGGTCCCTGCCGAGGCGCTGGAGGGAGTACGCCGCGAAGTTCTTCACCGCGGCGGGGCGGCCGTCATAGCCGGTGAAGCCGCCCTCGACCGTGCGCAGGGCGCCGAACTTCACGCTGGTCAGCGCCTGCTCGCGCGCGGCAACGGGGGCCGTGCGCAGGGCTTCGCTGATCAGCAGCTCGTTGTGTCCCATCCCGTAGAAGTCACCGGTGTCCAGGAGGGTGACGCCGGCGTCGAGGGCGGCGTGGATCGTCGCGATCGACTCGGCGCGGTCGCTCTCGCCGTACAGCGCGGACATGCCCATGCAGCCGAGGCCGAGGGCGGAGACCTCGGGGCCGGTGGCGCCGAGGCGGCGGGCGGGGAGGGCGCGGGGGGCGGGGGCGGAGGTCATGGGGGTCTCCTCGGAGCGGGGGTGAAGGGCTACGCATGACAACTATGGCATGGCGAATGACAGATTTCAATATCTGTCATTCACTCGAAGGGGTGGGGTGCGCACGGCGGAAAACGTGGTGTCCGGCGGGCGCCGGGCGAGGTAGCGTCTGACGCATGTCTTCGTTCTTCCAGATCTACGAGTGAGAGCGCCGCGGGCCTGAGATCCCGCACGCGGGCCTGAGATCCCGCACGCGGGCCTGAGGTCCCGCACGCGGGCCTGAGGTCCCGCGCAGCGCCAGCCGATTGACCACCGCATTTCTCACTGAATGGGAGAACCACCCATGGCCAAGGGCCGCAACAACCTCCTCGGCGTCGGCGGACAGCGCAAGAAGCTGTCCCGCGGCGAGCTGCCCGGCGCCGGTCAGGGCCACAACCCCGACCGCCAGGCGGCCGCCGACCAGAAGGCCGAGCTGCTGAAGAAGATGCGCGAGAAGGCCGAGGCCGCGGAGAACGCGACCGCGACCTCCGAGGCGACCTCCGCCGCCACCGCGGGCGACGAGCGGTAGCAGCCGCGCGACGGACGATCGTGGGCCCGGGTCACCGATGGGGACCCGGGCCCACGTGCGTCCCGGCCTCCGCCGACGCCGTCGACCCCGTCGACGTACGTTCCGCTGGACGAGGAGCCCCGGGCCGGCCTGGAGCGGCTCCGGCGGCCGGTGTCTCAGGACGTGGCGGAGGTCGCCCCCGCGGGCGTCTGCTCCCCTTCCGCGGCCAGTCGCCGGGCCGTCCGCTCGGCCGTGCCCCGCGCCCAGGCCCCGCTCGTCAGCGCCCCGACGAGGAGGACGCAGAAACCGCAGCCCGTCATGATCCAGTAGCCGGCTCTGCTCGCCTCGACGAAGTCGTCCGTCCGCGAGAGCGTGGCGACCCCGGTGGCCAGGACGGTTCCGACCACGGCGACACCGAGCGTCTGACCGACCTGCCGGCTCGTCGAGGCCACCGCCGACGCCACCCCGGCCTGGGCGAGGGGCATGCCCGAGACCGCCGTGTTCGTGATGGGCGCGTTCACCATGCCGAAGCCGATACCGAAGACCACGTACCCGGCGAAGAGCAGCGGGTCGCTCGTCTCGGCCTCGAAGGCGGCGAAGGGCAGACAGCCCGCCGCCATCGCCGTACCCGCGATCAGCAGGGGAAGGCGGGGGCCGCGTGACCCGACGAGCCGCCCGGAGAGCGGGGCGAAGACCAGGGTCATGGAGGCCATCGGCAGCATGTACAGGCCCGCGTCGAGGGCGGAGAGGCCCCGCACGCTCTGCAGGTACAGCGTGTTGAGGAAGAGGAAGCCGCCGAGGGCGGCGAACGCGCAGACGGCGATGATCGTGGCGCCGCTGAACGGAGCGCTCCGGAAGAACCGCAGGTCGATCAGGGGCTCCCGCCGCCTCGGCTCGTACGCCAGCAGCGCGACGAGCGCCGCGAGCGCCGCACCGGCGAAGGGGAGGCTGCTCTCGATGATCGCGTACGTGAGCGAGCCGAGGAGCGCGGCGACGAGCAGCTGGCCGACCGGGTCGGGGCGGCGCGGCTTGGGCGCCCGGGACTCCGGGACGTAGCGCAGCGTCAGCAGCAGCGCGGCGAGGCCGATCGGGAGGTTGATCCAGAACACCGCGCGCCAGCCGACCGAGTCGACGAGCAGACCGCCCACCACCGGGCCCGCCGCCATGGAGACGCCGACCACCCCGCCCCACACGCCGATGGCCCGGGCGCGTGCGGCGGGCTCGGTGAAGGTGTTGGTGATGATCGACATGGCGACCGGGTTGAGCATCGATCCGCCGACCGCCTGGATCATCCGGAAGACCACCAGGGTCTCCAGACTGGGCGCCAGCGAGCAGAGGAGTGAGCCGAGGACGAAGAAGACCAGTCCGGTGACGAAGACCTTGCGGCGGCCGATCCGGTCGGCGGTGGAGCCGGAGAACATCAGCAGCGACGCCAGGACGAGGGTGTACGCGTCGATGGTCCACTGCAGGCCTGACACGGAAGCCCGCAGGTCACGCTGCATGGCGGGCAGCGCGACGTTCAGCACCGTGTTGTCCAGGCTGACGATCAGCAGGCTCATGCAGCAGATCGCGAGGACGACCCGCTGCCTGCCCCGGGTGAGCGGTGCGTGTGTGAGGTCGGGCATGTGCGGATCGTACGGCTGCCTAAGGACCGCCGCAGTGCGCGACAATGGCGGAATGACCGCGTTCTCTCCTCTCGCCATCGGGCCGCACATCGTGCAGCCGCCGGTGGTGCTCGCGCCGATGGCCGGCATCACCAACGCCCCGTTCCGCACCCTCTGCCGTGAGTACTCCGGCGGCAAGGGACTCTTCGTGAGCGAGATGATCACGACGAGGGCGCTGGTCGAGCGCAACGACAAGACGATGCAGCTCATCCGTTTCGACGCGAGCGAGCAGCCGCGCTCCATCCAGCTCTACGGCGTCGACCCGGTGACGGTCGGCAAGGCCGTGCGCATGATCGCGGACGAGGACCTGGCCGACCACATCGACCTGAACTTCGGCTGCCCGGTCCCCAAGGTGACCCGCAAGGGCGGTGGCTCGGCGCTGCCGTACAAGCGGCCGCTGCTGCGGGCGATCCTGAACGAGGCCGTGGCGAACGCCGGCACCCTGCCGGTGACGATGAAGATGCGCAAGGGCATCGACGACGACCACATCACCTTCCTGGACGCGGGCCGGATCGCGGTCGAGGAGGGCGTCACGGCGATCGCCCTGCACGGCCGGACGGCGGCGCAGCACTACGGAGGCACCGCCGACTGGGACGCCATCGCGCGGCTCAAGGAGCACGTGCCGGAGATCCCGGTGCTCGGCAACGGCGACATCTGGTCGGCCGACGACGCGCTGCGGATGATGCGCGAGACCGGTTGCGACGGCGTGGTCGTCGGACGCGGCTGCCTGGGCCGGCCGTGGCTCTTCGGCGACCTGGTGGCGGGGTTCGAGGGCACGGGGGCGTACGCCCAGCCGGGGCTGCGCGAGGTCGCGGACGCGATGGTGCGGCACGCACGGCTGCTCGGCGAGTGGCTCGGGGACGAGTCGCGCGGTGTCATCGACTTCCGCAAGCACGTGGCCTGGTACCTGAAGGGCTTCGCGGTCGGCTCCGAGATGCGCAAGAAGCTGGCCGTCACCTCGTCCCTGGACGAGCTGAGCGCTCAGTTGAGCGAGCTGGACCTGGACCAGCCCTGGCCGACCGGCGCGGACGGCCCCCGGGGCCGCACCTCGGGCAACAACCGCGTGGTGCTGCCGGACGGCTGGTTGAAGGACCCGTACGACTGCGCGGGCATCAGCGAGGAGGCGGAGCTGGACACGTCCGGGGGCTGATCCCGGTCGTCCGGATCGTGGGAATCGCGTCGTTCGTACGGCGTGATCCTCGCCACCCTTGATAGGGGTGGTGCTCAGATGAGCGGATTTCGGGATGTTGCACTTATGGAGGGGTGGCACTGGGTGCCACCCCTCTTGCGTTCAAGAGTTGAACACAGATGCCGTGGAAGTCGCTCACTTGAGCGCGAATCCCCAGGTTTGGGTCAAGGGGGCTTCGGAGCCTGAAAGCGGAAGCTACCCGTCGGTTACTTTCGATGTGCTGGCGGACGGGTGGTTAAGACCACGTGTCCGGTAGGCGTACCTCCACATGAGCCTTCGATCTGGGTATGTTCCTCGCCGTCAGGGCAGCCACCGAGTCCTCGAGGAGTCGAGACACGTGTCGGAAAACAAAGATCAGAAGTTCGTGTACGACTTCACCGAGGGCAACAGGGACCTGAAGGACCTGCTCGGTGGCAAGGGTGCGAACCTCGCCGAGATGACCAACCTCGGCCTCCCGGTTCCCCCCGGCTTCACGATCACCACCGAGGCGTGCAAGGTCTACCTCGACAGCGGCACCGAGCCCGTCGAGCTCCGCGACGAGGTCAGCGCCCACCTGGACGCCCTCGAGCAGAAGATGGGCAAGAAGCTCGGCCAGGCCGACGACCCGCTGCTCGTCTCGGTCCGCTCCGGCGCCAAGTTCTCGATGCCCGGCATGATGGACACGGTCCTGAACATCGGCCTCTCCGACGCCTCCGTCGAGGGCCTCACCGCGCAGGCCGGCGACGCGCGCTTCGCCTGGGACTCGTACCGCCGCCTCATCCAGATGTTCGGCAAGACCGTCCTGGGCGTCGACGGCGAGCTCTTCGAGGAGGCCCTCGACGAGGCCAAGGCCGCCAAGAAGGTCACCGTCGACACCGACCTCGACGCCGCCGACCTGAAGAAGCTCGTCAAGCACTTCAAGAAGATCGTCAAGGCCGAGGCCGGCCGCGACTTCCCGCAGGACCCGCGCGAGCAGATGGACCTCGCCATCCAGGCCGTCTTCAACTCCTGGAACACCGACCGCGCCAAGCTCTACCGTCGCCAGGAGCGCATCCCGCACGACCTGGGCACCGCGGTCAACGTCTGCTCCATGGTCTTCGGCAACCTCGGCCCGGACTCCGGAACCGGTGTCGCCTTCACCCGCGACCCCGCCTCCGGCCACCAGGGCGTCTACGGCGACTACCTGCAGAACGCGCAGGGCGAGGACGTCGTCGCCGGCATCCGCAACACCGTGCCGCTGGCCGAGCTCGAGTCGATCGACAAGGCGTCGTACGACCAGCTGATGCAGATCATGGAGACTCTGGAGACCCACTACAAGGATCTCTGCGACATCGAGTTCACCATCGAGCGCGGCCAGCTCTGGATGCTGCAGACCCGCGTCGGCAAGCGCACCGCCGGTGCCGCCTTCCGGATCGCCACCCAGCTCGTGGACCAGGGCCTGATCGACGAGGCCGAGGCGCTCCAGCGCGTCAACGGCGCCCAGCTCGCGCAGCTGATGTTCCCCAAGTTCGACGAGAACGCCAAGGTCGAGCAGATCGGCCGCGGCATCGCCGCCTCCCCGGGCGCGGCCGTCGGCAAGGCCGTCTTCGACTCGTACACGGCCGTCAAGTGGTCCCGCTCCGGCGAGAAGGTCATCCTGATCCGCCGCGAGACCAACCCGGACGACCTGGACGGCATGATCGCCTCCGAGGGCATCCTCACCTCGCGCGGCGGCAAGACCTCGCACGCCGCCGTCGTCGCCCGCGGCATGGGCAAGACCTGTGTCTGCGGCGCCGAGGAGCTCGAGGTCGACACCAAGCGCCGCCGGATGACCACCACCTCGGGCCAGGTCATCGAGGAGGGCGACGTCGTCTCCATCGACGGCTCCACCGGCAAGGTCTACCTCGGTGAGGTACCCGTCGTACCGTCCCCGGTCGTCGAGTACTTCGAGGGCCGGATGCACGCCGGCGCCGACGACGCCGACGAGCTGGTCGCCGCCGTCCACCGGATCATGGCCTACGCCGACCGCGTCCGCCGGCTGCGCGTCCGCGCCAACGCCGACAACGCCGAGGACGCCTCGCGCGCCCGCCGCTTCGGCGCCCAGGGCATCGGCCTGTGCCGCACCGAGCACATGTTCCTCGGCGAGCGCCGCGAGATGGTCGAGAAGCTGATCCTCGCCGACACCGACGAGGAGCGGACCGAGGCCCTGGACGCCCTGCTCCCGCTCCAGAAGAAGGACTTCGTCGAGCTCTTCGAGGCGATGGACGGGCTGCCCGTCACGGTCCGGCTGCTCGACCCGCCGCTGCACGAGTTCCTGCCCGACATCACCGAGCTGTCGGTCCGCGTCGCTCTCGCCGAGGCCCGCAAGGAGCCGCACGAGAACGAGCTGCGGCTGCTCCAGGCCGTGCACCGGCTGCACGAGCAGAACCCGATGCTGGGTCTGCGCGGCGTCCGGCTCGGCCTGGTCATCCCGGGCCTGTTCACCATGCAGGTCCGCGCGATCGCCGAGGCCGCCGCCCAGCGCATCGAGGCCAAGGGCGACCCGCGCGCCGAGATCATGATCCCGCTCGTCGGCACCGTCCAGGAGCTGGAGATCGTCCGCGACGAGGCCGAGCAGGTCATCGCCGAGGTCCGCGCGCAGACCGGCGTGGAGCTGAAGCTCGCGCTCGGCACCATGATCGAGCTGCCGCGCGCCGCCGTGACCGCCGGTCAGATCGCCGAGGCCGCCGAGTTCTTCTCCTTCGGCACCAACGACCTCACGCAGACCGTGTGGGGCTTCTCCCGGGACGACGTGGAGGCCAGCTTCTTCACCGCGTACCTGGAGAAGGGCATCTTCGGTGTCTCGCCGTTCGAGACCATCGACAAGGACGGCGTCGGCGCGCTGGTCCGCAGCGCCGTCCAGGCCGGCCGGGCCACCCGCCCGGACATCAAGCTCGGCGTCTGCGGCGAGCACGGCGGCGACCCGGAGTCGGTGCACTTCTTCCACGAGGTCGGCCTCGACTACGTCTCCTGCTCGCCCTTCCGGATCCCGGTGGCGCGCCTGGAGGCCGGTCGCGCGGCCGCGGAGTCGAAGGGCTCCGACAGCCGCTGAGCCGTCGGCTGAAGGCTCGCTGACCGGGCGTTCAGTAGCAAAGACCGCCGGAGTTGCCGTTCGTCCCTGACCCTCGAACCGATGGGCGGCGGCTCCGGCCAGCAAGAGAGACGGGGCGGACACCTTGTGCGGAGGTGTCCGCCCCGTCGTACTTCGTCCGCCCCGGGATGTTCGGCAAATGTGAGGTCATGTTCAATCGAAGCCGGTTGAATTATTGGCCGTTGAACTTTCTGTTGTGAACTTTCCACGATTGGTTGCGCAAAGAACAGGGCGGGCGCGGCCCCCGGATCCCCACCCGGTGGCCGCGCCCATTACCCATGTCGGGCAGGTGAGCCGCAACCCTCGCCGACCGCCGCCGGACGTGTGAAGCCCCCCACGGTCTTCGCCACGCCACCTCGGTCCTGAAGGTTTCCTGCCCGACACCCACAGCTTTTCCGTTTGCCCCCGGTCCCCGCGATGCTTTTCAAGTGTGGCTGAAACACCCTGGTAACGTCCTGTGATGATGTGCATACTCATTGACGGGGGTGGTTGCGAGTGCACAGGTGGGGGTTCAATGCTGCGGATTCATTTCACCGCAAGCGACGTGGCGGGCGTGCGGATGGCGGCCCGGCCCGACGTTCTGTGGGAAACGATTCTCAGCTTTCATCGGCTTAGGGACCGGCGCGGGCCGGTCGTCTACGGAGAATGGCGTTCCCAGACCCGTCCGCGGCTCAACGGGGAGACTCGGCTGCTGGCCGCGCTCGTTCCCAGTCGCGGTTACTTCCCCGACTTCCTGACCCCTCCCGAGGGCCTCCAGGGGCTCGACGAGGGCCTCCAGGCGGTCCGTGCGACCCCCGGGGGCCGGCTGCACGCGGAGCTCGCCCTCCTCGGCGCCGACCGGGTCGGTGGCAGGAGCGTGCCGCACTCGCTGCGCGCCCTCGCCGACGGCGGCGCCGAGCCGTTCGGCCGGCTCCTCGGGGCGCTGCGCGGCTACCACCGGGCGGCGATCGAGCCGTACTGGCCACAGGTCCGCGCCCGGGTGGAGGCGGACCGGGCGGTACGCGGCCGGGCCCTGCTCGACGGCGGCGCGGACGAGCTCCTCGCCTCACTGCCGCCGATGTTCCGCTGGAACGCGCCCGTCCTGGAGGCCGACTATCCGGTCGCCCGCGACCTGCGTCTCGACGGCAGGGGCCTGCTGCTCCAGCCCTCGTACTTCTGCCGGGGCACACCGGTCGTGCTGCGCGACCCGACGCTGCCCCCGGTGCTGGTCTACCCGACGACGCACTGCGAGGCGCCGACCGTGCACGCGCCGGGCGGCTCCTCGCTGGCCAAGCTGGTCGGCAACACCCGCTCGGCGGTCCTGCACGCGATCGGCGACGGCGGCACCACCAGCGAACTCGCCCGCAGGGCGGGGGTGTCGCTCGCCTCGGCCAGCCAGCACGCGGGCGTCCTGCGCGAGGCGGGGCTCGTCGCGACGCTGCGGCACGGCAACGCGGTCCTGCACACCCTGACGCCGCTGGGCGCCGCCCTCCTCGGCGGCGGGCGGAGGGTCGCGGGGGCCGTCTCGGCGACGGCCCCCGCGGAGCGTCTCTACGCGCGGAACGGGCCGGTCACCTCGTAGGTGATGCCGCCCGAGGAGCTGCCGGAGGTGCCGCGCTGGCTGGAGAAGTACAGCCGCCTGCCGTCGGGGGAGAAGGCAGGGCCGGTGATCTCGGAGCCGGACTGGCCGTTGATCCGCAGGAACGGGGCGACGACGTCGTCCGGCGTGATGATGCAGATCTCCATGGTGCCGCCGTCCTCGGCGATGAACAGGTCGCCGGAGGAGGAGCCGGTGACGTTGTCGACACCGGTCAGCGGGGCGCCGCCGCCGGACACCAGGGAGTCGTCGTAGGCGAGTTCGTAGGTGTTGGTGGTGAGGTTGAGCTGCCAGAGGCGGTTGTCGCCCTTGGTGGTGAACCAGACGGTGTCGTTGGCGTAGTGGCAGCCCTCGCCGCCGTTGAACTTCTTGGCGCCGGACACCTGGCTGCGGGTCGCGGTCGGAGAGCCGTCCGGGTCCGGGACGTTCTGCCAGGTGAAGGAGCCGGAGGTGGCGCTGCCGGCCACCAGGACCTGGAGCTGGCCCGAGGCGAGGTTGCCCCAGGTGGTCGGGATGAAGCGGTAGAAGCAGCCGCTGGTCTCGTCCTCGGTCAGGTAGACGACCTTGCGGACGGGGTCGGCGGCGGCGGCCTCGTGCTTGAAGCGGCCCATCGCGTCGCGGCGGACGGCCGCGTTCACGCCGTACGGGTCGGTCTCGTAGACGTATCCGAGGCTGACCTCCTCGCAGGAGAGCCAGGTGTTCCACGGGGTCTTGCCGCCCGCGCAGTTGGTGCGGGTGTTGGAGAGGATGCGGTACGCGCCGGTGACGGCGCCGGTCGAGCTGAACTTCACCGCGCTCGCGCCGCCGCTGGGGTTGATCTCCGAGTTGGAGACGTAGATCCAGCCGGATCCGTCGACGAAGCAGGCGCCGCCGTCGGGCGCGTTGTGCCAGGTGTACGAGGTGCCGGGGACCTTCTGCCCCGACCGGGCGATGACCCGGCTGCTGAATCCGCTCGGCAGCAGGATGCCGTTGGCGTCGGCCGCGCCGAGGGCTCCGTAGGGGCCGGAGCCGGGCTGCGCGGGGGCCGCGTAGGCCGCCCCGCGCATCAGGGTGCCGCCGAAGGCGGCGGCCGACGTGCCGATGACCGCTCCACGCAGGAAACTGCGTCGCTCCACGTCTCACTCCAGAAAGTGGTGTGTGAACCCGCCGCACCGGTCGGCGGCGGGGTCGCGCGCTTCGGGAACCTAGGAGTACGGAGTTGGTACCGAGTTGACGGTGCAGCAACAACCGGTGAAGGGGAAGCGTCGGTCGGAAGGTCGGCACGGGATCGGGGCGGAACGTGTGGTTACGTCCGGGATGGGCGCGGACCGGACCGCCGGGCCCGACCGGCCGAGCCCGGCCCGGTCCTACGGTCCGGTCCGGCCGGGTCCCGAAAAAAGGTGCCCGCGGGCCGATGAGTTCCGCACCGGCCCGCCGTCCTATCTCTCGAAAGCACACACGAGGCACCTGCGACACCCGAGACACCACCCGACACGGATGAGAGAGCACACCATGAGCCAGATGATCTTCGTCAACCTGCCGGTGAAGGACCTGGAGACCACCAAGGCCTTCTGGGGCAAGGTCGGCTACTCCTTCAACCCGCAGTTCAGCGACGACACGACCGCCTGCATGGTCATCAGCGACACGATCTTCGTGATGCTGCTGTCCGAGGCGAAGTTCAAGGAGTTCACCGCGCCGGGCAAGGAGCTCGTCGACGCGACCAGGTCGACCGAGGTCCTCCTCACGCTGAGCGCCGAGAGCCGCGAGAAGGTCGACGAGCTCGCGGACAGCGCCCTCGTCGCCGGCGGTACGGCGGCGAAGGAGCCCATCGACTTCGGTTCGATGTACGGCCGCTCGTTCACGGACCCCGACGGCCACCACTGGGAGGTCATGTGGATGGACCCGACCGCCATCGAGGGCTGACCCGCGCGTCGTCCGTCACCCCTTCAGCAGGACCGCACGGCCTACGGCCGGGCGCCTCAGGCCGAAACGCCGCCGTCGATCACCAGATCCGCTCCGACGACCGAGCCGGCGTCCCGCGAGGCGAGGTAGAGCACCGCCGCCGCGACCTCCGAGGCCGCCGAGATCCGGCCGAGCGGCGACTCGTCCTTCATCCGCACCGCCCGCTCGGCCTCCGTCTCGCCGGGCCGCAGCGACATCGTGGAGTCCGAGGCCCCCGGGCTGACCGCGTTGATCCGGATCCCCTCGGCGATGTGGTCGAGGGCGGCGGCGCGCGTCATCGCGGAGACCGCGGCCTTGGAGACCTGGTAGCCGAAGAGGCCGGGGACGCGCACGTGCGGGCCGAGGTTGGAGGAGATGTTGACGATGGCGCCGCCGCCGTGGGCCCGCATGTGGGCGATCTCCGCCTGGAGGGAGTGCAGGACGCCGGTGACGTTGATGTCGAGCAGGGTCTGCCACTCCTCCAGCGGGAAGTCGGCGGCGGGCGCGCCGCCCAGGAAGACCCCGGCGTTGTTCACGGCGACATCGAGCCCGCCGAAGATCTCGACGGTCTCCCTGACGAGCCGGCGGGTGTCCTCGGCGAGCGAGACATCGGCGGTGACGGCGGCCGCGGTACCGCCGGCGGCCTCGATCAGGGAGACCGTCTCGGCGAGGGTGCTCGCGCTGCGGCCCGAGACGACGACCTTCGCGCCCTCGGCCGCGAAGGCGAGCGCGATGGCCCGTCCGAGGCCGGTGCCTGCGCCCGTGACGAGGACGCGCTGGTCGGTGAAGCGTGCGGACATGGCGAAGTCTCCTGGTTGCTTGACGTTTCTTGACCGGACGTTCCAATAAGAAGGCCGGGGAAAGGGGCGCCGTGGGGCGCCCCTTCGGCCGTCGGCCTCGGTACCTCAGTCGAGCAGTGTCAGGGCCTGCTCCGCCGCGTCGTGGACCCGGGCCGGGTCGCTCGACGCCTTGCCGACCACCCGCAGCCCCTGCGCCAGGACGAGGAGCATCCTGGCCAGGGCCTGCGGATCACGGTCGGGCGGCAGCTCGCCCTGGGCGCGGGCGCGGACCAGGGAGGAGTGGAGCAGGGTCTCGATCTGCTCCCAGCTCAGCTCCACCCGGTGCGCCACCGGCCGGTCGTGCGGCGCCAGTTCGGCCGCCGAGTTGGTGACGAAACACCCGCTCAGGCGTGTCGCTTCGGCCCCCGCCTCCGCGGCGAACCGCCTGATCAGGCTCCGTACCGGCGGCAGGGCCGGCCCCGGCGCGGACAGCTCCTCCAGCATCACCGGCTCGCACGACTGGAGATAGCGGTCCAGCGCCTTCATGTAGAGGGCGTGCTTGTTGCCGAAGGTGGCGTAGATGCTGGCGCGGCCGATCCCGAGGCGGTCGACGAGATCCGCCATCGTCGTCGCCTCGTACCCGCGCGTCCAGAACAGCTCGAGAGCTGCCTGGAGTGCGGCGTCGGGATCGAATTCCTTGGTCCTGGCCACGCGGTGACTCTAGGTGTATCTGGAACGATCGGTCAAGATCTCATGGCCCGTCATGGAGACGTGCTCAGCCGGACCGGGAAGACCGCCACCGACACGCTCTCGTCGTCCAGACACCGCCCCGACTCCAGGTCGAAGCGCTGCTTGAGGAGCGGCGAGGCCACGAACGGCCGCCCGCCCGCGGAGCCGAGCAGCCCCCGGGACAGCACCTGCGCGCCGGTGAACGGGTCGCGGTTCTCGATCGCGTAGGCCTTGCCCGCCCGGTCCAGGAAGAGCGCCGCCTGCCGGCCGTCGGGGAGCAGCGCGGCCACGCCGCGGCCCGGGGTCAGCCGGGAGGTCTCGCAGACCGGCGTCCAGGCGTCGGCCCCGGCGTCGTGGGAGAGTTCGAGGTGCATCGGGCTTCAGACCCCTTCCAGCGTGTCGACTCGCATGTTTCCGATGGTGAGGACCGTCAGGTCCGGCTTGATCTGGTCGCGCTCCGGCACGAACCGCACCGACGGGTCCGGTGCCTCCGGAGCGTTCACGAAGGACACGAACCGGCGCAGCCGCTCCGGGTCGTCCAGGGTCGCCGCCCACTCGTCCTGGTAGTCCGCGACATGGGCCGTCATCAGCGCCTCCAGCTCGTCGCAGAGCCCCAGCGAGTCGTGCACCACGACGTCCCGCAGGTGGTCGAGGCCGCCGTCGAGCCGCTCCAGCCACACCGAGGTCCGCTCCAGCCGGTCGGCGGTCCGGATGTAGAACATCAGGAACCGGTCGATCAGCCGCACCAGTTCGGCGTCCGACAGGTCCTGCGCGAGGAGGTCCGCGTGGCGCGGGGTCGCGCCGCCGTTGCCGCCGACGTACAGGTTCCAGCCGTTGGCCGTCGCGATGACGCCGAAGTCCTTCGACTGCGCCTCGGCGCACTCCCGCGCGCAGCCGGAGACCGCCGACTTGAGCTTGTGCGGGGAGCGCAGGCCCCGGTAGCGCAGCTCCAGCTGGATCGCCATCTTCACCGAGTCCTGCACGCCGTAGCGGCACCAGGTCTGCCCCACACAGGACTTCACCGTGCGCAGCGACTTGCCGTACGCGTGTCCCGACTCGAAGCCCGCGTCGACCAGCCGGGTCCAGATCGCCGGCAACTGCTCGACGCGGGCGCCGAACATGTCGATCCGCTGACCACCCGTGATCTTGGTGTAGAGCCCGAAGTCGCGGGCCACCTCGCCGATCACGATCAGCTTCTCCGGGGTGATCTCACCGCCGGGGATGCGGGGCACCACCGAGTACGACCCGTTGCGCTGGAGGTTGGCCAGGAAGTGGTCGTTGGTGTCCTGGAGGGAGGCCTGCTCGCCGTCGAGGATGTAGCCCTGGTTGAGGCTGGCCAGGATCGAGGCGACCGTCGGCTTGCAGACCTCACAGCCCTCACCACCGCGCGCCTCCGGCCGGCCGTGCGAGTCGAGCAGCCCGGCGAAGGAGGTGAGCCGCAGCGTACGGGTGATCTCGTACAGCTCGCCCCGGGTGTACGCGAAGCAGCCGCACAGCCCCTTGTCCGCCGGCTCGGGCAGGAGCTGGCCGATGAGCTTCACGCAACTGCCGCACCCCGTCCCCGCCTTGGTGCACTTCTTCACCTCCGGCAGCGTCGCGCACTGGGTGATCGCGTGCTTGGTCACGTTGTGGCAGGAGCAGATGACGGCGTCGTCCGGCAGCGCGGACGGACCGAGGGCGACCGGCGCGCCCGCGCCCGCGGGCAGGACGAGCTGGTCGGGGGAGACGGGCGGTACGGATCCGGTGAGCGGCCGCAGCATGCCGTACGACTCGGCGTCGCCGACCAGGACACCGCCGAGCAGCACGCCCTCGCCGTCGACCACGAGCTTGCGGTAGACGCCCGATCGGGAGTCGGAGTAGACGACGTCGAGGCAGCCCTCGGCGGTGCCGTGCGCGTCGCCGAAGGAGGCCACGTCGACACCGAGCAGCTTCAGCTTCGTCGACATGTCGGCACCGGTGAAGCCGGGGACCTCGGCCTCCTCGGCGATCGTCGCCGCCACCGTCAGCGCCATCTCGTACCCCGGCGCCACCAGGCCGTACACCCGGCCGTCGACCGCCAGCGCGCACTCGCCGATCGCGTACACGGCCGGGTCGGACGTCCGGCACCGCTCGTCCACGGCGATCCCGCCGCGCTCGCCGACGGTCAGCCCGCACTCGCGCGCCAACTGGTCCCGGGGCCGTACGCCCGCCGAGAACACCACCATGTCCGTGGCCAGTTCGGAGCCGTCCGAGAGCCGCATCCCGGTGACCGCGCCGTCCTCGGTCACGACCTCCTGGGTGCCGGTCCCGGTGTGGACGGTCAGCCCCATCCGCTCGATCGTCCGCAGCAGCGCCGCGCCGCCGCCCTCGTCGACCTGCACCGGCATCAGCCGGGGCGCGAACTCCACCACGTGCGTGTCGAGTCCGAGCCCCTTGAGCGCGCCGGCCGCCTCCAGGCCGAGCAGCCCGCCGCCGACCACGGCGCCGGTCGTCGACGACTTGGCGTACTCCTCGATCGCGAGCAGGTCCTCGATCGTCCGGTACACGAAACAGCCGCGCGCGTCCTTGCCGGGGACCGGCGGCACGAAGGGGTACGAGCCGGTGGCGAGGACGAGCGTGTCGTACGGGACGACCCGCCCGGAGCGGGCGGTGACCGTGCGCGCCGCGCGGTCCACGGACTCCGCCGGGTCGCCGACGTACAGCTCGATGCCGTGCCGTGCCAGGAAGCCGTCCTCGACCATGGACAGCTCGTCGGGCGTGCGGCCGCTGAAGTACGCGCTCAACTGGACGCGGTCGTAGGCGGGGCGCGGCTCCTCGCAGAGCACGACGACCCGCGCCCGCTCGGTGACGCCCCGGTCCGCGAGCGCCTCCAGGAACCGCTGGCCGACCATGCCGTGGCCGACCAGGACGATGGTGGGCACGGTGGGTGTGGGCAGGGGCGTGGTCGCCATCTCAGGAGCCTCCGTCATGGGTGAGCAGATGAAGCAGGGGGGCGTCGTCGGGCAGGGCCTCGTCGCCCTCCCAGGCCCGGGCGAGCGTGCCGACGGCGGCGAGGTCGCCGAGCAGCACGCCGCCGACGAGCCGGTCGCCGCGGACGACGACCTTGCGGTACGCGCGCCGGGTGGCGTCGGTCAGCTGGACGACCTCGTCCCCGGGCAGCGGGGTGGCCT
The DNA here is from genome assembly GCF_044746945.1 of Streptomyces sp. NPDC090127. Classification (NCBI taxonomy): domain Bacteria; kingdom Bacillati; phylum Actinomycetota; class Actinomycetes; order Kitasatosporales; family Streptomycetaceae; genus Streptomyces; species Streptomyces sp. NPDC090127. The sequence continues at coordinate 40,618 of NZ_JBIVDE010000006.1, read as the reverse complement.
CGCCGAACGCGGCGAGGTCGAGCGCCACCGGCCCGCCCAGCGTGAGCCGGGTGAGGGCGCGGGTGCCGGTGTAGGCGGGTCGGGGGGCCGGCTCGGGGCGCGGGGCCTCGGGCGCCTGGCCGTCGGGGCGGGGGGTCTGCGGTGTGCGCGCGTCGGCGCGGAGGGTCTCCGGCGTGCGGTCGCCCGGGCCGGCGGTCACCGGCGTGCCGTCCTCGGCGCTGAGGGGCTCCGGCGTGCGCGCGTCCGTGCTGCGGGGCCCCGGGGGGAGGGCCTCGGCTTCCGCCCGGAGGAGGTCGGCGAGCGCGTCGGCCTGTTCCAGGGCCGGGCCCGCCAGGCCGTAGACCCGGCCCGCGTGTTCGGCGCAGTCGCCGATGGCGTGGATGTACGGGTCGGAGGTCCGCAGCTCGTCGTCGACGACGATGCCCTTGGCGACGTCCAGGCCCGCGTCCTGGGCGAGGCCGACGCGCGGCCTGACCCCGCACGCGAGGACCACGACCTGCGCGTCGAGCACGAAGCCGTCGGCCAGCTCGACGGCCGTCACCGCGCCGTCCGCCTGGCGCAGCCCGCTGACCCGGCACTCGGTGTGCACCTCCACGCCCAGGGCCTCCACGTGGTCGCGCAGCAACGCCGAAGCCTGGGCGTCGAGTTGGCGCTCCATCAGGCGTTCGCCCTGCTGGGTCAGGACCACCTCGGCGCCGAGCGCGGCCAGCGCGCGGGCCGCGGAGACGCCGAGCAGCCCACCGCCGATGACGACCGCGCGGACGCCGGGGCGCACGAGGGCGCGCAGCTCCAGGCAGTCGTCGAGCGTACGGAAGGGATGGACGCCCACCGGGAGCCGGAAGCCGCGCAGGCCCCGCAGGGGCGGCAGGACCGGGTTGGAGCCGGTCGCCAGGACCAGCCGGTCGTAGCCGACGGTCGTCCCGTCCGCGCACTCCACGACCCGGGCGGCCCGGTCGATCCGCACCGCCCGCACCCCGCGCCGCATCGGCTCCCGAAGCTCCGGCAGCGCGATCACCTCGGATGCGTACCGCCCGGCGAGGACGTCCGCGAGCAGCACCCTGTTATACGGTGCGTGCGGCTCCTCGCCGAGGAGCGTGACGGGCAGGCGCTGGGCGAGCCGGGCGCCCGCCGTTCCGCTGCCGACCACCACGATGCGTGTACTCATGGGTCGAAGCGTGCGACGTGGGTGTTACCCGGGGGGATCTCGACTGTTTCCCGTAGGGAACGCTGATCTCCGCCCGGGGCGTTCGCCCGTGTGAGGCTTAATCGGCGGTCAGGGGTTCCTCAAGGGGGCCTTAAGGATCGCGCTCACCCGGTTGAGCTGGGGTTTTCCCCGCCCCACTGACCCTAGTGTCGGCTCCCGTGACGACCGAGGTTCAGGAACCCAGGCATCCGGCCCTTGCCGCGTATCTGAAGCAGCGAGGGGCGCGGGCGGGGGGCCGGGCGCGGCCCCGCGGCGGGGCGCGCCCGCCCGCTCCCGGGCCCCGTCCGGGTCCGGGGGCGCGCCCGCCCGCTCCCGGGCCCCGTCCGGGCACACCCCCCTCGCCCCGCGGGGCGATCGCCCACCACCCACGGGTGCGCCCCGACCGACTGCGCGACGCCGTCCTCGGCGGGGCCGGGGCCGTCGCCCTGCTCTGGGGCGTCCAGGTCCGGCCCTCCGCCCGGCTCGACGCCTTCTTCGCGGCCGGGGCTCACCTCACCGGGCTGCTCGCCGGATACGGCGTCCTGGTCATGCTGTTCCTGATGGCGCGCGTGCCCGCCGTCGAGCACGGGGTCGGGGCCGACCGGCTCGCGCGCTGGCACGCGGCCGGCGGGCGGTACGTCCTCGGGCTCGTCGCGGCGCACGCCGCGCTCGCGCTCTGCGGGTACGCCGTGCACACCCGTACCGACCTGGTCAGCGCCGCCGGCGAGCTGCTCGCCTATCCCGCGCTCGCCGCCGCCACCGCCGGCACCGCGCTCTTCGTCGCGGTCGGGGTCAGCTCCGCCCGGGCCGCCCGCCGCCGGCTGCGGCACGAGACCTGGCGAGCGCTCCATCTGCTCAGCCACCTCGCCGCCGCCCTCGGTTTCGTGCACCAGCTCGCCGGACCCGACCTCACCGGGAGCGTCCTCGCGCTCTGGGCCTGGTCCATGGCGCACGCGACCGTGGCCGTCCTCCTCGTCTGGTACCGGATCGTCGTCCCCGTCCGGCAGGCGCTGCGCCACACCCTCCGGGTCGCCGAGGTCCGCGACGAGGGCCCCGGCGTCGTCTCGGTGATCGTCAAGGGCACCGGCCTGGAGCTGCTCCACGCCGAACCGGGGCAGTTCTTCCGGTGGCGGTTCCTCTCCCGGCGGCTCTGGCGGACCGCGCTGCCGTTCTCCCTCTCCGCGCCCGTCCGCGACGACACCCTGCGCATCACGGTCAAGGCGCTGGGCGACCACACCCGCCGCATCCGCCGCCTGCGCCCCGGCGTCCGGGTCCTCGCCACCGGACCGTTCGGCGCGCTCACCGCGCACCGCCGCACCCGCCGCAAGGTCCTGCTGCTCGCCGGCGGCGTCGGCATCACCCCGCTGCGGGCGCTCTTCGAGACCCTGCCCGGCGGCCCCGGCGACGTGACGCTGCTGTACCGGGCCTCCGACGCGGACGGGCTCGTCCTGCGCGAGGAGCTGGAGCGGATCGCCCACGCGCGGAAGGCGGCCCTGCACTACCTCCTCGGCCCGTCCGACGCCTCCTTCGACCCCCTCGCCCCGCAGGCCCTGCGCGATCTGGTGCCCGGCCTCGCCGGTCACGACGTCTACCTCTGCGGGCCGCCCGCCATGTCCAGGGCCGCCACCGCCTCGCTCGTCCGGGCCGGGGTGTCCGCCCGCCGCATCCACACCGAGGACTTCAGCCATGGGTAAGCACCGTGCCCGCAGGGCCCCCGCCGCGATCCACCCCACCGACCGCGCCCGCAGACAGCTCGCCGTCGGACTGCTCGGCGTCGGCGCACTGGCCGCGACCTTCCTCACGGTCGCCGTCGACCCGGCCGCGCCGCCCGCGCCCGACCGGTCGCCGGTGGGGACAACCTCAGACGTAGCTCAACTCTCCAGGGATTGATGGACGGCACACCCATCTCGTCCCTAGGCTCGCGATCATGCCTGACATATCCCTGACCACCCTCGTCCTGCTCTGCGCCGCCGCGCTCGTCGCGGGCTGGATCGACGCCGTGGTCGGCGGAGGAGGGCTGTTGCTGCTGCCCGCGCTGCTGCTCGGGCTCCCGCAGCTGCCGGCCGCGCAGATCCTCGGCACCAACAAGGCCGTCGCCATCGTCGGCACGTCCGGCGCCGCCGTCACGTACGTGCGCAAGGCGCCCGTGCAGGTGAGGACGGCGGTACGGATCGGGCTCGCGGCGCTCGCCGGGTCCATGGGCGGCGCGTTCTTCGCGGCCGGGATCAGCAGCGAGGTACTGCGCCCGGTGATCATGGTGGTGCTGCTCGGTGTCGCCGCGTTCGTCATGCTGCGGCCGTCCTTCGGCACCCGGGGGGAGGCGGCGAAGGCGCCCGTCGGCCGGGCCCGGGTGGTCACCGCGATCGTGCTCGTCGGTGGCGGGATCGGCTTCTACGACGGTCTGTTCGGACCCGGGACCGGCACGTTCCTGGTCCTCGCGCTCACCGCCGTGCTCCATCTCGACCTGGTGACCGCCTCCGCCACCGCCAAGATCGTCAACGTCTGCACCAACGCGGGCGCGCTCGCGATGTTCGCGTACCAGGGCAGTGTGCTCTGGCAGCTGGCGGCGGTCATGGCCGTCTTCAACCTGGCGGGCGCGATGATCGGGGCGCGGATGGCGCTGAGCAGGGGCGCCGAGTTCGTCCGGGGCGTCCTGCTGTTCGTCGTCTTCTCCTTGGTAGCGAAGCTCGCCTTCGACCAGTGGGCGTGACGGGGGTTCGGCGTGCCCGCGTCGTGACGGGGCTCAGCGCGCCCCGCGTCGGGACCGGGTTCAGCGCGCCCCGCGTCGGGACCGGGTTCAGCGCGCCCCGCGTCGGGACCGGGTTCAGCGCGCCCCGCGTCGGGACCGGGTTCAGCGCGCCCCGATGAGGTGGCCGAAGGCGACCACGTTCCCCTGGTAGCCGGATTTCTGGGAGAAGCCTCCGCCGCAGGTGATGACCCGGATCTCGGCCCGGCCCGTCCCGCCGTAGACCTTCTCGTCGGGGAAGTCCTCGTTCCCGTACACCTCGACGGCGTCGATCGTGAACACGGCGGTCCGGCCGTCCACGCGGTCGACCTCGATCCGGTTGCCCTTCTTGAGCGCGCCGAGGGCGTAGAACACGGCCGGGCCCTGCGCGTTGTCGACATGGCCGGCGACGATCGCGGTGCCCTCGGCGCCGGGCGGCGTGCCGTCCTCGTACCAGCCGGCGACGTTGCGGTCGCCCGCCGGCGGGACCTCCAGGGCGCCGTCCCGGTCCAGGCCGAGCCGCATCATGGGCGTGTCGACGTCGATCTCGGGGACGCGGAGCCGTACGGGATCGGACGGCGGCAGCGGGGCGGCGGCCGCGGTGGTGTGCTGGTTCGGGCCCGCGGCGAACGCCTGCGCGGCCGATGGGACCGGCGGGGTGACCTGCTCCGACCCGTTCTGGACGAGCCAGATGCCGACGCACGCGGCGGCGGCTATGCCCCACCCCTTGCTCCTGCTGCTCACGGTGCGTTTCCTCCGAGGGCGTGGTCCCGGGGTGTGGCCCCAGGGTGTGGTCCCGGGATGTGGTCCTGCCCCCGTCGGGCCTTGTGCGGGCCGCGCGACGGGGGCAGGACGTGCGGTACGTCTCAGCCGTCCTGCGCGCCGCTCGCCCGGCGACGCAGGAGCCACGTACCGCCGACGGCAGCCGCGGCCAGCACCGCCGCGCCCGCCGCGATCTGGGTGGTGTCGGGGCCGACGCTGCCGCCGACTCCGGTCCGCACATGGCCGCTCGGGCCCTTGTGCTTGACGACGAGCTCGCCGCGAGCGGTCTTGCCGTTGTCGCAGGCGACGGCGATCCCGTAGGTCCCGGCCTTCGCGTGCTCCGGCACCGTGAACTGGCCGACCACGACCTCCTTGTGCGTGCTCGGGTTCAGCTGGAAGTCGCCCGCGCCCAGGGACTGCGCGTCGCCGACGCCGTGGCCGTGCTTGCCGCAGGCCAGGGTGTTGACGGTGATGGTCGTGCCGGGGCTCGCGGAGGACGGGTAGACCTCAAGGGCCTCGGAGTCCCCGGCGTACGCGGCGGGGGCGCCGAGTGCGCCGATCGCGGCGACCGTCAGCGCGGTACCGGTGAGCAGGCGGGCAGTGGTGCGCATGGGGATCCTCCGGGGCGCGCGAGCGGTCATGCCGGGGAGGCCCGGACCTGCCGGGAGGGACTTCCCGGGACCTGCCTCCTAGGACCGAGATAAGGCCCCGCGCGCGCCGCGCGCCTGCTGAGGGAGGGTCAGAATTACGCCGTCCGGTGCGGTGTGTCGCCTTGCGTGAGTGGTGTTTACGCAGGTCAGGGAAGGTTGTGGAGAGTCAGCCGAAGCCCCGTGTCGAACGGGTGACCCGCCCGGACGCGCACGCACGCCGGTGACCGGCCCGGACGCGCGCACGCTGGTGACCCGCCCGGACGCGCACGCACGCCGATGACCGGCCCGGACGCGCGCACGCTGGTGACCCGCCCGGACGCGCGCGCACGCCGATGACCGGCCCGGACGCGCACACCGGCTGGGGACCCGCCCGGACGCGCCCCCTTACCCTCCCAGCCCCGCGATCGCCGCCAGGGCCCACTCCTGGGCTCCCATCGTCGCCCCGGCCGCCACGCCCGTCGCCACCGGGGCCAGGGCCCCCCTGAGCGAGCCCAGGGCGCGGCGCAGCCGGCCCGCCTCCGGCTCCTCGGTTCCGGCGATCGTCGCGAGGACCTCGCCCGCCGCCGCCTCCGCGTCCTCGCGGTCCTGCTCGGGGAGGCCCGCGTCGGGGAGCCGCCGGAGCACCTCGGCGACGTGCGCGGCGAGCCGCTCGTAGCCGGGCGCGACGCCCGTGACGGTGTTGTTCTGCTGGTTCTGGGTGACCGCCCCGCTGTTGTTCCAGGCGAACTGGTTGTTCGAGGACGGGCCGCGGAAGACGGGCCCGTCGTACCGCCCGGGGTCGTTCCCCGCACCGCCCCCCGCGTCGTTCCCGGGACCGTTCCCCGCACCGTTCCGCGCATCGCTCATCGCTCGGCACCGTCCTCGTTCGTCTGGTTCTGGGTGACCTGCTGGTTGTTCCACGCGAACTGACTGTGGGTGACCGGGCCGGTGATGTGCGGCCCGGTGAACACCGCGTTGTTGAAGATGTTGATGATCGTCGGGGGCAGCGGGACGGGCTCCCGGTTACGGACGAGCCGCAGGGACGTCGTCAGCGAGGTCAGGTCGACCAGCCCGTTGTGGCGCACGCCGAGTTCTCCCGCGCCGCTCACGGAGGAGTCCACGAGCCGGCCGCTGCACTCGTCGTCGAAGGCGGCTCCGACACCCGCGCAGTCGGTGAACTCGCCGTGCGTGACGTCCAGGAAGGCGGAGTTCCGGCCGCACAGGCCCAGGGAGCCCGATCCGGTCACCGTCAGGTTCCGCGCGATGAGCTTCGCGCTGCCGAAGGCGACCGCCCCGCCGCTGCTCACCCCCGTGATCCGGGTGTCGAACGCGCGGAGCTGCGCCTCCTCCCCGACGCCGAGGCCCAGCACCCCGCCGTGTGCCGTGAGGTTCCTCAGCGTGGTCCGGGACTGCCCGGCGAGGGCCACCGAGGCGTGCTCGACGTCGCGGAACTCCGCGCGCGTGAGCTCGGCCGTGGTGCCGCCGTCGCCCCGGACCTCGAGCCCCGCCGCGCAGCGGTCCACCCGGACGTCCTCGAAGACGGCCTTGGACTCCGGGTCGAAGACCCGTAGCGCGGAGTTGGTCAGGTCCTCGATGGTGAGGCCCGTGAACAGGCCCCGGGCGCCCTGGGTCACGGCGATGCCGACGTTGCCTCCCGAGACGCGGCAGCGGTGGACGGCCGGCGCGCCGCCCTTGGTCGAGAACACGCCGATGTTGCCCGCTCCGACGATCCGGCAGTCCTCGTACCTGCCCCGGGCGTCGGTCTGGACGTTGATGCCGGTGTCCCGGCACGCGGTGAACGTGGAGTCGCGCACCACCGGGTCGGCGCCGGACGCCGCCCCCACCCCGTGGCGCGCGTCGGTGACGTGGGTGCGGTCCACGGAGCCCCGGGACTGTTCGACGAACATGATCCCCTCCGCGTGGACGTCGGTGATCACGCAGTCCGCCACGACGAGCGTGGCGCGGGTGTCCGCCATGAGAGCCGCGCTGCCGGTGCCGGTCAGCTCGCAGCCCGCGACGGTGGCGCGCGCGTCGCAGACCCGTACGCCGTGGATGCGGCTGCCCTCGATCCTGCTGTGACCGACGGCGACCTGGGCGCCCTCGATCGCCGCGACGGCGTTGTCGGCGGCGTCGACGAACCGGCACCGTTCGATCGTTCCCTGCGAGGCGGTGAAGAGGGTGCGGCCGTGCAGGAGGACGCTGTCCCGCAGGATGACGTGGGTGTTCGGCCGCGCGTGCGTGCCGACGCCGCCGGGCGTGCGGACCTCGACGTGGTCGAGGGTGAGCGTGCCCTCCGCGCAGGCGACGATGTCCTGGTCGACGTCCCGGCCGGTCAGCACGAGACCCTCGACCGCGACCGTTCCGTACGTCTCCAGGACGGTCCCGCGCAGTCGGCTCACCACGACCGAACCCGGTCCTTCGGCCGCGACCAGCCGGAGGTCGCCGCGGGCGACGAGGCTCTCGTCGTACCGCCCGGGGGCGATCACGACCAGCCCCGACCTGCGCCGACGGGAGGTGGCCCGGAGCGCGGACCAGGCGCGCAGGGCGGACGTGATGTTCGGGTAGGTGTTGCGCGCGCCGTGCGGCGATACGACGTACCTCACGACCATGTCACGGACCCCCGTGCCGCTTCACTCCGGACCGTCGATGGTACCGGAGGGGCGCGAACGCCCGCTGGTGCAAGGCGCGTTGCGCGTCGCCTCATGCGAGGGTTCCGACCGGGGGCCGCCTCGTGCGAGGGATCGGACCTGGCGTCGTCTCGTGCGAACGATCCGACCAGGCGTCCGCTCCTACGAGACATCCGCCCGCAGCGCCTCCCACGGCACCGATCCGTACGCCTCGTGCACCCGCTCCATCAGCTTCTCGTCCGCCGCGAACTCCACGTCGTCGATCCCGCCCACCGGCGAGATCCCCCGGGAGTTCGTCACGAACGCCGCCCGCATGTCCGGGAGGTCCGCCAGGGTCACCCGGCGCCGTACGGAGTCCAGCCGGGGTTCCAGGAGCGCCATGGTGATGCCGGTCAGGGCGGGCGCGGACGGCCAGATCACCGACGTGCCGTCCCAGAAGGCGATGTTGGTGACCGCGCCCTCCGCGATCTCGCCGTCCCGGGAGACCAGCAGCGCGTCGTCGTACCCCGCCCGGCGGGCCGCCTCGCCGTGGTACGACTGGCCGAAACCGCCCAGGTGCTTGATGTGCGGCGCGGGGCGCCAGTAGTCGACGGACCTCAGCCGCCGCGGGGCCTCCGGCGCGTCGGCCGGACCGCGCACGGTGACCACGAGCCGTACGCCCGCGGGAGCGGGACCGTCCCCGGAGCGCACCCCCGGTCCTCCCGCCGCCCCGCCCCCGGCTTCGCCCTCGAAGACGTACACCCGCGCCGTCGCGTCCCGCAGCCCCGCCGTCCGCAGGGCGCCGGCGAGCAGGCGGCGGACGTGCTCGCCGTCGACGCCCTGTCCGAACAGCTCGCGCGTGGACCGGTCGAGGCGGTCGACGTGCAGGCCGTAACCGCGCACCCGCCCGTCCCGGACCTGCATCGCGGTGAAGTGACCGAAGCCGCTCATGAGGGTGGCGAGGAGTCCGGGGTCGGCCGCCGGGACGCCGTCGATCTCGATGTGCGGAGGAGGTGTCGTCATGCCCTTCACGGTATGCCGGGGCACGCCGGGAAATCACCGCTTGACCTCAACCAAAGTTGAGGTATCAGGATCCTCTCCATGGACACCACGCGTAACTCCACGCCGCTCAAGCTCGCCGTCATCGTCGCCAGCAACCGCACGGGCCGCTTCGCGCCCGTGCTCGTCGACTGGCTCCGCGGCCGCCTCGCCGAGCACCCCGACTTCGACGTCGACATCGTCGACCTGGCCGAGGTCGATCTGCCCACCGCCCTCTCCTTCCAGCCCGACGCCGCCGTCAGCGCCGAGCTGGCCAAGGTCTCCCCGGTCCTCGACGCCGCCGACGCCTTCGTCGTCCTCACCCCCGAGTTCAACCACTCCTTCCCCGCCTCCCTCAAGGCCCTCATCGACTGGCACTTCGGCGAGTGGCAGGCCAAGCCCGTCGGTTTCGTCTCGTACGGCGGGATGTCGGGGGGTCTGCGGGCCGTGGAGCAACTGCGCCAGGTCTTCGCCGAGCTGCACGCCATGACCATCCGGGACACGGTCTCCTTCCACAACGCGCACGGGCACTTCGACGAGACCGGCCGGCACAAGGACCCCACCGGTCCCGACGCCGCCGCCAAGGCGATGCTCGACCAGCTCGCCTGGTGGGCGCACGCCCTCCGGGACGCCAAGGCCGTCCGCCCCTACGGCGCCTGACGGGAGACCGACCCCCATGCTGATCAGACTCGTCGCGGGCCGGCTCGGGCCGTACCGGTGGACCCTGGCCCTCGTCGTCCTCCTCCAACTCGTCCAGTCCCTCGCCTCCCTCACCCTGCCCACCCTCAACGCCGACGTCATCGACCAGGGCGTGTTACGCGGCGACACCGCCCATGTCCTCACCGGCGGCGCCCTGATGGCCGCCGTCACCCTCCTCCAGGCCGCCGCCGCGGCCGCCGCCGTCTACTTCGGCGCGAAGATCGCCATGGGTGTCGCCCGTGACGTGCGCGCCGCCGCCTTCCGCCGCGTCCAGGACTTCTCCGCCCAGGAGATGAGCCGCTTCGGCACCGCCTCCCTGATCACCCGGACCACCAACGACGTCCAGCAGGTCCAGACGTTCGCCGTCCTCGTCCTGACGATGCTGGTGGCGGCCCCCCTGCTCTGCGTCGGCGGCGTCGTCATGGCCCTCGACCAGGACGTCCCGCTCGCGCTGCTGCTCCTGCTCTTCGTCCCGCTGATGGCCGGCGGCGTCGGCAGCGTCGTCCTGCGCATGCGGCCGCTCTTCCGGGGCATGCAGGAGCGCGTCGACCGGGTCAACCGGGTGATGCGCGAGCAGATCACCGGCATCCGGGTGGTCCGCGCCTTCGTCCGCGACCGCCACGAGCAGGAGCGCTTCGGCGAGGCCAACGACGAACTCCGCGCGGTCGGCACCCAGGTCGGCCGGCTCCAGGCCCTGATGTTCCCCATCGTCCTGATCGTCTGGGAGCTGGCGACCGTCGGCATCATCTGGGCGGGCGCCCACCGGATCGAGTCCGGGGCCCTGCAGGCCGGTTCGCTCGTCGCGTTCCTCGGCTATCTGCTCCAGATCATGATGTCGGTGATGATGGTCCTCTTCCTGCTGATGCACATGCCGCGGGCCGAGGTCAGCGCCGAACGCATCCAGGAGATCCTCGACACCGCCCCCTCCGTCTCCGCCCCCGCCGCACCCGTGCGCACCCTGCTCGGCCCCGGCCTGCTCGACGTCCAGGGCGCCCACTTCAGCTACCCCGGCGCCGAGGAACCCGTCCTGCGCGCCGTGGACCTGACCGCCCGCCCCGGCCGGACCACGGCCGTCATCGGCTCCACCGGCAGCGGCAAGACCACCCTCCTCGGTCTCGTCGCGCGGCTCTTCGACGCCACCGACGGCGTGGTCACGGTGGGTGGCGTCGACGTCCGCACCATGGACCCCGCCCTGCTCGCCCGTACCGTCGGACTCGTCCCGCAGAAGCCGTACCTCTTCTCCGGCACGGTCGCGAGCAACCTGCGGTACGGCAGGCCCGGGGCGAGCGACGACGAGCTCTGGCACGCCCTGGAGGTCGCGCAGGCCGCCGGATTCGTCCGCGCGCTCCCCGAGGGCCTCGACGCCCCGGTCGCCCAGGGCGGCACCAACCTCTCCGGCGGGCAGCGCCAGCGCCTCGCCATCGCCCGGGTCCTCGTCCACCGCCCCCAGGTGTACCTGTTCGACGACTCCTTCTCCGCCCTCGACCACCACACCGACGCCTTGCTGCGCGCGGCCCTGCGGGCGGAGACCGCCGACGCGACCGTCGTCATCGTCGCCCAGCGCGTCTCCACCATCCGCGACGCCGACCGGATCGTCGTCCTCGACCAGGGGCGGGCCGTCGGCAGCGGCACCCACGAGGAACTCATGCGGACCAACCCCACCTACCGGGAGATCGTCCTCTCCCAGCTCACCGAGGAGGAAGCAGCGTGAGTGCCCCTCAGCGCCGGGGGCCCGCCGTGCAGCAGCGCGGGCCCGGCATCGCCACCCCGTCCCTCGAACGCTCCCTGGACTTCCGCGCCTCCGGCCTGCGGCTGCTGCGCACCATGGCCCCCGAACGCCCCCGGCTGCTCGGCGTCCTGGCCGCCGCGGCGGCCGGCGTCGCCCTCGCCGTCCTCAGCCCGCTGCTCCTCGGCCGCGCCACCGACCTCGTCGTCACCGGCGCGGCGAGCCCGGCCGGCGTCGACTTCCGCGCCGTCGGCGAGACGCTCGCCCTCGCCTTCGCGGCCGTCGCGGGATCCGCCGCGCTCAACTGGGTCCAGCAGCGGCTCGCCACCACCGTCGTCCAGCGTGCCGGGCACCGGCTGCGCGCCGAGGCCCAGGCCAAGCTGGCCCGGCTGCCGCTCGCGTACGTCGACGGACAACCGCGCGGCGAGCTCCTCAGCCGCACCACCAACGACATCGACAACATCACGCAGACCCTCCAGCAGGCCTTCGGCCAGATGGTCAGGGCGCTCCTCACCCTCGTCGGCGTGCTGGTGATGATGTGCTGGATCTCGCCACTGCTCGCCCTCGTCGCCCTCGCGACCGTCCCCGTCTCGCTGCTGGTCGCGGCGCGGATCGGCAAGCGCGCCCAGCCGCAGTTCGTGCGGCAGTGGGCGGTGACGGGCCGGCTCAACAGCCACGTCGAGGAGATGATCACCGGACACGCGGAGGTCGTCGTCTTCGGGCGGCGGGACGCGGCGGTGGCCCGCTTCGACGAGCTGGGCGAGGAGCTGTACGGGGCGAGCTTCCGGGCCCAGTTCATCTCCGGCTTCATCCAGCCGGCCCTCACCTTCGTCGGCAACCTCAACTACGTCCTGATCGCGGTCGTCGGCGGGCTGCGGGTGGCGAGCGGCACGCTGAGCGTCGGCGACGTGCAGGCGTTCATCCAGTACTCGTACGAGTTCAACGGCCCGATCAACCAGATCGCGGCCATGGCCAACCTGCTCCAGTCCGGGGTCGCGTCCGCCGAGCGGGTCTTCGACCTCCTCGACGCGCGGGAGGAGTCCCCGGAGCCGGCCGGGTCGGCCGCGGGCGCCGGACCGCGCGGGCACGCCGCGGGCCGGGTCTCGTTCGAGAAGGTGGCGTTCCGCTACGAGCCGGACAAGCCGCTCGTCGAGGACCTGTCCCTGACGGTCGAGCCGGGCCAGACCGTCGCGATCGTCGGTCCGACCGGCGCCGGCAAGACGACGCTGGTGAACCTGCTGATGCGCTTCTACGAGGTGACCGGCGGCCGGATCACCCTCGACGGGGTGGACATCTCCTCGGTGTCCCGCGAGGAGCTGCGGTCCGGTATCGGCATGGTCCTCCAGGACACCTGGCTCTTCGGCGGCACGATCGCCGACAACATCGCCTACGGGGTGCCGGGGGAGGTCTCGCGCGAACGGATCGTCGAGGCCGCCATGGCCACCCACGCCGACCGGTTCGTCCGGACCCTCCCCGACGGCTACGACACGGTCCTCGACGAGGACGGCGCCGGGCTCAGCGCCGGCGAGAAGCAGCTGATCACGATCGCCCGGGCGTTCCTGTCCGAGCCGGTGATCCTGGTCCTGGACGAGGCGACCAGCTCGGTCGACACCCGCACCGAGGTCCTCATCCAGCGGGCCATGTCCTCCCTCCGGAAGGGCCGCACGTCGTTCGTGATCGCGCACCGGCTCTCCACCATCCGGGACGCGGACGTGATCCTCGTGATGGAGGACGGCTCGATCGTCGAACAGGGCACGCACGACGAACTCCTGACCTCCGGCGGGGCGTACGCCCGGCTGCACGCGGCCCAGTTCGCGGCGGCGGCGTGAGCCCGGGCGGGGCGGGGGTGGGTACGGTGGGCCGGGTGACCCTCGCACTGACCGTACTCACCACCACCGACAGCCCCGACAAGGCCCAGGAACTCGCGCGCGGAGCGGTCGAGGCCCGCCTCGCCGCCTGCGCGCAGGTCTCCGGACCGGTCACCTCCGTCTACCACTGGCGGAAGGCGATCGAGACCGAGGAGGAGTGGCAGGTCCTCTTCAAGACGACCGAGGCCCGCTACGCGGAGCTGGAGGCCCACCTCCTCGCCGCGCACGACTACGAGACCCCCGAGGTCGTCGCCACGCCGGTGGTCCGGGCCTCCGCCGCCTACCTGGCGTGGCTGGAGGCCGAGACGACCGCGAACCCCGCCGGATGACCGACGGTCCGCCCGAACTGCCGTTCTTCGTCTACGGCACGCTGCGGCCCGGCGAGTACAACCACGACCGCTTCCTCCTCGGCCGCACGGCCGGGGAGGAAGCGGCGCGTCTGCCGGGCGCGCTGCTCCACGACGGGCCCGGATACCCCTACGTCGTGCCGGGCGAGGGCCTGGTGGCGGGCGAGCTGGTGACCGCCGCGCCCGGCGCGTACGCCGAACTCCTCGCCGTACTGGACCGGGTGGAGCTCCCCGCCGGGTACGAGCGGGCGGCGTGCGAGGTCGTACGGGTCGGGGACGGGACGGCCGTCCGGGCCTGGGTCTGGTTCGCGGCCCCCGGCACCCCCTACGGGCCGCTCATCAGGGGCGGGGACTGGCGGGCTCGACCCGGACCGCGCAGGTCTTGAACTCGGGCATCCGGGAGATCGGGTCGAGCGCCGGGTTGGTGAGGGTGTTGGCGCGGCCCTCGCCCGGCCAGTGGAACGGCATGAAGACCGTGTCCGGGCGGATGGTCGTGGTGATCCGTGCGGGCGCCACCGCCCGGCCCCGGCGCGACACGACGGCGACCCGCTCGCCCTCGGCCACCCCGATCCGCTCGGCGAGCCGCGGGTGCAGCTCCACGAACGGGCCGGGCGCGGCGGCGTTCAGCTCGGCGACGCGCCGCGTCTGCGCCCCGGACTGGTACTGCGCGACGACCCGCCCGGTCGTCAGCACGACCGGGTACTCGGCGTCGGTCTCCTCGGCCGCCGGCCGATCCGTGACCGCCACGAACCGCGCCCGCCCGCTCGGCGTCGCGAACCGCTCGAGAAAGAGCCGCGGACTACCGGGGTGCGGACGCCGGGGGTGGCCGGCTCCGGCGGGGACGGACCGGGCGTGGTCGGGCCGGCCGGGGTCGGCGTCGGCGGGATTGGCCGGGGCGTTCCGGACGGGGGCGGACTCGGCGCCGGTGGGGTTGGCGCGGGCGTTCCGGGCGGGTGCGGGCTCGGCGTCGGCGGGGTTGGCCGGGGCGCTCCGGTCGGGTGCGGGCTCGGCGTCGGGGGGTGCGGGCTCGGCAGGGACCGGTTCGGTGTCCGGGCAGGGCCAGAAGACGCCGTTCTCCTCGCGGATGCGGCGGTAGCTGATGCCCGAGTAGTCCGCGGGGCCGCCCGCCGACGCACGCCGGAGCTCGTCGAAGACCTCCTCCGGGTCCGTCGGGAACCCCTTCTCGTGCCCGAGCAGCCCCGCCAGCCCGTGCAGCACCTCCAGGTCCGAACGGACGCCCTCCGGCGGGGTGATCGCCCGCTGCCGCAGCAGCACCCGCCCCTCCAGACTGGTCGTCGTGCCCGTCTCCTCCGCCCACTGGGTGACCGGCAGGACCACGTCCGCCAGCTCCGCCGTCTCCGACAGGACCACGTCCGCGACGGCCAGGAAGTCCAGCGAGCGCAGCCGCCCCTCGATGTGCGCGGCGCGCGGCGCCGAGACGACCGGGTTGGAGCCCATGAGGAGCAGCGCCCTCACGTCGCCGCCCAGCGCGTCCAGGAGTTCGTACGCGCTGCGGCCCGGCCCCGGCAGCGACTCGGGCTCCACCCCCCACACCCGCGCGACGTGCGCCCGCGCCGCCGGGTCGTCCAGCTTCCGGTAGCCGGGCAGCTGGTCCGCCTTCTGGCCGTGCTCACGGCCGCCCTGGCCGTTGCCCTGGCCGGTGAGGCAGCCGTACCCGCTCAGCGGGCGCCCGGCGCGCCCCGTCGCGAGGCAGAGGTTGATCCACGCGCCGACGGTGTCCGTGCCCTTCGACTGCTGCTCAGGGCCGCGCGCCGTGAGCACCATCCCGCTCTCCGCGTCGCAGAACATCCGCATGGCCTCGCGGAGTCGCGGCACGGGCACGCCGGTCGTCCGCTCGACCAGCTCGGGCCAGTGCGCCATCGCGCCCGACCGGGCCGCCTCCCACCCTTCCGTACGCTCCCGGACGAACTCCTCGTCCACCCGCCCCTCCGCGACCACGAGATGGAGCAGACCGAGGGCGAGGGCGAGGTCGGTGCCGGGGCGGGGCGCGAGGTGGAGGTCGGCCTGCTCGGCGGTGCGGGTGCGGCGCGGGTCGACGACGATCAGCTTGCCGCCGTTCGCCCGCAGTTCGGTGAGGTAGCGGAGCGCGGGCGGCATGGTCTCGGCCAGGTTGGAGCCGACGAGGATGACGCAGCCGGTGCGCGGGACGTCCTCCAGGGGGAAGGGCAGGCCCCGGTCGAGTCCGAACGCCCGCTGGTGCGCGGCGGCCGCGGACGACATGCAGAAGCGGCCGTTGTAGTCGATCTGCGAGGTGCCGAGCACGACCCGGGCGAACTTGCCCAGTGTGTACGCCTTCTCGTTGGTGAGGCCGCCGCCGCCGAAGACCCCCACGGCATCGGGTCCGTGGTCGACGCGGGTCCGGCGCAGCCCGTCGGCGACGGCGGCGAGGGCCTCCTCCCAGGAGGCGGACTTCAGGGCGCCTGTGTCAGGGCATCGGACCAGGGGCCCGGTCAGCCTGACCCGGGAGGAGAGCACGGCCGGAGCGCTGCGGCCCTTGCCGCACAGGGCGCCCCGGTTGACGGGGAAGTCGGGGCGCTCGACCACCTCCACGGAGCCGCCCGCCGGCCGCAGCGACATGCCGCACTGGAGGGCGCAGTAGGGGCAGTGGGTGGGGGTGGTGACAGCCTCTGACATGCGGCGGAGCCTACGACCGGCGTGTTACGGGCGGGGGCGTAGGGGATTACGGGCCCCGGGCGTACTCCTCCCCGGCGCGGACCGGACGGCGTGAGGAGCGTCGGACGCGCGAGGACGGCCGCCTCGGCCCGGCGGGACCGCGCGGCGTGAGGAGCGGGGCGCGAGGACGGCCGCCTCGGCCCCACCGGAACGGTGCGGCTAGGGCGTCCTCGCCGATGCGAGCGCCTCCGTGACACCCGGTTCGCGCTCGCCGAGGAAGTGCGGGTCGGGCCGGAGCGTCGCGTCGAGCGCCGCCTTGCCCGCCGCTACGAGCTCCCGGACGCCGCCGTAGTAGAAGACGGAGTCGTGGGGCTCGACCACCTTCACGCCGTACGACTCGATGCCGGCCGCCCGGCAGAGCGCGACGGCCCGCTTGATGTGGAAGTCCTGGGTGACGAGGACGGCCCGGTCCACCCCGAAGATCCTCTTCGCGCGGACGCAGGAGTCCCAGGTGTCGAAGCCCGCGTAGTCGCTGACGATCCGCCCGTCCGGCACCCCGCGCGCGGTGAGGTACGTCCGCATCGCGTCGGGCTCGTCGTACTCGACGCGGCTGTTGTCGCCGGTGACGAGGACGACCCTGACCTTGCCCGCGCGGTAGAGCTCGGCGGCCGTGTCCAGCCGGTGCGCGAGGTACGGCGTCGGCCGTCCCTTCCAGAGGCCGGCGCCGAAGACGACGGCGACGTCCTGCGCGGGCACGTCGGCGGTGGAGCGCAGCCGGCTGTCGGCGACGGCGTGCGTCCAGGTGGCGGGGGCGAGGGCGAGGACGGTGCCGAGCATGACGGCCTGGACGGTGCGGCGGCGGGCCCGCGTGGTGCGGGGCAGCGGCGTGACCCGGGTGAGCCGGAGGGCGCCCCGCTTCAGCCGTGCCGGTACGCGTACGCGTCGCAGGCCGCGCATGGATGAACCTCCGTGGATCGTGACTGTCCCGTCACCCTGTTCGACGCGAACGCGAGCCGTTCGGTTCGCTCCGGCCGTACAGGAGGGCGGCGAGCGCGATGCCGACGAGGGCGCCGAGGAGTTGCGCGCCGACGAAGCCGGGCAGCGAGGCGGGGGCTATGCCGGTGAAGGAGTCGGAGAAGGAGCGGCCGACCGTCCCGGCCGGGTTGGCGAAGGAGCCGGAGGAGGTGAACCAGATCGCGGCCAGGAGATACCCGCCCACGGCGACCGGGGCGAGCGAGGAGCGGCCGATGCGGCGCAGCCCCTGGACGAGCAGGACGAGCCCGGCGGTGGCGACGGTCTCGCCGAGCAGGAGGTGGGAGTCCGAGCGGACCGCGGTGGCCCAGGTGCCCGGCGCCCGCCCGAACATGGCCTCGGCGAGCAGGGCGCCGGCGACGGCGCCGGCGAACTGGGCGGCGAGGTAGACGCTCACCTCGCGGGCCCCGGGGGCGCCGTCCTCGCCGCGCCGGGCCCACCACTCGGAGAGCGTGACGACCGGGTTGAGATGGCCCCCGGAGAGTGGGCCGAGGAGTGCGATGAGCAGGCCGAGCCCGAGCGCGGAGGCGAGCGAGTTGGCCAGCAGCTGCACCCCGACGTCCCGGCTGAGCGCGGTCGCCTGGATGCCCGAGCCGACGACGACGGCCACCAGCGCCGCGGTGCCGACGAGTTCGGCGGCCGCCCGTCTGAGCAGGCCCGGGGGAGGCGGAGAAGACATTCGCATGGTGGAAAAGATATTCCGCTAGATAAAAGAATGAGAGGGGAAGGGGGAAACCCGTACGATCCGCAGATGATCACCGAGGCGGCCCTCAACAACGCGGAGTGGTGCGAGGCGATGTGCCGCGCGCACGGCCGCCCCGGCGGATTCGGGCCCCGGGCCTGGACGAACAGCCGCCGGACCCCGCTCTACTACCCGGACGCGGTGACGCTGACCGCCGACGCGTCGGTACGGGACGTCCTCGACGGCATCGACCGGGAGGCCCCCGGAGCCTCGGTCAAGGACTCCTTCGCCCGCCTCGACCTGACCGCCGAGGGGTTCCGCCCGCTGTTCGAGGCGCGCTGGATCCTCCGGCCGGGGTGGCTCCCCGCCCCCGAGGTCACCGCGCCGACGGACACGTCGTGGCGCGCGGTCGGCACCGCGGCGGAGCTCCACGCCTGGGCCCTGGCGTGGAGCGGCGGTGACGCCGAAGAGGCGGCCCTCTTCCGCGCCGGACTCCTCGCCGACCCGGCGACGAGGGTCGTCGCGGGGTACGGCGCCGACGGCCGGATCGCCGGGGGAGCGGTGCTCAGCGACAGCGGCCGGGTCACCGGCGTCTCCAACCTCTTCGCCGCCGACGGCACCGACCCGGCCGAGACCTGGGCGGGCTGCCTGGGCCTCGTCGACGACGGCAGCCCCGTGGTCGGCTACGAGTCCGGCGACGACCTCGCGCCCGCGCTGGCCGTCGGCTTCGAGGAGCTCGGCCCGCTGCGCGTCTGGCTGGCGACCGACGCCTGACGGCGCCGCCGGGTGGACGGTGGGCCCCCGGCTCCGGATGGCGACCGACGCCCGACGGCGCCGCCGGGGCGGTGGGCGCCGGGCCCGCCGGCTCCGGATGGCGACCGGCGCCTGACAGCGCCGCCGGGGCGGTGGGCGCCGGGCCCGCCGGCTCCGGATGGCGACCGGCGCCTGACAGCGCCGCCGGGTGGACGGTGAGCCCACCGAAAACACTCGTGACGCCGACGCAACGGGGAGGCAACGCGGCGCCGTCAGGATCGGGGCATGACGGATCCGGGCACGACGGAGCGGGACTGCACCTTCGACAGCGCGGCCGAGCTGCTCGGCACGATCACCACGCGGCTCGGCGCGCAGCTGAGCCACGTCCGGCTGAACGGCGTCCGCCGCGACCGCCCCGCCCTCGTCGCCGTGGGCCACGGCAGCCGCGACCCCCGCGCCCGCGCCGCCCTCGTCCGGCTGGTCGAACGCGTCCGCGAACTCCGCCCCGGCCTCGACGTCGAGCTCGCCCACATCGAACTGGACGCCCCGCTCCTGACGGACGTCCTCACCACCCTCACGCCGCCCCACACCCCACCGGCCGGGGCTCCCGCGGCGGGCGGGCGTCGCGCCGTCCTCGTACCGCTGCTCTTCGGGCCCGGGTACCACGTCAAGCACGACCTGCCCGCCGCTGCCGCCGCCGTGCCCGGAGGCCGGGTGCGGATCGCCGCGCCGCTCGGCCCGCACCCGCTGCTCGTCGAGGCCCTCGCCGACCGCCTCGCCGAAGCGGGCTGGACCTCCGCCGACAGCGCCTCGCGCTCCACCGGGGTCGTGCTCGCGGCGGCCGGCTCCCGCGACCGCGAGGGGCTCCTCGCCGTCCGCCGGATCGCCGCCGCGCTCTCCGAGCGGCTCGGCGGCGTGCCCGTCGTCCCCGCGTACGCCTCCGCCGCCACGCCCACCGTCCCCGACGCGGTGCGCACGCTCGCCGCCCGGGGCCGCCACCGGGTCGCCGTCGCCTCCTGCTTCACCGCCCCCGGCTTCTTCGCGAGCCGCGCCGCCGCCCACGCCCCCTGGATCGCCTCCTCCCCGCTCGGCGCCCACCCCGCCCTCGCCCGCCTGGTCCTCCACCGCTACGACCAGGCCCTCACCGGCCCGGCCCCCACCGCCATGAACGCCCTCGCGCCCCACCCCGTGCCCACATGGCGAGAGTTCGCCTCCGCCTGAGCCGCCCCGCGTCACCGCCGGTCCGAAAGACGCGCACCACGGCCCCCACTGTCCGTCCCGCCGGTTACCTTCGGTGCATGGAAGGCTTCACGGACACCCCAGGCAGCACGGACACCCCCGGCTACGACGAGACCGCCACCGAGCGCTGGGCCGCCGAGCCCGACAAGCGCCCGGGGCGGACCGCCTTCCAGCGGGACCGCGCGCGCGTGCTGCACTCCAGCGCCCTGCGCCGGCTCGCGGGCAAGACCCAGGTCGTCACCCCCGGCTCCCGGAGCCACGCGTGGGACGCCAGCCCCCGCACCCGGCTCACCCACTCCCTGGAGTGCGCCCAGGTCGGGCGCGAGCTCGGCGCCGCGCTCGGCTGCGACCCGGACCTGGTCGAAGCGGCCTGCCTCGCCCACGACATGGGCCACCCGCCCTTCGGGCACAACGGCGAGGTCGCGCTGAACGAGTTCGCCAAGGACTGCGGCGGCTTCGAGGGCAACGCCCAGTCGCTGCGCCTGCTCACCCGTATCGAGCCCAAGCGGTTCATGGCGGACGCCGTCACCGGCGAGCCGGTCAGCGTCGGCCTCAACCTCACCCGCGCCGCGCTCGACGCCGCGACCAAGTACCCCTGGCCGCGCGGCGGTCACCCCGAGGACCCCGACTCGTCCAAGTTCGGGGTGTACGAGGACGACCTGCCCGTCTTCCGGTGGGCCCGGCAGGGCGCACCCGCGCACCGCAAGTGCTTCGAGGCCCAGGTCATGGACTGGGCCGACGACGTCGCGTACTCCGTCCACGACTTCGAGGACGGCCTGCACGCCGGCCACATCGACCCGAACATGCTCTTCGCCGAGCCCGAGCGCGCCGACATCTGGCGCGTCGCCATCGGCCGGTACGTGCCCGAGGACACCGACCCGCAGGAGCTCGCCGACGCCCTCGACCGGCTCGTCGACCAGGACTGGTGGCCGCACGGCTACGACGGATCGGCCGTCGCCCAGGCCCGGCTCAAGGACGCCACCAGCCAGCTCATCGGCCGGTTCTGTCTCTCCGCCGAGGGCGCCACCCGCCAGGCATGGGGCTCCGGCCGCCTCACCCGGTACGGGGCCGAGCTCGTCGTCCCCCGCGAGACCCGGAACGAATGCGCCGTCCTCAAGGCCGTCGCCGACCGGTACGTCATGCAGCGCGCCGAGCAGGAGGCCCTCCGCGCCGACCAGCGCATCGTCCTCGCCGAGCTCGCCGAGGCCCTCACCGCCCGCGCCCCCGAAGGACTCGACCCGCAGTTCCGCGCCCTCTTCGACACGGCCGGGGACGACAGGGCGCGCAAGCGGGTGATCGTCGACCACATCGCGTCCCTCACCGACGCCTCCGCCCGCACCCTCCACGCCCGCCTCCGCCACCACCCTTCCTGACGGCCGGCGGCGCGCACCGGCCCCCTTCCGCCATCACGCTCCGTGCGGGACGCTCGCCTCAGGGCCCGAGGCGGTAACGGTCGCCGAACGCCCGGAGGCGTAGCGTAGAAGCGGTCGCAACGAGGAGGCATCAAGTGGTCGACGCAGATCAGACCTTCGTCATCGTCGGCGGAGGCCTGGCCGGGGCCAAGGCGGCGGAGACGCTCCGCTCCGAGGGGTTCACCGGCCGGGTGATCCTCATCGGCGACGAGCGCGACCACCCCTACGAACGCCCACCGCTCTCCAAGGGCTACCTCAACGGCAAGGAGGAGCGCGACAGCGCCTTCGTCCACGAGGCCGCCTGGTACGCCCGCGCCGAGGTCGAGCTGCACCTCGGGCAGCCCGTCACCACCATCGACCGCGAGGCCCGCACCGTACGCCTCGGTGACGCCACCACCATCCGTTACGACCGGCTGCTGCTCGCCACCGGCTCCGAGCCGCGCCGCCTGGACCTGCCCGGCACCGACCTGGCCGGCGTGCACCACCTGCGCCGGCTCGCCCACGCCGACCGGCTGCGCCACGTCCTGGCCGCCCTCGGCCGCGACAACGGCCACCTGGTGATCGCGGGCGGCGGCTGGATCGGTCTCGAGGTCGCCGCCGCGGCCCGCGGCTACGGCGCCGAGGTCACCGTCGTCGAGTCCGAGCCCACCCCGCTCCACCAGGTCCTCGGGCCCGAGCTCGGCCAGCTCTTCGCCGACCTGCACACCGAGCACGGCGTCCGCTTCGTCTTCGGCGCCCGGCTCGCCGAGATCGTCGGCCAGGACGGCATGGTCCTCGCCGTCCGCACCGACGACGGCGAGGAGTACCCCGCGCACGCCGTCCTCGCCGCGATCGGCGCCGCCCCGCGCACCGCCCTCGCCGAGGCCGCCGGCCTCGCCCTGGTCGACCGCGCCCACGGCGGCGGCATCGCCGTCGACGCCTCGCTGCGCACCTCCGACCCGGACATCTTCGCGGCCGGCGACGTCGCCGCCGCCCAGCACCCGCTCCTGAACACCCGGCTGCGGGTCGAGCACTGGGCCAACGCCCTCCACGGCGGCCCGGCCGCCGCCCGCGCCATGCTGGGACAGCACGTCTCGTACGACCGCGTCCCGTACTTCTTCTCCGACCAGTACGACCTCGGCATGGAGTACTCCGGCTGGGCCCCGCCCGGCTCCTACGACCAGGTCGTGATCCGCGGCGACGCCGGCAAGCGGGAGTTCATCGCCTTCTGGCTCAAGGACCGCACGGTGCTCGCCGGGATGAACGTGAATGTGTGGGACGTCACAGAGTCGATCCAGAAGCTCATCCGCGACCGGTCCCCGGTGGACCCCGACGCCCTCGCGGACCCCTCCGTCCCCCTGGAGAGCCTCGCTCGGTAGGGGCAGCCGCCCGGTCCGCCCACGTAGACTTCCCGCGTGGCAGGCAGGATCAACGATGACGACGTGAAGGCGGTCCGGGACGCGGTCCCGATCGACGCCGTCGTGTCCGAGTACCTCCAGCTCCGCAACGCCGGCGGTGGCAACCTCAAGGGGCTGTGCCCCTTCCACGACGAGAAGTCGCCCTCCTTCCAGGTCAGCCCGAGCAAGGGCCTGTTCCACTGCTTCGGCTGCCAGGAGGGCGGCGACACCATCGCCTTCGTGATGAAGATCGACCACCTCTCCTTCTCGGAGACGGTCGAGCGCCTCGCCGCGAAGGCGGGCATCACCCTGCGGTACGAAGAGGGCGGCTACAACCCCGGCCACCAGCGCGGCGAGCGCATCCGGCTGGTCGAGGCGCACAAGGCCGCCGCCCAGTTCTACGCCGACCAACTCGACTCGCCCGAGGCCGAGATCGGCCGGAAGTTCCTCGCCGAACGCGGCTTCGACCAGGCCGCCGCCGCGCACTTCGGCGTCGGCTACTCCCCGGCCGGCTGGGACCACCTCACCCGCTACCTGCGCGGCAAGGGCTTCTCCGACAAGGAGCTGATCCTCTCCGGGATCTCCCAGGACGGCCGCCGCGGCCCCATCGACCGGTTCCGCGGCCGGCTGATGTGGCCGATCAAGGACGTCGGCGGCGACGTCGTCGGCTTCGGCGCGCGCAAGCTCCGCGACGACGACAACGGACCCAAGTACCTCAACACGCCCGAGACGCCGATCTACAAGAAGTCCCAGGTGCTCTACGGCATCGACCTGGCCAAGAAGGACATCGCCAAGGTCAGCCGGGCCGTCGTCGTCGAGGGCTACACCGACGTCATGGCCTGCCACCTGGCCGGCGTCACCACCGCCATCGCCACCTGCGGCACCGCCTTCGGCGGCGACCACATCAAGATCCTCCGCAGGCTCCTGATGGACAACGGCTCGGCCCGGGTCATCTTCACCTTCGACGGCGACGCGGCCGGCCAGAAGGCCGCTCTGCGCGCCTTCGAGGACGACCAGAAGTTCGCCGCCGAGACCTACATCGCCATCGCCCCCGACGGCATGGACCCCTGCGACCTGCGCCTCGCCAAGGGCGACCAGGCCGTCGCCGAGCTGGTCGAGCCACGCACCCCGCTCTTCGAGTTCGCGCTGCGCCAGATCGTCCGGCGGTACGACCTGGAGACCCCGGCGGGCCGGGCCGCCGCCCTCGACGAGGCCGCGCCGATCGTCGCCCGGATCAAGAACATCGCCTCCCAGCACGAGGTCGCCGTCCAGCTCGCCGGCATGCTCGGCATCCTCGACACCCCGTTCGTCGTCAAGCGCGTCGCCCAGATCGCCCGCTGGCAGCGCGACCGCGGCGGCCGGGGCGGACCGGGCCCGGCGACCCCGCAGCGTACGTACGACACCCCGGCACCCGCCGTGACCGGCGGCCCCGCGCTCAACCTGCGCAGCCCCGCGCACCGCACCGAGCGCGAGCTGCTCAAGCTGGCGCTCCAGCGCCCGGAGCTGGTCTCCCCGGCCTTCGACGCGTACGGCGTGGACGAGTTCACCGCCCCGCCCTACGCGGCCGTCCGCCAGTGCGTCCAGGAGGCGGGCGGCGCCACCGACGCGCCCTCCGACTACCTGGCCGCCGTCCGCGAGGCCGCCCCCAACGACACCGTCCGCGCGCTCGTCACCGAACTCGCCGTCGAGACGATCTTCGGCAAGGTCGTCGACGAGGTCTACGCGGGCGCCCAGCTCGTCTCGGTCCGGCTGCGCGCCGTGGACCGCCGCATCCGCGACATCCAGGGCACCCTGGCCCGCCTCGGATCGAACGGTGACCCGGCCCAAGTGGCCGCCGTGCAGAACGAGTTGTGGGTGCTCACCCAGTACGCGCAGTCGCTGCGCACCAACGGCGCCGCCGCGCTCTGACGTTCGGTCACCTTCCGAACTCAAAAAGTCACCGCACGCCCCTCGTGGCGGCGATGTGTCGTACCCCACACTGGGCAGCGGTGCCTGAGCCCCCGGAGCACCGGCAGCGATCACCGTGGAGGTCGCCCCCGTGCAGACCCAGACCCTGTCCCCGACGGATGTCGTGCCCGGGCAGCGCCCGGCCGCCCACCACCCGGAGACGCCCGCCCCCGCAGAGCCGGCCGAGGGATCCGATCCGCCGGAGCCCACCGAGTTCGTGGACGACACGCCCGAACCGGAGCCGGTCCCGCGCCGCGTCACCGACCTCGGCGGGAACGGGCCCTCCTCCGACCTCTTCCGCCAGTACCTGCGCGAGATAGGCCGCATACCGCTGCTCACCGCCGCCGACGAGGTCGAGCTCGCCCGTCGCGTCGAGGCCGGGCTCTTCGCCGAGGCGAAGCTCGCGGGCACCCCCGATCTGGACTCGCGGCTGGCGCTCGACCTGGACCGGCTCGTCGTCCTCGGCCGGATGGCCAAGCGCCGGCTCATCGAGGCCAATCTGCGGCTCGTCGTCTCCGTCGCCAAGCGGTACGTCGGGCGCGGCCTGACCATGCTCGACCTGGTCCAGGAGGGGAACCTGGGCCTGATCAGGGCCGTGGAGAAGTTCGACTACGCGCGCGGCTACAAGTTCTCCACGTACGCGACCTGGTGGATCCGCCAGGCGATGTCCCGGGCCCTCGCCGACCAGGCCCGGACCATCCGCGTCCCCGTCCATGTCGTCGAGCTCATCAACCGCGTGATCCGGGTCCAGCGCCGGATGCTCCAGGAGCGCGGCTACGAACCCACCCCGGAAGAGGTCGCCGCCCAGCTCGACCTGGCCCCCGAGCGGGTCGGCGAGGTGCTGCGGCTCGCCCAGGAGCCGATCTCCCTGCACGCCCCCGTCGGCGAGGAGGACGACGTCGCGCTCGGCGACCTCATCGAGGACGGCGACGCGACGAGCCCGGTGGAGTCGGCGGCCTTCCTGCTGCTGCGCGAGCACCTGGAGGCCGTCCTCTCCACCCTGGGCGAGCGCGAACGCAAGGTGGTCCAGCTCCGCTACGGCCTCGACGACGGCAGGCCCCGCACCCTGGAGGAGATCGGCCGGCTCTTCGGCGTGACGCGCGAACGCATCCGCCAGATCGAGTCGAAGACCCTCAACAAGCTGCGGGACCACGCCTTCGCGGACCAGCTGCGGGGTTACCTGGACTGACCGTCCGGCGACCCTCCGGTCAGTCGACCGCGGGCGGGCCTCCGGTCAGTCGACCTCCACGACCGCCTGCGCGAACTGGGCCGCGTACAGCCGTGCGTACGCCCCGCCGGAGGCCAACAGCTCGTCGTGCGTGCCCTGTTCGACGATCGAGCCGCTCTCCATCACCAGGATCACGTCCGCGTCCCGGATGGTGGAGAGCCGGTGCGCGATCACGAACGACGTGCGGCCGTGGGCCAGTCGCGCCATCGCCTTCTGGATGAGGACCTCGGTACGGGTGTCGACCGAGCTGGTCGCCTCGTCCAGGACGAGGATCACCGGGTCGGACAGGAAGGCCCGGGCGATGGTGATCAGCTGCTTCTCACCGGCGCTGACGTTCCCGCCCTCGTCGTCGATGACCGTGTCGTAGCCGTCGGGGAGGGTCCGGACGAAGCGGTCGGCGTGGGCCGCCCGCGCCGCCTCCTCGATCCGCTCCCGCGTGACCTCGCCGCTCGCGCCGTACGCGATGTTCTCGGCGATCGTGCCGCCGAAGAGCCAGGTGTCCTGGAGGACCATGCCGATCCCGGACCGCAGCTCCTCGCGGGGCATCGCCGAGATGTCCACCCCGTCGAGAGTGATCCGGCCGCCGGTCACCTCGTAGAAGCGCATCAGCAGGTTCACCAGCGTGGTCTTGCCGGCGCCGGTGGGGCCGACGATCGCGACGGTCTGGCCCGGCTCGACCGTCAGGGACAGGTCCTCGATGAGCGGCTTGTCCGGCTCGTAGCGGAACGCCACGTCCTCCAGCGCCACCTTGCCCACCGTCACCCTGCCCGCCGCCGGCTCGCCCAGCGCCACCGTGCCCACCACCGGCTCGCCCAGCGCCACCGCCCCCGCCGCGGACTTGGCCGGCGCCACCGCGCCCGCCGCCACCGAAGGCCGCTCGGTCGAGGCCGGGGCGTCCGGGCTCTGCTCCTCGGCGTCGAGGAGCTCGAAGATCCGCTCGGCGGACGCGACACCCGACTGCACCAGGTTCGCCATCGACGCGACCTGCGTCAGCGGCATCGAGAACTGGCGGGAGTACTGGATGAACGCCTGCACGTCACCGATCGACAGCGTGCCGCTCGCCACCCGCAGACCGCCGACGACGGCGACCAGCACGTAGTTGATGTTCGAGATGAAGAACATCACCGGCTGCATCACGCCACTGTTGAACTGGGCCTTGAACCCGGCCTCGTACAGCGCCTCGTTCTGCTCGCGGAAGTCGGCCGCCGACTCGGCCTGCCGGCCGAAGACCTTCACCAGCGCGTGGCCGGTGTACATCTCCTCCACATGGGCGTTCAGGGTGCCCGTGGACTTCCACTGCTGTACGAAGTGCGGCTGCGAGCGCTTGCCGACCTTCGTCGCCACGACCACCGACACCGGCACGGTCACCAGCGCCACCAGCGCGAGCAGCGGCGAGATCCAGAACATCATCGCCAGCACGCCGACGATGGTCAGCAGCGAGTTGATCAGCTGCCCCATCGACTGCTGGAGCGTCTGCGAGATGTTGTCGATGTCGTTCGTGGCCCGGCTCAGCACCTCACCGCGCTTGGCCCGGTCGAAGTACGACAGCGGCAGCCGCGCCAGCTTCGCCTGGACGTCCTCCCGCATCCGGTACACGGTCCGGTTGATCACCTTGATCGACATCCGGGTCGACACCAGCATGAGCAGACCGGCCGCCACGTAGATCGCCAGGACCCACAGCAGCACCTCGCCGACCGACGTGAAGTCGATGCCCTGCCCGGGGGTGAAGTCCACCCCCGACAGCATGTCCGCCATCCCGCCGTCGCCCTCGGCCCGCAGGCCCGCGATCGCCTGCGCCTTCGTGGTGCCGTCGGGCATCTGCCGCCCGACCACGCCCGCGAAGATCAGATCGGTCGCCTTGCCGAGGATCTTCGGGCCGACCACCGACGCCGCCACGCTGAGCACACCGGCGATCAGCATCAGCCACAGCGCGCCGCGCTCGGGCGCCAGCTGCCGCAGCAGCCGCTTGCCGGAGCCCTTGAAGTCCATCGACCGCTGGTCGGGGCCGCCACCGGCCATCATTCGTCCGCCAGGACCGGCCATCAGGCTGCCTCCGCCTCGGTCAGCTGGGAGAGCACGATCTCCCGGTACGTCTCATTGCCCGCCATCAGCTCGTGATGGCGTCCGGCGCCCACGACCCGGCCCTCGTCGAGGACCACGATGCGGTCCGCCTCGCGGATGGTCGACACCCGCTGCGCGACGATCACCACCGTCGAGTCCGCCGTCTCCGCCTTCAGCGCCTCCCGCAGCAGGGCGTCGGTCCGGTAGTCCAGCGCCGAGAAGGAGTCGTCGAAGAGATAGATCTCCGGCCGCTGCACCAGCGTCCGCGCGATGGCGAGCCGCTGCCGCTGACCGCCGGACACATTGGTGCCGCCCTGCGCGATCGGCGCGTCCAGACCGTGCTCCAGCTCCCTGACGAAGTCGGCCGCCTGCGCGACCTCCAGCGCGTGCCACAACTCCTCGTCCGACGCGTCGGGCTTGCCGTACCGCAGGTTCGTCGCGACCGTGCCGGAGAAGAGGTACGGCTTCTGCGGGACGAGCCCCACCGTCCGCGCCATCAGCTCCGGAGCCAGCTTCCGTACGTCCACGCCGTCGACGAGCACCTCGCCGCCGGTCACGTCGAAGAGGCGTGGCACCAGGCCCAGCAGCGTCGACTTGCCGCTGCCGGTCGACCCGATGATCGCCGTCGTCTCGCCCGGCCGCGCCACCAGCTCCACGTCCCGCAGGACCGACTCCTCGGCGCCCGGGTAGCGGAAGTCCGCGCCGCGCACCTCCAGATGACCGCGCCGCCCCAGCTCGCGCACCGGCTCGGCCGGCGGTACGACGCTGCTCCCGGTGGAGAGGACCTCCTCGATGCGCTCGGCGCACACCTCGGCGCGCGGCACCATCATGAACATGAAGGTGGCCATCATCACGGCCATCACGATCTGCATCAGATAGGCGAGGAAGGCGGTCAGCGCGCCGATCTCCATCCCGCCGCTGTCGATCCGGTGCGCCCCGAACCAGACCACCGCGACGCTGGAGATGTTCACGACCGTCATCACGGTCGGGAACATCAGCGCCATCAGCCGGCCCGTCGCCATGGAGACGTCGGTCAGCTCGGTGTTGGAGACCTTGAACCGCTCGCGCTCGTAGTCGTCCTTCACGAAGGCCCGGATCACGCGGTTGCCGGTGATCTGCTCGCGCAGCACCCGGTTCACCGTGTCGAGCCGCTCCTGCATCGTCCGGAACAGCGGGCGCATCCGCCTGACGATCAGCGACACCGCCACGGCGAGCACCGGCACGACCGCGATCAGCACCGCCGACAGCGGTACGTCGAGACTCAGGGCCATGACGATGCCGCCGACGCACATGATCGGCGCCGAGACCATCAGTGTGAACGCCATCAGGACCAGCATCTGGACCTGCTGGACGTCGTTGGTCGTACGGGTGATCAGCGACGGGGCGCCGAACTGCCCGACCTCGCGGGCCGAGAAGGACTGCACCCGGTCGAAGACCGCCGCGCGGACGTCCCGGCCGAGGGCGGAGGCGGTCCTGGCGCCGTAGTACACCGCGCCGACGTTGCAGACGACCTGGACCACGGAGACGGCGACCATCAGGGCGCCGAACCGCAGGATGTAGCCGGTGTCCCCGTTGACGACACCGTTGTCGATGATGTCGGCGTTCAGGGTCGGCAGGTAGAGGGACGCGCAGGTCTGCAGGAACTGCAGCAGGACCAGCAGACCGATGGGCTTCTTGTACGGTCGAAGGTGGGTTCGGAGAAGTCGTAGGAGCACGGGTCCTACTATCGCCCGCGCCCCCACGGCGTTACGACCGGGTTTTGTCGAGTCTTGAACGGACTCCTCTACCAGCCGAATCCCCGCCGCGACACCCCGTCGCCCGCGAGGCCGCTACGCGCCGAACGCTCCCGGGTGGATCTGCTCCCGGGTGGCCGTGTACTGCTGCCGTACCGCCTGACCGACCGCGAGCTCCTCGCCCGGCTCGAAGATCTGCGCGGCGGCGCCCTGCCAGGCCGGGGGAGCGGTCGGCGAGAGCGTGCCCCGGGCGGCCCCGAGCGCCCACGCGGCCTGCCGGGCCGCGCCAAGCGCCGCGTAGTCCGCGGGCTGCGGGACGACGACCTGGGCGCCGAAGATCGCGGGAGCGATCGCCTGGACGGCGGGCAGCCCGGCCGCCGCGCCGAGCAGGAACACCCGGCGCACCTCGACGCCGCGTCCGCGCAGGACGTCCATGGCGTCGGTGAGCGAGCAGAGCATGCCCTCGAACGCGGCCCGGGCGAGGTGCTCGGGCTTCATCGACTCGCGTCGCAGCCCGCTGAGCGTGCCGGCGGTGTGCGGCAGCTGCGGGGTGCGCTCGCCCTCCAGGTACGGGAGCAGGACGAGCCCGGAGGCGCCCGGCGTCGACTTGAGGGCCAGCGCCGACAGCTCGTCCAGGCTCTCCGCGCCGAGCATCTCGGCGGTCCCGCGCAGCGCCCGGACCGCGTTGGAGGTGTGGACGACCGGCAGGTGCATCCCGGTCGCGTCCGCGAAGGAGGTGATCAGACCCTGCGGGTCGGCGAGCGCCTCGTGGTGCACGGCCATCACCGAGCCGGAGGCGCCGAGGGAGACGACCGCGTCGCCGACGGCGAGGCCGAGCCCGAACGCGGCGGCCATCGTCTCGCCCGTACCGGCGGAGATCAGCAGCCCCTCGGGGGTGGTGCCGGCCGCCTCGGCGGGGCCGAGCACCTCGGGCAGGACGGCCTGGTGACCGAGGGCCAGCTCCACGAGGTCGGGACGGTACGCGCCGGAGCCGGCCGACCAGTAGCCGGTGGCGGAGGCGGCACCGCGGTCGGTGGTGCGGCGCGCGGGGCGGCCGAGGAGCTGCCAGACCAGCCAGTCGTGCGGCTGGAGGAGCATCGCGACGCGCTGGGCGTGCTCCGGCTCGGTGCGGGCCAGCCAGCGGAGCTTGGCGACCGGCTGCCCGGCCTGCGGTACGGAGCCGACGGCCTCGGCCCAGGCCTGCCGCCCGCCGAACGCCTCGACCAGGTCGGCCGCGGCCACCTGCGCGCGCTTGTCGTTGCCGACCAGCGCGGGCCGGACGAGTCCGCCCTGCGCGTCGAGCGGCACGAGCCCGTGCTGCTGGGCGGAGACCCCGATGGCCTCCACCCCTTCGAGCAGCCCGCCCCCGGCCGCCTCGCCGAGCGAGAGCAGCCAGGCCTGCGGGTCGACATCGGTGGCCTTGGGCTCACCCGGGTGCGGGGCGTACCCCTGACGCAGTACGGCACCCGTGTCCGCGTCGCAGACGACGATGCGTGTGAACTCGGCAGAGCTGTCCAAGCCGGCGACTATCCCCATGGGAGGAGATTCTGCCGCACGCGGGGGAGTAAGGGGAGCGCGTGCGGGGTAAGGGGGCCGCTTTCGGCCCGGAGACGGCCCCGCGGGAAGACCGCGGCGGCCGACCCCAAACCCCAGGAACCCTGAACCAGGGCCGCCGCGCCGCCCGCGCGACACATGCCGACCGACCGCGCGACGCGACCCGCGTCACACGGCCGCGTCAGGCGCCGCGCACGGCGGCCCGGTCACGGACCGAGCCGCGCGACCGCGGTCGGGCGGGCTGCGCCCGGAGGGCCCGGCTCAGGTGTTGGTCACACCCCACTCGTCCTCGGTCACCTGGCCGTTGTTGTGGCGGAGTGTGTGAATCCGGTCGGTGACCGAGGCGGGGATCCTGTCGCCCACCTTGTCGCTCACCGCGTGGAACGCCTTGCCGGCGACCTGGCGGCCGGTCTGCGCCGCGGACTCGGCGGCGTTGCGGACCGCCGGGTTCTGCGAGATCTCCCTGGCCGACTTCTTCATCTGCTCGTAGCGCTCGCGCCCGGCGCGCGTCCCGATGACGAAACCGAGGGCCAGCCCCACGACGAACGTCAGCTTGTACCGCACGGCGGCACCACCTTCCCTTGAGCTTCCCTGTTGCCTCACTGGTGCCCACGAGCGCCCACGGCATACCGATTGGCGGAGCACCCCCCTGCTTGCGCTAATGTATGTGTCGCAGCGAAGGCGCGCCGCCCGGGGACACCCGAGGTGGATCCGTTCGGTGCAACGCAGCAATCCCCTGTAGCTCAATTGGCAGAGCAGCCGGCTGTTAACCGGCAGGTTACTGGTTCGAGTCCAGTCGGGGGAGCGCGATCCCCTGTAGCTCAATTGGCAGAGCATTCGGCTGTTAACCGGAGGGTTGCTGGTTCGAGTCCAGCCGGGGGAGCGAGCGAAGAAGGACCCCTAGGGGTCCTTTTTCTTTTGCCCGGGAACCGTGCGCCACGCCGCGCTGTCCTCATGGTCGAGCAGTCCGCAGCGGTGGCCGACCATCCGGAGCAGGAGATCGTATGAGCGGCTATGCTGCGGCAGACGGCGCGCACACATGTACGCGCCACGCGGTAAGGGGCGGTAGCTCAGCCGGTTAGAGCAGCGGACTCATAATCCGTCGGCCGTGGGTTCGAGTCCCACCCGCCCCACCACAAGCAGAAACGTCATGACCAGCCGAAACGCTGGTTTCATCACGCTAGCACCGGTGTGGCCTGCGTCACGTGAGCGGCGCGCCGGAGAAGCGTACGTTTTATCGGGGTCTGGCCACGGCCGGCCCATTCTTGACGCGTTCTTCGCGTCGAGCCTCCTGCACGGTCGCCTCTGCCTCCGTCGATTCCCCCCCGCCCGCCGAGTCCGTCGGCGTCCCCACCCCTGCTCGCAGGGGTTCCCCACCCCAGTGCCCGGGGCGCGGCCACCCCCTCTCCGGGGGTCGGGAGCGTGGGGAGTGGCTAGGGGGCGGTTAAGGGTGGGGGTGCGGCTCCGGGATGCGTAACGTCGTTCGTACCGGGGCGCTCGATGGCTCACAGCGCGGTGAGGAAGAGCCCCGTGTTCCCGCACCCACAGCTCGGTCACCTGCGGACGCAGTGCCGTCCGCCGCTGCCGCCGTGCGCGTGCGCTGTCGAGCTCATCAAGGAGGGGGAGACATGGATGCTCTGGCCGAGGCCGTGCTCGCAGGGGCCGGACCGGACGAGCTGGAACGGCACGCGTTACCCGCGGAGTACCTGGCCGCGCATCTGCGTGCGGCGGACGTGGACATGTTCGCCGGCATCGAGGACCGGGACGTCCGGAAGTCGCTGCAGGTGGGGCGGGTGCCGATGCCCGAGCTCGCGCCGGACGAGGTCGTCGTCGCGGTCATGGCGAGTTCGGTGAACTACAACACCGTCTGGTCCGCCACGTTCGAGCCGAAGCCCACCTTCGACTTCCTCGAGCGGTACGGCCGCCAGGGCGGCGACGCGGCCAGGCACGACCTGCCGCACCACGTCCTCGGCTCGGACGCCGCCGGCGTCGTGGTCCGGGTCGGCGCCGGGGTCCGCCGCTGGAAGGCAGGCGACCACGTCGTGGTCTCCTGCGTCCAGGTCGACGCGGAGGAGCCCGCGACCCACGCCGACGCGATGCTCGGCGCCGAGCAGCGCATCTGGGGCTACGAGACGAACTTCGGCGGCCTCGCCCACTACAGCGTCGTCCGCGCGAGCCAGCTGCTGCCCAAGCCCGGCCATCTGACCTGGGAGGAGGCCGCCGGTGTCATGCTGACGGCAGCGACCTCCTACCGGATGCTCGTCAGCGACAAGGGCGCCCGCGTCAAGCAGGGCGACATCGTGCTGATCTGGGGCGCGACCGGCGGGCTCGGCGCCTTCGCCGTCCAGATGGTGAAGAACGCGGGCGGCATCCCGGTCGGGGTCGTCGGCTCCCCGCGCAAGGCCGAGCTCCTGCGCCGACTGGGCTGCGACGTGGTCATCGACCGCTCGGAGATCGGCCTCGGCGGCGACACCGCCCCCAGCCCGGAACGGACCATCGCACTCGGCAAGGCGCTCGGCCGCGAGATCCGGCGCCAGGTCGGCGAGGACCCGCACATCGTCTTCGACTACATCGGCAGGGCCACCTTCGGCATCTCGGTCTTCGTCGTCCGCCCCGGCGGCACCGTCGTCACCTGCGGCTCCAGCACCGGCTACGACCACCACTTCGACAACCGCTACCTGTGGATGAACCTGAAGCGCGTCGTCGGCAGCCACGCCGCGAACCTCCAGGAGCAGGCCGAGTGCAACCGGCTCTTCCGGCTCGGGCACCTCTCCCCGATCCTCTCCGAGGTCTACCCGCTCGCCGAGGTCGGCGAGGCGGCACGGCTCGTCCAGGAAAACCGCCACACCGGCAAGGTCGGCGTACTCTGCCTCGCACCCGAGGAAGGCCTCGGGGTCACCGACCCCGAACTCCGCGCCCGCCTCGGCGAAGAGCGCATCAACCCCCTGCGCGCGACCACAGGGGCGGTCTGACATGACGGACCGACACATAGGGATCCTCGCCACGGGCTCCTACCTGCCCAAGCGCGAGGTCGACAACGAGGAGATCGCCGCCCGTGTAGGGGTCACCCCGGAGTGGATCGAGCGGAAGACCCAGATCCGCTCGCGGCGCTACGCCGCCCCCTACGAAGCCACCTCCGACCTCGCCACGCGCGCCGCCGAGAACGCCCTCGAACAGGCCGGACTGGCAGCGGACCAGATCGACTACCTCATCGTCTCCACCTCGACGGGCGACTTCCCCCAGCCTCCTACCTCCTACCTCGTGCAGACGGCCCTGGGCGCCGTCAACGCCGCCTGCTTCGACGTCAACGTCGTCTGCAGCGGATTCGTCTACGCCCTCGAGCTGGCCCGCTGCCTCGTGGCGGCGGCACCCGACAGCCGGGTCCTCGTCATCGGCGCCGACCTCTACTCGCGCATCCTCGACTTCGACGACCGCCGCACCGCCGTCCTCTTCGCGGACGGCGCCGGCGCCGCCGTGGTCGGCGCGGTGCCCGCCCCGTACGGGATCATCGGCGTCGACCTCGCCAGCCGCGGCGACGCCCACGGCCTCATCCGGGTCGAGGCCGGCGGCAGCCGGAACCCGGCCTCGGAGAGCACCGTCGCCGAAGGCGGCCACTTCTTCCGCATGGACGGCCGAGGCGTACGGGACTTCGTCACCGACCACGTCCCGCAGGCGCTCGGCGGGCTCGCCCGGCGCACCGGCGTGGACCTCGAACGGGTCGACCACTTCGTGCCCCACCAGGCCAACGGCGTCCTGCTCAGCGACGTCGTGGAGCGTGCGGGACTGACCCGCGCGGTGACCCACCGCACCTTGCGCACGTACGGAAACGTGGGCAGCGCGTCGGTTCCCGTCGCTCTCGACGACGCCCATCGCAGCGGGGCGCTGTCCCCGGGGCAGCTGGTGCTGCTCGCCGGATTCGGCGGCGGCATGTCCATCGGAGCGGCACTTCTCACCTGGGGGACCGGAGCATGACGGAGCGCGTGACGGATACGAAGACGACCGCCGGCGCCGACCCCGCCATCCGGCGCGTCGGTATCGTCGGCAGCGGCATCATGGGCAGCGGCGTCGCCGAACTGTGCGCCCGCGCCGGACTCGACGTCATCGTCCAGGTCTCCTCCGCCGGCTCCCTCGTCACCGGACCGCAGCGGCTGACCCGCTCCCTCGACCGGGGTGTCACCAAGGGGAAGCTGACGGAGCAGGAGCGCGACGCGGCCCTCGGCCGGGTCTCCTTCACCCGCGACCTCGGCGAACTGGCCGACCGGCAGCTCGTGATCGAGGCCGTCAAGGAGGACGAAGCGCTCAAGCTGGAGCTGTTCACCACCCTCGACAAGATCCTCACGGACCCGGACGCGATCCTCGCCTCCAACACCTCCTCGCTGCCGATCGTGCGGCTCGCCGGCGCCACCCACCGGCCCGGCCAGGTGCTCGGCATGCACTTCTTCAACCCCGCCCCG
This sequence comes from Streptomyces sp. NPDC090127, assembly GCF_044746945.1. Classification (NCBI taxonomy): domain Bacteria; kingdom Bacillati; phylum Actinomycetota; class Actinomycetes; order Kitasatosporales; family Streptomycetaceae; genus Streptomyces; species Streptomyces sp. NPDC090127. The sequence continues at coordinate 4,930 of NZ_JBIVDE010000006.1, read as the reverse complement.
GTCATGCCGCTGGTCGAGATCGTCGACTCCGTGCTCACCGAGCCGGCGGTGAGCGCCAGGGCACTCGCCTTCGTCAAGGACGTCCTCGGCAAGAAGCCGATCACGTCCCCCGACCGGGCCGGCTTCGTCGTGAACGCCCTGCTCTTCCCGTACCTCCTCTCGGCCGTCCGGATGCTCGACTCCGGCCTCGCGACGGCCCAGGTCATCGACGACGGCATGGTCCACGGCTGCTCGCACCCCATGGGGCCGCTCCGTCTTGTCGACCTCATCGGTGTCGACACCACCGTCTCCATCGCGCAGGCGATGTACGAGGAGTTCAAGGAGCCGCTCTACGCGCCTCCGCCGCTGCTGCTGCGCATGGTCGACGGCGGCCTGCTCGGCAAGAAGTCCGGCCGCGGCTTCTACACGTACGGCTGATCCGCGCCGCCTTCCCTCCCCCTCTCTCTCCCCCTTCTCCTTTGCGTCTCCCTCCCCGCACCCCTCCAGCACATCTCGCCGCGCCCCTTCAGCACACCTTTTGCCGCGCCCCTCAGCGTGCCCGCGCGCCCACGGAAAGGACGAGCACACCATGGACACTGCAGTGCCCGAGGAGCCCATCGCCGTCGTCGGGATGGCCTGCCGCTTCCCCGGAGCGGCGGGGCCCGAGGCGTACTGGCGGCTGCTCACGGCCGGCGAGAGCGCGGTGTCCGACCGGTCGCCCGACGCCCGTCCCGGCCTCCCGGCCGGGGCGGTCGACCGGCCGGCCGGATTCCTCGACGGTGTCGAGGAGTTCGATCCCGAGTTCTTCGGGATCACCCCGCGGGAGGCGGCGGCCATCGACCCGCAGCAGCGCCTCATGCTCGAACTCGTCTGGGAGGCGCTGGAGAACGCCGGAGTCGTCCCGGGCACGCTCCGGGGGGCACGGGCCGGTGTCTTCGTCGGCGCGATCTGGGACGACTACGCCAAACTGGCCCACGAGCACGGCTCCGACGCCCTCACCCACCACACCATCACCGGCGTCAGCCGGGGCATCATCGCCAACCGGGTCTCCTACGTCCTCGGCCTGCGCGGCCCCAGCCTCGTCGTCGACACCGCCCAGTCCTCCTCGCTGGTCGCCGTCCAGCTCGCCTGCGAGAGCCTGCGCAAGGGCGACTCCGAGGTGGCCCTCGCGGGTGGCGTCAGCCTGAACCTGGTTCCCGAGGGCTTCGCCGTCGCCGAACGGTTCGGCGCGCTGTCGCCCGACGGCCGCACGTACACCTTCGACGAGCGTGCCAACGGTTACGTACGGGGTGAGGGCGGCGGTGTCGTCGTCCTGAAGACCCTGAGCCGGGCCCGCGCGGACGGCGACACCGTCCACGGTCTCGTCCTCGGCGGCGCCGTCAACAACGACGGCGGCGGCGACAACCTCACCGCCCCGCACGGCGCCGCGCAGGAGGAAGTGCTGCGCCGCGCGTACGAGCGGGCGGGTGCCGACCCCGCGGCCGTCCGCTTCGTCGAGCTGCACGGCACCGGCACCCCCCTCGGCGACCCCATCGAGGCGGCCGCGGTCGGCGCCGTCCTCGGGCAGGGCAGCGGCCGGGCGGCCCGGACCCCGCTGCTCGTCGGCTCGGTGAAGCCCAACATCGGCCACCTGGAGGGCGCCGCGGGCATCGCGGGCCTCATCAAGGCGGTCCTCTCGCTGCGGGAGCGGGCGCTCCCCGCGAGTCTCGGTTTCCGCTCCGCCAACCCCGCCATCCCCCTCGACGACCTCCGTCTGCGTGTCAACGACCGCCTCAGCCCGCTGGAGACCACGGAGGGCGACGGCCGGCTCCTCGCGGGTGTCTCGTCGTTCGGCATGGGCGGCACCAACTGCCACCTCGTCCTCGCAGACCCGGGGACGGTCGCGGAAACGGCGGAGGCGGCGGAAACGGCGAGACCGTCGGCGCGGACGGAGTCGCCCCAGGCCCTGGCGGCCGTCTCCGTACCCGTCCCGATCGCGGTGTCCGGCCGCACCCCCGACGCCCTGCGCGCCCAGGCCGACGCCCTGCGCGCCCACCTGGAGACCCACCCCGAGCAGCGCCTCGACGACATCGCCCACTCGCTGGCCGTCACCCGCACCCACTTCGAGCACCGCGCGCTCGTCCTCGCCGAAGGCCCCGACGCGGCGCGGACCGCGCTCGCCGGGCTCGCCGCCGGGAGCGCCCCCGCCACAGCGACGACGGGAACCGTCCGCCCCGGCGGGCTCGCCTTCCTCTTCACGGGCCAGGGCAGCCAGCGCACGGGCATGGGCCGGGAGCTGTACGCCACGTACCCCGTGTTCGCCACGGCCCTGGACGAGGTCTGCGCCCTTCTCGACGAACACCTCGACCGGCCCCTGCGCGAGGTCATGTTCGGAACCGGAACCGGAACCGGGACCGAGACCGGGGCCGGGACCGGAACCGGGACCGCAACCGAGACCGGAACCAAGACCGCCGAGGACCCGGCGGGTGCTGAGGACGGCGACGGACCCCTGCACCGCACCGCGTACACGCAGCCCGCGCTCTTCGCCTACGAGACCGCGCTCTTCCGCCTGTTGACCCACTGGGGCCTCGCCCCCGACGTCGTCGTCGGCCACTCCGTCGGCGAGATCGCCGCGGCCCACTGCGCCGGGGTCCTCTCCCTGAAGGATGCCGCCGCCCTCGTCGTGGCGCGCGGCCGGCTCATGCAGGACCTGCCGGCCGGCGGGGCCATGGTCTCCGTCCAGGCCTCCGAGGAGGAGGTGTCGCCCACCCTCGCCGGTCTGGAGGACCGGGTCTCCGTCGCCGCCGTCAACGGCCCCCTGTCCACCGTGGTCGCCGGCGACGAGGACGCCGTGCTCGAACTCGCCGAACTGTGGCGGGCCCGCGGGCGCAAGGCCACCCGCCTGCGCGTCAGCCACGCGTTCCACTCGCCCCGCATGGACCCGATGCTCGACGCCTTCCGCGAGGTGGCGGCCGGCCTCGACTACCGGGCGCCCCGCATCGACGTGGTGTCCAACCTGACGGGCCGTGCCGTCGACGCCGAAGCCATCGCCACGCCCGAGTACTGGGTGCGGCACGCCCGCGAGGCCGTCCGCTTCCACGACGGCATGCACGCGCTCGCGGCACGGGACGTGCGCCTCTTCCTGGAGATCGGACCGGACGCGGTCCTCGCCGCCATGGGCCGCGACTGCCTGCCGGACCGGGAGGGCGCCGTGTTCGCCGCGACCGCCCGGCGCGGCAGGCCCGAGGTGCCCGCGCTGCTCGGCGCGCTCGCCGCCGTCCACACCAACGGGGCCACCGTGGCGTGGGAGCGGACCACGGTCCACGACGGAGCTCGCAGAGCGCCCCTGCCGACGTACGCCTTCCAGCGCCGTCCTTACTGGCTGCCGACGCCCGCCGGCGGAGGGAGGCGTGCCCTCCCTCGGGGCGGCGCCTGGAGACCGCTCGACGTCGCTCACCTGGCGGAACCGTCCGGGCTCTGGGCCCTCTTGGGCCACGACGGCTTCGGCCTCGCCACGGCCCTCACCACCGCCACCGGAGGCGTGGCCGTCCACCCGGACGTGACCACCCTGGCGGCCGCGTCGCAGGCCGGGGCGCCCGAGGTGATCCTCGTACCATGCCCCGTACCGGCGCTCGACGGGTCGATCCTCGACCAGGTGCGCGCCTGCCTCGCGGACGACCGCCTCACCGGATCGCGCGTCGTGTGCGTCACCCGCGGCGCCGTCTCCACCGGCGTCGAGGTCAGGGTCGAGGACGGCGCGCCGGACCCGGCCGGCGGCACGCTGTGGGACCGGCTCCGCGCCCTGGGCGCCGAGCACCCGGGCCGGGTCGGCCTGCTGGACCTGGGCAGGGTTCGGGAGTCGCTGCGGGCGCTGCCCGCCGCGATCGCCTCGGGCGAGCCGGAGATCGCCCTGCGCGACGGCGCCCTCTGGGCGCCGGGCGGCGGGCGTGCGCCGGCTCCCGCCGCGGGCGTCGCCCCGGCGGACACGGCCGCCGCGCCGGGCGCTGCCGGGCTCGCCGGCCGGGTCGTGGGACTGCCCAGGGAGGAGGCCGAGCGGCTGGTCGACGAGGCCGTCCGCACCGATGTCGCCGCCGTCATGGGGTACGCCTCGGCGGACGCCGTCGACACCGTACGCACCTTCAAGGGGCTCGGGTTCGACTCCCTCACCGCCGTGGAGCTGGGCGACCGGCTGAGCACGACCACCGGGCTCCGCCTCCCGGCCACGCTGATCTTCGACCACCCCACGACCGACGCCGTCGTCCGGTTCGTGCGCGACGAACTCCTCGGCACGGCCGATGAGTCCACGCCCGCCCGGACCGCCTCCGGCCCCGGCGCCCAGGAGGACGACCCGATCGTCGTCGTGGGTATGGGGTGCCGGTATCCGGGTGGGGTGGCTTCGCCGGAGGATCTGTGGCGGTTGGTGGAGTCGGGTCGTGACGCGGTCTCGGGGTTTCCGGTGGATCGTGGGTGGGATCTGGAGGAGTTGTACGACCCGGGGGCTGAGCGTCCGGGGACGTCGTATACGCGTGAGGGTGGCTTCCTGCACGAGGCGGCCGAGTTCGACGCGGAGTTCTTCGGGATCTCGCCGCGTGAGGCGTTGGCGATGGATCCGCAGCAGCGTTTGTTCCTGGAGGTGTCGTGGGAGGCGCTGGAGCGGTCCGGGATCGATCCGGCCGCGCTGCGCGGCTCCACCACCGGCGTCTACGCCGGAACGTTCACCTTCCGCGACCAGGGCGACGGCGGACAGGGCGGGGCCGAGGGACAGCGGATGACCGGCAGCGCGGCGAGCGTCCTGTCGGGCCGGGTGGCGTACTCGTTCGGTCTTGAGGGGCCGGCGGTGACGGTGGACACGGCGTGTTCGTCGTCGCTGGTGTCGCTGCACATGGCGGTGCAGGGGTTGCGTCAGGGGGATTGTTCCTTGGCGTTGGTGGGTGGGGTGACGGTGATGTCGTCGCCGGGGACGTTTGTGGAG